>JBOFUV010000094.1:0-19614 GCA_051652765.1 Microcoleaceae cyanobacterium | reverse complement strand
GCTGCAACCTTCTCCCGTTCGACCCCTGGCAAATTCACCTGGGTGGTTGGGAATGCCGTAGAAGTTGCCTTTCAGCCTGTTGTCGAGCGGCTCAACCAAGTTCCAGGAGTTGAAGTCCAAATGGTGGCACTCAATAGTCAATATTGGGGACAGGAGATTACGGTTACGGGGTTACTCACGGGTGAGGATTTGCTCCAAGGTTTGCAGGGCAAAGCGTTAGGAGATGCTCTATTACTGCCCTCGGTCATGCTGAAACAGGGTGAAGACTTGTTTCTTGACGATAGAACTGTTGCGGAGATTTCGCAAGTTCTCGGGATTCCGATCCTGCCTGTGACAGGTGTGGAAGAACTCATTAGAACAACCCTAGACTACAAACCCTGAATTCTCAGGATCAAATTTGCCAAGGGAGTCCATAGCAGAATTTACGATGATATTGGCGAATTCAAGTGACCCCCCTCAAGGTAGGATGGAACGATGACAACGCGCCAAACCAACCTTATTCATGACCCCTGACCATTTAGCCGAACAGCTACTGGATTTGGCAGCAAGAGCCGGAGCCGAAGCGGCAGAAGTTTTTCAGTCTCAGTCCGAATCTCGACCTGTCTTTTTTGAAGCCAATCGATTAAAGCAACTCGAAAGCATCCAAACTGAAGGAACTGCCCTACGATTATGGTGTGAGGGACGGCCTGGTTTAGCAGTTGCCTATGGGCCAGTAGACCCGAAGAAGTTGGTAGAGCGAGCGATCGCCCTGAGCTGCCTCAATGAATCTGAACCGATTGCATTGTCTGCGGAGTCTCTCAGCCAGTCTTACCCTGATTTGGGAAAATTAGTCACAGTAGAACAATTAATTACTTGGGGGAGAGAGGCGATCGCTCTGATTCGAGATGCCTACCCTGAGATTATCTGTACAGCAGAGTGGGATTGCGAGGTTGAGTCCACGCGCTTAGTGAATTCCCTCGGACTAGAGTGTAGTCACACCGATACGACCCTGAGTGGCTATATGGAAACAGAATGGATTCGAGGAGATGATTTTCTCAACGTCTCTGATGGTCAAACCCAGCGAGATATTCTGAACCCCAAGCTGCTAGCCGAGCAGATTTTACGCCGATTGAGCTGGGCCCAAGAGAATGTGTCCTCCCTGCCAGGACGGGTTCCTGTCTTGTTCACCGCCAAGGCCGCCGATATGCTGTGGGGTACGGTTGCTGCTGCCCTGAATGGGAAACAAGTTCTAGAAGGAGCCTCTCCCTGGAGCGATCGCCTGAGTTCGGCAGTGATGTCTTCCGCGTTGACCATTTCCCAATCCCCGACTGAGGGGCCGTTTAGTTGCCCCTTTGACGATGAAGGTACGCCAACCCGCTCGATTGTATTTGTTCAAAACGGCGTTTTGCAACTGTTCTACACTGATCTAACCACGGGCAAAATCCTGGGGAGTGGCACAACGGGGAATGGGTTCCGAGCCGGATTAAATAGCTATCCTACCCCAGGCTTATTTAATATGATGGTTCATGCTGGACAAGGAACCTTTCTAGACTTAGTTCAACGACTTGACCAAGGCATCATTGTTGATCAAATGTTGGGAGGGGGTGCTGGAATTACGGGGGAGTTCTCCATCAATGTTGAGCTGGGTTATCGGATTGAAAAAGGCGAAATCATTGGTCGCATCAAGGACACCATGGTTTCAGGCAATGTTTACAATGCGCTGAAGCAAGTGGTTCAGCTAGGGGGAGATGCAGATTGGAATGGCTCCTGCTATACGCCGTCGATTATTATTGAAGGGCTGTCAGTGACCGGGAAACATGCCACATAAAGCAAGGTAAATCAGAACATAGAACCTTAGTAGAACCTTAGTAGAACATTAGGATAGAAACGGAGAAACGTGATGACGACTATACCTCTTGTTGAACTCGCTCAAAGCACTCGCCAATCCGCTTACAAGCTTGCTGTATTGCCCACAGAGGCTAGAAATCAAGCCATTGAAGCTATGGCTGATGCTCTAGAAACTGCTGCTGTAGAAATACTAGCTGCCAATGCCGTAGACTGTCAACACGCTGAAACTGAGGGCATTTCCACGTCGCTGTACAATCGCCTGAAACTCGATGAAACCAAACTCAAGGGGGCGATCGCTGGGTTGCGAGCGGTAGGTCAGTTATTTGACCCAGTCGGGCAGGTACAAATTCACCGAGAGCTAGATGCAGGGCTAACTCTCAAGCGCATCACCTGTCCTTTAGGAGTTTTAGGAGTTGTATTTGAAGCTCGCCCGGATGCCGTGATTCAGATTTCAGGGTTGGCAATTAAATCAGGGAATGGGGTAATTCTCAAAGGTGGAAAAGAAGCAATCAATTCCTGCCAAGCGATTGTAAAAGCCCTTCAGCAAGGACTTTCAAACACAGCCGTCAATCCAGAATCTGTTCAGTTGCTCACAACCCGCGAAGAAATTTTAGAACTGCTGAAATTAGAGGACTATGTTGATCTAATTATTCCCAGAGGGTCGAATGCGTTTGTGCGATTAATTCAGGAGAATACTCGGATTCCTGTATTGGGTCATGCTGACGGTTTGTGCCATCTTTATATTGATCAATTTGCTGATCTAGAAAAAGCAATTCAGATTACAGTTGATGCAAAAACAGACTATCCTGCTGCCTGTAATGCAATTGAAACATTATTAGTTCATCAGGCGATCGCAAAAGAATTTCTCCCAAAAGTTGTGACTGAACTTCAGGCTCGTCAGGTCGAGTTGCGCGGAGATGAAACTGCTAGACAGATTGTTTTAATGAACCCAACGACAGAGACAGATTGGTCTACAGAATATAATGACTTAATCCTTTCAGTTAAAGTTTTAGACAGTTTAGAAACAGCCATTTCTCACATCAACACCTATGGTTCTAGGCACACTGAAGCGATTGTCACTGAAGATGAAGCAACAGCTCAAACCTTTTTAAATTTTGTCGATGCGGCAGGCGTTTATCACAACTGTTCGACTCGATTTGCAGATGGATTTCGCTATGGATTTGGAGCAGAAGTTGGTATTAGCACCTGTAAACTACCACCTCGTGGCCCGGTTGGTCTAGACGGCTTAGTTACTTACAAATATCAAGTTGTTGGAAATGGTCATTTAGCAGCATCTTACTCTGGAAATAATCCTAAATTATTTATCCATCGGAATCTCATTGACTAAGAGGTTTTAAAGTTACGTTTTTAAAAGTTACGTTTTTAAAAGATACAGCCGTTTATTGTCTCTCAATAAGTTTGAGTTTAATTTGGTTGAAGCTCAATATGCAAGTTCGGAGATTTTAGGGGCGATCGCTATTTTAAAAGATCGCTTGCAAGGACAACATGAACTTCATCAGCATAGTTACACCATATTCAAGTTGATTGATTTCCCCTATTTAGATGGGCGTTGCTTTTTAATTAATGTTGGCTTAATTAATGTTGGCTGTTTGGTGGTGGAAACGGTGATCACTTCCGCAACCTTAATCTTAGCTTGAGTTAAGACTTGAATTGCAGCTTGAACCGTTGCTCCTGTGGTAAAAACATCATCAACCAACAAGACTGAACCGTTAGGTAAATGACGACGAAAATCTTGACCCAAACTGAAGGCATCCTTTAAGTTTTCCTGGCGTTGTTGGGCAGAGAGTTGGAACTGAGCCTGAGTTTCCCGAACACGTTCTAAACCTTGAGATTTCAGGGGTAAACCTGTCGCGCGACAAAAACTTCGGGCAATTAATTCTGCCTGATTAAAGCCTCGCTGTTTTTGTTTGTCTACAAACATCGGAATCGGAACAACCACTAAGGTTTCTGTAGGGTTTTTTGCAGAATCTTTGGCAGGTCTTGTTGAATTTTCTGTTGAATTTTCTGTTAGATATTCAAGATCACTGAACCACCCCTCCGCCAATTGATCTCCCAAAAATTGAGCGATTTGAGGATTATTATTGTATTTCATTGAGGCGATCGCCCGCTTCAAAAGCCCCTCGTGCCTTCCCCAAACAAACACAGAAACCTGGCTCGATAGCGGGTAATGGTTAAGGGATTTGTACTGTAAAAGCTGCCGTGTACAGTAGGTGCAAAGTTCCCCGTTGGCTGGGCGATCGCACAGGGGGCAGTTGGGTTTAAGAAAAAGATTGAGCGCAGTTCTGATAAAGTTACGAAACATAGGGGATGAAACACGTAAATTACAAAATATAAAAGGTTTATCTATGGGAGAGCATAAGGTTGATCGTTAATAGCAAAAGCACACCATGCCCTATCCATCCAAATTACTTTAGTAAACTATAGCAATCCCCAATGATTTGTGAAATAGGGTAATTTGTGAAATGGGGTGAAGGGGCGTTTCCCCTTCTTAGGGGTTTTGTCCCCAAATTCCTCTTGGATTGTTTTAATACTTAAACTTACAGCCGTTTTTGTTCAGATGTGATACAGAGCAATTTTCCTAAATCTCCCTGCTGCCATCCGCTTCAGGATCAAGATTAATCGAACAGATTACTTGTTGCTCAATCTATTTTCTGCAAACTGAATGGCCTCGCTTGCAGTAGAGATTTTTCCCTCAACTTGAGCGAGTTGAATGGCTTCTAACAACTCACCTACCTGAGGACTAGGAACTAGAAATAGCTCTTTCATTAGGGCTTTTCCAGTAATTAAAGGAATGGGATGGGCGACTGGATCGCCCGGAGTGAGATAACGATGAATTAAAGGAGAAACTGATACCGTTGTCAGACCATCTGCAATAGCCATAACGACGAGAGCGGGCAATAAATCTCCTGTATTTCTAAACAAAAGATATTGCTGGCTCAGGGTCATATCTTCTGGGGAAACCTGGTGAATTTGCTGCAAGTTTCTCACTAGGAGAATCGCACTGCGGGATTCTACTTTGCTGTATTTTAACTGGGCCAGTTCCAGTTCAGCAATTTTAGGATTGGGGGTGAGCAGAGTGGCCAATTTAGCAACGGCGAGTCGAGAAATTTTAATTGTGTCTCTTAGATCTGCATTCAGCTTTGACTTCAGCGTTAGTTTAGATTGAGGCCAAGTTTGAACTAAGTCTGTTGCTACCTGATCCAGGGCTGCTAACCGATTAAAGTGCTGCTGGGCTTGGGGAAACCATAAGGCAAGTAAGCCGTCTTCCCAGGCTGTTTGAATCCAAGGAGTGGCTTGCGGGAGATTGAGCAAATAGTTCAATTCAGTCCGAATCCGCTCCACAGCCACTTGAGGCAGCGACGGAGACAACTGACGTAAAGTGGCTTGGGTTTGAGGCTCAAGCTGAAATCCAAGCTGTGCGGCTTGACGGTAAGCTCTCAACAATCTCAACGGATCATCCTGCAAATTTTTGCGGGAAACCATGCGGATCAGCCGTTGCTGCAAGTCCGCTTGTCCTTGCAGCGGATCAATAATCTCTTGAGTGAATGGATTGTAGGCGATCGCGTTAACAGTATAGTCCCGCCGTTGTAAATCTTGCTCTACAGTCTCTCCGTCCATTTGAGCAAAATCCACCGTTGCTCCCCCTGACTTTGCTCCAAACACAACCCTGGCAATCTGACGATCCGCGTCCAACAAAACAAACCCCGCTTTATAATAGTTAGCAATCCGGCGGGCCGTTTTAATCGCCTGCTCTGGCAAAACAAAGTCCAAATCCAACTGTTTTGACCGACGGGAAAGCAAGCCGTCTCTGACCGCTCCTCCCACTAAATAGGCAGATTGGGGTAGTAAATCGAGCAGAAATGGCCAATTATTAGGGGATAAAACTGACTCAGACGGGGTGGTCATTGCAACAAAACTCAAAAGAGTCCTTCGGCAGACATCACTCTGTGTAAGTTACATTAGCAGAATCCCCACAGTTTTTCTTGTAGGCAAAAAAGCATTATGCCTCGAAAATTCTTCCCCATCCAGATCCGTTCCCTTCACAAAGCCATCGGTTGTCAAGGCTTGATTTGGGATAGGTCACCCGTTCTCCTGAAAGTCCTAGGTTGTAATGAGCGCCAAAACCTTCCCCCCAAGGGTCATGGCAGATGTATCCTATTTTCTCTGTCCCCAACTTCTTATATTTCCCTATAACCACAATCATGTGCCCTCCCTGAGGGGCTTCAACGGCTCCTCGATGCGCCACTCCAATTACAACTGGATGACCCTTTTCCAGTTGCTTGTCCAAGTCTTGATAATCTAGGTTTGTCCAGAAGCTTGATTTGATGCCTATTTCGTTCAATGCGGCTGTGTGAGCTTGGTGATCTGTGGTATCACCGTACTGTTTCACTAGTCTGAAATATTCATCATCTGAATTGTCGATGCATCCCGGCTTTAGGTATTCGGCAACCATGGCGCAGCTCGACGTATTGCAGGTTCGCCACCACTGAATCGCATTATCTCGCTGACTATAGAAAGGAACGGATAGGTAAAAGCCAACTTCTTTACCCTGTAAGTCAATTTTTTTCATATTTTTTCATAAACTAATCAATAAATTGATCGCCCTTGAGTAGAGCTTGATGAATGGTCTCGTCTATAGTTCTTAGAATCTTGATCTCCTTGCTGTCATCCCCTTGGTAGTAGGAAATAGTGCTGAGATTTCCTCTAATGAGGGTTAGAGCATTGCGATAGATATGAGCAGCTTTCTCTAGTCGCTCACGCTCCTGGGCAATGGATTCAACATTCTGAACCGCCTTCTCTTGTTTTCTGTTAATGATTCCAGCCCAAATCGTTAGCCCTGTCCCAACCAGTGTCGTGATTGAAGTTGCTAGCAGTGCCAGAAACTGAAAGTAGTCTGAATCAAATTGCTGCTGGGGCACTGGTTGAACATCTAGCAGGATCATGCTTTCCTCGCTAAACGGGACTCTCTTCGAATCATCAAAATAACAAAGCCCCCGGTGATATCCGCCAATAGGACGGCGATCGCCAAGGGCAGGAACGCAAATTTCACAAGTCTCACTGGGGAATAGTCAACAAGCAAATAGACGAGGTAAAGATTTCCGATTGCCTGCAACAACATAAATAAAGCGATAGAGCGATAGGCAGATCGTCGCTTGTTCGCCCAAAGGAAGTAAGCCAAAAGAATTGCCTCAACGATTTGAATCGCATAGAGGATCGCGCACAATTTCCTTAGGAACAAGCCAAATTCGAGACTAAAATAGCCAGAATTATTCATCAATTCAACTTGGGCTAAAGCATCCATGATTCAAGGATCTAAAGTTCAATCAGCTTGAAATTTATTGATTTTTATTGGTACTGCTCAATCGCCAAACTGAGACTGGTTAACCACTTAACAGGGAAGAATACTAGATAGGCTTTTTCCTCTACATTTTCGAGAAATAGAATCTGCTTTACATTCAGAGCGATTCTGTCACTCTGAACCTGAACGGCAACATTGGGGGCTTCAACAGGAGCTGGCGTGAGTCGGTGTGACAGGTAGCCTGCTGTGTACCATTCCGGGCGGACTATGACTGAGTGAGCGGTAACCCTGATGACTTTAGATGTTAAAGGGGAAAATACTTGGATTGGCAATATTTTCCCCTGAGGTTGAGTGATGTTCCCGGTTTCGTAAAAAACTGACCAACGAGTTTCATCAGCCAAGCTCATGACGATTAAGGCGTAGTAGGTTTGTTTTGGAATATATCACCCAATTGAGCAGTGGGAATATTAGAGACTGGGAAGAAGAACCCCCGGTACGTCCATCCCTGCCCTGGTTTGGTTCCACAGTGATTGTAGAGCCACCAAGCAATACACTTTAGGTTCATTAGCGCATTAAACCGCATGGTGGTGTTGGAAATCAGGCGGTTTTTGCCTTTGACCGACTTGGTGTAGGGAGTTGAGAGAGGGATTTTAATTATTTCCCCAATCATGCTCTTATCTTCCTTAGCAGCTCCTGCTGGTAGCCCTCGGTTTTTGACCGTGCTTGCTGCCAAAATTTTTGGTTTGTAGTAACCGACGTTATCTGCAATTGCGCTATCGGCAATATTGAAATGCATGATGATCCTACCAGGGACGTACAGGTTCACCTTGGTATTACTGTCTACCAGGGCAGTCATCATCACGCCGCCAGGGGCGTTTTTGGTTGCCCCAAATTCAGTCGCAACTTTTTTTCGGTAGGCATCAAGCGACGCTTTGATTGATGCCTTGGTTAATCCAGACATAAGGTTTCATAGTCCTAAGTGAGTAGTGAGGTCTGAAAGAAAAATTTAAGGTCTCTGCCTAGCCCTAAGGGAAGATTTCTACGGGGTCGTAGTTTGGCTTTCCGGCTGGGGCGGTAACTGTGGTTGGGATACTGCCGGAAAACGAAATAGTTCCGTCAGCGCCGATTGAGATGTTTGTGATTAGTGTGCGGTTGTCAGGGTTTGTGGTTGCAGCGTTGCTGCCAGATTGCAAGTAATAGAGCTTAAATAAGACTTCTAGTAGTTGCTCTTCAAGGGTCAAGGCGGTTGTTGTAATTACGGCTGCCATGAGGAATTCCTCTGTAAGGTTGATGAATTCAACATAGCGCCTGAGATTGTTACTGTAAAGGGGTTTGAGGCGATGTGTTTCATTGTCACCCTTAGGATGACAATGAAACGAATATCTTTTTCGTTAGAGTGTATTTCTTAGAACCTGGGCTATCTGATTTTTAGCCTTAGCGGGTTCCATATCATCGTATAAATGAATTCTCACTTTTTCCAGCGCCGGGTCTAAAGTATTTGGGGGCAATGCTCCCAATAGCTTGCGTTCTTGGTATTTCCTCAGCTTTTTGGTGTTGAGCAGAACGAATGCCCAAGGGTAAACCTTGACTGTTTTTTGTTGCTTAGATCGGGTAGAGCGCTCAGTTCCTCCTTTCTTGTTAAGGGTGATGGGCGGATCTCTTTCCCAGTCAATTTCATTCTCAGAGAGTAGCGATAGTTGAGTCAGAAGTTGTTCCCCTTCCTTCTCTGTCCCGGCATTAACTCTAATATTTCTTCCCCCTTTAAGGTGAGCGGTGCAACTCCAAGGCCCCCAAAGAAATCCGTTAGAACCTCCAGCGGCTAGCTTGATGTCAGACCAAGAACACTTAGACCTGCTGACATTGGGAATAGTGATATAGGAACGAGTAGCCGTTTTTCTAGCCTGAGCTGTCAGACTCCCTTTTCCTTGAACGCTATAAAACTCAATGATGACCTTTAGATCGTCATCCTGAGCCGCCATCCATTCAGGAGTCAGGAACGAGTACAACCCAATATCCCGATTATTTAGGAGCTGGGCATTCGCTAAAGTTTGGCTGACTGCCCCCCGTAGCAGCTTTTCGGGGCCGTGCAAGACCAAGCGCTCGGACTTGTCGCCTCTGTTGGGGTATACTTCAATGGTTCGTTCTGCCCCTAGTAGCCCTGACGCTTTGAGTTCGGCTTGTTGGGCGTACCAAGAGTCCATTCCTCCCGCCAGGGCGTAGCCTGCTTCGTTGCAAGCGTCAAAGGCTTCATCAAAAAATTCCTCAAAGAATTCCTGCCACCACTCTGATTTAATACTTTCAATGCGGTTTTGGAGTTTGCGGGAGAAGCTCCAGTCTTGTTGGTCTTCGTCACCCCATTGGCTCATTTTTTCATCCCCAAAAAACTTTCGCAGAGAACGGCCTACGACGTTATTGGGATTTTTTAGGGCCCTACGAACATTTTTGTAAGTCCAAAGCAGGGATGCCTGGATGAGAGTTCGGGCTGAGATTTGAATAACATTGGCAGCAGCTCCAGCAAGTTCGTCTACAGCTTCCTCTCCCAGTTCTTTCAAGAGGTGGATACCGATTGCTTCATTGAAGGTGAAGATAGCAGCAGCCGGAACAAACCCACAAACTGTCCAACCTACAAGCTGCCCTGCCAGACCTCCCAATGCTCCTCCGACTGAAGTCCACATGGCTTGGATTTGGGTATCAATTGTTGTGTCTGAGATATCCCAATTGAAATTCCAAAGTGCAGAGACTGCTCCAGAGATCCAGTTCCACAGAGTTGTGAATGACCAGCTTATCCCTCCAGCTACCTGTTTGAGAACTCTAGAAATGAAGTTGCCTAATCCCTTGAAGATTCCCCCGCTTTTGCCCCCCTGAGCCAGCTTTCCCCCGGTTGATCTCTGTAACTGCCTGACACCCCGAGCGTTGCCCGTGACAGTCGCACGAACAACGCGAGAGCTAAGGAGTTTTGCGGCTACTGCAAAGGTCATGTTTTGGTTGCAGGAGGGGCTTTGTAGTCTTGAATGATGGGGTTGTTAGATTTGTCAGTGTCGGTCGTCCAGTTGTCCTGAGTTTTGTCCACAAACTCTTTCCAGCCTAACTTTCCATCTGTCTTGAGGTTTTCAAGCTTTTGGTACATGTCAACCCCCCGGCGCAGATTATTAAGGATTTGCTGTTTCATGTCTCCTTTGGGATTAACTTTGCGGAATTGGGTTGCTCTGATAATGGCGGCGGCATTTAGTAAATCTGCCAGAACTTCTTTCAGAGACTTTTCCTCATCTGCAATTTTAATCGACTGATAAGACTGGGTTGACTCCTTCAGCACCTGGTCAACTTCTTCAGCTCCAGGTGTGAATGTAAATTTCATACTGGATTCAATTTTTTGATAGTCAAACCCTAGATATTCTATAACTTGTCGGATGGCCTCGTAGGCTTGACGGGCGGCGATCCGGGTTAGTCCAACCTCAGCCAGAGTGCGGGCTGCATAACTTTGATTAACATCTGAATCAGATTGCATATTCATGAGCAATCCATAGATTTCAGCTAAGGCTTCAGCGGCATTAGGAAGTCTAATTTCATAGGTTTGGCTGCCTTCCTGGGTTTGATCTGAATCTTCAATTTGGATATCTATGGGGAATTGTCCCCAACGTTCGTCATCTAGCTTAAAGACGTGAAGGAGTAGACCTGTAAGGTTCGTGATTTCAATCTGATCATTCGGATTCAACTTCCCGTCTGCTCCACCAGTCAGACTGATGGGCATTTTGCCAGGATACAAATCACACCCTATTCTCTTATACATTTTTCGAACTAAATCACAACAATCCATTTTTTCGGGCCTCTTTGCTGTGTATGCCGGAGCTACTCCGGTAGAAGGAAATTTTTCAAATACCCATTCATCGACTATCTGCGTAGCAACATCAGATCGGGTGACATTATAGTTATAGTATTCTGCTGCAATATCTCTTTTGATAGTTCGTGAAATAGTTGGAATCATTTGATTAACCCATCCCCTTGTACCTCTTAACCCGATTGGGTCGTATATCAACTGATACTTAGTTCCGAGTAAGTCAATGGTATATCGCCCTGGTCTTGTCGGTTGACTGAATCCATATAGAGCCGAACTGCTAGGACTGATAATGAATCTTTCTCCTAGTGCTAGGTCATAAACAATATTGTAATAGCCCAATCCCCCGCGATAGTTATAACAGGATTCATACCGAGTCCTGTTAGTTGTTTGTTCAACCAGACATAAAACATCTCTACCTCTAGTTGTTCTCTCCATCCTGAAGGCTGCCGTGGCTAAATCAAATTTTTCAAAAATAATAGGTGTCCATTCGTATGAAGGAATGACCTTGGGATTCATACTTATGAAGTATTGATAATCCAAGCAGACTTGAATCATGTCCCTAGGATCACCTGGAGAATAATCGTCTTTCCAGGTTGGCTCTTTCGGCCTTGGGGGTTTTTTGGGATCTGGCGGCGGTGGAGGTTCTTCACATCCAGGGAGACCAGAGCGCGCGATGTTTGAATAAACCTCAATTCCAGCTATGGAGTAGGATGTGACCCAAAAACAGCCAATTAAACGAGAGGAAACAGACATAGCCCCAACACTGAAACCAATCTCCCCTTTAGGATTTAAAGTAACCCCTAATTTCAAAGGTTTAAATTTAATCTTGCCTGAAATCCCACCTGTTTCTGTGTCTTTGGCTGCCTCCCTTAATTCCCTTACTTCCTGACGGCTAATTCCTTCTCTTTCAGCAATCCCGCTTTCAGAAAAGTCTAATTCATCCAGTAGTTCAGCTTGTTCGGGCGACATAATTTAATTTTTAATTCACTGGTTAGGGATTCGCCAGTCAAGGGTAGTAATTTTTTGGGTTTGATCTCTAGATCCAACTACATAAATAGAATCGAATAGAGCATAAGGAACAGTTGCCAAAAAGTCATCCAAGCTCTGCGAACTAAGAAACCGCTCTCTTGGCTTGATTTCTATGCCTGACTGGGCGGTAACAAATGGATCGTAGCCAAAGTAAACAGGGTAGTCACTGTTATTTGTTATCAGGAAAGCTACCCTATTGTCACTCCTATACATGATGTTGGTTTGGTACTGCTTGCTTACTTCATGCTGTCTGGCTTCAGACGTGAATTTATATTTTTTTTCGACAGATACTTCAGCGGTATACGAGTATGATCCCTTGATAATTAAATAGTTATTTTCGTCTCCCAGAAAATTTGGCGGCCAATTCCCTAGAGAGAACCAGAGAGAAGAATCGTACGCTTGTAAGCCTACTTGTCCATCACTTAGAAGGATCATCAAGTTTCTGTGATTTTCCATCTTCTCATTGTACAAATCCATTGACCCTATCTGTTGAAGGTCGCCACTTGCAACTCTCTGATAGGCAATCATTCTAACTGCGTACCCTTCCCCTATGGGATAATTTGCCCTGTACGTGGCTTCTTTGAAGCTGTTTTGCTCTGGAGACAATAAATCGCTGTCCCAATCCCTAGGCTGACATACCTTCAAGCTTGATAGCCGATAGGTAGCTAATAGGGTTTCGATCTTCACCTTTACCCCCAAGATTTTGATATCGTCAATAGGGGTAAATTTAGTCAATTGAGCGTTTATCAAGCTATTCCAATTGGCTATTTCTATGTTTTTTCCAGGTGGTTTTGTTAAATCCACTGGACTTAATAGACCAGTAGATTGAATGACTTCTTTATAATTCTGGGGATAACTTAAAAGCATTTTATTATGTTTAAATTTATTGGGAGCAATGGGGGTGACTGCCCTTGTGAGGATATTTTATTGCAAATCCTTGACAAATTGGGCAACCTTAATTTTGAAGGGATTATCGGCACTCCTGACTTGGACAAAATCAAAGGAGGAACCATCACCTTAGACGGCACTAAACAGATAGTTATTCCCCCTGGAGAGGCGATCACTGACAAAACCTACGCAAGGGAAATCTGGATTACGAATACCACCGATCAGCCCCTACTAATTTTTGTGGGAAATTCCACTGTTCCCATCACCCTAATGCCAGGAGCAAGCTTAAAGGAGCAATTCAATAAACAGACGGTTTATATTCAGGGAGAGATCGGGGCTACGGTTGATGTTATCGTCAGATCGAACTTTACGATTAACTTTGAAATAGGACTTGATGAGATGCCTACCCCACTAGGACTGCAACTATTGATCGGGACTGGAGCTAATCGGGATGATTTTCTAGCCCCTTACTACGACAACTCAACCTCTGCTTTTGTTGACAACATGACTACCTTTTTGGACTCAGAACAGGGATTAACAGGATGGAAAGCTGTATTCCTCACTAGCTTTGCTCCGAAAACAGAATATGAATTTTCCGTCACAGTCGAGGGATCTGCTTATGACCTGACTGCCCCTCTGAATTTTCAGTGGATCTCGTTACCAAGGATTCTCAAATTTGTAGCTACGGTTGCTAGTGACATCATCAACCCGGAAGACAACAACATCCAGCGCTCCATCGTGGGAGAATTCACGAAAGACGGGTATGAGGGAATGGTCAGCGCTGGGAAGATAAAGCTTCACCCAAATTTTTTAAATCTGTTCGGGCGGTTTGTTGCCAAATCTACATCCACAGGCCAATACGATACAGCAATCATTAAATCCTATGTGGCAAATGTTGACCCCTACACCGGGGGAACGTTTACCTTATCGGGTTTCTAAAGATTAGCGATTAAGGAAGATAGATAGCCCCTTTGCGGGTTTCTCCATCTCCAGAATTTGTCACCTCTGTGGGAACGGCAAAACTAAAATTAAGGATACCGTTGTGAGTGACTGGAGCTGACAAGAAAGCCTCAACTGTCCAAGAAAATTCGCCGAACCGATTTGTTACGGCTTGAGGATTTGTTATGGGATTTCTTTCAGCTCGAGCAAGAAGCTCAGCGCGTTGAGCTAAGGCATGGGCATAATTGAGGGCCTGTCCATCCCCGCCAGATCCTTCAACCCATCCAGCAGCAACGAACGGATCTGGATAATCGATAATGGTTTTGCCACCTTCATTTACAATCAAGGCGGGAATATTAGCGCTACCCGAACAGATGCCATCATCTCGAATCGTAAAATTGATGATGTTCACGTTTTTGGGGTTGATGGCTGGTTGGAGTTCGAGCCTTTGGCATTTTGATACAAGGGTGTAAAACTGCCCTTCCAGCTCGTCTGATGTAATTGAACCGCCTGTTCCTGGATTAAATAACATGCCGATAGTTACTGGATTCTTTCCTGAACAATATCTTAACTGGGATTCCATCACTGGGAAGCCAACGACTTTCGCTCCGGCAGCGCATGATCACACCTGGGACTCCCTCACCGGGAAACCAACGACTTTCGCTCCGGCAGCGCATGATCACACCTGGGACTCCCTCACCGGGAAACCAACGACTTTCGCCCCGGCAGCGCATGATCACACCTGGGACTCCCTCACCGGGAAACCAACGACTTTCGCCCCGGCAGCGCATGGGCATGATTGGACTGCTGTTACCGGGAAACCAACGACTTTTCTTCCGGCAGCGCATGGGCATGATTGGACTGCTGTTACCGGGAAACCAACGACTTTTCTTCCGGCAGCGCATGGACATGATTGGACTGCTGTTACCGGGAAACCAAAGGTTTTCACCCCGGAGGCCCATGGGCATGACGCTGCAGCGATCACCACAGGGACTCTTGATGCAGAGAGAATCTCTGCGCTGTCAATCTCTCAGATCATAGGATTGACTGCGAGCCTTGCTAACAAGGCTCCTTTGGCTAGTCCCACTTTTACCGGGTTGATAACCTCTCCCGAACTTTCTTTGACAAACACAACTCAGGCAACTTCTAGTACAACTGGGGCTTTTCTTTTGCCGGGGATTGGAATGGGAGATGGGAAAATTTTCACAAATAGCGTCAACCTTCCCGGGGGAGGATCGATCATCGGAAGCTCGGATGCAAATTATGCCTTGATCTGGACAGACATTCCAAATGTCCAAATGAAAGATGTTTTTTTTCGCTGGGGGTATTTTGGAACCAACAACTCGGGATCTGGAAAGCAGGTAATTTATGAGTTTGGACAAGGGAACGGTGGTGGGAATTACATATTTCAAGCTGCCAGTCACAATACGACAAATGTAATGAGTTTCAATGTAGCAGCCCAGAATATTCAATTCTTCAATCTTCCTACCTCTGCTACGGGTCTCAATCCTGGGCAACTTTATAAAGATCCAGTGAGTAAGACAATTAGATATGCTTGACATGACTCAAGGCAGAATAAATACCTTGTCAATCCTGACTCCACCAGCTACACATCCTTGATCAGCCACCCAACCAAAAGCCAGACAGCCAGCGCCACCCCATTTATCCCAATCAGGTATAACCCCAACTTCCAGGACTTTTCCCAATCCCGCCAGAGCTGCCCCCGCAAAAGCGAATACCAGTCCGGTATCAGGGTGTAGGTGATCGCCTGGATGAATTCATCCCTATCCTCAAAAAATACAGGGAACAGCTTTAATGCGGATATTGCTCCAGATGGAATTGCAAATCCGATGGCAACGTAATTCTTCCACATCAGAACCTCACCCCGGCTAACCTCTCAGGCGAGAGTTCGGTATAGATGACTGTGTGCTTGATGTTTTTGTGACCTAGCCAGTCTTGGATCAGGCGAGTGTCATAGCCCTTGTTCGCCAGGGCGTAACCGCAGCTATGACGCAGCATGTGGAAATGGATTGGGAAATCAAATCCGGCAGCTTCTCCAGCGCCGGAAACAATGCGATTAGCCTGTTTGCCTGAGAGAGGAAGGGAATTCCGGCTGACAAACACCCACGGGAGATCGCAGGGGCGATCGCGCCTGAGCTTTTTTAACAATTTCATCTCATCCAACGCCAGGGGGTGAACGCTATTTTTCCCGTGTTTCAGACGGTTGGTGCAGTGGAGCTGGGCAGATGGGAGATCGATCTGTCCCCATCTCAACCCAGATTCATCCACTGCCTCCCTAAGTCTAAGACCATGCCGAAATGCGATCAGGATTAGCGCCTGATCCCGAACTGGATTTGAGGAGCCGCGGGCAGCCGCTAGTAATCGCTCAATCTCTTGCGGAGTCAGGTATTCACCCCTTGGCCGTAATTGTTGGTTTCTGCCTGTCAATTACTTGAATGTCCTAGATAAGCGCCCTAGAGCAAAAATTCTATAAGCCTTAAAAGGTCATTCTAGCTTGTTTCGACTGTAGGTGAACGGCTTAAAAGGGGCATTTTGAGACGTTTCTAATATTTTAGGGGTCGCTTCGGCTGCAATCCCCTCTACATCGGCATTATAGCACGTTATTCTTTGAGCTTTTTCGCAGCCCTAGACTTCTTCTTCATCTTTTTCAGCTGGCTTTGAAGACGAGGAATGAGGGCAATAATCTCATCTTTGCCGAGGCCCTGAACGATCCAATTTTCGATCAGCTCGGATCGCGCCTGGGCGATCGCACTTTTTTCGTTTCCACCTCCGATATATTTAATTGGTTTGCTACCCTCATACAGCCAGGGATATTTATGATCCCCCTTGGCCTTGCCGCCTGCCTTGGCCCAATGGACTCTTAAATTAATTCGTCCTCCAAAACTTTGATTCGGTGCTTCTTTTTTTGGGGGACGAATTGTTTGACACAGCCCAACCTTCCCTTCGTTTTCGAGTTGAGAGATAAATCTTCTGAGTTGATCGGCGGAAATGGGGGAGGGGCGATCCTGGTTGAGGAGCTTTAAGAGTTGCTCGTGAGTGAGGCCGGGATTCTCTTCCAATGCCTTAATGATGATTGGCTCATCCCACTCTCTAGTGATTGCAGGGGGGGTGGTAAGCATGATTGCTGAGGGGTAAGGTAAGTTGGGTTGTCATTGTCAGTTCTTGGAGAGAAAGGATTTCTTGGGGAGATGAAGCAGATTAAATCATGAATTAAGTGAGGTGCGGTGTTTGTTGAAAAATGATAAACATTTAAACGAACCTGACTAACACACCGAATTTTTATCCGGCTAGTTCCGGCGATCGCAGCACTGGGAGAAGTAGCCTAGAACCTGACAAATCAAAAGCACCTCAAATATTTAAGGTGCTTGCTGGGTGGTTATTCTTCTTCAAATTGGCTCATTTTCTCGGCAAACTCAGTCTGAAGCTTCTCCATAGCTTCTATTTGTTTTAGTGCTTTTTGCTTGGCCTGCACGTACCAGACGATGCAGTCGTCGTATTCTCGCAAACGCTCTTTAAGCTGCTCAAGCGTTTGCTCAATGATTCCCCCAGTAAATGCTCCAATTCCATAGATTGCAACCCGGATTTGGCGAACTCGTTTACCAAGTCGGATGGCTTTTTCCCCACTGCCTGAGCTTTCTCTATCAGAGCTTGTTTCGCTTCCGGTTCCAGACTCAGGTTGAAAAGGACTTTCCCTTTTGGCTTTGGCCCTCGTTTCTTTTCGTTCATCTTCTATCACAACTCTTCTTCCTAAATATTACACGTGTAAATTTGTTGACAGAATTGTCTACACGTGCAACTATAGCACTTATATAACTTACACGTGTAAGTTTAAAGAGAGGTAGCCTAGACGAAAATTATGAACCAAGCTTTAGCTACAGCGTTCGTATACTGCATATCCGCTTTGCCCTTGCCGTTCAATCACTTGCGGCGGGGGCGTTCCTGAAAAATCTTGAATTATCAAGAAAGACCGGGCGTTGCTCCAGCAGTTCAATACAGAACACTTTGATTCTCTGAATATCTGCATTTTTTCCAATGAAAAACCCCCGATTGCCGGGGGCCTTCCTCAAAGGAAACAGATGCATTGAACGGAAAATCTCAAAAATTTAAGGCTGTGAATCAGACAGCCTTGTTCAGCTCTCATTGCAGGTAAGAAGCATGGAACTAAGTCTAGCGTCAGGTGAACTATCCGTCAACATTGTCAACCATTATCAGCTTACTGAGGAGGAAGTCAGGCAATATGCCTTAATTTGGTTCCGTTTGTTTGAGTACACACCATCTGAAATTGAGGAGATGATTGATCGCTATGAAGAGACGAGTACGTCCATTCGGACAGGTTTTCAAACAATGTCCGGTTCCAAATTGTCGAATGGAAATGGTCATCAATTTGACGAATTGTC
The DNA here is from genome assembly GCA_051652765.1 of Microcoleaceae cyanobacterium. Taxonomy (GTDB): domain Bacteria; phylum Cyanobacteriota; class Cyanobacteriia; order Cyanobacteriales; family Microcoleaceae; genus JBHJGO01. The sequence continues at coordinate 1,358 of JBOFUV010000094.1, read as the reverse complement.
CCAAGTGCGGGTACAAGTTTGATCTCAAAGCAAGGGGCCGGGAAATGACTTTTAAGATTAAAACCCTAGCTGCTGAGGTGTTGAAGGCTGAGTCTCGGAAACGGCGATCGCCATAGGTCAGCGCCAGGAGCTGCAAGCTAAAAGCTGGTTCCTGGTTGTTGACGTTCACAAATCATAATGAGGAAATTTGTTTGATGAGCAACAAGAAAATTGAAGAGGATCAGTTTGGCCCATACCGAAAAGTCAAAGAATATGACGAAAGGCTCAACACGATCGGGCACAATATTTTGCTAGAGGACTGCAAGTCCCGTGAAGGAAACGCTATTCGATTTAACGAGGAAACTAACAGACATGAATGCATTGAACGGATCAACGATGACGATAACGATTCATAACGACCTAATGCCCATGAGTCAGGGAGAGGTTAGCCTCTACGTCTTGATCAATCACCTGGACAACTTATCGCTGACTGATGCAGTTAATCTGGTTGCTAAGCTTGGCTATCAGCCTGAGGTGGTTTTGTGCCAAGGCTATAATCACTCCCTGAAAAAGCACATTAACGGCCTGCTGTTATTTCTCTACCGTCGTGAGTGGGATGGTATGGAAGCTCAGGAGTATTCAGACTGGGAAGAACTCAATCATTACTTTACTACTGCTCACGGCAGTTCATGTTTGCTTAAAAGCTATGAGATGCCACTGGCAATAGTTGCCTAATTTCAACAGCCCTCTCACCCGGTGGGAGGGCCTTGTAGTTTTTTTAAAAAGTAGTTTGCAGTTTATGGCTAGGAAAAAAATCAAGGGCGATCAGCCAACTTTGACGGGTTATGACAATCATGAATTCTATTGCTTCATTTGGGCAATTAATCCAGTTAGGAACTCACTAGCAGACCATCATCAATGGACAACTGGATTCTGGAATGCTTTGATTGGATACACTTCAAGAAAGCGCTGTAGCCCTGAAAGGGCTCAGGGCATGGAATTTGGATTGAAAGTTGTTAAGCAAATGAAGAGGATTAGAGGATGTCAAAAATAGTTATCAGGTCTGGAGCTTTGATTAAAGAATTTGCTCCAATTAAAGGTAGTCACACTATAAGAGAGCTTGCGGATGGAATTGCTGAGATGATCGAGAATATTCTTACTGGTGGGATTAAAGAGGCAAGGTTTGAGTTTGATCTCAAGGTAATAGAAGAAGAGGAAACCGATGAGTAAATTTGTTGATTTGGATGAAGAGAGAAAGCGTGAATTGGCCTGGATGCTCATTGCTATTGGCGGATCTTTGGCGGGTAAAAGCAAAAAGCTCAGAGCTGAAAACTTAAAGAGGCTTGATTTCTTCAGAGAAAAAGCTGAATCCATGACAA
>JBOFUV010000093.1:0-15377 GCA_051652765.1 Microcoleaceae cyanobacterium | reverse complement strand
AAATGAAGATCATCGCAAGTTCATCCGCTCCGGACAAGAACATTGCTCCCAAGGTTGCGGTCAACAAAATTCCCAGGTACTCTGCCAAGGAGGTTCCGGTCTGTTCAACATAGCGAACCGACATCAGAATTGTCGTCACCGCTGAGAGTGCAATGATGCCCCGAAATACCACACTCAGGGCATCTCCATCGAAACTCCCTAAAAAAGCAAGCGTATTAGGACGATCCCACTGAAAGTAAAGGGCCACCATCGCCATTAGCAACCCGGCGATCGCCGCATAGGGTGTCCATCGGGCAGAAGCTGTGCGCCCCACAATCAAATCTCCCACCAAAACCACCAACAAAGTGATGATGACAATTCCTTCTGGCAAAATTGTCCCGGCATTCAACTGGGCAGCAACGCTAGAAAAATCCATAGCTCAGAATAGTGAAGGTTCAGATAAAAGCTTAAGTTCAAGGCATTAACAGTATTAGTCTACAAGGATAACAGCATTGATGGACTGGGAAACAAGAGAATTCATCTGGATTGATCCCCTAGAACTCAAGCGAGTCATACTAGGTTAACGGCTTTAACCGGCGAGTTTCTGATCGTCAAACCTGGGTCTAGGTCAAGGTAACCCCCTGATCGCAGCATTAAGCTAGGGCAGGATCAAGTTCCAAAGCAGAGGAACTCAACGGTACAGTTATTTTGTATGGTTAAGGTTGAATCAAGTTATTCATCCTATTATTTAGTCCTCATGAAACTCACCCTTACCTCTCTCGCCCAGATCGCCCTAGGTCAACTCTTGCATGGACAGCAGCGGCTATACCGTTTGCTGCTGCCGTTGTTGATCTTGCTAATGATGACCTGGGGTGCTGTTCCAGCTTGGGCTACAGGAATTTACCAAATGCCCGAATTGCTGGCGGGCGATCACACCTGGATTTTTGATACCGAAGAAGTTCTCAGTCGCAGCACCGAAGGCCGCATTACAAAAAATCTGTCTCAGTTAGCCGATGAAGCTGGGTATGGAGTTCGTTTGGTAACCGTTCGGCGGTTGGACTATGGAGAAACAGCCCAAAGCTTTGCGGACAAGTTGTTTGAAAAATGGTTCCCTACCCCCGAGGCGGGCGCTAATGAAATTGTTCTGGTGCTAGATACCCAAACCAACAACAGCGCAATTCATGCCGGGGAGCGCACGCAAACGTTGCTATCTGAGGAAATTGCTCAAAGTGTCACCAATGAAACCTTGCAAGTGTCCCTGAAAGAAGGCAAGTATAACGAAGCTTTTTTATCGGCCAGCGATCGCCTGTTCGCTGTTCTTTCTGGACAGCCTGATCCAGGCGCACCCCAGATCACAGAAAACATCCAAGTCGAGAGCACATTCAGATCTGCGGAAGATACGGACGATCGCAGCGCTACAGTGATCGTTGTTGTCGTCCTGATCGTTGCCACAGTTGCTCCCATGGCTACCTATTTCTACTTTCAGCGTTCCTAGCCAGTTCCTGGATGTCTTCCCTTCTCAGGAGGCAAGGGGATGAATGCACAGAATTCCCTTTATCTCGTTCCTGCGGGCAGATCTTCCCAGAACGGCTGTTCCGCAGGTTTCCGAATGGCATTGGTTCCAGTCTGAATATTTCCTTTCAATTCTTGATAGTAATCATCATCCAGAAATGTAATCTCAAGTCCAGCAATGGCTAAGCGTCGCTTGAATTCTTCCTGGGTATAGTCTAGGCCGTCAATCAGTGGCCCTCTGGGATTTGAAGACAAAAGCTTGCGATTGACGTAAACCGCATTCACTAGGTTCGGCCACCAGGCATAACCCGTATAGCCAAACAGCATCGGCACGCGAATAACTTGGTCATCATTCAGACGGAATTCTCGCTTCAGCTTTTTCACTAAGGGATCAATCTGTTCCTGTTGGAGGTTGAGATTATGCTGAATCAACAAACGATTATTCAAGGCAACTTGAATCGTTGTCTGAGTACTGAGCCCCCGATTCAGTTCACTGCCTCCGTAGCCTCTGCTGGCCAGTTCTGCCAGCAATCCAACCCCATCTTCAGGACTGACTACCAACATCAGAGTCTCCCCTGTCTGGCTTGGTACAAACCTGATAATCTCATCCACATGACGCATCAACAGCCAAGACGTGTCAATTTCTACGGGAGGCCCTTGAACGTTCTGGGCCTTGAGAAAATCAACGACCTCAGGATTCAAGGTCTCCCCATCGGCTTTGCCGTAGTAAATTCGACCCATGGGATAACCCGGAAGGGCTGGGGTCACCCCCAGATTGCTATAGGAGTCTAGAGCCTGGTTCAACGGATCAAGTTGACGGGCTTGACCGAGTTCAAACCATCCCTGATCTCGGCCTAGCAGGGACTTGGCGTAACTCTTCCCTGGTTTCTCTGGCTGACCCTCTAAGGCAACAGGATAATGCTTGAGTTGTCCTAGGCCAGGAAATTGCACGTAACCCATTTCGGCTGTTTCTTGCATCCAAGCTGTTCCTCCAGAAGTAACTTTGGTTTTGACCCCAACAGATTCGGTCTCGGTTTGAACTTGGGTCATCACGGCCTGATTGCTGCCGCGATCGCTGATGTGCAGTTCAGAAACCGGAGCAGTTTGGGGAGACATCATCCACGGAGCCACCCCAAGCTGTAAAGCTGCTGTAGCTAGGTCTTGATTTCCTCGGCGGGCTATGACTTTCAGGGTGGCCAAACCATCCCACTGACCCGTTGCAAACTGCTTTGCCTCGATTCCCAAGATAATATTGCGACTGAAGACTAACGACCTTTGTCCGGTCAAGTCCACAGGTTGCCAACCCGTCTCGGTTTTTTGAAAGAGGTTAATCTTGTCGCGAGCTTTTTCATCGACTGAGATCAACAGATCAGAGCCGACATACTTTTCAGAAACCTTGAAATGAATCGGAGCCAGATCTTCGGCATCATATTGGCCATTGATCACCTGATCCCGCCAGTCCGGGAGGGCATCCCGGTCGTCATCATCATTGTTAAACAGCATCAGGGGGCCTGATGCCACTGACCATTGCTGAGGTTGGATCTCGTCCGCTTTGTTGATTGCCCCATCTCGATTCACATCCCCGTGCAGTTCGAACCCTGGAGTGGTCGGGGCAATGACCTTGGGAGCAGTGTTTTTTGGGGGTTCAGGGGCGGGCTGTCTAGCTGCCTCCTGCTGGGCTACTGCCTGTTGGTAGGTGGTAATCGCCAAGTACCCCTGATATTCAATGATTTTCTCAATGGCGGCTTGAGCCCGAAAGCTCTTGGGAGGAATCTGGCGCAGGGTGGCGATCGCCTCTAGCCAGAGTCTTTTGGCTTTGTCCCATTCGGCAACGTTCTGATCTCCCGCTAGAACGGCCTGATCTGCGATTTGTAATGCTTGTTGCCAGGTCTGATTTGCTTTTTCCTCCACCGGAATCCGAGCCTCAATTTGGCGTAGGGTGTCTTGCAAGGTATTGTACTGCTGTTGCCGAAGTTCCGATTGCCAAGGGACTGAAGCTGCTGACTCTGTTTGGGAGAGTTCTACTTGGGAGAGTTGTATGAGGGTGGCATTGAGGCGATCGCGCAACTGATACAGCTCAGCCATCGATTGCGGTTGAGTCTGGGAGGACTCTATGGCCAAAAATGTAGAGGATGAAAAGGGAATCGTGCCTAAGGAATCGTTGGGGGTTTCAACGGGATTCTCAACAGGAGTTGCGATGCTGGGTTCAGCGTCCAAGCTCTCAGGAACAGGCTGGGCTAGGACAACTGGTGGCGAGGGAATCAGAATAATTCCAACAACAGCACCCACAGCATTAACTAGGGCTACAGCAACATATCGCATCCAACCCATGATTCACTCCTCACAACACTGAAACAAATCTTAGCAGGCTGCAATGTCCCAAGGATAAGAATCTCAATTTTTTTTGAAGCTTGTAAAGCTATATTTTTGCTGGATAAAGTCCACTCACTTGGGTCTAGGACAGGAAGTGTAGCGGGAAGTAAATCAGTTTGTGCTGTATTCCGGTAAATTTAAACTGTAAATAGCCACAGGTTGCCGGGTAATCTTCTCCCTTGAGACAATTGAGACCTCTATGCTGAATATTGTTGTATTCCAACAGTTATCTTCCAACAGTCATTTTCCAACAGTTATATTCCCATAAGAGTGCTGTAGTTCCAGAAGTATTCAATTCTGTTAAGGACTTGCCTGATCTGATCGTCACCGTCTTCTCCAACATGGATACCGAAATCGCCGCTTTAGAATCTCGCCTTGCCAAAACCCAAGCTACCAATGCTGACTGGAAAAATGCGGCTAGTATAATAAAGCTATCGAGCTTGGCCATTCAAGAAGGCAACTGTCCATGACGCAGCAACTTCTCAATGACGAAGAAATTGTTAATGAGCTAGACATCAGCCATCTGGTCATTGAGGACGATACCCCCGTGGACAATTTTCAATCCGAAGTCCAACAACGGCTGTTAGTCGAACCCCTCTATAGTTCTAAAGCCTTGGCAGCTCCCTTTTTGGCGGCTGCCAACGTTGGGCTGTTCTACAAGCTCAAAGGCGAGCCAATCGTTCCAGATATGCTGCTTAGCCTAGGCGTGCAGCGCGCCGAAGACTTCTCCCAGCGTCGAAATCGCTCCTACTTTGTCTGGGAATTTGGCAAAGCTCCTGAAGTTTGCATCGAAATCGTCTCAAATCAAGAAGGCGACGAGTTGAAGCTGAGCCAAAAATCCCGCCAGAAGGGAAAAGCAATCGCCAAAAAAGAGATCTATGCCCAGATTGGTGTCCGCTACTACGTTGTGTTTGAGCCACTCCAGCAAATTCAAAGCCAAGACGAAATGGGCAATGCCCTGCTGCGAGTCTGGTCGATTTCACCCGACGGATACACCGAACTCACGCCACCCCAAGGAATTACCACCATCGGGCAGGCGGTCTGGCTGAATGCACTTAGGCTTGGCCTAACGCTATGGGAAGGGCAATTTGAGGAAGACGTGACCCGACCATGGCTGCGATGGTGCGACCAAGCGGGGCAGGTGATCCCAACCGGAGCAGAACGCGCAGATTATGCAGAAGCAAAGGCGCGCCGATTGGCAGAACGACTACAGGCAATGGGCATCAACCCAGACGACCTTTGAGAGACTGAATCACTCGCCATCCAGGCAAGCCCCACTCGATCTCCTCATCAGTTGCTAAATCAGTTCTCATAATTGAGACAGTAATCTGTTAGCAATTCTACCTGCTGGAATTCAAAAGGCGAAGCTGCCTTCGCTGAATTCTGACTTTCCAGATGTTTCAAGATTCGCTCTGCAATTTCTGACCGATTTGGGGTTCGGTTCCTTTGAGTAAACGCTCAATGTTGCCCTTGTGCAGCCAGAAAATATAAATCGCTGCAACAGCAGCAAAAATCTGATAGGGCAAGGGTTGTTTTGTGAGAATCATGAGCATTGAAATGCCCAAAGCTCCTGCCAATGAACTGAGGGAAACAATGCGAGAAATCCCCAGAGAGAGTAAAAAAATTCCTGCAGTTGCCAGGGCAAGAGTCCAATTTAAACCGAATAAAACCCCCAGTCCAGTGGCGACGGCTTTACCCCCTTTAAAGTTGATCCAAACAGATTTGGTATGACCAATTAACGCGATCAATGCCGCAGAAACTGCCATCCAATCTGCCCAAGTTTGTAAGTTATAAATTTGTAAGTTATAAATTTGTAAGTTATAAATTTGTAAGTTATAAATTTGTAAGTTATAAACAGGAGTTGCAGTTGCCAGGGTTTGGGTGAAGGCTAAGGAATAAATCCAAGCAACCAAGGCAACTGCTCCGGTTCCCTTCAAGAGGTCGATGGCAAGAACAATCAGAGCCGGAACCTTACCGCAATTTCTTAAGACGTTGGTTGACCCCGTAGATCCTGAACCCTGTTCTCGCAGATCAATGCCATAAAATCCTTTTGCAATCCAGAAACCTGGAGCTAAAGCGCCCAAGAAGTAAGCGGTTATTAACAACCCACCGTTCAATAAAAACCAGTACGCCATGATTTAAAACCGTCCACCTCAAAACAACTCTTAAAACAACTCTTAAAACAACTCTTAGCCCGACCTTTTTAGACCTCCAAAACGGAGACTCTACTATTGTTGCAGAGTTTCGCATTGCCGTACCTTCATCGTCCTAGGTTCCCAGGGCAACCCCATAAAAAAATGCGATAAAAAATGTGATTCGCCGCTTAATCGGATTCCATGTGGGGATATGCTGTAGTTTGCAATTCCCAGGGGTAACCACTGTAGAGTTCAAGGGGCTGGCCGTTAACTGCACGTTCTCCTCAATCCATCTCGAATCTGTGCCAAAATGGACGTATTGGACTTGCCTGACGTGAGTGTCCATTTGCTGAGTCCCCCGCCTGATGCTTCCATGTCAATCATTGGCCAACTCTTAGACAGACGATATCGGATTGTTCAAATTCTTGGCTCTGGTGCCTTTGGACAAACTTACCTCGCGGCTGATACCCGTCGTCCGGGACATCCCCAATGTGTTGTCAAGCAACTCCGTCCTCCCAATAATAACCCTAACATTCTAAAAACAGCCCTGAGACTGTTTGAAAAAGAAGCAGAGATTTTAGAAAAGCTGGGACAACATGACCAAATCCCTCGGCTACTGGCCTACTTTAAAGAAAGTGACAATTTTTATTTAGTTGAAGAATTTATCGAAGGCCACTCTCTCGGCAAAGAATTAATCTCAGGTAGCCCTTGGTCTGAATCACAAGCGATAGCACTCCTAGAGGACATCTTAGAAATTCTAGTATTCGTTCATGAGCAAGGGGTGATTCATCGAGACATTAATCCCTCTAATCTGATTCGGCGAAAATCCGATGGAAAGTTGGTTTTAGTTGATTTTGGGTCTGTAAAGGAGGTGAGCAATCAATTTGCCAATGGGAATGGACAGGCAGTTCGTACGATTGCAACCGGAACCCCAACCTACATGCCAATTGAACAATTTCAGGGCAATCCTCAGTTTAGCAGCGACATCTATGCAACAGGTATCATCGGGATTCAAGCGTTGACCGGGTTAGTTGCTGCTGACCTGCCAAAACTGCAACATCCCCATCTTGCTAAAGCCGGAGAAATCACCTGGCATGATCGATCCAAAGTCAGCTCAGGACTGTCTGAGATCATTGACTGCATGACCCATCATTATTATGGGCAGCGCTATCAGTCAGCTCTAGAGGTCGTTGATGCTCTTAGAGAACTAACTGGACGTTCAGACTTTAGATACACTTCTCCCCAGAAGTCCCGCAGATCCCCCCCTCCCTTAACCGCTTGGCGGGATGCTGTTGAATCTATGCGATCCTGGGCTGAGAATAAAACCTTTAGGCTGGCTGGGGCTGGACTGTTAGGATTTTTAGTGATGTTGGGTCTGATTCAGGTGATCAGCCGTCCGAGTTCTGAAAAAGCTGAAGTTGCCCTCAACCAAGGCCGGGAAAAGCTGCAAGCTGGAGAAGCTGAAACTGCACTCAAGTCCCTCAACCGCGCCATCAAACTTGATCCAAACAATGCCGAAGCGTTTCAACAACGGGGGAATGCTCACTATGATTTGGGTCAACATAATCAAGCGATCGCGGACTATACCCAGGCGATTCAGTTGAACCCTAATTCGGTAGATGCTTACTTAAATCGGGGCTTGGCCCGTCAAGATACAAAGGATATGCTAGGGGCGATCGCGGACTACACCCAGGCGATTCAGCTTCAGCCTCAAGATGCCGATGCTTACTATCAACGGGGACTCGCTCACCGGGCCCAGGGACAATACCCAGCCGCAATTCAAGATCACACTGAAGCCCTTCGAATCCAGCCTCAAGATGGATTAAATTACCAGGCTCGAGGAACAGCTCGTATTCAAGCGGGGGAATTGCAACAGGGAATGGCAGACTACACTGAAGCCATTCGCTTAGACCCAGAGAACTCTGCGGCCTATTATGATCGGGGTCGGGCCCGGTTCCATCTGGGGGATTATCAAGGGGCTTTGACCGATTACAACCGGGTGATTGACCTCGACCCCAATAACGGTGAAGCCTACGGTAACCGATGTAGTACTCAGATTAATCTGTTTCAGCATCAAGGGGCGATCGCAGACTGTACCAAAGCCATTGAACTTGCGCCGAATGCCGTTGCCTACAACAACCGCTGTGTTGCTTATTTGAACTCAAACCAACCCGATAACGCGGTTGCGGATTGTACCCAAGCCATTGCCCTTGCTGCTCATGATGAAAAAGCCTATGGCAATCGAGGGTTAGCCTATTCAAAGTTGGAAAAATACGACGAGGCGGTCGCGGACTATGCCAGAGCCATTGAACTGAATCCCAATGATGCAGAAGCCTATAGCAATCGAGCTGGGGCTTACATGGAGCTACAAGACTATGACCAAGCTATTAACGATTATGTTCAGGCCATTCGTCTCAAGCCCAATTATCCAGCCGCTTATTTCGGTCGGGGCACCGTTCGCGTCAAGCTAGGAGACAAAGCCGGAGCCATTAGCGACTTTCAAAAAGCGGGGGAACTGTATTTAGAACAGGGCTTAACGGGGGGTTATAAGGATGCCCAATATCAAATCGAACAGTTAAAACGTACACCCTAGAAACCTGGTAAGATAGTAGGATAATTGCATAAAGTAGTCCTCTATCATAGCTATCAGGCAACCGCAACGATCTAAAATTGTCACTAATTTTGGATGGCCGATTGCTAGATGGATTAAATTGCCAGGGTAGCGACTGGCTAAGGTTAATTTGAAATATTTAAGGTCTCTGCCTAACATGACCTCAGTTCAGGAACCATCCAGCCATCAGAAAGCCAGAGCGCTGAAACCCGGAAGTCGTCGTCCGGCCAAGGAACTTTGCAGTGAGTGTGGACTCTGCGACACTTATTACATTCACTACGTTAAGGAAGCTTGTGCGTTTCTCAACCAGCAAATTCCTGAACTTGAAACCCAAGCCCACGGACGCAGCCGGGATTTAGACAACCCAGATGATTGGTATTTTGGGGTGCATCAAGACATGATGGCAGCCCGCAAACAGCAACCGATTGCCGGGGCCCAATGGACAGGAATTGTCAGCGCGATCGCCTGTGAAATGTTGACCCAGGGAACAGTTGAGGGGGTTGTGTGCGTTCAGAATACCCCTGAGGATCGGTTTCAGCCTATGCCTGTGATTGCCCGAACTCCGGCAGAAGTTTTAGCGGCGCGGGTGAATAAACCGACCCTGTCCCCCAATCTATCAATTTTAGAACAGGTGGAACAATCGGGGATGAAGCGGTTGTTAGTGATTGGAGTTGGTTGTCAGATCCAGGCACTACGGGCAGTTGAGTCGAAACTCGGCCTAGAAAAACTGTATGTGTTGGGGACTCCCTGCGTGGATAACGTGACTCGGGCAGGATTACAGAAGTTCCTAGAAACAACCAGCCGCTCTCCTGAAACTGTGGTGCATTACGAGTTCATGCAGGACTTTCGAGTTCACTTCAAACATGAAGATGGGTCAACGGAAACAGTTCCTTTCTTCGGCTTGAATACCAAAGAACTAAAAGATATTTTTGCCCCGTCTTGTTTGAGCTGTTTTGACTACGTGAACTCCCTGGCTGATTTAGTCGTGGGCTACATGGGGGCTCCGTTTGGTTGGCAATGGATTGTGGTGCGAAATCAAACAGGACAGGAAATGTTAGACCGGGTGATGGATCAGCTTGAAACCCAACCTGTTATGTCCCAGGGCAAGCGTCAGCAAGCCGTTCAACAGAGTATTCCAGCTTACGATCAGGGGGTGACGTTGCCGATGTGGGCTGCAAAAATGATGGGAGTGGTGATTGAACGAATTGGCCCAAAAGGATTAGAGTATGCTCGATTTTCCATTGATTCCCACTTCACCCGCAATTACTTGTACGTGAAGCGCAACCACCCAGAAAAGTTAGACCATCATGTTCCTGAGTTTGCCAAACGTATTGTTGATCAATACAAGCTGCCAAAAGATTAGAGACCCTTATAACCCCAACTTGTAACCCAATTTGCCCTTCTGAAGCAGGCGTTGCTGAATGTAGAGATGAATCTGTCTGAGTTGCAAGTTTCCTCGCCCCCAGAATTGGGGGCTGGGGGGCGACTCATCCTGCTATTCAGCAACGCCCTAAATTGAAGTAAAGTCACTGGAGGTAATATTCCCAATGCTAACCCCATTTAAGACTCCTAGAACTTCACTGTTGAACAGGAGTTGAATGTTATCGCTATTCTGAACCAGAGTCAGGTCTCCAAGTGTTAAACCCCCATCCAATATCAGGAAATCTATCCCGTCTTCAAAGTCTAGAATCGTATCTGTGCCATCTCCAAACGCCAGAACAAACCTGTCGCTACCACTCCCTCCGGTCACTTGGTCATTGCCACCCGCCCCAACTAACAGGTCATCCCCTGCTCCGCCATTGAGGACATCATCGTCTTCACCCCCATCCAGAACGTCATTGCCCGCACCGCCAATAACAGTATCCTGGCCCGCATTGCCATCAAGCAGGTCATTACCGTTGTCCCCGCTGACGAAGTCATTGCCGTCGTTGCCAGAAACCGTATCATTGTCCTGACCGCCGTAGAGCAAGTCATTTCCACTGTTGCCTTCGAGTAAATCCTCTCCCAGGTCGCCAAACCCTTGGTCATTGCCGTCGTTACCTTGCAGGGTGTCATTCTCTCGACCACCAAACAGAGTATCTGCTCCATTCCCCCCGCTGAGGAAATCATTGTTCTGGTTGCCGTTGATCCAGTCATCGCCGCCCTCAGCCTGCATTTGGTCGTTGCCCAGATTTCCGAAGATAGAATCACTGTCAAATCCGCCCTGAATCTGGTCATCCCCTTCCCCGCCGTAGATTGTGTCGCCGCTAGTGTCTGCACTAATAAAATCAATACCCGGCTGACCGAAGATCACGTCCGGACTGGTGCTGCCGAAAATGTTGTCGTTGCCGGATGTCCCTACTACAGGATTGGAACCGGGTTCAACATTGATGGTTTCGGCTGGATTCTCGTTTGGTTCAAGCGTTGGGGGAGTGATCTGAGGCACGTCATTGGTGGGGTCAATCACATTGGGGCCGGGAACGATTGGAGTTGGAGTTGGGGTTGGAGTTGGGGTTGGCGTGGGTTCAGGAGTTGGAGTTGGGGTTGGCGTGGGTTCAGGAGTTGGGGTTGGAGTTGGCGTGGGTTCAGGCACGGTAACCACTAACAAGAAATTCTGGGTTGCGCTCAGGCCCAATGAATCCGTTGCAGTGATCAGCAGATCAACATTGGGCTCTATTTCAAAGTCCAAGCTCTGATCATTTCGGAGTTTGAGTTGACCATTGACCACTTCAAATCGACTATCATCCACACTAAAGGTGATGGGATTTTCCTCTGGATCGATGGCGCTGAGGTTACCAATCCCGACCCCAGCAACATTCTCATCAACGTTAGTGTTGTCGAGGGTAATGTTGGTCGGGGGTTCGTTGACATCCTGAATGTTGATGGTGAACGTTTGGGTAAAGGTGCCGCCATTGCCGTCATCAGTCTGAACCCGGATACTATAAGTACTTCGGGCTTCAAAGTCGAAGCTCACCTGAGCCACCAGTTGGTTGTTGAGGATGCCAAACCGGCTGTTGTCAGTGTCTCCAACCCCCGCGACTAAACTGTAAGTATGAGTGTCCCCAACATCCGGATCAAGGGTGCTGAAGTTGCCGATCACGGTTCCAACGGGTTGGTTCTCGGCCACTGAATTGGTGTCCAGGTTCAAGGCAGTGGGCAGGTCATTAACGTTAATCACTTCCAAGTCAAAGGCAGGCAGAGCCAGGGTGACGGTACCATCGGTCACGCTGATAGTAATGTCGTTGGTGATGCCGACGTTGGCGTTGTCAGGAGTCCCCGTTAAGGCTCCAGTGGCTGAATCAAAGCTGGCCCAGGTCGGTTGATTGACAATGGAAAAGCTCAATACGTCTCCATCAGGGTCGCTAGATGTCGGCATGAAGCTGTAATTGCTATCCTGATTAACGTTGGGAGCAAGCGTGCCAGAAATTGTCGGCGGATCGTTAACGTCTTTAACGTTGAGCGTGAACGCTTGAGTGTCAGTGTCATTGTCTTGATCCTGAACTTCTAGGGCAACGTTATTAGCCCCCAAATTACCGTTGGTGGGGGTTCCTGTTAACGTTGCTGTGCCGTCGCCGTTGTCTGTTAGGGTTAACCAACTGGGGAGAGTTGTTCCGGTAACGGTTAAGACATCTCCCGTATCAGGATCTTCAGCCGTAACCGTGTAGGTGTAGGCAAAGTCTTGGGTAGCATTGGTAGGCGCAACGCTGGTGAAACTGGGCGGATCGTTAACGTTGGCAACGGTGAGAGTAAAAGCTTGAGTGGCAGTTGCATTGGCCAGATCCCGAACTTCTAGGGCAACGTTATTAGCCCCCAAATTAGCGTTGGTGGGGGTTCCCGTTAACGTTGCTGTGCCGTCGCCGTTGTCTGTTAGGGTTAACCAACTGGGGAGAGTTGCTCCGGTAACGGTTAAGACATCTCCCGTATCAGGATCGGTGGTAATAATGTTGTAGGTGTAGGCAAAGTCTTGGGTAGCGCTAGTAGGCGCAACGCTGGTGAAACTGGGCGGATCGTTAACGTCGGTAACAGTGATAGAAATAATCTCCTGGTCAAATCCCCTGGCGGTTGCCGAAATGTCAACCAGTTGATCCCCGTCCTTAATCAAATCATCCACTGCATTGATACTAAATGAAGCCGAAGTTTGATCAACAGGAATGGTTACAGTTGTAGGAACTGTTAGTTCAGTTGGATCAAGACTGGTCAAGGTAACATTTAAAGCGGCTGCAGTTCCACCTGTGCGAGTAACAGTAACAGTTGCGGCATTCTCACCATCACTTTCAGAAATTCGGGATGAATCAACGCTTAAACTCAGACTGACCGGAGCATTTTCGGCGAGATAAATGCCTTCTGTACCATCTGTAAATCTTGCTGAAAAGACAACTTGATTGCCCTTGAGTCCCTCTTGACCAAATGCCAAACCTTCAATTGCCTTTTCTTCCAAAGGAATATTCAGATCAATAACCGTTGAGAATTCTCCCATTACATTCGCATAAATTCCCTGCTGGTTATTTGCCCCAATCCCCACAAATGCTAAATTTTCATTATTATCTAAACTAGTTGGATAGATAAATTCAATAAAATTCCCAACTCCTTCTGGAATTGTAGTATTTGTATCAGCTACCAAACCAATTCCATTACGATTGCTGAGATAAAGACCACGTTGATCACTAGAATCGATCCCAAAGAATGCGACGTTATCATTCTCATTTAGACTAGGAAAATAGACCCGTTCAAAGGTTTCAGTCCGGCCTGGAATTTGAGTGTTACTATCAACAATGGTTGTTAAGTTTCCTCCACGACTTTGATAGATTCCCTGTACTTCTGGGTCTGAACTGTCACTGGAGGAACCCGTAAAAATAATCGTTTCAGCATTATTTAAAATTGACCAATTAATGTCCTCAAAGTTGAGGCTAGTGCCCGGAATCACTGTATCAGCGTCTACTATGGATTCATAGACTCCATTCTTTCTGAGGTAGAGTTCACTAGTTCCTGAACTCGCGAATGTTGGATTGATAGAGAAAACTACTGATCCCGAATCATTCAGATCCGGATAAAGTGAGAACTGCGAAGAAAACTCGTCCATAGGAAAAAAAGGGCCAGGTTGGAACACAACAGGAGTAGTTGGATCTGCAACTCGATTGAGTCCTCCGGCTGTCGTATAAATTCCAGTCCCGATTCTAATAGGATTTCCATCAGGAGGATTCTCATTAAGGGGAAAAAAACGGATTACTGAAAAGAAGGCAATCTCTCCGTTATTGTTAAAGGATGGAAGGGAAAAGTTTAAGAACGTATCAAAACCGTCATCTGGAAAGGGATCATCTGGAGTTGAAGTATCGCTATCTACGATGGTGCTGATTTGTCTATTCGAGTCGTCGTAAAAATAAATGCCGCTTTCGTTATTCTCATTCTTCCGAGCAAAAAATACAATATCCCTGTTCTCGTTAAGGGCTGGCGGCCATAATTCGTCAGAAAAGAAATCGCCGAACTCCAGAAAATTATCATCTCCTTCTGGTGTAGGAAAGCCCGTATTCGCAATGCGTGTAAATGTGAATGTCATCAGTCCCTCCCTATGAGTTTAAATTGACTTTTAATACAAACTTAAGTGTCCTAGAGTTTTAATGTCATATTGGTCTTAAGCCTCGCAATTATACATCTTTACATTTGACAATCAGGGGGTTGGCAGAAGCTCCTGAAACCTGATCAGATCAGCGTTTCAAGTGATTTCTTAAAAAAAAACGATGCTCAATTAAAGTTCAAAATAGCTGACTTTTTGAGAATTAGCGGCTTTTTGAGTAGCCATCAGACCCCAATACTGGGGGAGCTAGATTTCTTAAAGTCCCCCAGTGGGGGATTTAGGGGGCAGCAAAGTTTCTCAAAGCTGGAAAACTTAGGGGCAGTAAAGTCCCTCAAGGTTGGGGGATTTAGGGGGCAGCAAACTTCCTCAAGGTCGGAGGATTTAGAGATCTGTAGGGTGTCCTAGCTAAACCTTCCCAGAGTTAAAGTGCCGTGTCAATCGATTGTATTTAAACTTTGCTTAAATGGTTGTAAACACTATTAGTAATTGTAAACACTAGTAACAACAGTAGAGTGGCGATCGCTGCTCCAGATCAACCCGTTACAGCGATTGAATGGAGAGAAGGAATGAGGAGGACATTAGGCCATGCTGACAACTGCACCCCCAAAGATTTATGTGACGGATGAACTATTCTGGGATCTGTGCCAGGTCAACCCAGATCTCAGACTTGAACGGACTGCTGCAGGAGAACTGATTGTGAATCCACCCACCGGAAGTGAAACCTCTAACTACAACCTTGGGGTCGCTGCCAGGGTATGGATTTGGAATGAGCAGACCCAGTTGGGGAAAGCGTTTGACTCCAGTGGTGGGTTCAAACTCCCCAATGGCGCTATCAGATCCCCTGATGCTGCCTGGGTACGACTGGATAGATGGGAATCCTTGAGCCAGGAACAACGCCAGAAATTTGCACCCCTAGCCCCTGACTTTGCCTTGGAGTTGATGTCGCCTAGCGACAGATTGGTAGACGCTCAGGAAAAAATGCAGGAATACATGGACAACGGGGTTAGGCTCGGATGGCTGATCAACCCCAGTGAGGCAACCGTTGAGATCTATCGCCCTGGTCAACCTGTTCAAGTCTTATCCATTCCTGCCAGGTTGAAAGGTGAGGATGTTTTGCCAGGGTTTGAGTTGGTGGTGGAGTAGAACGTCATCCCTCATCCCCCAGCCCCTTCTCCCAAGGCAGGAGAAGGGGAGCCAGAATTGCTTGAAGTCCCTC
>JBOFUV010000092.1:0-21370 GCA_051652765.1 Microcoleaceae cyanobacterium | reverse complement strand
GGCGGCTAAATAAGAATTGCTAGCGAATTGTAAACCGCTAATCTGCGATCCATTTAGAATGCTAGAATCTGCCTACCGCCCCTCTACTGAGCTTTAATGAGACTTCAGATCGCAATCCTAGATAATCTGTGAAATATATATTGAAATGGGTGAAGGAGCTGCCTCTCTTGGAGCTTTGTGCCCAAATCTCTTGAGTTTCTCGTCCCTTATTTAGGGTTGCTATAGTAATCTAGCTTAAAGCATGAACGTGGAGTACCTATCCTGCCTGCATCACAGACATTTTAACAGACATTTTATAAGTCATTCCTGATTGCTCTATGTTGCGACTTTCATCCCCCTGAGGACATTAAGCGTTTCTTGCGTACCGCATGGGAGCTTTCATTTTGAGCGTTGCTTCACAAGATAAGGTTCTAGTCATGGCTCTACAACACTCTCGTCAATTTAGTGCGTTTCTTGCGGTTTTACTGTCGGTGTTCTTGCCTCAGGGATTCCTGCAAGCTCAACCGATTGTCCCGGCTAGGGATGGCACCGGAACCGTTGTTACTCCGAACCCAAATTCCCCGAATCCCCATCAGTTTGACGTGACGGGGGGTCAACGGTCGGGCGATCGCGCCAACTTATTTCACAGCTTTGAACGGCTTGGGCTATCAGACGGGCAAATTCTCAACTTTTTATCTTCGCCGGAAATTCGCAACATTTTGGGTCGGGTGACCGGGGGTGAAGCCTCTTTCATTGATGGCTTAATTCAGGTCACCGGGGGGAATTCCAACTTATTTTTGATGAATCCAGCAGGCATTGTCTTCGGCCAAAATGCCAGTTTGAATGTTCCGGCTGCGTTCACGGTTACAACTGCAAACAGTATTGGATTTGACCAGGGAGGATGGTTTCACGGTCTTCAGGAGAACAGTTGGAGCGAGCTTGTGGGCAATCCGAATCAGTTCTTGTTTGAAGCCCAAGCTCCCGGCAGTATTGTCAATTTTGGCAAGCTGGCCGTTGCCCCAAACGAGAGTTTAACCCTATTGGGTGGAACGGTTTTAAATACTGGAACCCTCACAACTCCCGGTGGGCGAATCACAGTTGCCGCAGTGCCGGGGGAAAGCATCGTTCGGATTGGGCAAGTTGGGCATTTATTGAGTTTAGAGATTTCAAGTTCAGAGAGACTAAATTCAGGGATTCAGGCCGAGGGAGTTGTACCAACACAAGCCCCTGTAACTCCGCTGTCCTTGCCAGAATTGTTAACGGGAGGAACTTTAAGTCAAGCAACCTCCGTTCAGGTGACTGAAACTGGAGCCTTGGTGTTAGGTCGGGCTGAACATCCCTTGATGGCTGCTCAAGCTGTTACGCCGGGAACGGCTATGATTTCAGGGCAAGTCAGTACAGCAGTTCTGCCTGACTCTACAGGTGCTTCTAGGATTGAAGGCGCGGGGGGAGAAATTAACCTGCTGGGGAATCAAATTGAAGTCTCAGGGGCAACGATTAATGCCAGTGGCAATGGCGGCGGAACGATTCGGATTGGGGGAGACTATCAGGGTTCCGGTTCCCTCCCGAATGCCTTACAAACTTTTGTTGATCCCAACTCTTTGATTCGAGCCGATGCCTTACAAAATGGATCGGGGGGTCGGGTGATTGTTTGGTCAGAGGATTACACCCAAATTGACGGAAAAATTAGTGTTCGAGGTGGCTTAACCCTTGGTAATGGGGGCTTTGTTGAAACCAGTAGTCGAGGGCTTTTAGCCGTTACCAATGCCCCTGATCTGTCTGCTCCCAACGGGACTGGGGGAACCTGGCTGATCGATCCTCAAACTATTACTATTATCGAAGATGGTGCTCCTCCTCCGGTTGAGGGGGGCAGCATTATTGAAGTCAGTCTGATTGAAGACGGGTTGGGAGTTGGCAATACTGTTATCATCGCAACGGATGCGAATGAACCCGGCATTGGGGATATTAATCTCAATGCTTCCATCGACTTTGATCCTTTTCCGGAGGTAAACGTTGAGGAAGCAACGTTAGTTTTTAATGCTGCGAATAACATTAATATTTTTAATCAGAGTATTAATGAAGTGACCGAAACCGCTCGTTTAAATATTGCCTTCACCGCTGATATTGATAACGACGGTTCAGGAAGTGTAAATATTGGCAACGCCACGATTAATACTGCCAATGGCAACTTTGAAGCAACAGGCATTGGCATTATCATTAATGACGCTACGATTAACACGGCTAATGGGAGTTTTACAGCAACAGGCAGTGTAAATATTGGCAACGCCACGATTGATACAGGCAATGGCAATTTCACCGCAACGGGGGGTGGGATCAATATTTTTCAGGACACGTTAATCTCGACGGGAACTGGGGCAATTGATTTAACGGGAACGGCCCTACTCGGTCAAGGAAATACCAACGGAATTACCCTGACGGGCAATGCTCAACTGTTATCCACCGATGGCGACATTAACCTCGCAGGAACCAGTAATGCCTTGGGAGACAACAATGATGGGGTAGTGATTCGAGCTTCGCAAGTGATCTCAACCGGAATCGGCAACATTGCGATTGCTGGAACGAGTGGCAATGGCGCAGCCAGCGAAGGAATTTTACTCTTTGAAAATGGCTTTGTTCAGTCCAATGACGGCAATATTCAACTCTTCGGCACCGGACGCGGCACGAACCAGAGTCAGGGCATTTTGATCAACGCAGGCGGAACTCTTTTCTCTGAGGGCACTGGCAATCTTTCCTTGGTGGGATTAAGCCAGGGAACGGGCCTCGATAACGACGGCATTGTCCTGTTTGATCAGGCTGATTTAACCACCTCAGGCACCGGAACCATCACCCTGGCAGGAACCAGTAGTAATGGCCCGAACAGCCAAGGCATTTCGATTCTAAATAACAACTTAATCAGTTCTGCTAGTGGCGGGATTGAGTTAACCGGAACGGGCAATGGCACTACCAGTGGTCAGGGCATTCTCACCAACAACAGCTTGATTGAAACAATTGACGCTGGGGATATTGCCTTGGCGGGAACTGCAACCGGCTCAGGGGGCAACAACGACGGGATACTTCTGTTGAGCAACACTGAAATCAGGGCGGGAGGAATTGGAGCCGTTAATCTGAGCGGAACGGGAGGAGACGGAGCCAACAGTTTTGGTATTGGCAGTTTCAACAGCGTGGTTCTATCGGACATCGGGGCCATTCAAATCAATGGAACCAGCACCGGGACAAACCCAATTGCCCTGTTCTTGAGTAACACATCCCTGATTGAGTCCCTGGGGGGAGGAGCCATTGACCTCACCGGGAATCAGGCGGTGAGAACCGGAGAGATCAACAATCCAGGCGGAAACATTACGGTTACCAGTAATGACGGCGCAGTCAACACAAGCAACGGGGTGCTCAGGAGTGATTCTGGGAGCAGTGATGGGGGAGCCATCACCCTCAACGCTGCCGAAACCTTAACCGTGGGTGAGATTGACACCCGCAGCACCCAAGACTCGGGAGGCGCAACCAGTGGCCCTGTCACCCTCAATGCAGGCAACCAAATTATCGTAACCGGAGAGATTGACACCTCGGCTCCTGTGGGTCAAGGGGGATCTGTAGAACTGAACCAAACTACGCAGTTGACCCAGCCAACGACCTTGATCACGACGGCGGGGGGGGTTAGCAGTGGAACCATTACCTTCAACGGTTCTCTCAATGGCAGGACAGCCAATGCGAATGCCCTCTCCCTAGAGGCGGGAACGGGTACAGTCCAGTTTGCTGAACCCGTTGGAGATCTGGTTCCGGTGGGAGCGTTAACGGTCAACAGTTCAGGCCCAACAACGTTCAACAGCGCCGTCAATGCCGCCAGCGTTTTCACCAATGGCGGCGGCACCACCGTGTTGAATGGCAATATCACCGCTACAGGGGACTCAGGACAGCGTTACGGAGATGAAGTCACATTGCTGACTGACTTAACCCTCACCGGGGATGAACTTGATTTTGAGAATGCAGTTAGTGGCAACGGCCAATCCCTAACCTTACAACCCTTCACCCCGAATCAGGGCATTACCCTGGGCGGCATCGAAACGATTAACCCGGAAGCGTTGGAACTGACCGCCGCTGAACTCAACCGTTTAGAAGCAAACTTAAGTGCAATCACCATTGGAGCCGAGGAACAGGGCAGTGCAATTAACCTGGCTGGAGATGTTACCTTCCGTTCCCCCCTTGTGCTGCGGGCAGAATCAGTTAACGCCCAGGGCTTCACCCTCGCCGGAACCGAAACCGCCACCCTCACCCTCAATGCTCAGAATAACATTGTTACAGGCGATGTCATCAATCCTGGCAGAGCGGTGAATTTAACCAGTGCTGAGGGCAATATCGATACCCGTGGTGGCAGGGTCGATACGAGTTCTGCCGAGGTCAGTGGCGGAGCCGTTACCCTCAACGCTCCCGGCCAGCTCTTAACCGGGGAAATTAACACCAGTACTCGTTCGGCGGCCCCGACCTCCCAAGGGGGAACGGTGACGTTCACCTCGGAGACCCCGGTGACCTTGGGCGGGAACTTGACTGTTTCAGCCACAGCGGGCCAAGGAGGGTCCCTGAACTTCGACGCTCCCGTGGTGTTGGACAATTCCGTTACCCTTGACACGACTGGAACCGGAAGCAGTGGCAATATCCGCTTTGGCAATTCGATTAACCGTGCCACGAATTCCGTTGCAGACAGTCCCAGTTTAACCCTGGACGCAGGGACAGGAACCGTGGGTTTGTTTACCGTGGGGAACCTCAACCCCTTATCCAGTCTACAAGTTCGTACCAGTGGAACAACAACCTTGAACGGGAACTTAACCGTCAATGACACCCTGGACTTTACCGGGGCAACGGGAGGAACAGTTCTGACCACGGGCGTGACCCTGACGACCTTAAATCCTGGAAATATTCTCTTCAATAACAGTCCGATCACGGGAGTGGGCGATCGCCTCATCCTAAATGCCGGGACTGGAGGAACGGTCACCTTAGATTCCGTCGGTGAGAATGGCGGAGAATTAGCTGGAGTAGACCTGCAAGCAGGAATCGTTAGTTTATCAGGGGACGTGTTCTCAGGGGGAGGCTTGGATTTCTCCAGGGTAAGCCAGGTTAACGTGATTGGCGACACCGTAGCCCTGGAAACAGACAGCACTAATGGAGCCTTGGTCTTAACTCCTGAAGTCGAGGGGCCGGGACAGCTCACCCTGAATGCCGGATTCGGGAACGTGACCTTAGGAACCGTGGGTAACGTCTTACCCCTGAACGGTTTGCAGATTCTGGGTGGCAACGTCACCGGACTGGGGCCAATTACCGTGGGTTCCGGGGGCGTTGACGTTGAGGCCGAGGGAACGACGATTTTAAACAATTCACTCTTCAGTCGCGGTGTCGTTGACATCACCACTGATCAAGCCCTAACCACGGCAGACATCACCGCTGAAACCCTTACCCTCAGTAGCCAACAACAAAATTTAACCACAGGCAGCCTAAGTACGACCTCACCCACAGAACCTGGGGGTGCTATCACCGTGACTGCGCCTGCTGGGGCGATCGCCACTGGAAATTTGACTGCAACAGGCACAACCGGAGGAGCTGTTACAATCCAGGCAGAGACGGCCATTCGGGCCGGACAAATCAACGCTAGTGGTTCCCCCGGCAGCGGCGGGAACGTCATCCTTGATCCCCTAGGGGACATTGAAGTGGGTTCGATTCGTTCAGAAGGCGGCACTCAAGGGGTCGGAGGCAATATTTCGATCACCTCCACCAGTCGGTTTTTCCGCGCTACAGAGACGTTTCCCACCCCATTCTCTCCTACGGGAACTGCGAGTCTGTCCACAGGTAGTCCAAACGGCGGCGGATCGATTACGATTCGTCATGCCGGTGGAGAGTTAAACGCTCCTGTCGCTGCCTTTGAAGTCGGAAACCCTGGGGTCAACGGCACTGCCGGAACAATTACGAGTGGCACCGCCGTAGTTACTGCGCCAACGACCTTGCCCCGTTCGGCAACGGAGGGCAATATTGCCTTCCAAACTGACGATCCGCTAATTCCTGACCCTGAACTGCCAATCAATGGCGATCCCAACGGTGATTTGAGACAAGGGGAGGCGATCGCCATTGGTCGAGATCTGATTTCTCGGGATCAAGCCTCGGATGAAACTGGGATTACCATCGATCCGGGGGATGATTCGGGTGAAATCAGCTTTAACCCGAGTGATTTAATTGCGTCTTCCGACTTTGCCTTTCAAGGTGGGAATCTTGACACGACTTTGCTGCTTGTGGAACGGAGTTGGAATCGAGAATTTGAGGAATATTTGGGGCTAACTACGTCTTTAGTTGACCGAAAAGCGATTCAGGAAGTCCTCAAACGGATTGAAGGAGAAACCAGAGAAGTCTATGTCGTTGTCTACGTTGTCGCCCGTGAGGAACAGTTAGAGCTAATTTTGATTCCGTCCTCTGGCTCTCCAGTGCGTCGTAGTGTGCCTGAAGCTACTTCAGAGAAGCTATTTCCGGTGATTCGAGAGTTGCAAGTGAGCATTACTAATCCCAGGGAACGGGACACCAATCGCTATCAAGGGCCTGCCCAACAACTTCATGACTGGATTCTGCAACCGATTGCAGCCGATCTCCAACAAATGGGGGCAACCACTCTGTTATTTTCTCTCGGGCCGGGACTGCGGAGTCTCCCTCTAGCGGCGCTTTGGGATGGCAAACAATTCCTGGTTGAAAAGTATAGCTACAGCCTGATTCCCAGTACCAGTTTCATCAACACGCGCTACGACTCCTTGCGGCAGGGAGATATTCTGGCCATGGGAGCCAGTACGTTCAGGGATCAAAATCCTCTGCCTGCGGTACCGCTAGAAGTTGCAACCATTGCCGAACTCTGGCCGAGTCAAACCTTCCTAAATGAATCCTTCACCCTTGCAAATTTGAAGGTGCAGCGCCGGCTGACGGAATATGACATCATTCACCTGGCAACCCATGCCGACTTTCAACCAGGAGCCCCGAAAAACTCCTACATTCAGCTTTGGGACGGTCGTCTGCCCCTGACTCAACTGCCCAATCTCAACTGGGATGTACCGCCCTTGGAGCTATTGGTCTTAAGTGCCTGCCGAACAGCGGTAGGAGACCGTCAGGCGGAGTTGGGATTTGCGGGGTTAGCGGTACAGGCTGGGGTAAAGTCGGCGATCGCCAGTTTGTGGTACGTCAGTGATCAGGGAACTTTAGGCTTGATGAGTGAATTCTACGCCGCTTTAAGAACTGCCCCGATTAAGTCTATAGCTCTACAGCAGGCTCAGGTCAGTATGATTCAGGGCAAGGTTCGGATTGAATCGGGCCAGTTAATCACAAATCAAGGATCGATTCCGTTACCCCCTGAACTGGCAGATATTGATTCCCAGAGCCTTGCTCATCCCTATTACTGGGCTGGATTTACCCTGATTGGGACACCCTGGTAAGAGGTAATTCGTAAACGTACCTCATAGACCCAACTTAATCAGCATAATCTGTAAACAAAGATTAAGCAGCCAATCATTTAAGTATCAGTTGGAGCATGGCTTCATAAATCATGATCTCACCATAGCGATCAGGGATGATATGTGAGAAGGGGAGTGACTGAAGGTTGAGCTAACTTCTTGATTTATTGAACTAGCCTTTCGATCTGAACTAGAGTCAGTTCCTCAATGTTATCAATCACTAAAGTTGCTCCGGCATTTTGCAGATTGGTGCGGTAGGCTTGGGCCTGTGCTTTAGTGTCTTGCACATGGGGCGGCAATACCCCAACTCCAATCCACTGTCGCCGGGGCTGTTGTTGTCTGGCTTGTTCAATAGTTTTTAGATCAGCAACCGTATCCCCCGCGTAAATCACAGGAGTTGTGCCTGCAAGCTCAGATTCCAATCCTTGGACAACCTGAAATAACCCAGTCGGATCGGGTTTTCCAGGGGCATCTTCCATGGCAACCAGGGCAGGGCTAGAAAACCCAAGTTTGCCCTGCAAAACATAGAGTGCTTCATCTCGCATGGCTCCGCTAAAAAACCCCCAAGAAATGCTAGCCTGGGTCAACTGTTCAAAATAGTCTTTACCACAAAGCAAGGGTTCAGAACGGATATACCCTGTCCAGTTCTGGGGATCTGACCCGCGATACCGGGATTGAAAAAAGGCGACTAGAGCCTCGTAATCTAGATTGGCTTGAGTTCTGGAAACGCCCTGACCTTCAAAATATCGAGAGATGAGTTCTTGAGAGGCGTGCCAATCATTGTTCCACAGTCCTTCGGCCTTGAGCTGGTCAATGTCGTTCTGGCTGGGGCGATAGGCTGATGCTGTAAACTGTTCAACCGTATCAGCGATCGCTCGACGATAGGAACCTCCGACATCGCGAATCACCCCGTCAATATCAAAAATAACAGTTGCAGTCACCGAGGTATTCATAGCAGTATTCACAGAAAATTCTCCATCACCACTGATCAGTTCTATTCTGCGCTATAGTTGATCATTGTGAAGTTTCAGTATTTGGGCCTGTGTTGGAGGTTTCATTGTCAAGGTTCGTTCTCAAAGTTCTCTGGTTGGATGACAACGTGGCATTAGCAGTTGATCAAGTGGTAGGAAAAGGCACGAGTCCTCTAACTCAGTACTTTTTCTGGCCTAGAAATGATGCCTGGGAACAGCTTAAAAATGAGATGGAATCCAAGCGTTGGATTTCAGAAGTTGAACGGGTTGAGTTACTCAATAGAGCGACAGAAGTCATTAATTTCTGGCAGGAAGAGGGTAAAGGTCGTCCTATGGGCGAAGCTCAAGCGAAATTTCCAGAGGTAGTTTTCACAGGTAGTAGCTGATCACGCTGTCTGTTAGCTGCTTACTATTTAGCTAGGGCCTACGGTGACTTGTAGGCTTTTGCGTTCTTATCAGTCTCTCTGAGCTGAAATGTTATCCTATCCATTGGATAGGAGATTTTTAGTCTGAGAGGAGAAGCTATGGTGAACACAACTCAAACTACCTATACCCCGGAGCAGACGACTGCATGGTTACGGGGGCTTTTGACCTTGGCGTGGATAGATGGACGCTTTGATGAAGAAGAGAAGCAGTTAATTATCTCTTTGACGCAGGATGAACTCTTAACAGATGCAGACGTTGCCACGCTAGAACCGATTTCTCCCCAAGATCTGGCCATCGCTCTGGGTAAGGGTACAACGATGGGGGAGAATTTTTTGAGAACAGCCGTTATGGTAGCCCTAGCGGATGGCATCTATTCATTTTGCGAGGATGAGATTTTACAGCAGTTCTGCTTGGCGCTGGAGCTGAAGGTCGAGGCGTTGGATGCCTTGAAGCATACGATTGAAAGCATCCCTAATACCCAGCCAGAAGCAATTACAGGAGCTTCTCTCGTTGCTCACCCTGAAGCTGCCGACCCAGCCGTTGATTTGCTGGCTCCTGTCAAAAGTTGGCTAGAAGATTGGGATTTGCAAGATCCTAAAGTTGCTCGCTTTATCTGTAAGCTGATTCCGCCTCAGTGTCCCTTTGAACGAGATGTGAAGCTATTTGGTCGCAAGATCGTGCATATCCCGCCGATGTGCAAGCTCAACCCTCTGTATGAGCAGCTTGTGGGATTGCGATTCCGCGCCCTTTCCTATTTGGCTGATGATTGTGGTGAGGATGTTTCCAAGTATTGTTAGCACCAAGTGCTTGACGTTCCAAGTTTGCTTTGCGGGGTAATCTGAAGGCTGCCCAAAAGAGACCCAATCGGGTGAATCCAACTGAGAGACTGTGCTCTAAACTCTTCGGTATAGTTCAAGCCCGTTATCAGGAGGACGACATGGAGAATCCTTGTCGGATGATTGTCACATCTTCTGAAGCCTCGCCTTCTCCCCTCCGAAAAAGTTGGAGACAGTTTCCTCTCCAAGCTTTGCTAATTGTTCCCTTTGTGTTGCAAGTCTGTGGAGTCGTTGGACTGGTTGGGTATCTTTCTTTTCGCAATGGTCAGGCGGCAGTTAATGACTTGGCTGAACAGTTGATGGACAAAACCAGTGATCAGGTTGACCAACATCTCGATCAATATCTTTTGGTTCCTCGTCAGATTGTGGCGGCGGGGACTGATGCGATCGCTGCTGGACTCTTTGATGGTCGAGATTTTAATCTTGCAGGTCGCCACCTCTGGAAGCAGGCTCAGATTCATCCTCATGTTAGCTATGTTGGCTATTATCTCAAAAACTATGGTGGAGTGGGGGCAGGACGCTGGTTAGAGGGCTATGGTCTGATTATTGACGCTCAAACCAGCAACAAAGACTATGTCTATGCTACGGATGCCAAAGGCAATCGCACTCAGTTGATCGACATTTACGAATACAATGCTGAGCAAGATGAATGGTATGCAGAAACGGCCAAAGCCGGAAAACCCATCTGGAGTCAAATTTATACGGCTGAGGGATTTGAAGGCTATATTACGGCCTCGTTTAACGCCCCAATGTATGACAAAAACAATCAACTCCTCGGTGTTTTTGGTGTGGATTTACTCCTGTCAGATATCAATCGTTTTCTACAACAGTTTAAGCTGAGTCCGTCAGGACGAATTTTTATTATTGAACGGGATGGTCTGTTGATTGGAAATTCTGGTTCTGCTCCAACTTATCGAGTGGTCAACGGAGAAGCTCAGCGGATCAACGCCCTTGATAGTGCTGATCCAGTGATTCAGGCGACTGCCCAACATCTGAAAGCAACGGTAGGCTCCTTTGCTGCGATCCAGGTTCACCAACATCATGACTTTATCGACAAAGGTCAGAAACGGTTTGTGCAAGTTACGCCGTGGCGAGATCAGTTTGGCTTGGACTGGGTTGTCGTGGTTACTGTCCCAGGGTCAGACTTCATGGCCCAAATTCATGCCAATACTCGCACAACCCTGTTGTTATCTCTGGCCTCTCTAGGGGCAACTATAGCGCTCGGGTTATTAACCGCTCGCTGGATTAGCCAGCCCATTCTCCGGTTGGGAAAAGCGGCTGAGGCGATCGCCTCTGGCAATCTCCATCAACGAGTCCCGAAGTACAAAATTCAAGAGCTAGGCATCTTGGCCAACTCTTTCAACCAGATGGCGGAACAGCTAGAGGATTCCTTCACTGCCCTAGAAAAAACCAATGTAGAACTAGAGGATAGAGTGGAAGAACGCACTCAAAAACTTTCCGATGCCTTGAAAGATTTGAAACAGACTCAAGCGCAACTCGTTCAAACAGAAAAAATGTCCAGTTTGGGTCAAATGGTTGCCGGAGTCGCCCATGAAATTAATAATCCTGTAAGTTTTATTCATGGCAGCGTTACTTATGCCAGAGAGTACATTGCCGATATTCTAGAGATTCTTCACCTGTATCAAGAATATTATCCTGAACCCGTTCCAGAAATCCAAGAGCGCATTGAGGCTAGTGAATTAGAGTTCCTAGTAGAAGACTTGCCCAAATTACTCAGTTCAATGGCGGAAGGAACCAGTCGGATTCAAGACATTGTTCTCAGCTTACGCAATTTTTCCCGATTGGATCAAGCTGAGTTTAAGTCAGTTAATCTCCATGAAGGGATTGACAGTACTTTACTGATTTTGCAGCACCGTTTAAAGACTCCTCAAAACTGTCCTAAAATTCAGATCGTTAAACGCTACGGAGAGTTACCTCGGGTTGAATGTTATGCTGGCCAGCTCAACCAAGTGTTACTGAATCTTTTGAGTAATGCAATCGATGCCCTAGAAACCCACTTTGCAACTCAAGATCATTCTCCCCTTCCTGAACTTTTAATAACACCTTCAACAGGATCTTCAACAGCACTCCAAACAACAGTCCAGACAACATTACCAACAATTTGGATCACAACTGAAAAAGTACAGTCTAAATCAGCTCAAATTCGGATTCGAGATAATGGGGGAGGAATTTCTGAAGCAGTTCAGGACAAAATTTTTGATCCATTTTTCACCACTAAGGATGTCGGGCAAGGCACTGGATTGGGATTATCCATCAGCTATCAAATCGTAGTTGAAAAACATAGGGGGCAGTTAACGTGTCATTCAGTTTTAGACAAAGGCACTGAATTTGTGATTGAGATTCCAATCAAACAGGGCTGATCAAATACAGTAATATTTCACAGTAGGTCAAGAACTTGACATACAATATATCACCAAAGATATAGTTCGGTCTCTCCAAAGTCTGAGTTGATCAAGACCATAGCCGATTTCCCTAAAACGCTTTGACTTCGTATAAAATGTAACTGCTTAAGTATAAGACCCCTATGTGCTTTGATCCCTCATTTTGATTAGGTACAGGTGCAGGCTATGTCAGTAAATTCAGGTATGAATACTAGAGTGTTTGAAGTTGATCGGACTGTTGTTGTTATTGATTCATCCATTTCTGACTATCAGAGTTTAGTTCAGGGTATTGATCCTCAAGCCAGTGTTGTTCTTCTCAGCTCCGAACAAGATGGCGTGACTCAGATCACCCAAGCCCTAGGGAAATACCAGGACATTGAATCGCTACATATTTTGTCCCACGGATCTTCGGGAAGACTACGCCTCGGGAATGTCGAACTCAGTTTAGAAACCCTAGAAACCTATAAAGAGCAATTCCAACAGTGGAAAATCGCCCTCGGTCAGACTGGAAAAATTTTACTCTATGGATGCTGTGTTGCCGCAGGAGAGCACGGTCGCAATTTCGTTGATGGTCTGGCTCAGTTAACAGGAGCCAATATTGCTGCCTCTCAGACCTTAACGGGCAGTTCATCTCTGGGAGGAAATTGGAGTCTTGAAGTCACAACAGGTGAAGTGAATCAGATCTTACCCTTTCGCTCAGAGGTTCTAAGGGCTTACACCTCTGTTCTGATTCTGCTGGTTGATGAAACTTTTGTCAACGCTGACCTTTCTTTTCAACCCCCCTTTGATGATCAACTGAGATGGATCTTTGGCACGGGCACAACCTCCGATACTCCAAGCGACCTAGAAAATCCCTTCCTCACGGCCAGACCTGATCGAGCCCCCCAAGAGGGAGGAATTCCAGGAGTTCCTGCGGGGTTCACTCCGGACTTAGAGGGAGCCGGAGCATTACGACTGACCTCAAATGCAAGTGAGCAAGCTGGATTTGTCATTTACGATTTTCCTGTTCGCTCCGATGCTGGATTGAAGTTAGAGTTCGAGTTCTTCGCCTATGGAGGAACCGGGGACAAACGAGCCGATGGGATTAGTTTTTTCTTGATTGATGGTGACGCATCTCCCACCACCAGTGGAGGATTTGGGGGTTCCTTGGGCTATGCTCCCAGAATTGATCAGGGTAAACCGGGACTGGAAGGCGGTTATCTTGGCATTGGCTTTGATGCATTTGGCAACTTTGCCAATCCCAGAGCGAGCGAAGGCCGAATAGGGGGGCCGGGTTCAACCCCTGATGCGATTACGATTCGGGGCAGCGAAGCTGACGGCTATGATTTTATTACGACTACCGGAGTACTCCCGATTGGGATTGATACTGACGTTAATGCGCGTAATCAGGAGAGTCGGAGAACTGTTGAAATCCTGCTGACTCAGGATGGGTTGCTCTCGGTTTCCCTGGATTTAGATTTCGATCAGGTCATTGAGCCCAATGAACTGCTAATTAACAATCTAGATGTTAAAGCCGATAATGGGGATTTCCCGGAGACGTTTAAGTTTGGGTTTGCGGGGTCTACAGGAACTGGCACTAACTTTCACGAACTCCGCAGTGTTCGGATTCAAACCTTGCAGGAGCCTCCAGTCCTAGATTTGGATCGGACAACTACCCCTGGAGTTAATTTTGAGACCGGATTTACCGAAGGTCAAGATCCCGTTGCCATTGCCAATCAATCGTTAATCGAAGATGCAGATGATGACACTCTGGAGGTCGCAACGATTCGTCTCACGAATCCGCTGGATGGCTCTCTGGAAAGCATCGGCTTTAATGAAGCAGCCCAGACCTTGGTGGATCAATTGGGACTGACGGTCAATGCGGATGGCACCACCATAGAAATTAATGGCAGCGCTAGTTTGGAGGACTATGAAGCCATTATCGATGGCATCGTCTATAATAACGCCTCGATTAACCCAACGACTACTCCAAGAACCGTTGAGGTGATTGTCCGAGATAAAGCTAGGGAGGATGGCTTTAACAGCGATCTGGCGATCGCAACCATTGCGATTACGGATATTCCGAATGAACTCCCGGAAACAGAGGATGTCGTTGGGAACTTCATTCGTCCTACCGATGTTCAAGTTCCTTTGCTCCCCTTGCAGGGAAGTGATGCTGATGGCTTTGTGACTGGGTTTAGAATTACGCAACTGCCAACTCAGGGAACCCTGTTCTTGGATGGTACACCCCTGGAACTGAACGCAGTGGTTCCTGCGGATCGAGCTGGGGACTTGACGTTTACTCCTAGTCCTGAGCCCCCATTTAACTTTGCGCTCTTTCAGTTCGCAGCCATCGACAACGAAGGGGGGGAAGATCCAACCCCAGCGACCTATATCATTCCCAGCATTGCCAATTTTCCCCCGGTTGCGGATAAGATTTTCCTCGATCCGGTGAACAATCAAGCAAGTCAGGTTCCTGTGATTCCCCTGCTGAACGGAGTCGATGTAGACGGAACCGTCGAGCAATTTAGCTTGAAGCAACTTCCCTCAGAGGGTCGATTGTTTTTTGAGGGTCAACCAATTACAGATATTGACCAATTACAAGCGGTTGAGATCGAACAGGCGACTCAATTGACCTTTACACCAGATAGCGACTTCATCGGTGCGGACTTCTTTGAATACATCGTGACCGACAATGAAGGGTTGCGATCGCTCAACACTGGGGTGGTGACGATTCCGATTGTGACCGGAGGCATTTTCAATCAGCGCCCCACTGTTGAAAATATTACGGTTGAGCCTCCCGTGAGAAATCCAGCGGTTCCTGTGGTGATTCCGCCGCTGATTGGCGAGGATGAAGATGGTACGGTTGAGTTTTTCACCATTGATCGACTGTCTAGTAATGGTCAATTACTCTTGGCGGGGCAACCTGTTACTGGGTTAGGTCAGGTGGCTCAGTTGACAGAAGCACAGAGCCGTCAACTGACCTTCTTACCCAATCCTAACTTCACAGGCACTGCCACGTTTTCCTATACGGCCACAGATGATGACAACGAACAGTCCTTAAATCCAGCCCTGATTGCCATTCCCACTAACCCCAATCAGCCCCCAGTTGCCACGACGATTAATAACCCTGACATTCTCTCCAATTCGATTCAGGTAGATCTCAATTCCCTGATTGGGAGTGACTCTGATGGAGAGGTCGTTGGCTTCCGGATTGTGAATTTTCCCTTGGCAGGTCAGATCTCCCTAAACGGCGAAGCTTTGATTGATCCCAATCAACTTATTCCGATCTCCCTAGCCGACAGTTTGACTTTCACTTCAACCCCAAGCTTTAAAGGGCTGACAGGGTTTAACTATGTCGCGATTGACAATGAAAACGCCGTTTCAAACACAGCGGGTTTTAATATTCCGGTGATCAATCGACCTCCAATCGTTGAAGATATTTTCAATTCAGAGATTGATGTTAATCAAACCCAAGCTCCCCTAAGTACTTTACAAGGAATAGATGAAGACGGTGTCCTAGTGAATTTCCGGGTAGTTGACTTGCCCGACAATGGTCAACTGTTTCTGGGAAATCAGCCCATTACAGACACAGCCTTGCTGATTCCCTTGGATCAAGCCGATGAATTGCTCTATTCTCCCAACCGGGATTTTGTTGGCACGGATAATTTCCGCTATGTGGCGACGGATGATGACAATGCAGAAAGCTTGCCCGGAACCTTCAGAATTCCGATTGTTTCGCCGATTCCAGCTAATATTCCCCCAGAAACCGACGACATTACCGCCCCCGATGTTTCGAATCGAACGGCTCAACCTGTTTCGATTCCAGCTTTAAGTGGGAGTGATGTTGATGGGGAAGTGGTTCGCTTTGAAATTCAATCCCTGATTCCAGATTTAGCTGGGGAACTCTTTCTGGCCGGGGAACCCGTTCAGTTAAATGAACCGGTTTTAATTGATCAAGCGGATCAGTTAACCTTTCAGCCCAATCGGGACTTTGTCGGAGAGGCTGTTTTCACCTATGCCGCCATTGACAATCAGGGAGCTTTTGATTTAACTCCTGGGACTTACACCATTCCTGTGTTTCAGGGAAATTTACCTCCGATTGCTGATGATATTACCCTGGATGAAGTCAGAAATACCCACACCGTTGATCTCCCAGCGTTAACCGGAAGTGATGAGGATGGAACCGTAGAGGGCTTTATCATTACCGAACTAGCCCTGAATGGACAACTGGTGCTGAATGGCCAGCCCATTCAAGTTGACGACTTGATCGATTTTGAGGACGCTGAACAACTTGAATTTATTCCTGATCGAGATTTTGTCGGTGAGGTGACGTTCCAATTTCTTGCCGTCGATAACGATGACGAGACTTCAGTTGAACCCGGCACGGTCACTATCCCTTTGGTCGCCAATACTCCGCCCATTGCCGAGTCCGTGACTGTTCCGCAGTTTACCAATGGGGTGAATCGAGTTGAAATTCCGCCGTTAATTGCCACTGACCCAGATGGAACAATCGAGGGCTTTACCCTGATCACGCTGCCAGAGGTGGATGAAGGCACGTTATTTTTAGCGGGAGTGGCGGTTACCGATCTCAGCCAAGTTCAGAACTTGTCTGGGGAGCAAGCCAGTACCCTGTCTTTCAGCCCCAATCCGAACTTTGTAGGAGAGCTGTTGTTGGGCTACTTTGCCATTGACAATGACGGGGATTCCTCCAATTCAGTGGATATCATTCTGAATGTCACGCAACAACAATCGCCTCCGATTGACAACAATCTGGCTCCGATTGCCGAAGATTTACTCTTAGAAGATATTCCCAGAGACAGTGATGGCGTTGATGTCCCGGCCTTAACTGCAACTGATCCAGACGGTGAAGTTGTGAGTTTTGATTTGATTAGTCTGTTAACCCCATCTGAAGGAGAACTGTTCCTGGATGGGTTGGAAATTACGGATTTAAGTCAGGTGCAGGACTTAACTCTGGATCAAGCCGATCAATTGAGGTTTAGTCCTGACTCTAATCCCTCTGAAGCCGAGTTTACTTTCACCTATCAAGCCACCGACAACGAAGGAGCCGTTTCTAATGTTGCCACCGTTCGGTTAGTTCTGGAAGATGAGGACAGGGGGGAGTTTGAGGGACTGTGTAACTTTTGCAGTGCTATGACCATTACCGGAATTACGCTGCCGACGTTGCCTTTTCCCCTGGAGCCCTTAGCAGGCAACAGTGTGGCAGTGACCCTCCCCGGTACAGAAGCCAATGACTTCTTGGTCGGTTCTGACGCTGACGAAGCTGTTCTGGGATTTGGCGGCAATGATATCCTGTTGGCTGGAGGCGGCAACGATAATGTGTTGGGCAATTCCGGCAGTGATTTACTGGATGGTGGAGATGGGAACGACTTCGGGAATGGCGGAACGGCAAATGATGTCCTGTTTGGTTCCTTAGGTGTTGATTCTTTGGTTGGAGAAGCCGGGAACGATACTTTGTTTGGCGGCACAAATCGCTTATCCAGTCCGGATTTGGCTGGAACAGATCTGCTAACTGGGGGAGATGGCAATGATTTCCTCGGGGGCAATGAAAATAACGATAGCTTGGATGGCGGCGCAGACAACGATACACTCTACGGGGGCAGGGGCGAAGATTTAGTCTACGGCAATGACGGCAATGACATTGTGTTTGGCAACTTGGATAACGACACGTTAGTCGGCGACCCAGGTCAAGAAAGTTCCGTCGGCGGTGAGATGAGTCAGGATACTCTCTTCGGGAACCAGGGTAATGATGTTATGCAGGGCAGTATTGGGAGCGATCGCCTGTATGCAGGTCAAGGGAACGACTTCGGTTATGGGGGTAAAGACAACGATGAACTCCGAGGCGAACTGGGCAATGACACCCTGTTTGGGGATCTGGGAGACGACACCCTGTTTGGCGATACTAACGATTCCGATCAAGTTCCTGTCGGTCAAGATATTCTGCTGGGGGGTTCAGGCAATGATTTTATCCAGGGCAACCGCGACACCGATACCTTAAAAGGCGGGGAAGGAAACGATCTAATCCGAGGGGGCCAAGAAGATGACTTGTTATCTGGAGAAGCGGGGGATGATCAGTTACTAGGCGATCGCGGCAATGATGAACTTTGTGGAGATGCTGGCAACGACACATTGTTTGGAGACATTGGCAGTGATCAACCCGTAGGCAGTTCGGGTTCCCAAGATTCTCTCTGTGGCGGTGCAGGCAATGACTTGATCAGTGGCAACGAAGGACAAGATCTGCTTTGCGGAGATACTGGCAACGATACATTGTTTGGTGGGAAAGATAACGATACCTTAGTGGGAGGGGAGGGTAACGATCGACTCCTCGGAGACTTAGGGAACGATACCCTGGCTGGGGGAGCAGGGTTGGATCAGTTTGTTCTAGTTGTAGAGACCGGAGCCGATGTGATTGTGGACTTTACAGATGGAGAGGATGTTCTAGAGCTTTTGGGCGGACTATCTTTCCTTGACTTGACTCTAGAACAACGAGGAGAGAGTGTTGTGATTCAAGTGGGGACTGAACTCTTGGTAACCTTGAATCAGGTTTCACTCAGTTCAATTACAGAAGTAGACTTTACTTCAGGAGCAACCGTTTAAACGTTTTCTCCCAACCAACTAATTGCGCTTCTAATCCATTCTTCAGTTGGCGTATTTTGCGTCAACTGTTTGTTTTGGCTGATCGCTTGTAAAGCTTGCATCACTTCTGATCCGGTGTAACCTAAAGCCAAAAGTGTCATCTCAATGTCTTCCTGAATTTCTGGGGTTAATTGTGTTGTTGAAGTCTTGGGTAATCCCGCCTGTTGTCGCCATTCAGACAGTTTGGTCTTCAGTTCAAGAGAAATTCGTTCGGCGGTTTTCACCCCAACGCCGGGAGTCTTCGAGAGAACGCGGGTATTTCCACTGACAATAGCTTGAACTAAATTTTGCAAACCCAATGTGTCTAATAAAGCAATTGAGAGTTGAGTTCCGATACCACTAACACTCGTTAATTGCCGAAACAAATCGCGTTCGGCGGTACTCGAAAAACCATACAATACCATTTGATCTTCTCGCACTTGGAGGTGAGTAAAAATTTGAATACTCTCTCCAAATTCAGGGAGATCCTGAATTAAACGGGGAACAATCTGAATCTCATAACCAATATGATTCGCCTCTAAAATCAGAATAACTTTAGTGTTGCTAATTTTCTGAATTTCTGTAATTTTTCCCTTAAGATATCCGATCATTCTACCTGTCTATGACTCCAACAGAACTTCAATAGGACTTTAATAGCACCTTAATAGCACTTACAGCAGGCTTCGTTGGGTTGTAATACAAAGAAATTCTCCCTGTATTCCCTTTTGAAGAAGGACTTGAGCGGCTAGATGTTCCATACTTTGGGCAAAGTGCTGTAAGTTAAGCTTCAGTCAGTAATATTTTCACTCTAGGATATTCCGTACCTCAAAAAAAGAGAAGCCCCAGAATTTTACTTTGAACCTCATAAAAACTCTTGCTTCAGATTTTTGTAAAGTTCGTAAGTCGTCCTAAATAGCAGTCTAATAATTGCATCGTCCCCCCCGATCGCATCTTCCCCCGCCTTAAACTGACCATTACCATTATCTTGCAAGCGTCTCTGTGACCTATGCTTCTGCCATAGTGCTTGCCCCTGTTCTGAGTCCATGTGTTTCCCTCGTTCCCGGTCAAACTTGTTTTTAGCCCACATGTAGAGGCTTGAACGGCAAACCTTAGAACCATGGAATTTCTTATTGAGCTGACCTGAATCTCCAGATTTTTCCATGGTGTAGCTCAACCCTAAGTAAGCTTGCAATTGCCGCTGCGAGTGGTCGTGCTTGCTTCTTTTCCCCTTGCTGTTGGAATGGTGCTCAATCCATGGTCTGCCATCCACCAGAAACTTATCAAACGGGTACAACTTACAAACCAAGTAAGCTTTATTCTTCAGCCCGAATTTAAAGGGAGCCATGGCTTTTAAATAAGGCTCAAACTCTGGCTTAGATAAGAACTCCTCCATCTTCTCCAGTAGGGGTTGGGTGCGTCGCTGTAACTCAACCAATTGTGCTGCATGAAGCTTGGTATAATCGCTCAAGCCTGCACCTACAGTTGTACTGTAGGCTTTTTTGAATTGATGATATGAGTGGCTCCCTGCAAGCGCTGCCCAAAAAGGGTGACAGCCCAATTTGTCATTAATACTGCTATCACCCGCGCCATGTTGAGCCCACTCTGGGAACTCGTAACAGAGTCGCTGACGAATCTGGTTGACTAGGCCGTTGCCAACCTTATCCAGTTGCTCAGACTCATAAAACCAATCCTGAAGCAACCGGATGTCTTGATTGAATTGAATGAAGCGCTTTTGTCCATGCTTGTCGATAAAGCGGTTGTCAAAATAGCAGGCCGCTAAACACAGTGCATCCTCAGGATCTCGCTTGTTTTTAAACCCGTAACTTTGCCGCTGAGCCTTCAGGTCTGCATGACCTACCCAGAGCACCTCAATCCCTCGCTCTTCGCATCTCTCAGCCGTCAGACGTGAATACCATCCTCCAGTCGGTTCCATTACAACCTTTTCCGGTTGCATCGCCCACAACAGATCAAAACCTTCTTTATCGCAATTTACCCGCACGAACTCCCGCCGATGCTGGGAATAGTAGCGCTGAATGTTGCTAGGAAGTTCTTCCAATGCAGCAGCTACGGCGTGGTTGCGCCCAACGTCAAGCCCAATAATGGACATATTCAATTCCTCAATACCGGATCACCGCTATTGCCCTTTAAATGCCTATAGATCTTCTGAATCCGTTGAAAGCCCACAACCATTACGGGGAGCTTAATTCACTCTGTAAGAGTAGGCAAGGGTGAGAGA
This sequence comes from Microcoleaceae cyanobacterium, assembly GCA_051652765.1. Lineage (GTDB taxonomy): Bacteria > Cyanobacteriota > Cyanobacteriia > Cyanobacteriales > Microcoleaceae > JBHJGO01. The sequence goes on along the minus strand of JBOFUV010000092.1, from coordinate 421 downwards.
GTCAAGAGGAGCTTTTGAAAATATTGAAGCCCGCGCCCATTACTGGGGGTGCTTATTTCCCTATGAAAGCCCTCAATCTCTTCTCTCTCGCTACTCCGAAGAGTAGGCGAATGGGGGAGCGACCCCTTCTCCGCAATCCCAGGAACGTGGGATTTCTGAGCCACATCAGCTCCACCAACTAGCCGATCCTGCTAGGGGCGATTCACCGACAGGGTGAATTCATCAGGCGGTTATTTTTTGATGCGGATAAGGATTTGGGATTTTGGGATTTCACCATCAAACTCTCTATCAAATTCAGCAATCGCTTGATCCAATTCTTCCTTTGTCATGGATTCAGCTTTTTCTCTGAAGAAATCAAGCCTCTTTAAGTTTTCAGCTCTGAGCTTTTTGCTTTTACCCGCCAAAGATCCGCCAATAGCAA
>JBOFUV010000091.1:0-15076 GCA_051652765.1 Microcoleaceae cyanobacterium | reverse complement strand
GGTGAGCCAGAACACCCCGAAAGTCCCCGCAGCTCTACTCGATTAGTTTCTCCGGGTTACAGCCCCCCTGAACAAATCGTCGGAGCCAGGGTGAATCCGGCGACTGATTTCTATGCTTTGGGTCGTACTTGCATTCACTTGCTCACAGGGGTATTTCCAGGGGATTTGGAAGAGACCACTACAGCGGAACTGGTGTGGCGCGATCGCGTCACGGTCAGCCCCCGATTTGCCCATTTGTTAGATCAGATGGTGCGGTTTGAAAATGCCCTGCGCCCCCAAACTGCCCTCGAAATTCAGACGATTTTGTTTCACATCGTGCGCCAAAATCGATATCCTCGCCGCCACATGTCTGTCCTGGAATTGAGTTGGGACGTGATCAAAACTGGCCTGATTCAACTGGATTATGGGTTGACAGCGCTGAGTGGATGGACGGGAAGACTGAGTCTGAGCCTATTGAAAGCAACCTTGGAAACCATTTGGGAGATGGGATTGGGGGGGATTGGGGGAGTGATTGGTGCGACATCGGGGCTGATGCTGATCTACTTCACTCCTTTGGACGAAAGCATTGCTCAGGCTGTCACTGAACAATTCTCGGGGTGGACATTCAGAAGTTCTGAGGGGTTTGTTAGTCAATTGGGATCGGGGATCTTGGTTTCTGGATTAGCAGGCTTGGGAACTGCAGTGGGGCTGACGGATGCCGGGGGGTTCAATCAAGATCGTCGCTATGGTTTTGCGGCAGTCCTAGGAACCCTGGGATATGGGATTGGGAGTGTTACAGCCAAACTTGCGCTGATCGTTGGGGAGAATTCGGGGTTCCCAGAATTCTCCCGACTGGGCAACTTAAGCCTGGGATTGGCCGCAGCACTGGTCACTTTGGGCTTGGATTTTCCCAGTCATCAGGCTGTTTACGTCTTCATCACTGCTGTGGGAGTTGCAGGGATCTTCTGGGGTTTGGGGTTGGATAGCAGTTTTCCTGAAGTTGCACTCCGGTTTCCAATGGTGAGCAGTCCCCTGGAATGGGAAACGTTCTGGTTGAGTTTGGCGTTTACAGGAATTTTAGGATCTGCAATTGGGTTATGCCTGGGTGTGAGCCATTATCTCATCGTCCCTATTTTGCGTTGGTTAGGATGGCGATATTAAGCCCGTTACTAGCAGATATTTGGACTACTAACTGGCAGATTGAAGATTACTTGAGTTTGTCCAGAGTCAGGTTTCTAAACCTCTTTTTGATTTTTTTGGAATTGATGATTGAACCAACCTAACCGGATCAGAGCAGGCTTGGTCAACAGAAACTCCTAGCTATACATTAAGGATTCTAAATCCTTAATAATGCGTTGCTTGTCCTGGTTCCGAGTCAACAACCTCCAGACACTCAGGGTGTTGAAAGTATTAAAGTTCGCAGTTGAAGAATAGGCTTGAGCCAACTCAGTTGTATTTCTCAGCTCCAACATCATCGCTCGGTAAGCCACAATCCCTGAAAGCTGACTGATCCCAGATTCAGTGACCTCGAAGGAACCGACAGCCTGCCAATTCGCACCCATGGCTCGAGTTGCCATTCCTGAACTCACAGCAGGAATCCCCAACCTGACCTTGATTTCAGGCTCCATTTCAGCAACCTGAGCAACCACTAAGGACATTGCGACACTGACCCAGTGATTGGCATCTTGGAGAGGTTCAGGTTTTCCTAACAGTCCCAACCCTCCTCGGCAGACGGCGCTATAGACTTTCTCGGTGAGACTTCCAGCAGCAAAGTTAATCGTATGAATCGGCGGCATCTCAAGCGGGGGGGTCGTTGTAGAACAGACAACGGCCTGCATCATCGACTTCATGCGCCTGAAGGTTTCCCCTAAGGCTTCTTGTTCAACGTCAAAGTTAGCAACAGGATTAAATTCCCGCACGAGGTGATACAGGGTTTGACACAACCTCGGCAGCCCAGCTTGAGCAATCCAGCTATCCAAAGCCTTGAGACATTCTACATCTGCGATCGCCGTTGGATTGTCGCGCCACTTTAGGTAAGTGGAGAGGAGTTTAGGTCGATCTGATTCTGACAGGGTAGGACTCTGATGCAGGCAATACACTAGGACAAGATCAGTGGTAATCACCCAAGTCGTTGCTGTGGCCATCCAATAGCATTGTTTCAGGGCGGGTTTGAGGGAAGAATTGAGCATAATAGTATCTAGCTGAGCCAAAACTTCTAGGTTAGGCACTGCTTCTCCAGCTCGTAGATACTGATAGGTTGCTCTCAGGAGATGCTTTTCTGACTTGTTCAAACTGGATGCAGATAGGGCTGATTCCAGGCAGGTTTCCAAACCGACAAGACGAGAATTCTGGCTAGCAATCGTGTATCGCTGACCAATTTCGGCATAGAGTTTAGAAGAATTGACCAGATAGTCTAGGAGGTCTAGGGCGGCAAAATCATCAGTAGGGAGAGCCTCACCAATTCGACTGTAGGCTTCTAGACACCGAACTTTGGTGCGATCATAAATTGGAGCTTGGGCAACTAAGTGGTTCACCCGGCGATCGATATTGAGGGAAGTGTTGAATAAGGTATGAAGCACAACAAAGGCATCATCTCTCTGGAGTCCACAACCTCGAAGTTGTAAATTTGAGCCTTCTGTCCGGTCGGGTGGGATTTTAACCTGATAGCTTTTTCCGGTCTTCAGCGTCACCATCTGTGTCCCGCCGTAAACTGTAACTTGGGGACTCATGAAAATATGATACAGTTCATCCAAGCTCCAGTCTGAAACAGCAACAGAACTCCCTGGAGGCGGCTGATCCAGATGAATCGCTTCAACCCAGATCTGGGCCTTCTGACTAACCGATTCAACCGAACTAACCGTCGTTTCTACAACAGTTTCTACAACACTCTTACTCACCTCCGAAGCCGCTTGGCCGATGGATTCTTGCACTTCATTGGCCTTGTCCTGCACTCGTCTTTTCGTTTCAGAAGCGCCTTGAGCGATCGCCTCTCCCACTTGAACAACCCGGTGGATTGCGACCTCTGTTGCTTTTCCAACCACTGTCTTGCCAGTTTCTGAAGCGTTTTGATGAACTGATTGACGAATTCCTGAAGCTTTTTGGGTGACAAAATCCCAAAAGGATCGCTTTTGCTGATTTCCCATTCCATCTAGTTCCTTGCTTGGTCAATACAGTCAGCATTTAAGGCGCACCAGCCAGACAATTATCTCAACGAGCGATCTGAACGAGCGGCTCAACGAGGAATGCAGCAAATTAGAATAGAAGTCTAAGCAACAGTGGTGCAACCCCTTGAATAATCCCTAAAAAACCGCCTCCACTTGGTTCGTCTTCCTTTTCGGGATTTAGTTTCGCGTCCAAGGTCTGAACCAATCGCTCAGAGATTTGTTCGCCTTCGGTGCTTTTTAGCTTGACATAAAGATCCTTGGCAGAGGTGGCATCAGACATTGCCCCGACCAAATCTCCTAAGTCTGCCCGAGCCATACTACGAGCAAAGTAGGCCGCCGCCAAGTCCGAATCAAGACGCAGGGCTTGAGTATAGTGATCAATGGCATTTACGTAGTTACCAGCCTTGGCTTCTTGAACCCCTAACCGATAAAAATCTTCTGCTGTCCCTGTGCTCCCCGGTAGGGCAATCACTCCAGTGAGTTGAGCCTCTGTTACTTTTGTATCTGTAACAATGGCGTTGCCCAGGTAAGCTCCTCGCAGATCCGCACCACTCAGGGTTGTTCCTGTCAGGTTCGCACCCATGAGATTCGCGCCATACAAACTAGCACCCGTCAGATTTGCACCGCTCAGATCGGCTCCGCTCAGGTCAGCTCGACTTAAGTTTGCTCCTGCCAGATTTGCCCCTTGAAGATTTGCCCCACTCAAATTTGCCAGCACCAAACCCACACGGGTCAAATCACAATTGGGACACTGCTTAGTTGCCAAGAGCTGCTGAGTATGAGCCAAGTTCTCAGCCTGAGCAGGCATCACCAAAGTAGCAAGCCCCAAGATCACAAGGGAAGGAACTCTAAGTTTCATAGCTAAAACCATAAAATTCTGATGTTGTCATCTTAGACCATTCGAAGTGAATTGTGCGCTGGTTTTTTCTGGCTTTTGCTGAGGGATCTGCCTGCCAAACCGCAAGCTTGATGCTATTTGGGGGAATTGAGGGACGAGTTAAACCGTTCGTAGGGAAATTGTCCAGTCTCTTGATCGAACCACTGTTGCCAGAGTTGAATATTTTCTGCACTGGTGATGACTTGATTCACGACTTCACTCCAAGGGCGATCGCCCTGGGGAAGAATACAGCCATAGTTTTCAAAGCTTAGGGGCTCCTCTGGAACCAAGCGAAACTGGTCAAAAGGTGTTTTCTCTTGCCAGAGTGCTCCCAGCAGGAGAATTCCGTCGCTGGCGATCGCATCCAACGTTCTTTCCTTGAGGCGATCTACTCCCTCGGCCCGACTAGTTAACGCTTGCCAATTAGCTCTTGGATAGACGGCACGAAACTCTGTATCAGTTGTTGTGCCTTGTAAAAAGCCAATGGCAACTTGACTGGGTCGAGCCTGCTGCAATTCTTCCTCAGAAATTTGAGTTGGGTCGAGTCGCAGGGCATCCTCTTGCCGCACCAACAATTGAATTCCTGAAGTGAAAAAGGGAATGGAGAAATCGACGGCACGTTCCCGCTCTGGAGTAATGCTGGTGACTTCGCAGACCAAATCAACCTTGCTATCTTGAACCTGCTGAAACCGATCCTCTAGGGTAACTACTGCTAGCTTTAACTGGATAGGCCGATTCAATTCTTGTTCTAGTTGGCGCTGAACCAACTTAATTAAGTCCACCGAGTAACCCTGAATGCGGTTGTCTGAATCTAAGTAACCAAATGGAACCGCATCGGTTCGCACCCCTGCGGTCAGCACCCCAGTTCGTTTAATTCTTTCTAGAGCAAGTTCAGCATGGGCAGGATCAGCAAATCCCAGGGCAAACCACAGGCCAACAACAGGAAATATGAGTGTTCTTAACATCTTAAACAGAAGCATTCAAGGCATTTGCAGCATATCATCGGACGTTGGACAGGGCAATCCCCTGAAGTTCAGGCATAGGGATGAGGTGACCTCTTGCATGTAGATCAATTGCATGTAGATCAACCGCAAGACAGAAAGTTATGGGGCCGGGGGAAGCTGGTTAGCCCCTGGAGTCGTTGGGAACGAATAGTGTTCAGAGGCAGCCAAATTTCGAAATCGAGTAAATTGTGGATCAAACAATAGCTTGACTGTTCCAGTAGGCCCATTCCGATGCTTAGCAATAATAATTTCTGAAATCCCCCGATCGGGAGTGTCCGGATTGTAATAATCATCTCGATACAACATGATCACCAAATCTGCGTCTTGCTCAATCGATCCGCTTTCCCTCAAATCCGACATCATCGGACGTTTATTCGTTCGAGATTCAACGCTGCGGCTCAACTGAGACAGGGCTATAACAGGAACATTCAATTCACGGGCCATGGCTTTGAGCGATCGCGTAATTCGAGCCAATTCCTGAACTCGATTGTCCGTTCCTCCCTCCATAAGTTGCAAGTAATCAATCAAAACTAGGCCAATATTTCCACCTTGTTCGGCTTGTAAGCGTCGAACTTTAGAGCAGATTTCTGAGACGGTCAGATTCGCCGTATCATCAATAAAAATAGGTAACTCCGAGAGGGCACTAATAGCAATGGTTAAGGGCTCCCATTCGGCTTGGCTAATTCGACCTGCCCGCAGCCTATTGCTCTCAATTTGGGCCTCACTAGAAAGCAGGCGCTGAACCAATTGTTCCTTAGACATTTCCAAGCTAAAAATTGCTACAGGAAGCTGCTGAGTTTTGGCGATTTGATGACCAATACTGACTGAAAAACTGGTTTTTCCCATTGAGGGTCTTCCCGCAACAATAATTAAGTCTGAGCGTTGGAATCCTCCTGTCATAGCATCCAAATCATAAAAACCACAGGGAATTCCAGGGAGAGTCGCCCCTTCACTACGATCTTCAATGTCTTGAAAAGTATTAATTAACGTTTCAGCAATTGAAATCAGTCCATCTTGCGGTCGGGTTTGAGTAATTTCAAAGATGCGTGCTTCAGCTTGATTAAAAACGTCTTCTAGCAGCAACGTTGTGTCATAGGCCAAACCGACTACATCATGGCCTGCATGAATGATTTCCCGGCGACAATACTTTTCTAAAACCAGCAGAGCATACTGGTCAATATTCACCGCAGAAACGGTTTGATTTACCAATTGAGCCAACTTGGGTTGTCCGCCAATGGCTTCTAGTTGATTGTGATCCGCCAGCCAAGTGGCAACTGTCATTAAATCCGTTGGTTTTCCTTGCAAATGTAGCGCCAAGGTTGCTCGATAAACGATCTGATGAACTTGCAGGGAAAAACAGTCTGGCTTGAGGAATTCAGTCACTCGACCGATCGCTTCCGGGTCGAGCAAAATCCCCCCTAAAATTGCTGCTTCTGCCTCAATATTTTGGGGGGGAAGACAATCTTCGAGATTAAACTGGGACGGCTTTAGGTTGGCAGTATCAGCCATAATTGACAGTTATACTAACACTACGGAATTGCTAAAGCAGCATAGCTTATCTTAGACAAGGTTGATTAGACAAGGTTGAAAAGTTCCTAGTTCCTGGTATTCCCTCTGAAACAGGGTGTTTTGGCTGCGGCTCTATTCTCACTCCATAAATGGACTGAGAAATGATAAAATCTACGAAACTCAATTTTTTCCATTACGCGATCGCCCTGAATCAATTATGGATTCCTCTGCATCTGTTCCTCGTTTCTGGTTGTCAACCGTGTTGGGTGGCTTGTTTATTGCCCTGGGAAGCAGTTTCCCAATAGCAGTTCAGGCTCAAGAGATCCCGCAACCTGTTGATCCTGCAACCCTGGACGGTTCTGACCCTTTGGCCCCTGGCAGTTCTCCCCAAGAAGGAGTCCAGCCTGTTTTGCCAGGAGAGCTGCGTCCCCTCGGGTTGGACAGTAGCTTTCTCAGTATTCAGGGTGGAAACCGTCTGGTTGAGGAAGCGAGCAGTGCCGTTGCGACTGAGAACTATACAGAGGCCGCCACCAAGTTACAGGAAGCTCGTCAAGTTTTCAACCAGCTTTCCAACTTTTATCAGCAACTTGCATCCAGTTTCTCTGGAGTTGATAATCGGATTGCAGACCAGCATCGCGACCAAGCCCGAGAAAGTGCTCAGATGCGAGATACTGCGACCTATCAGTTGGCCCTAGTCCATAGGGCTCAGAATAAGCCTGAACTTGCAGTTCCCTTGTTGATTCAAGTGATTCGTTCCCAAGCTCCAACCCGTGATTTAGGCCAGAAGGCTTACCAGCAGCTTATGGAGTTGGGGTTTGTGACTGATTCCTTTCCGCGTAATACCCCAGACGGGCAGTCTACGTCTTCGACGCAGCCAACTCAGTAATAGTTGAGTCTAGGGTGATTCATTTACAATATTTGAGTTAAACCTTAATTGCAGAGGGAGGATACATGGTTTCCCTAACGGAAGTTGAATCAATGATCAGATCTGAATTGCCTGATGCCCATGTTCAGGTCAATGATCTGGGTGGTGGGGATCATCTTCAGGCGGTGGTGGTCTCAGCTCAATTTGAAGGAAAAACCCTGGTCAAGCAGCATCAGATGGTTTACAAGGCAGTTCAAGCCAAAATGGCAACAGAGGAAATTCATGCTCTGGCGTTGAAAACATTTACACCTGCTGATTGGGAAAAGGTAAGCCCAGTTGCATAGTGCCCGTCAATGTCCAGAAAAGTGTTGAAAATCTCCTTGTTTTGAGATTTCAAGGTTGCATTGTTAGAGTTTGTACACCGATCTGAAGGTAAAAAGATGACCCCAGAAACCAAGCAAAAAATTGATGACTTAGTGGCCCAGAGTAAAGTGTTTGTATTTATGAAGGGCAATAAGTTAATGCCAATGTGTGGCTTTTCCAATAATGTCGTGCAAATCTTAAATAGTCTCGGAATTCCCTTCGAAACTTTTGATATTCTTGAAGACGAGGCGGTTCGTCAGGGAGTCAAGGAATATTCTAGCTGGCCCACGATTCCCCAAGTTTATGTGAATGGTGAGTTTGTTGGGGGATCAGATGTGCTGATCGAAATGTATCAAAAAGGTGAATTGCAACAGATGCTAGAAGTTGCCATGGCTTCCTAGAAAACCCATCAATGGAAGTTGATCTCAGACTCAGAGGCGTTGGATTCAACGCCTTTCTGTATCTTGAGTCAAGCGGATTGCTAAAATGCCTCAATCCAAGAGGTTAGTTGCCTTGACAATCCGCAAAATCCAAATCTAAAGTCTAGGGTGGATGGTATTTGCTTTGTGATACAGCGTTCCATAATAAATTTAAAGGTTTAATTCTTCCAAATTCACGTTAAAACTATTAGAATAGTGCAGTGTAAGTTGCGCTATATCAAGGCTACGGCGATCCAACATGGTATTTTGGATTTAATGAGCACTGAAAGTAGATACAACTTCCTGTTGGTTTAGGAAGTATCTTTAGGGAAGATGGCCGCAAGGACTCCCTCAAATGTTCTCTAAACCGTTACTGTAACGCTATGGAGCATGAATGCGATGAACAAAGGAGAATTAGTAGATGCCGTTTCTGAAAAGGCGAGCGTCACCAAGAAACAGGCAGATGCTGTCCTTTCAGCAACTTTGGAGACCATCATGGAGGCAGTCTCTAACAGCGACAAAGTGACTCTAGTGGGATTTGGTTCCTTTGAGTCTCGTGAGCGCAAAGCTCGTGAGGGCCGTAACCCTAAAACTGGCGAAAAAATGGAAATTGCAGCCACGCGGGTTCCAGCTTTCTCAGCCGGAAAGTCCTTCAAGGAGAAAGTCGCCCCTGAAAAGGCTGAAGGTTAACAGTGTCGGCAAAACCCTTTGTCAGGCCCCGCCATGGTGGAAATCTAGCTTGGGCAGCCTCGGTTGCAGGTTGCTCAGCCACTGATATTTTAGACTTTTCTGCTAGTATTAATCCCCTTGGCCCTCCCAAGTCTGTCATTACAGCAATTAAGGCTAATCTCCATCAGTTAAAGGTTTACCCCGATCCAGAATACCAAGAACTCCGGCAAGCCTTAGCTCAAGCTCACTCTCCCTTGAACGAAGATTGGATTCTGCCAGGGAATGGCGCGGCTGAGTTGCTGACTTGGATTGGCCGGGAACTGGCTCAGCTAGAGGCGGTGAATCTTTTGACTCCTGCCTTTGGAGACTATCGGCGATCGCTCAGGGCATTTGGAGCCAAGGTCGTTGACTGCCCAATTGGCTGTTTTGAATCGGGGATGCTAAGGGATCAGGGAGCCCGGATTGAGACAACGATTGAAGGGCTTTGTTTTCATCCCTTGTTTGATATGGGGGTACTTTTAAACAATCCTCACAATCCCACAGGATGGCTGTTGTCACGAGATGCTCTGTGTCCCTACCTGAAACAGTTTGCTTTAGTGGTCATTGATGAAGCATTCATGGATTTCCTGCCCCCTGAAGAACACGAGAGCCTGGTGAGTATGGTCACCGAGTTTGAGAACTTGGTGATCCTGCGCTCTCTGACGAAGTTTTATAGCATTCCTGGATTGAGACTGGGCTATGTGATTACCCATCCCGATCGGATTCGACGGTGGCAGAAGTGGCGTGATCCCTGGCCCATCAATACCTTGGCGGCGGCGGCGGGAGTGGCCGTTCTGCAAGATCAGACATTTCAGCAAAAAACCTGGGATTGGCTAGAAGTAGCCCGTCCTCAGCTACAAAAAGGCTTGGCTCAATTTCCGAGTCTCTATCCCTATGGCACGACTGTCAATTTTGTCCTCGTGTACTCACAAAAGCCTGTTTCTCCATTGCAGGCGGAACTGTTGCAAAACCATCACGTTTTAATTCGAGACTGTCTGAGTTTTCCAGAACTGGGTGAACACTATTTCCGGGTTGCAGTTCGAACTGAAGCAGATAACCAAAAGTTACTCGATGCGATCGCAGATGTTTTAGAGAAGAGTTAGAATCCAGAGCGGCACAAGCCAGCCTTTACAGACCAAACTTTGAATTTCCTGTTCCCCGTTCCCTGTAATCTGTTGCCTATTTCATGCTGGATTATGATGTTGTGATTGTGGGTGGAAGTCTGACCGGTCGATATGCGGCAGCAACAGCGGCTCAAATGCAAGCGCGGGTTGCCCTAGTTGAGCCTCAGCCTCCTCAAGATCCGATCGGTCAGATCCAAGGGGATCTCTATCGTCAAGCGTTAGTCATTGTCAGTCAAATCCTTCGACAGGCTAAACAAGTACAAACCCTAGGACTTTCTGAGGTGTTCGCCTCGGGCCTCAAGGAACCAATTGCTTGGGATAATCTGCAATATTGGGCGACACAAGTCACTGCAAACGCGGTAGAGTCCTATTCTCTGGGGCGGTTGGCGACTCAGGGGGTCGATGTGATTATGGGTCAGGGAGAATTTATCAGCAAGCCGGGACTCAGATTTAGGGTCAATCAACGCATCCTGCGATCGCGCACCTACTTACTCGCAATGGCAGGACAACCCAGAGTTCCTGAGATTCCTGGCCTGTCCCTGACTGGATTTCTGACTCCCCAAACAATTGGCAAGTTGTATCAGCTTCCCCAAAAGTTGGTTGTAGTCGGGGGTGATCCGGGGGGCATTGAACTGGCTCAAGTGTTTGCTCAGCTTGGATCACAAGTCACAATTGCCGTTCAAAGTCCTCAAATTCTGGCCCAGGAAGATCCAGAGGCCGCTCACCTGATCCAAGCTCAGCTCGAAGCCGAAGGAATTCAGATCTTGACTCGAACTGAGGTCATTCAAGCCCAGATCATTCAAAAGCAGAAATGGTTACAGGTTAGAAATAAGGCGATTGAAGTTGATGAGATTTTATTGGCAACTGGGCAACGTCCTCAGTTAAGTCAGTTTAATCTTGAAGCTGTAGGGGTTGAAATCATGAAAAATCAGCTTCCGGTCAATTCAAAATTGCAGACGACCAACCCCCGTATTTATGCCTGTGGTGCAGTCCTGGGAGGCTATTCTTTTGTTCATCTTGCCAACTACGAAGCTAAAATTGCCCTGAAAAATGCTCTGTATTGGCCAAGGTTTAGAGTTTGCTATCGAGGAATTCCTTGGGCCATTTTCTCTAATCCTCAACTTGCCCGCGTAGGACTGACCGAACAACAGGCTGAACATCGCTATGGAAATCAGGTCTGGGTGCATCGAGAGTATTTTAAGACCCTGCCTAGAGCGTTGCTGCAAGGAGAAACAACAGGATTTCTCAAATTGATCGGGCATCAAAATGGTAAGCTTTTAGGGGCAACGGTTGTGGGTGCTCAATCCAGTGAAATGATCAACAGTTTGGCTTTGGCAATTCGTCAGAATCTTAGCTCAGAGGCGATCGCTGAACTGCCTCAACCTTGGCTAACCTTCTCAGAAATTATTGGCCAAACTACCCAGGCTGAGTTACAGCATCGTCATCAAAAGAATACCGTTCTGTTTGATTGGATTGAAAATTTCTTTCATTGGCGACGATACTGGTTATAGTCGGTTTGAGAATAGAGTTCTTGGCTTTTGGTTCTAGTTTTTGATTTTGAGTATTCAATTTTAAGTGTTCAATTTTAAGTATTCAATTTTAAGCTTGCAAAATGAAACGGTTGAGATTAGTCACAGTATTGGTTCTAATGATTGCTTTAATGACAGTTAGCTCTGGGTGTGCCAGACAAACCCCCCAACAGCAAGCTCAAGAAACTCAATCATCTCAGGCTCAATGGTTAGAGACCAAAGAATGTTTTGAATGTGATTTAAGTCAACAAGATCTTTCTGGAAAAGATTTGACTGAGGTTAAGTTAAATGGCTCGATTTTAAGAGAAGCCAACCTCAAAGGAACCAACTTAACCTCAGCATTACTGGATGGTGTTGACTTCAGTGGCGCAGACTTGAGTCAGGCCAATCTAACAACAGCAGCCCTGACCAATGCTAACTTTACCAATGCCAATCTAGAGGGAGCAAATCTCACGGGAGCCTTTTTGCGGGGTGCAAAGTTAACCAATGCCAAGCTCACCCAGGCTAAATTTACAGACGCTGATCTGAACGCCGCCAGTTTAGAGGGGGCAACACTGGACGGATCTGACTTTAAAGGCGCAACGATGCCAGACGGTTCAGTCAAGCAATAAAACCCCTTCGTTGGTCATTGTCTGACAAACTAAGGCCCTTTTTCTCGAGAAATTTTTAGAGAACTTGATAGTGCAAGAAAACCTCCTGATCAACTTGTCTGACCTCTAGGAGTTTCAGTCGGGGGGCAACATGGGCCAGAAATCCTTCCCCCTCAACCGGGGTCGGAGCCTCAACTCCCCCTAAAATCACCGGACAGACGGTTAGCCACAGTTCATCAATTAAGCCTTGTTCAGCCAGGGAACTCACCAATTGTCCTCCTCCCAGAACTGCTAAACGCTCTAGGCCAAGTTCCAACAATCGTCCCAAGGCTTCCAGCCAGTTAATTCCCTGACCAAAGGGTTTCACAGTGAGAATCTGTTCGAAATAGGTCTGTAACTTGACCATTGGCATCGCTGGAGTTGCTAGCCCTTGAGGGGTCGTTAACCACCAACGGGGTATAGGTTGCTGAAAAAACTGACAGTCAAAGTTAATTTGACCGGACTGGGAACATAAGATCTGAATCGGTTGGGCGGGTCGGTTCTCCTGTTGACGCTGGCGTAACAGTTCTGCACTGGTCACCCGTAAAGTTGAACCGTAAGCATCTAGGGTTCCCCGCCCGAATAATACCCCATCCATTCGGGCAATTTGTTTTTCCAGATGAGCTTTGTCAACGGCAGAGCCAAATCGAGCTGGCGATCGCCCCTTATCTGCAATCTTGCCATCTGCACTCATGGCCAAGATCACGGTTGTGTGGGGTCGGTTCAGGGAGGGCTGAGAATCTTTTAAACTGTCCGGATTGGGATTCATAGACTTTGAACCTAAATCAATATCGATGGCGTTTCTCACACCAGTACATTCCCTAGGGTATTAAGGCATTGTTCTCAACCCTTGTTTATTTTGAGCTAAATCTTGTTGTGAATTTTGCGAGGAAGTACAGAGCGCCCAGAGTCACAAATTGACCTTAAGCTCCAGTTTGATTAGAATTTCAGGATTACAATGGTAAGCGACTTAATAATTATATTCAGTACTGTAACTTTAATGGCTGAAAGTTTTTCTGTTTGGGGGCATCTGGGCTTAATTCTGAGCGAACTACTCGCGAGTCTTTATCTTCTAGTCTGCCTTGTCTTGCGGTTTGGACAGAATCGCTTGATCTTTTTTCCCTCCCGAGATATCAAGCGGACTCCCAATGAATTGAACCTACCCTATCAGGATGTTTGGCTACCTGTAAACCTGAAATCAGGTCAAGTGGAAACGATTCACTGCTGGTGGATTCCTTCAGCGTCTACAACGGATGAGCGAGTTATTTTGGATTTCCATGGTAACCGTAGCAATATTGCGGCAAATCTTGACTATGCTCAATTGTTTCATCAACTTGGATTGTCAGTATTGTTAGTAGACTATCGCGGCTATGGTCTTAGTACAAAGCGGTTTCCTACAGAGAACAGCGTTTATCAAGATGTAGAAATCGCTTGGAATTATTTAATACAAGAGCGTCAAGTCAATCCCCAAAAAATATTCATTTTTGGTCATTCTTTAGGGGGAGCGATCGCAATTCAGTTGGCAACTCAACATCCTGAAATTGCTGGTTTAATTGTTGAATGTTCCTTTACGTCTATTCGGAATATGATTGATTTTCAGAGAAAATACTGGATGTTTCCGATTGATTTTCTATTAACGCAACGGTTTGATTCAATTGCAAAAGTTCCCTATTTAGAAATGCCAACGCTCTTCACCCACGGAACTGAAGATCAAGTCATTCCAATCCAAATGAGCCAGGAATTATTTGCTGCTTCCTCAGACCCCAAGCAATTACTGATTATTCCAGGGGCTGGACATAATAACGTTGCTCAAGTTGGAGGAGATCAATACCAGGTTGTCTTGAAAGAGTTCTTAAAGGCAGCGTAATATAACTCCAACTTAATTAATAAATTTGTTCATAATTTCGGAACCCGTTTGGCAGCAGGGTTTCAGATTTTGGCTAGTCTATTTATTGGGTAGTCTTATCCTCATTATCAAACATTCAAACCTACGGTACTAGCAAAATCCAGGAAGATTTGCAACAATATATTGAATTACATAACGCTTATAAAACAATGTTTGCAAATGGAGAATTTGTGATGGAAACCGGGTGGATTTATGGCCTCTTGTTGGCCCTGTTCAATGGTATGGTCTGTTTTTTGGTTCCTGCCATTGTGGCTGCTAGTCAGCGCCAAAAGTTAAGTCTGGCGACTGTTGAAGTCGCTCAAACTACCCGCCTCGCTTCTCAAGAAGCAGGCTAAGACATTTGTCGGCTTTTTTCCAAGCTGGTTTAAACTGTCATCAATCTGTGAAATCGTTATCTAATCGTTATCTAAAAGATAGTGCGGGTGTCTTGACTCTGAACAAAATACCCGCACACTTTTTTCTTGACTTTTCTGGACTCGAACAGTTATTCCCTCAGTAGACTGATTATTTCCAGCCTGATCGATCCATCAGCTTAATCGCCTCGGCATTGCGCTTGCCAAAGCTAGTGACATTCACAGCATCACTTTTGAAGGTTCCAAATTGTGCGACGACACTCGCAGGAGGAACACTGGATACCACTGGATATTCAAAGTTGCCTTCAGCAAAGAGTTTCTGAGCTTCAGGAGTGACGAAAAATTCTAACAGTTGAATGGCTCCTGCCTTGTTGGGTGCATTTTTGGCAACTCCTGCCCCACTGATATTAATATGGGTTCCTCGTTGGCGCTGGTTCGGGAAAAACATCCCAACTTTACTCGCGATCGCCTTCTCCTCAGGCTTACTAGAACTGGCTAGTCGAGCTAGGTAGTAGGTATTAACCAGGGCTACATCCCCAATTCCAGCGGCAACGGCTTGAATCTGACTGGTGTCATTGCCTTCTGGGGGTCTGGCAAAGTTCGCCACTAAACCCTTAGCCCATTTTTCGACATCAGCCGCTCCCTGG
>JBOFUV010000090.1:0-5557 GCA_051652765.1 Microcoleaceae cyanobacterium | reverse complement strand
CAAGGGAACTCAGAGACTCGGGTTGGCCCGTCACGTATGTCGAAGCCGCACCCGATTTTGCTACGCCCTTGAACCAATGGATTCGAGACCATGGGATCACTCAGGTGCAGATAATGAAACCGGGCGATCGCCCCTTTGTACAACAGGTTGAAGCCTTAAATCTTGCTTGTGAAATTCACTGGATTCCGAATAATCACTTTCTCTGGAGTGAAGCTGATTTTTGCCAATGGGCAGAGCCGCGAAAACGGCTGCTGATGGAAGACTTTTACCGAGAGGGACGCAAACGATTTAAGGTTCTAATGGCCGGAGATAAACCGGTTGGGGGCCAATGGAATTTCGACAAGGAAAACCGTAAACCGCCCAAAGGCAAACTTCAAACTCCAAAAGCCCTTTGGTTTGAACCAGATGAAATCACCCAAGCCGTGATTCAACAGGTTAAAGCCCTGGACTGTCCGCTGTATGGCCAAGTTGAACCCTTTGGTTGGGCCGTAACCTGTGAGCAAGCCCGACAAGTCCTTGAACATTTCATTGCCGAACGACTCGCCACCTTTGGCCCCTATCAGGATGCCATGGTTACGGGGGAAGATACCATGTGGCACGCGCTCCTATCCCCCTATCTGAATCTTGGACTGCTGCAACCGTTGGTTGTGATTCAACGGATTGAAGCAGCCTATCACGATCAAACCTTGCCTTTGAACAGTATTGAAGGGTTTGTCCGCCAGGTGTTGGGTTGGCGAGAATACATGCGGGGACTCTACGTTTTTCTCGATCAAGATTATCCTGAGCGCAATTGGTTTAATCACACTCAGCCTCTCCCTGAATTTTTTTGGGATGCCGAGAAAACAGACCTGAACTGTTTACATCAAGTCCTCAGTCAAGTTGAGCATTCAGGCTATGCTCATCATATTCAACGGTTAATGATTTTGGCAAATTTTGCGTTAATTACTGGGCTGTCTCCCCAAGCCGTTGAAAACTGGTTTCATGCAGTTTTTATTGATGCCTATGACTGGGTGATGCAAACGAACGTCATTGGCATGGGATTATTTGCAGATGGAGGTGTTCTGGCTTCTAAGCCCTACGCTGCTTCAGCAAACTATATTAATAAAATGAGCGATTACTGTAAATCCTGTGTCTATGATTATCGCGATCGCATCGGAGAAAAAGCCTGTCCCTTTAATATTTTTTATTGGGATTTTCTCGATCGGCATCGAGATCAATTAACCGCTTTAGGACGGATGAGTTTAGTCCTCTCACACCTGAATAAAATATCAGATCAAGAGCTTAAAATGATCCATGAATCTGCTGAACAGTGGCGTAATCGCTTGTAGGTTTCTCTCCAGGGATCTCTCAAAGGATAGAATGCAGTTCTAAAGGATTGATCCGCAATCACACTGTCAGCAATCACACTGTCAGCAAAACCTAACATGAAGAATCTCAGGAACAGTTCTCAACTGTAATCAGACCTGGGAACTTTATCCCCAAACCCCGGTTTGATGCTTTCATAACTAATTTAGACATAACTAATTTAGACATAACTAATTTAGAATGGCTATCGCTTTCAACACGGTTAACGATTCTTGTTAAGAATTCCACTCACGAGTTTCAAAATCAGATGGATCTTGCCCAGAGTATTCTTCAGCTAGTCAATTGACAGGTTCCAGATCTCTAAAGTAGACTGACTTAGACTAAGATTTTTGATCAGTAAAAACATGGTCTAACCCTCTGATATAGACAGCACTCATCTGAATATGAGCTGAATCGTTTATTATGAGGAACAGAGTCCTATGCCAGCAAGGAACAAGTCTAATTTAGACTAAGTGTGATGGGTATAGGTTAAAGATTGTCTCAGATCTCCTGATGGAACTGTGGTGTGAAACAGAAAGGAATGAATCAGGCTACAGCGTTTGTGGGAGGGTCTCTGTTTACGATATTGACGGCCCTGCTCCTGTTGATTGTTTGGCTGATGTTTGGTGAGATACCGAAGCCAGGTCGGACAGAGCTTCCGCAGTTTAATTCTGCCCAAGGGGTAATCCCTCCCCCTCCTCAGCTCAATTCTTCTTATAGTGTTATTCCTTTAAATCCAACGCAACCGGGCCAAGCTCCTTATAACGCTTTGCCCTCTGCCCCTGTGCTCCCTCCTCCCCCTGCGGGTGCTGGAGAGTCAGAGCCCAGTTCTCAGTTCAAGAGTCAGCTTGACCAGCAGCAAGGCTTAACTCAGCAGCTTACCAGTCAGTTGGATCAGCAACGCACTCAGAATGATCAGCTTCGAGGACAACTAGAGCAACAAAAAGCACAGATTGAGCAGTTGACCTCTCAGTTTGAGCAGCAGCGAGTCAGAACTGAACAGCTGATGATGCAGCTTCAGGAGCAGCAGCGCTTGATTGTAACGCTGAACTCTCCAGGGCAACAGATCAGTGCTTCAGTCCAGTCTCCAGCAACGATTCAGTCAGCAGTTTTGTGGACGTTGGTAGGTGTGGTCTTGGCTTTATTTTTGGGAGGGGGGATGTTGGTGTTGAGCGTAATTGCCTTGATTGCTCAGCCCCAGCGTCGTGTCCTGAGGCGCTACCCCGCTCAGTCGATCAACATGCCTTGGTCGTATGAGTTGTACGAAGACCCGTCGGAGTTCTTGCCTCCCAACTTCAAACCTAGACGAACTCGCTGAGATGGCTTTTTTCAAAGTTTGAAAAGGCTTCGATATCTTTGGTAAGGTTTTTTTAAAGTTGTCTCGGTTAAAGCCTCTCGCTCAAGGAGCAATTATCGCATTTTTGGCGCAGGTTTTCGGGGTTGCATTGACCTACGGGAGTAATGTCTTTTTGGCCCGCTGGTTAGGAATTGTCGAGTTTGGCATTTATGAATATGTTATTGCCCTAGCGGTTCTCCTCTCTGTTTTGGTGGGGCTAGGGTTGCCTACGGCTGTGCTTCGATTTATCGCCCAGTATCAGGTGACTCAACAATGGGGAGAGTTGCAAGGATTAATTCGAAGTAGTTGGCTGATTACTTTGGGCGCAGGGTTAGGTCTGATCGCCACAATTATTGCCTCTACCAACATTTTTATTAACGTTTTTCAGTTCCAGAATTGGATTTATTTCACCTCATTTTTAATTGGAATTTGGCTAGTTCCGCTGTTAACATTAGCTCAATTGCAGACTGAAATGGCAAGGGCAATTCAGAAAATTGGGTTAGCCTATATTCCATTTCAAATTGTTCTTCCTATCTTGGTTTTTTGGGGTGTCGTTATCTGTCGAAAACTTGGCTTCAATCTTGATAGCCAACTGGTTCTAAGCTTATCTGTGGTTTCATTGATTGTTGTCCTTTGTGTTCAGGGGAGACTAATTTGGCAACAGTTCCACACTAAATTTCCGGTTGTTGAACCAATCTATCTGCCTCTGGAGTGGTTGCGGGTTGCGTTGCCTTTGTTATTTCAAGGGGTCTTTTTAATTATTTTAAATCAAACTGATATTCTCATGATTGGAGCCTGGATCACCCCCAAAGCTGTGGGAATCTATAGCGTGGCAGCAAAGACTTCAATATGGGCTGGTTTCATTTTACAAGCAATTAATACGGTTGTTGCCCCCAGATTTACAACGCTTTACATTCAAAAAGATGAGCAGGGCTTGCGATCGCTAGTAAAAGTTGCAGCCCATTGGATCTTCTGGCCGTCTGGAATTTTAATCTTGGGTTTATTAATCTTTGCAACTCCAATTTTGCAACTATTTGGTAGTGAATTTAGTACAGCTCAGGAACCCATGATTGCCCTGCTTGTGGGTCAGTTATTTAATGTTGGGTGCGGTTCTGTTGGATATTTAATGATTATGACCGGGCATCAGAATGAGGCCGTCATGATCTTTGGTTGGAGCGCTTTAATTAACATTATTTTAAATGCAATTCTCATCCCTCAATTAGGAATCTTAGGGGCAGCGATCGCCACTGCTCTAACCATGGCCATTTGGAATGTTTGGCTGCACGTTTTAGTTGTTCGTTATCTCAAAGTCTATCCTTCAATTGTTTATGCCTTGTTTCAAGCTTAAGCTTCAGTCTTAAGTTCCAAATAACTGTGGAATGGGCATCTTGCCCCTACAGACTAGAAAATGAATCGGGCAAGGGTTGATTAAAATCATCACTCATCTTGATTCTGGATATCTGACAATAAATCCAACACATGATTTGATAATTGAGCAATGTCTAATGTTTTCTGAGGCATAGCTTTCATTGTCCTCAATCTTCTGCCATTCGATCATACCGAATTGAATCAGGCGATCGCCGTGAAAAGCTCTCCAAATCTCCTAAACTTGGGGAACCAGATTTCTCGCCCCCCGGCCCCCAATACTGGGGGAGAACCAGACTTCTCAAAGTCCCCCAAGGTCGGCTTCGTCGAACGCTCAGCCGAACGGGGGATTTAGGGGGCGAGGAAACTTACAACTCAGACAGATTCATCTCTACATTCAGCAACGCCATTTTCATTGATTCAGTAAGCAAGAAATTACAAAATTACTATTCAACCGCTACAGTTGCTGGCCTAGGCCAGCAACTGTAGCGGAATAAGGTTGAGAATCGGCGACAATATTGTCAAGTCTTTGCCAGCTTAGCCAGCCAATAAAAGAGTATTGGCGTTTGCTGAGTTTGTTGACGAGTCAAGTCGCTTCTTCAAACCAGTTTTCAATGGCCAGGTCTGAGAAGTTTGCAAAGTCAGATATATTACGAGTCACCAGAATTAGCTGATTGCTATGGGCTACTGAAGCGATTTGACCATCTGGGAAAGAGGGCGAACAACCGATTTGGGCAAGACGAGCCCGCTCAGAGGCGAACCATTCAGCAGCGTCGGCATCATAAGGAAGAATTGGAAGCTGAGATTTGACAGTTTGATTGAGGTAAATTTCTAGCTCGTCTTTGCGGCGCGAATTGGGTAATCGATAGTATCCATAGCAAAGTTCATGCCAGGTGACAGCCGCGATCGCGATTTCTGTACTGTGCTGTATGAGTTTGCTGATAACCTGAGGGTTTGGGTCTGACCTGAGTGGTTCGGAGATGATGTTGGTGTCAAGCAGGTATCGTAGACTCACCATTGAGCTTCCAGGGGGGCGGGGGAGCGATCGCGTACATCTGTAAAGATTTCGTCAGGATTGAGGTCGGTGGTTAGAACTTCGGTGCGAAAGTGTTGGAGGGCTTGGGCGAAGTTGCCGAGGGGGATGGGGGTCAAGTGGGCGATGGGGATGTTTTGGACGGTGAGGATGAAGCTTTCGCCAGATTGCAGACGGCGCAGGTAGCTTGAGATGTCTTGGATAATTTGTTCGAGGGTGACTTGGGTCATGGTTGGTGGGACTCTTGGGCGGTGGTTTTAGTGTAGCTTGTGGAATGGAGTGATTGGCGACGCTTTAGTCAAAAGCATAGCGGGATGAATTCGCCCCCCAGCCCCCAATCCTGGGGGAGCAAGACTTCTCAAAGTCCCCCAGAATTGATACTGCTGGCGAACTTAACATTTGTTGAGCCAAAAATTAAATGGGAGTTAAAAATAGAATCAGTTCTTAAAAAAAAGGAGTGAGTCAAATGAGCTTTAGAG
>JBOFUV010000089.1:0-1649 GCA_051652765.1 Microcoleaceae cyanobacterium | reverse complement strand
GTTAATCTTGATTTTGCCCAAGGGCTAAACAGTGAATCCAATCCGGCCTTGCAAAATAATGATGTGATTATTGTTAATCGTTCGACTTTAGCGAGTATTGGAGACACGGTACAAACGATTATTACCCCCCTCAATCAGGTTCGGTCTCTATTTTTCTTCCCGGCTTCCTTTGTTGATTTTTTCAGACAGTTCTAAGCATCAGAATCTAACTATCATAAAATTGCCTTGACCTCACCCTTCCTCTCGTCTCAACGCCTCTAATTCCTCCGGTGTAAACGGATTTTCTCCCCGTTTTAATGCCTCTAGCCAATTCAATCTTTTCTGCTTTTCTGGTTTCCATGAGGGATCACTAAAGCGTTCAGCATCTTCTAAGGATGCTTGAAAATCAACAATCGCTCCTGCTAAATCTCCAGTTAAAGCTTTGGCTAAACCAATTGACTCACGACATCGCCCATCTTTTGGGTTTAGCTCTAAAGCTTTCTCTCCAGCAAACAAAACCTTATCTGCCTTGTCTGCAAGACAACCATACCAACACAAGTGCGTCCAGAAATGAGCCGAAATCTCTAATTCTGGGTCAAGTAACTGTACCTTTTTATAGATTTCAATTGCTTCTTCAATTCTATTGTCTTTAGCTTGTTTGCACCCTTCATTCAAGAGAAGACTTTCTTTAAAGCCAGGATATTCCTTAAGATCATCAGAAAATCCCATGGTTTCATGCAAATCAATTATATTCAACCATTTTGTGTTTAAATCCCATTTTATCTTTGTCAGATTGGCAAACTTGATATCGCTGTTACATAAGTTGGCACCTTCAAGTTGTGCGCCTTTTAAATTGCAATCAATTAGTCGAGAACCCTTGAGATTAGCATTTATGAACTTGACACGAATGCAAACAGAATCAATGAAACTAGTATCTTCGAGATTGGCTTCACTAAAATCAACACCTACAAGAACTGCTGCAAGAAAACTTACTTTTCTAAAATCGCCGCCTTTCATAAAATGTCCTACTGCATATCTAAAAGTATTTATTCCTATTGTTTGAGCATAGCTCATTATATTTGATAATTTTGCTACATCAAACTCGTCACTGTTTGGATCGCCGCAGGGATAAAAATGTAATGCTTCTTTCAATTCTTCATTGGACTGACCATACCGATGCAATTCAAACAACAGAATTAATACATTTAACCCCGTGTAAATATCAACTTGACGTTGGCCGCGTTCGATGCCGTGTTGTTGGAGTTGGCGGGCTTTTTTCAAGGGGAATAACTCATCAGACAAATCCCAGGCTTCAATGAAATCTCCATGACACCAACTCAGATAAAATTCATGAAGCCGTTCAAACAGGGTGACAAAATCTACCTCTCGTTGAATTAGTAAACCCATCAAATAATCAACAATTTCAACGGTGAGATTCCCATAACCGAACAGATCATAAATTTGCCAGTTGACTTCTTTTTCAGAAACAGCAAAGGAAGATCGGCCTCTTTTTTTAACAGTCTCTGTCCAGGAGATCATGGTTTCTGCCATGCAGTCAGCACAGAGAAATTCTCCAAAACTTTTATGAAAAAACTCAACACAATTATCTGCTGCGGCTGACTTTACATAGAATGCGGCTAGGGCATTGGCTAATACTTTGTCCGAACCTT
>JBOFUV010000088.1:0-27996 GCA_051652765.1 Microcoleaceae cyanobacterium | reverse complement strand
TGTCCTATTCTGGGGATACAACCGATGGCCCCATATTTAACCGTCCCGCCGCTCCAGGGTTTGAAGGGGTGAATAACCCGATTACATCCCTGTCGAGCATTGGCACAGCCGTTAACTATTTCAGCCAACAGTTTTCCGTCGATGCAACGGGTTCCTACGATGTTGCAGGCGTTCAAGACTTTGATGGGTTGCAGTTCCTGTACCAGACTGGGTTTGATCCAGAGGCTCCCCTGACCAATTTGCTCAGTGGCAGTGATTCCTTTCCGGAGGTGGGCAACTCTGGCTTTTTTGATTTATCTCTCATGAACGGGACGCAATATTTTCTAGTCACCACTGGTTTTGAAAATCCCGACAGCGCAAATATTAGCTTTGGAACCTTTACCAATACCATCACAGGCCCCGGCAATATTACCCTGGCAGATGTTACTCAGCCTGTTCCCGAGCCTTCTAGCGTTGCGGGAGTTGTTGTGTTTGGTCTGCTCTGGGGAGGTTTTGTCCTGAAGCGCTCACTCAACGTACAACCTTAGGCCAACATTAGAATAAAAATCCTTGAAGCCAAATGGAGACAATGATGTCAAGCCTGATGCCAAGAATGCCTTTAGGAAAACCTTTAGGGAAATTGTGGAGCATGATCCTGGTGTCTATTGCCCTGGGAGGATTTGCCGCTCCTGGTGCGATCGCCCAAGACCCATTTTGTTACCGGGCCACTCCTGAGGGTCAGATTGTCGATCTGACTAGTCTCTGTAATGCGGGACGAATTACGGGCGCAGCTTCGATTACGGCGACGAACCTTAAGCTTGAGGTGGCAGAGGAAGAGTTTCTCTCCTCCAGGGTCAAGGCCACGGTGATCAATCGCAGTGACGAACCGGTTGAAGTGGCGGTAGTACAGTTGCGGATTACTCGTTCTAACAAACCCCTGACCACCATCTCCATTCCCCTAAATCGCGTGTTAGAACCCAAACAGTCCGTCCCCGTGAGTGAAATCTTTGATAAGGCTGACTTGCAGGGACAAGACCCTGAGGGGCTAAGTGTTAGCTTTCAGGGATGGCAGTAGGCAGAGTTGAGGGATGAGGAGGAGGTTAGCTTACCCATCTGAAAACCTATTTTGAAATGATAATTATTTTGGAGGGAATGATGAAACGGTTTAGCTTGATTGTTCTGATCACGGCTTTGTGCATTATCGGTCAGTTTGAAATTGGTCTTTCCCAAGCTGAAAAACTTTTCTGGTTTAATGTTGGCATGTGAACGACTTGCCAGTAGACATTGAATCATGTCAACTCCATCAAAGCCACTTCCGGATCGCCTGAAGCGATCTAAATGCCCAGGTTTTTGTTATGACTGGTAAAAGAGCTAATCCCCTCTTTTACCAGGCTTGATGTACCAGGTAGTATTATGAAGTGGGGGCGGTGCTTACAGACAGATTCTTCTCTTGATCTGGATGATGCTGCCGAGGGGTAGCGTTCATGATGTTTTGACCCAGACCAACCGTTCAGCCTCCGGCTCCTGATAAACTTTGAGCAGGTTTAAACTTATTGCTTGGAGCTGGAACATCCTTCTCTAGGGTTCCGTCAGAGACATCAGCGTATCTGCTAGGTTCCATCCATGAGTCAATCTCTGTCCCTATCTTGGTCTACGGTCGAATCGACCACTCCTCAAGTGCAATTGCCTCCAGAGAAGCTATCAAATTGTGATTTGATTTTGCGGTGTCAGGACGGGGTATGTCCTGACCGTATCGCGTTCACTGAGCTATTGCGTCGCTACCAGTCCCATGTTGACAAGTTGCTGTATCACCTCGCACCAGATTGGCAAGACCGGGCAGACTTGGCCCAAGAAATTTGGATTCGGGTTTATCGAAATATCCATCGTTTGCAGGAACCTGAAAAGTTTAGAGGTTGGTTGAGCCGAATTGCAACTAACCTTTTTTACGATGAATTGCGAAAGCGGAAGCGAGTCAGACCAATGGTTTCCTTGGATGCTCCTCGGAGCTTAGACGATGGCGAGATTGACTGGGATCTTCCAGCAGATTGTCCTGGCCCAGATGAGGACTTAAGCACGCGGGAATTTTATGATCAACTCAGAGAGGCGATCGCTGACTTACCCGAGGTGTTCCGTACCACTATTGTGTTACGAGAAATTGAAGGGTTGGCCTATGAGGAGATTGCAGCAATGACTGGAGTTTCTCTTGGAACCGTGAAGTCAAGAATTGCGCGGGCTAGACAACGGCTTCAAACTCAGCTACAGCCCTATTTACATGACTGAATCACAAGCTTAATCAACGTTATAAAACTAATAGGATGAAGGCAGGAACTAGCAACCAACGGCAATCAATTAAGCTCAACTTATTTAACTTAAATACTAATAATTTTAGTAAAATAGGGGGAGGGCATAGATTTTCCCTAAATGGTTTGAGGGTTTTGTCTCCATCACTCCACTCAGATTTAAATCTATATGTTATGGCAAGGGGGGTCAACTGATGCAATTTGAAGCTCATTCACATTCAGACCGTCGTCAAGACACTCAACAAACACCACAATCAGTTGAGAACTTATCCGATGAGGGGGGTTTGTCTCAGCCCTTTACTGAGCTGTTCAAAGTTAAATACGAATTACTCAGCAGCTATCTAGACCGAGAAACAACAGCTTCAGAGCGCTCTCAAGTTGAACAATGGCTAGCTGAAGATCCTGAGTTGGCGATCGCCTATCGTCAATTGCTCCATCTTCGGTCTCAGTGGCAAGCTATGCCAACTCCTACATCTAACCTGTCCCCTCAGGCGTTTGCAAATCGAGTGTTTCACCAGATCAACCGTAGAACTCAACGGACTTTGATCTGGAGCGGAACGGCGATTGCAGCTCTGTTTATGGCAGCTCTTTCAGGTCTTGTATTTGAGAACCCGGCTCGAGTTTCACTCTTTGCTCAACAAGAGGCTGAGTCAGAACCTCTAAAAATCGCACTGAACGAGCCAATTGTTCCTCTCATTAATCAAGATGATCTCAGTATCTCGGTGGATCAGCCTATTTTTGAAATTCCCAAGGCTCCGCTGTCTGGAACATTTGTTGAGTAAGCAGTTCAGTAGACAGAATTGAGATTGAAGAACTAAATTGAAAAAACCTGAAAAACCACGAAATTTCTCTTCAGGAAAGATTTTAGTGGCTGGAGAGGGTAGAGGCAAGGCACTGTTACACCCTTACCGTTTCAGTCAGGAAAGATGCCTAACCCACCAGATTTTAGAGGTGATTAACCTTTATTCCCCAGGCAGGCAATAGAAATTAGAAATTGTAGAAATTGTCCTCAGAGATGAACTCCTGGGGGAGGTCTTGCTTTTTCCTGAACCTCCTCTAAATCTTCTGTTAACTTCTAATTAGGTGCTTGAGCCGCTCGTTGTAGGGCAACTTGACGATTATTTTCATAGCTGGTCACCCGTTCTGTTGCCTGTTGATAATTAGGACTGGCTTCAGGAACCTTTTTCATTAGCTCTGTCGCCTTTAGCCACTGGCTAGCAACAGCATCCCACTCTGTCTTGGACTTTGCAGTTTGGGCCAACTCTGCAGCACTAATTGCCGCTCTTACCCCTTCCACCCAGGCATTGTTGTCTACCGCAGAAGTTGTTTCTGGAGTAGGAGTTGCTGTTTCATCTGGAGCTGGTTCTGGATCTGTCGGAGTTTCAGGAACTGCTTCTGTTACTGGAGTTGGGCTGGCTTCGGGGGATTCAGCCGGAGCCGGAGCCGGAGCCGTCTCAGTTTTCTCCGCAACGGAAGGAAGAAAGGGCAGTTTAAAAACGCCTAAGTAGTGAAGTCCGGCAAGAGCAGCTAGCAATAATAGCGGCAAGAGCAAGAGTAGAAGCTTCCCACGGTTGTCTGGTTGTATCTGCTCCGTTGCTTCCACATCTTCTTCAAAGTCATCATCTTCCTCGGGGTTGTAGTGGCCAACCTCAGGATCTTCGTCCAGATCAAAATTGTCACCTTCTAGATGATTTTCAAAATCAGCACTCACGACTTCCTCAGGGTCATAGCCATTGCTGATCCCATCTTCATCTAGATCCACCTCCTGCAGAAGAAACTCATCTTCCCCAACAGGAGTTTTCAGAGCAATTTCCTCTTCCCAAAGGGGTAAGTCTCCTTCATGGCGACGACCGTATACTTTGACAGTATGAATCGCGTCAATATCCAACTTCTGCATTCCATTGCGGATGAAGCTGACTAGGGCTTGTTGGTTGAGGGGGACTTGTTCTCCCTCAATCGAGACATGAAGGCGACCATTATCACGCATCACGTCGGCAGTGATACCTTTAGGCTTAAGTGAATGATTAATTGCAGCAGCGATCGCTTGGGGATCGCCCTGTCTAGCAAGTTCCCGTTGATTCTGCTCTGACATGACTGACCCTCTCTAGGGTAACTAGCATTTTCAATGATACTATCACTCTTACTCGGATTGGCAATAGTTTTCGTGAAGCTCTAGTATCCATGAGATCAATTTGGCGGCTAATTTGAGCGTAGAAGCAAGGTCATATCAGCATTTAGGCCATCCAAAACCCAATTAATCTAGTTAAGTCCAAGCGATGGCATCTCAAACGACTTGTGCAATAGTGGCTTGTGATATAAGTTCACGAAAAATATAGCAATCAGGAATAATTTGTGAGCTAGAGGTGAAGGGGCGTTGCATTTTCTTGGGGACTTGATCCTCAACCCTCTCTTTGACTTTTGGGCCAAGGGTTGGATCTGGGGCTCAGGATTTGCCGGGGGATTTGAATAGAGAGCACAGCTCAATTACCTTAGTCTGGAGGGTTGATTGTTCCTCAGCACCTCGCTTCAAGCTGACTTCTAGGTCAAGCAAAGTGGGCAGGGTTTGTTGGAGTTGGTTGAGGGTCACGGGTTGGACTTCCTTGCGGAGAAAGTAGACTCGGCCTGGATTGCCAACTTCAGCGGTTTTGGCAATTTCTTTTTCATCCTGAACCCCTTGTTGAATCAGCAACTTTACCCACAGCCATAGCCGAAACTGATTGACTAATGTGGCTACGATCTTTAGGCCAGATTCATTTTGATTGAGCAAATCGGCTAAAGTCTCTAGGGCCTGAATCGTTTTTCCGGCTTTGATCGCAGTTGCGAGCTTGAGGCTAGTTTGCTGAGTGTTCTGAATGAGAGGGGCGATCGCCTTTTCATCCAAGGGCTTGCCATAGGTAAAGCCATAAAGCTTTAATTTCTCCAGTTCGTTGTACAGTTGACGGGTATCACTTCCTACGGCCTCAGCTAGGACTGTAATGGCTTTAGGGGTGAGCTGAACGTTCAGATCTTTTGCAACGTCTTGCACCTGTTGGATGAGCTGATCGGTTTTCCACTGGGAAATTCGAGTAAACTCACGAATAGTGCCATGCTGTTGGATCAGCTTGGTTGACTTGAGCCGACTGTCAGGTTTAGTTGGAGAGGTTAAAATCAAGGTTGTTGTTTCCGGAAGAGTTGGGAGAGTCCGTTTGAGTTCTGCTAGCGTTGCTTCAGAACAGCGTTGAACTAGGGGAGTGTTCATCAGCCAAACGCAACGTCCGCCCGATCCAAAGGGAGGAGTCATTGCCTGATTTAGACCGAAAACTACAGAGTCTGGTTGGTTCGGCAGAATTTTGTCAAAATTAAAGCTAGCCCAACTGGGATCGAGGGCGGACTGTTGCAAAGCTCTAACCGCTTTTTCTAGTGAGAACTCATCATCTCCCCAGTAGAGGTAAATTGTCATTATTATTCTTTAGCAACGTTGAGGTGGCCAGGTTGGACGATATCTATCAAGTTTATGTTAGCCGAGTGGCGCATATGACTCTGCCAGAGGCTTATCTCTCTCAGTTGGAATATATTCAGGAGTCTCCAAAATATCAGCTAGATGCTTCAGGGACGAGAATTGCTGTCCCATTTCCGGGATACAGTGTGATCACCCCGACTGCTGGAGAAGACCCTCAAAATCAGGAATTTTATAAAAGTTTACAAACCTGTCAGCACCAGCTTGGCAAAGTTTTTGGGACAGAGTTGTTGATTCCAGTTTCACCCGAGAGTCTTCATTTCACTTTGGCGGACTTGATTTGGGATAGTTCCTATCAAGCAGCTTGTCAAGCCCCTGAATTTGAACCGCAACTCCGGCAGGCGATCGCTCAGTCCTTTGCAATCTTTACTGAAACTCAACCCCAAGCGGCGATTACTTGGCAAGTTTTTGGGATTTTGGTGATGGCTAGGGCAATTGGGGTTTGCTTAGTTCCAAAAGATGAAACGTCCTACAATGCAACAGCCCAGTTCCGACGGGTAATCTATCAAAATTCAGATTTGATGGCTTTAGGTATTGAGCAGCAGTATCACTTCACGGCTCACATTACGTTGGGATATTTTGGCACCATTCCGACTGATTTAAACCGAGAACAGATCAGTCATGACTTATCAGAACTCAATCATCAATGGATTGATGCGCCTCAGGATTTATCTGTTTATCAGGCGCATTTAAGTAAATTTGAAGACATGACCCAATATCACCGAGAGTCTAACTGGCCGATGGCAGAGTTCAACAGCAATCCCATTTGACTTGCCAGGGGATTTGATCTTGTTATCCGTACAGATGCTTAGAACTGTATAAAAAATGAGAGATTAGCACAATGGCTAGTCCCTCATTTTTTTTGATTCTTGCCCTTACAGCCGTTTTTGTTCAAGTGTGACCAGCAGTTTCCCCAAATCTCCTCTAAAAAAGGCGAACTTAAGTGGCTGAGATGTCCCGCACTGATTTAAAAACGGCTGTTGCTTTAACCTGTTGCCTTAACTTGTTGTCTTAACTTGTTGTCTGTCTTAGCTTGTTGTCTTAACTTGCTGTCTTAACTTTGTGCCACGACAGCTTTTTCTTGAGCTAAAAACTTCTCCAGTTCAGACAGAGCGTCTGCATCAACTTTGGTCTGCATGGGGCAGAACTTTGGCCCACACATTGAGCAGAATTCAGCCGTTTTGTAGATATCCGCAGGCAAGGTTTCATCGTGGTACTCTCGGGCCCGATCGGGATCGAGGGACAGGGCGAACTGACGGTTCCAATCAAAGTTGTACCGAGCCGCAGAGAGTTCGTCATCCCGATCTCGGACTCCTGGGCGATGACGGGCAATATCAGCAGCGTGGGCCGCAATTTTGTAAGCAATTAAGCCGTTGCGAACATCTTCAGCATTGGGCAAACCCAAGTGTTCCTTTGGGGTGACGTAGCAGAGCATTGCCGTTCCGTGCCAGCCAGCGATCGCCGCGCCGATAGCGGAGGTAATGTGATCGTAACCCGGAGCAATGTCCGTGACCAAGGGGCCAAGCACATAGAAGGGGGCTTCCGAGCATTCCTCCATCTGTTTCTTGACGTTAAATTCAATTTGATCCATAGGAACATGCCCTGGCCCTTCTACCATGACTTGGACATCATGTTCCCAGGCTCGACGAGTGAGTTGTCCCAGGGTTTTCAATTCAGACAATTGGGCTTCATCGGAGGCATCATGGGTGCAGCCCGGACGCAGGGAATCCCCCAAACTGAAGGAGACATCGTACTTTTTGAAAATCTCGATAATGTCATCAAAGTGAGTGTAGAGTGGGTTTTGCTTATGATGATGCAGCATCCACCTGGCAATAATGCCACCCCCCCGAGAGACAATTCCCGTGATCCGGTTTCTGACCAAGGGCAAGTATTCAATCAAAATACCCGCATGAATGGTCATGTAGTCCACACCCTGTTGAGCGTGCTTTTCAATCACATGTAGGAAGTCATCGGGCGTTAGGGTTTCAATTTGACCATGGGCACTTTCAACTACCTGGTAAATTGGAACTGTGCCGATGGGAACCGAAGACGCATTGATAATGGCGGTGCGGATCGTGTCTAAGTTCCCTCCCCCAGTGGACAAATCCATCACCGTGTCTGCCCCGTACTTCACGGCTAGATGGAGTTTTTCTAACTCCTCGTCGATGTTGGATGAGTTTGGAGATGCACCAATGTTGGCATTGACTTTGCATTTAGACGCAATCCCGATGGCCATCGGCTCTAAATTGGGGTGGTTAATATTGGCTGGAATAATCAACCGACCTCGGGCAATTTCATCCCGAATTAAGTCCACAGGAAGGTTCTCCCGATTGGCAACATAGTGCATTTCTTCGGTCAAAACCCCCTGACGGGCATAATACATCTGCGTTACATTGTCTTGTCCATGACGCTTTGCAACCCATTCAGATCTCATATTCAATTCCTCAGAAAACAGCTTCCCTACGTCGGTACTAACCGAACTCAGGTTCCAAGGGTGTCTCTCAGCCTGGACTTCGCAGGCACCCCTAGCTTGAGTGAGTATAGTAGCACACTTCTCAAGATGGGGGTAAAAAGAGATCTAGCGACGACTTTCGGTAGAATCCTTATCTTTAAGTAAGCGTGGGGAAGATGTCAAAAATGTTAGAGTAATTGGTAAATTCCCACAGGGGAGAAATCCTAGGAGTGAACAATGGGTCAGACAGCAAAGGATTCAGCCTTTAACAGTTCACAAAAACGTTTGCAAGTGACTCAGCTCACCGCAATTAATACTGCAAAGATTATTACAATTTTATTTCTAATTGGTTGTGCAATCCTGCTAGGAATTGCCGGAATGCGTCAAGTTATTTATCTCTGTTTGCATGTGAGTTATTGTACGTGGTGGTTGATGGAGCAGTGGCTCTTTCCAAAACGCAGGCAGGTCATGTTTAGTGACCCTGCGGGAGTTGGAGAGTTTACGTTTATGCTGTTATTTATTGGCTTTCTCTATGCTTTACCAGGATATTTAGCCTTTATTAATCCAGAGCCAATTGCTGAGCTGACTGTTTTTATTGCCCTACCGCTATTCTTTTTTGGGAGCTTAATTAATACGAGTGCAGATGTGCAGAAATTGACAGCCAAAGAATTCAGCGTAGGGTTAGTCCAGGATAACATCTGGCGGTTTTCTCGGAATATTAACTACCTTGGGGATTTGTTGCGTTACCTCAGCTTTGCAGTTGTTGCAGGATCTCTTTGGGCATATTTGGTTCCTGGACTAGTAGCGTTGCTTTACCTCCAAAGAATCTTCCAAAAGGAAAAATCCATGGCCGAAAAGTACCCTGACTATGAAGACTATCAGCAACGCACTGCTCGTTTAATTCCGTTTGTCTGGTAGTCTGAATTCAGGGATTAGAGTTAGAACTCCCGCCTGACAACACGGAGGTGAGACTCTGCAATAGGAATCGCCGGGGTTTAATTCAAAGGTTGACAATTTTTGAGAGTCGGGCTATGATAAATCTCAGTGCAAAAAAGGGATCGTAGTTCAATTGGTTAGAGCACCGCCCTGTCACGGCGGAAGTTGCGGGTTCGAGCCCCGTCGATCCCGTAAAACTTTTATTTCGTTGAGCTTTCAGGTCTTAAGGGGGCTGAGTATGACAATATGGGTCAATGAGCAGGTCGATCCATCTGGACTGATTTATTCTTGTATTGCCTGCTGTGACGAAGTTCAGGCAAAGCAATGCCACGAATCTTTTGAACAGAACCTTACCGAAGCCCAGAAACAACAGGGTTGGGTTGCTCGGATGCGAACTGTAGCGTCTTGGGACGACGTTCCCGTTAGTGCTTTGAAGCTGAATTAGAACCCTACCCTAAATTGAACGGGAAGTCGAATGGGACGTAATCCAATCCCAGATTTCCTGCTTTAACCATTGCAACTCTTCCTCCCGCAGTTGCTGACCAAAATGTAATGCCCTGCGTTGAGAAAAGAGAAATAATCTGGGTTTATGAACAGCAATTTCCAAGCTGGGCTGTAAGTGACCTCTGAGATTTTTCACCTGAGCTAAATTGACCTGCTGAATTTGAGACAGTTCGACTTTTTTGCGTTTCGGCCATCCAGCGGATCGCCAGGAAATTTCACAGTTGCTGTCATCTAAGTCTATCCGCACCCGCTCGAAATAATTTAAGCCTGAATTCAGCAATAAAATCAGGCTAGCCAATCCAACGGGAACCCCTAAAACCAGCAGCATGACAGGCAGGTACAGAGCTGTATGGGCCAAGTTGAGGCCAAGCTCTTCCAGGGGAACGGGGAGCAGTTGTAAAGCAAAGGCCGTGAGAATCAGTACTCCGGCAATTTGTCCTCTGACTAACCAAGGGATCTGCTGAAATCGGTGTTTTAATTTAGACATTGAACCTGCCGCAGTTCGACGGAAGGGACGGACATATTCAATGGAAAAACGAGAGGGAATTTCAATGGTTAATCGCTCAGTAGATTTAGATAACTGAATCCCAGTATTTTCAGGGGATTGAATTAACCCTGAAACCGAAGCATTGAGAGCAATTAAAGCTTGCTGAGCCGATTGAAAGCGATCGCCCACAGTCGGCTTGATTAACCGCTCTAACCACTGAGAAAATTGAGCATCAAGTTGAGAATGGACTCGATCCTGAAATTGAATTTGAAAGTCTTTTTGCGGCAATTCTGCAGGGGGGATTCCCGTTAGCAAATGCACCAAGGTTGTTCCTAACGCATACAGATCAGAAGCCGGAACCGTTTCTCCGCCAAACTGTTCAATCGGAGTATAGCCATAGGTTCCAACCACGGTGAACGTGGCCCCAGGCAAACGCGGCTGCAGTTGTACACAGCCAAAATCAATTAAATAAATTTGATGATCTGTTCCCCAAATTAAGTTGCTTGGCTTAATATCTCGGTGCAATACAGGGGGTGCTAATTGATGCAAATACTGCAAAATTTCTAACACCTCTTGGGCAATCCACTGGAGTTGTTCCTGAGTAAAACGGTGGTGTTTTTCCAACTTCTGTTTGAGGGAAACCCCCGGAACATATTCTGTGACCAAGCCAAACCATTGGTTAAACGTATTGAGGGCGAAATAATCTCGATATTTTGCAATTCTAGGGTGGGTTAATTGTTGTAAAATTTGAGCTTCGCGCTCTAAAAGTTTTAAATCATCCCAATCCATCGAACCGCTTAAAGCCAGCAACTTTAAAACAACTTGATCCTGAAACATTAAATCCTCGGCCAACCAAGTGTGACGGATAGAATCAGTATTAAAGGATTGTTTGAGGCGAAAGCGAGTGTTTAAAACAGTTCCAGGAGACAGCATGAATAGAAGAGGGGAAAATGGAGCAAGAATTGAGTACTTCAGGGTTGAGGTAAAGACCGCCGTAGCTTAACGAATCTTTCAGTCACTCTCTAAATTCTAGCGAGATTCTAGCGAGATTTTCGGATGACTCACACAACAAAACCTGAACCCGTTCGCCCCAGCCCAGCATCAACTGGGTCTTAGCATTACCCTGATTGGCGGCAATCTCAACCCAGCCATGGGAACCCACAAAAGCTACAAGCTGTCCCACCTGCACGTCACTATAGGTTTTGCCACTAGGAATAATTCGAGACACCATAGCAACAACTTCAGTCTCGATTTGGGCCTCATTGAGCGATTTATCTTTTTTTGATTTTTCTTTCTTTTTCTTTTTGTCTTTGCCGTCTTTTTCTTTGGTTGCTTCGCCATTCAGATCACTAATGGCAACAAACCAGGTTTTTCCCTGAACATCTTCTCCAGGAATATTGGTGACTAAATTGCCAAACTGGTCAATGTACTGAATACAACCCTCAATCCCTTCCTCTGTAAATTCAGATTTTTGCCAGGATAAATCCACCAACGTGGCCGGATCAATCGGATGGCCAAACCGTTCCAAGGGAATACCAGTAGCGAGATGGGCCGCTACCGAAGCAAAAATATCACGTCCATGAAAGGTTGTACTGGGTGTTGCACTGGATGTCATGCTGGATGTTGTGCTGAGTTTGGCAGTGCGCCAGTACTTGGAATTGGTCAGCTCAATGGCTTCAATTGCCTCTGGCCCCTTCTCCTCTGAGGCCGCTTCAACGACTCCACTGAACAACCCATTGTCTGGCCCCACTAAATAGCCTTGGGGAGTACTGATCGCGATCGCCCGCCGTCGAGTTCCAACCCCTGGATCAACCACAGCAACATGAATGGTGCCAACCGGAAAATAGGGCACGGCATTCATCAGACAGAAGCGGGCTGCGGCAATATTCTGGGGGGGAATCTGGTGAGTCAGGTCAACCACTTGCAGTTCTGGACTCACCTCAGCAATCACCCCCTTCATGACCCCAACGTAGACATCGCTGATGCCAAAATCAGTTAACAGTGTGATCATCGGAGGATGCATCATAGAGTTGCACGGAATTAAGAATAGGTTAAAGACAAACGTTTAGAGCTAGGGCAAATTGAAACAATGAGATCGCAATGGGAAAGTTTTCTGCAAAATTTAGGGGAATGGCACGGTTCCTTTACAAATATTTCACCCACTGGTGAAATCCTCAAAGACACACCCAGTATCTTGATCCTAGAAGCCCTGGATGGGGATAAAACTGTCCGTCTTACCCTCCGTCGCTTTCCATCGAGTCCTGATACTACCACAAACCCCCCCGTTGAAGAGCTAGTTCGGCAGTATCAGAGCTTAGGCAAGGACATCTTATTTTTTGAAACTGGGGCGTTTTCCCAGGGAACAATTCAACTGGCTCCCTTTGCTCAATCTGGTGGTGAATTTGGCTTTATTCAGGGCGATCGCCGCCTGAGATTAGTAGAACTATTTGACTCCCAGGGAAACTTGGAAAAGTTGACCCTAATTCGGGAAAACTGCGCGAGAACGGATGCCCAGGAAAGTCCAATCTTAACGGTTGAGCAACTATTAGGAACTTGGCAGGGAGAAGCGGTGACCTTGTATCCTGACTTGCGATCGCCAGAGACTTACCCCACCCAAATGCAGCTTCAGTTAGACAGCAGCGGGCGATTAAACCAGCAGATCACCTTTGGCAATCAAACCATTCGTTCTAGCGGTCAAATTCACGGCTCCGTTTTACAGTTTGATCAGGGATCTCAACCGATGCAAGTGATTCTCTTGCCCAGTGGCACATCGGCAACGGTTCCTCAACACGTCCAATTGCGATCACCCTACTTTATCGAAGCAGGTTGGTTAGTAACCCCTCAGGAACGCCAACGGCTAATTCGTCGGTACGATGCTATGGGAGCATGGGAAAGTCTGACCTTGGTGACTGAACGCAAGCTGTAGAACAAAACTCCATTTTTCTCGGAATAATGTTAATTTATCCTTAAATTTTCTGGGCTAGGGTATAACCGTATGATTTAGGGTAAACGTTTTGACACAATTGCAACCTCTATTCTCTAGACTTGTAGATTCAGTCAATTCCTGTCCCGACGCAAGTCTGCTTCATGTCATTCCAGATCAAGCCCCGCTCACCTTTGCAGGACAAAATGTGTTGATGGTGCGATTTCTTGACCCTCAGGGAAACCCATTGACTTGGCCAGCGATCGCCCAAGGACTCTGCCAGGTTCCAGAGTTTCGCGAACTGTGGAATCAGACTTGGGCAGATCCAGTGTTTGATTTTCAGTGGAAACCTGTCCCCATTCATCCCACAACCGTTGACACCCTGCCCTTCTTTGCGGTTCTCGTGCCCTCAGCCTTTGAACCCGCCGATCCGGCTGAGTTTCAGCCCTACTTACAGCAATTGGGGTCGGAGGAGTTAGTGGCTGCCTTTCCTAATCTTGCCGGAGATGCCCTGCTCGTCAGTCCAAAAGTGGTCGGGAACTATGGCCATATTGCCGAGTTCTGTCAAACTGCACCTCAAGCATTGCGCCACACCCTTTGGGCCCAGGTTGGAGAAATTGTGGCCCAAGCGATTCAACAACAGCAAATCCTCTGGTGCAATACCCATGGCCATGGGGTTCCCTGGCTACATATCCGATTTGATAGTACCTTGAAATATCCTGCCTTTCCCCCCCATAGCGAGATCAACGAGATGACTCAAGCGTTGTGGTATCAGAACTATGACCGTTGCTTTGGGTCAGATTGTTCTCGAAATTGAGGAATCTCGGACAAAGAGTCTCACAATCTTAGCGCTGAAGGTCTACAATACAAAATAATCTAGATGAACACCATAGACGTTTTGTAGAGTCTGAACTATGACCTCGTATGCAACCTCTACAGCCAGAGCTGAGATTAGTGAACTCCGGCGACTCAAGAGCTTACTTCCGCCCGAGTTGCAAAGCTGGGTTACTGTTGAAAAATCTGTAGAGATCAATCCTCCCCTGATCCGCTGCGAAGAAATTGGGAAGGATCAGGTTGAGGTTCAAGTTGACTTGGCGAAGTGGGAACAGTTGGCCATGGATCAGCGGAATTTAATGTTCTGGCATGAAGTTGCTCGGATTCAAAGTGACACGATTCCCAAAGACGGTTGGGAAATGGCTGCCTTAGCTATTGGTTTAGGCGGTGCTGTGGGTGAACTGTGGGTACAAGATGGTCTACTCCTGGTACTAGCCCTGGGGTTGTGTGGGATTTCTGGCTATCGGCTTTATCAGAAAAATAGCGGCGAAAAAACATTGCAAGAGTCCATTGAAGCTGATGAAAAGGCGATCGCGATCGCGACTCGTTTTGGCTATACCCTCCCGAATGCTTATAAAAGTCTTGGCAGTGCCCTCAAGGCGTTAATTGAACAAACCCCTAAAAAGCGACAACGGGCCCGATATGAATCTCGTCTGCAAGCCCTCAAACGTAGTGCTTCTAAAGCCAAGGCCCGGGTGAAGGGAGGCAATGACTTTGCTTCGGAATCTGACAATCTGTATTAGTTCTGTATCAAAGTGGGTTTGGTATGAGATCAACGGGTAAATGCTCTGTGATCAACTTGATCTGAATGTGAGATCAATAGGAGTTTGATGAGCAATCAATCTGAACTCAAATGCAACCCACTACGGATTTATGGCGTTGCTGAACTGAGGCATGAATCTCACGAGGGCGTTTGGCTCGAATGGAATCAATCGGTAAATCTAACTCCTGCCGAATACCTCCCGATACAGAAACAGTAGAGCGCTGAATGCCTGATTCTGCGTGGAAGCGGCCACCTGATCCAGTAGCTTTTTTGGGCATTGTTCCATTTGGGATTTATACAGAAAATTTCAAGGTAATCCTCAGACAGACTGAACCTTGAGATATTGTTAGACTAAGAGAACAATTAAGCGGTGAGTTGAGTTGTTTTAGAGAGGTTGCTCATGAACAAAAGTTACGTTATATGGAATAACAAAGGAGGTGTTGGTAAAAGCACCATTACTTTCCACATTGCATCTATGTACGCTGAGAAACACAGCGAGCAGAATGTAGTGGTTGTAGATATGTGTCCACAAGCAAACTCATCAATGATGCTGATGGGTGGTGGGACTGGTGCAGAATCTCGTCTACAAGAGCTAATTGTTGGAGATATTCCTAGAACTGTTGTGGGTTACTTGACAGACAGTGTATTGAAAAATGACACCACAGATGTCAAGAAGTATCTGCTTCAATTGCAGGAAAGTAATCCAAAGTTACCGTCAAATCTCTTTCTTATGTCTGGTGACGGAAATCTTGAGCTAATTGCTCCCTTGTTGGCAGAAAGAGCTGATGCAACACCATTATCCAGCACGGATTCGCCTTGGGTTGAAATACATTCAATCATTAAAAAATTTACAGAGCGTACTATATTTGACAAGCCAACAACATTTTTTATCGATACTAACCCCAGCTTCTCGATCTACACGCAAATTGCAATTTTGTCAGGGCAAAAGTTATTAGTTCCTATCAATGCTGATGACTCTTCAATTTATGCGATATCAGGATTGTTCAATTTAATATGGGGCACGGAGAAAACGCATCCAGTCTACGGAAAATATACTTTTGCTGCTAAGGTTGATACTTTTGGTATGGAAAGACCGAAGATTGCGCTTTTATTAGGTAATAGATTTACCCAGAAGAAAGGTGCAGCGCAGGCTTTCAAGGCGCTGTCAAATGAAGCGGTGAGAAAAATGTTTGAGGAGTATGAAAAAAATAAATCTCGTTTTGTTGATGGAGAAAAGCATAGTTACTCTCAGAGTCAATTTGAAGATGTCTACAGTTGTGAACTGAGAGATTTCAATAGTGCTGGTGTTGTAGCAGCAAATCAAGGGTTGCCACTCAGTCAAATGCTGGATCAGCGTCGCTACGTAGTGTATGGCGAGGAGATTCAGGTTGCTCAAGAGCAAAGAAATAAGTGTTATGAGGTGATTGAGACGCTTGTTGGAAAGCTGTGAAAATCTGCAAAGATTGCCGTAGAAGATAAGTCTAGATTTCCGTTGAGAGGCTAGGTCTGTCTAACAATTCAAATGCAGCGGACGGTCGAGAGATCTTGGTGAGGTTGCCGAAGTTGTCTACCGCCGCTTATCTTGGTCGTTGGGCTGCTCAATCCTTCATAAGGGAGGTCATCAGAGGATTTTCGGTTGGTTCCAGTATCAAGTTATGCTGTCGTTATGCATGAACAAGGAGCATGATTTCACCTCAACTTTGCTTACGACTTAAAGAACGTTATTCAATTGGTGTGATTCAAGAGGTGTGCGCTTTAACAGGTGGAGAGTGGAACAAGTTACTCCATCTCAGTTGTGAGAGAGGTGCTTTTGTTCTGAGAATCAGCCATCTGACCAGCACCCCAGAAGCGATCGCTTACGAGCATAAGCTGATGCAATTCATGAGCCTTCAGATTCCAGAAGTTCCAGCACCAATCCCTGCTCATGACGGTTCTACTTACTTTTGTCATGATGGTTTACTGGTTACGCTATTTCCGTTGATGATGGGACGGATGCTGGATTGAGAGAATGAGGCAGAATGCATCAGTGCAGCGAAAATGCTGGCTCGACTGCACAAGGCTGGATTGGAATATCCAGATGGGAGTCCAAGACCGAACTACCCGCCATTACGTGGAGCTAGATTGGGATAACAATCGAACATGGCGGTGGGTTGAAGTCGAAAATCTGCTCTTTAATCAGTCCGAAAAGTTCCTTAAAACGGTGAGCGACCCAGAGAAACGCTTCTGCACGCAGCAGATTTTTGCAAAACGAACTGAAATTGCACAGAAAAGAGAGGTGTTCCGAGATTGGATTGCAGCATTAACGGCATCAGGGCGATCGCTTTAAAAACAGCCGACAAATTGCTTTTTAATAAAAGGAGAAGTCATCGCTGCCAGCAGTCCACCATAATCTAGGTTGAACTTCACTTCACTTCCAACTCTTAAATCATTGTTTTTGCTGTCGAGAACCACATGATCGCTACTGGCTCCTAATATTTCTAGATCATGATTCGGTTTTAAGCCAGATACTAGAACGTCCTGCCGTCCCAAAGCAATAATAACTCTCCGATGAATGCCTCGATCAAGAAAGGTAGGAACATTTCCGAACGCATTCTGGCAAATTTCTCCAAAGGGTAAAGACGGCTTTTCTTTTGACTCGATCACCTCAGCAATCAACTTGAATGCACTGGTGTATAAGCCTGGAATGGCTTTTCGGTTGATAGTTTCACATCCTAGAAGAATTGATTCCCCTAAACGTAGGTTATTAATTCTCCCAATTCTTTGTGCAGATTCATACCATTCGTAGTTTGCCGAATTTCCGCCCGAAATTATTTCCAAGCTAATCTGAAATTCTTTTTCAATAGAATTAGCTAATTCAGATAACTCACACATTTTTGGGTCATCTGGCTTGATTCCACCATAACAAGCCAAGTTACAACCAATGCCAACAATTTTGATATTGGATAGATCAAGGGTTTCTTTGATGAATTGAGACAGATCGCAAGGAAGGATTCCCTCTCGCAAATCGCCCAACTCGACCATAATAATAATTTGATGAACTTTATTATAGGCGTTTGCATAATAAGACAGTGCTTTGATCGTCTCAAGTTCCGTATTGAGGCTGATATCCACAGTTTTAACCACAGATTCTGCTTGACTTAAAGCCGTGCGAAGCAAGACAAACTGAGTTGAAATCCTAGCATTTTTCATCTTTTGAATGTTTTCAAGGCGAGAGTCGGCAATGAATTTTACTCCGCCTTGAATCATGGCCTCGGCAATTGAGGGATCTCCTAATACCGCTTTAGAAACTCCCATTAAGGAAATTCCTTGTTGCCCATACAGTTCGGACAGCATCCGAGTGTTATGTCGGATTTGAGAGAGGGCAATTTCTATTCTGGGGATTAACGCTTTCATCTATGTCTATCCAGAGGCTTTGCGTCTACCTCATC
Organism: Microcoleaceae cyanobacterium; assembly: GCA_051652765.1. Lineage (GTDB taxonomy): Bacteria > Cyanobacteriota > Cyanobacteriia > Cyanobacteriales > Microcoleaceae > JBHJGO01. The sequence goes on along the minus strand of JBOFUV010000088.1, from coordinate 9,894 downwards.
ATGAGTAGAGGCACTATTTCTAAACTCTCTTGTTTAATCTTTTGATTCAGCTTTGGAAAATGCTTGCACAAAGCTTGAACCAGTTTTTGGCATCCATAATTGAGTACGTCCGTCGTTGGCAAGTGCAAACGGTTTTCATAATCCCTGATAATTTTCGGGATTTCTGCGTCCGTTAGATTTTCGTGGCTCAGGGCGATCGCAACCACCTGAGACTGAGAAATCGCTTCAATCAGTTGAATTTCACTCTCGACAGTCGGCATTGTTAAATGAGGAAAATCACATCGGAACTTTCGGGCTGGTGGATGCTGTAGGATAACGCCATCGGGCTTACTTCCTTTTAAAATCCCAATAGAACTCATAAAAGCAGGATGACTGACGGCACTTTGTCCCTCGACCAAAATGATATCGGGATGCTCATGATCAAAAGCCTGAACAACAGCATTTTCGATTTCACCAATTGCAAATTGGGAGACAAGTGCATCCATTGATACGCCATACTTTGCCCCCTGCATTAAGCTGGTTTGCCCGGTTGCGACCATGACCGACTTCACTCCCAAGCGGTTTAAAGCTTTGTCGAGTTCCACTGCGGTAGTCATTTTCCCACAAGCACAATCAGTCCCTAAAACAGCAATTACAGGGACATTCACCTTGGATATTTGACCTGTGAAAACATGCAGATCTTCTAATTTTGGGGGTTTTCTAATGTCTTTAATTTGGACACCACACTGGACAGCCATATGAACAAATTCTCGGTCTTCGGAGAAGAATTGATGCAGACCATTAATGATGTCCATTCCTTTTTCCATCGCTTCTAAAATCAGAAGTCTTTCGACCGTGGATATACAAGCATCCAAGGGGGCTTTTCCATAGATATAACAGTTTGGGGTTGCTGAAAGCTTGCTCAAAGCATCTTCTAAATTAGCAAAAATGGGAATCCCACTCCTCTTGTCCCCCAACTCTTCCCCGGCATCTTTGCCCGCTAATGAACTATCAATAACCCCAACAATAGTATAAATTTCAGAGTGGCGAACTAACCCTGATGCGGTTTTTCCATCTACTAAGCCAAATTGATTTTCACAGTAAACTAAAGCCGTTTCTTTTATGGCTGCCATACAATTAAAGTTCCTTAAATTTATTCTCAAACGATTGAGAAGCCTTCCTTAAAATTGCCGAGCTTCTTCAGATTTCAGGTTTTATCCATACGCAGAAAACCGCACAAACCCCATCTAGTTTGAAGTCTGTAATCCCTTGTTTTCAGTAAAAGTCTTGTGCAACTAAAACTATGTAATCTAGTAAATTCTTTGAAAAGCCTAAGTAATGCTAACTCCGTCGCAAAAATCTCAAGCCTTAATTGAGGTTTGACTTATACTTGGCTTGCAATAATCGTAACACACTATTACTTTTTTGCATTAAGCTGTCTGATAAGTCAGCAATTCTTATTGTTGAACGAGTTTACTGGATTCCAGCGATTTATTAGGTTGAAAGCAATTATCAAGGCTTTTTTATATAAAAGTTTCAAAGAGCCCAATTTTTAAGTCATTTATTGCTATCCGCCTTCTCATTAAATTGCTACTACTCCTAACTCTATTTCAACAATACTTATCCCCGTGTCTTTGCAACCGATTCAAGTTCTAGCGCTTGAGCCTCAACTGTAGAAAAGGGTGAAAAATTGCGGCTTGTCATTTCCCCTGGAGATTGAACGCTTAATCTTCAAATACAATGCCCTAAATTGGAATATTCTTGAGGTTTTCTCCGGCAACAGTAAAAGGATTTGGCTCCAAAATTGTAAAATCGAATTTACACTAAGCCAAAAATAAGGGATCGGCGGGTGTCATTGACCTATCCGAATGCCAAGAAATGCTCATGCCGCTCTACCATCGACTTTAGGTTGACTCATGTCGGCTCGTTCGGTGCTTTGGCAGTTCAGGCATGTCACGGTAAACTGAAATTAGTATTCTGTGATGTTTATGGTGGAAATATGCCTGAAGCTGATCTCCCGCCTAGTCAGCCTTCCGACAAGATTGCCTCTGCTGACCAAGGGTCTGGCATTTCAAACTTTTCTCGGGCTCTGGGTTCAACCCAATCGAGTAGACCGATCATCAATCCTCTAGGATCTAACCAAGGTTCTGACTGGGAAACAGTGACCTTCCCCAATGCGACTAATGTTGATCATCTGCCCATTGCTATTGATCCATCTGAGGATGGGGGTATTTTTCAGGAGAGAACCATGAGTGAGCACTTTCAAGAACCCGTTCAAGCCCTAGGATCAATTCCACCGAATGAAAGTTCTACCCAACTGGTGCAAGCGTTGCATGATTGCAATCGAGACTTGATTAGTCGAGTCACCGAGTTGGAAGCAGAGCTAGAAAACTGTCAGAATGCTTTGCAGGAGAAAGATAGTCTCCTGAGTCAGCGCAGCCAAGACTTTGAACTTGCCCAAGATCAAGTGGCTCGGTTATTTGGCAAGTTGGAGTTGTCTAATCAGGTGATTCGCCGCCAGCAGGTTTTAGTTGAAACTTTGACGGAACAGTGGGAAACCAGTCAAGCTCGCATGGCTCAACTGGAGCGGGAATGTGTCGCAGCCCAGCAACGCTACAATGAGCAATTTAATGACCTCGTGCAGGCCCAGAGCACGGCTCAAGAACTGCGATCGCGGCTTCATCGCCAGCAGCGTCATACCCTTCAGTTCAAAGCTGCCTTGGAGCGATGTCTAGAGATGCAGCCGGAACACATACAGATGCCGACCTTACGTCATCCTGCAACCTCAATCAGCCCTCAAGTTAGCACATCTGGGTTAGGAGAGTTAGAGTTAGTGGACGCAGAATTCATGACTCACGATGTCGCTCCCGCTACACCCCGCTTAGCACCTATTTCTCTACTCAAAACTGAGCCTGTTCAGCCTTGGTCAGCCCATTCTACAGGCACTGAACTTGGCCGATTGGGTGAACTCGCTCGCTTGGAAATTCAGCCTGATTCGATCTCATTTACCTTAGAAGATCCCTTAGAAAATCCTTTAGCAGAAGACTTGGCATCCCTAGAACACCCTGTAAACAACTTAGAAGAGACAGGCTCAACGGGTTCAGTGCAGTCCATTTCCCCCAATGACTTAGTGACTCTAGAAGCCTACTGGCATATTGAGTCATCGACTCAACCCTTTCTCACTGAGGCGGAATTCGTCAATATTAAACCCATATTGATCGAAGATGAACTGGATCAGATTCGCTTGAAGTATGCCTCAGAAGATACCTCTGCGCTTCCCCCCAGCTTGAACTCACCTTACTCTGATCTGCAGACTCAGGATATTCATCCTCTAGCCCCAATCCAACCTGACGATGTATCAAACCAGGAATCAGCTCTATCGAACAAAATTGGACAGAGTCCTTGGCAAGTTCCCTTACTCAATCCTCAGCGGCAGAGCAAGCTAGCCTCATTAGCTGCAATTAAATTGCCGATTTTCCCTAACCCATCTAGGGCTGAAGTCCTAGAACAAGAGGCTGAGCAGTTTTAACCCTAAATCTCTAGGGCCAGCAGGTGAAATTCTATCAAACCTGACCAAGCGTTGGCATACCTGCAAGCAGAGTCAAGGATTAGGGCTGCAAAAGATCGGCCCCTCGTTGATATAGCTCTTGGGCATAATCTGTCCACACCCCTTGGCCCCAATACCGAAAACAACTTGTTTCCAGCAGTAAAAGATAAAGCAGTGCCGCTTGATAGTCTGAGCGACGGGTGGTTGAGCGGTCATGTTCAACCAACGGGTCATACTTTTGATGAAACAGAGCGCTGAGTTGATTCATAGGTTCGAGGACATTTTCATACCCTTGAACCCAGCTAATACTGTTTGTCCAAGAGGCTCCTTCCATCTGAAAATTGGAATCATTTTTTTTCAAGTTTTGAATGGCCTGTTCAATGGCTGCTGGAGTTGAATGGTTGGGATCAACGGTTTGCCAAATTTTATGCTGACCCACGGCTTGGCAAGGGGGATAATCTTCAAGCGTTACTCCGGCTGCTTCAAGGAGTTCTAGATATTCTGTGCCGTTGAATCCCACTACGCCAGTTTCAGTCCGGCCATTGTTTTTAATCTGATGCCAAATAGTAGGAAAATCACGGGGAAACTCATTCATCATCACCCCACCATTTTCCCCATCTGCAATTTGCGTCACGCAAGAGGGAATGGTGATCTTTCCAAGGGGTTGTCGGCTTCGTCCTTTGGCTTCATGATAGGGTTGCATTTGAGCCACTAATTTTGTATCTGACCCTTGAGTTTTAATGAGAACCGTAATACTGATTATTTCTCCTAAAGAATTCCGAGCGATTAAACGGTTGGGAATATACTTATTTTCTGATTTTAACGGGGAGCCGTCCATTTGTTCTACTGAATGTTCCTGGACTAAAAGCCAGCGATAACCACACTCTTTCAGGGCTTTAATATATTCAAACAAAGTATCAGGGTGGTTGGGCAAATGCATTTCTGGAGGCGAAAACCCCTTGATTCTTTGCAATGCTTCAAACCCAAACAGGGCGGCAAAATAATGCTGCCAGGCTTGAATCTGAAGCTTGATATCCGGAACCGGAGTGGACGGAACCACGGCATGACTCCACAGGGTTCCCAACCATTCAACATAGGGAAAATAGCGGGAATCGCAGGTAATAGTTTTCAAATCATGCAGAACATCGTCCCGCCCCATTTGTTGCAATCCCCAGAGCAAGTTCCCAGAATAATCCAACATAATTCGAGGGTTGCATCCTTCAGAAACTAACTGAGGAATAAACTGTCCCATGCGATGATAACACCAGGTAAAAACGCCAGCGTTGTGATTATTCCCGTCATGAGGATGTTCAAACATGTGCTGCAGATTGCTGATTAATTCACCGTTGTTTCCGGCTGGAATTGTGGGTTGGTGCATATGTAGCGCACAGGCAAATCCAGCCGTAATCTGGTCTAACTTTAGGTTGGTAACGGGTAAAAAAACGGGTTCATTACCCTGGATAATTGAGGCAATTTCAGCTTCAAAACCACAAATATTAGGCAATCCATTCCGAATGGTTTCTAGCTCGGGTAACCGTGTTTTCATCATGATTATGCTTCTATCCTTTAATGTCCGAGTTCCTTTGAACGCTCGCAGGCTGCTTTAACTGCTTCAATCAAGGCTGAACGGAACCCGGCTTGTTCCAGTTGGGCAATACCCGCAATAGTAGTCCCACCGGGACTCGTGACTCGATCTTTGAGTTCGGCAGGATGCAGACCGGATTGATAGAGCAATTCTGCCGTGCCTCGAACGGTTTGTAGGGCAAGCTGGGTCGCGATCGCCCTGGGCAGACCTGCCGCCACGCCACCATCAGTCAGCGCTTCAATGAAGATGGCCACATATCCAGGGCCAGAGCCAGAAAGGGCAGTAACCGCATCCATCAGATATTCTGGAACTTCGATCACGTCCCCAACCGTCAAAAAAATTTGCTTGGCCCGATCCAAATGACGAGGTTGAACCTTGATGCCGGGGGCGATCGCGCTGATTGCAGCTCCGACCGTTGCTGGCGTATTCGGCATGACTCGAATCATGGGTCGGTGCGGAAAAGCAGCCTCCAATTGACCTAGGGTGACTCCGGCCAAAATTGAGATGATCATACCTGAAGAGACCAACTTGGAATCCTGCTCCAAGGGAGCTAGCTCCGTGGCCAAGGTTTGAAAAATCTGAGGCTTGATGGCTAACAACACCGCTTCAGTCGCCTGAATGACTTCTGGGTTACTATTCGTTGTCGCAACACCATACTGAGTCGCCAGGAAATCTCGACGTTGGACTTGAGGTTCGCTGACCAAAATCTCTGCTGCTGCATAAAGGTTCTGATCAACTAGGCGGGATAAGAGAGCTTCTCCCATTACCCCGCCACCAATAAAACCTAGTTTATAAGATGCCATATTTAAAACTGAACTCTATTATCCCCAAACTCAGGAGTACAAAGCATTAGAGTACAAAGCATTCTGAAATTGAGCGTAAAAAGTTGATATGGGTGATGGCTTCTTAAAGGAATCTTCTTAGATCAAATCCACGATATAAGTCCTGTAATCACTTTTGAAAGCCCCACGACGCGGGGCTTTCAAAAATACTAAAATATGACTGATCAACCGGACTTGATATTCACAATATTACTGAGAGAAACCGACCCTAGATAGGGCTTGTTCGAGTTAACGGGCCATATCAATAGTTAGTAAAGTGAAGCATTGCCTCATCTCAACTAACCTTAACTTGAGGGTACACACTTAACCTAACTAAACTTCAGCAGATCTAACTACTGAACGGCCTGAACCTTTTCAGACTGCCAAGTTGAGGCCATGGGAGAGGGAATCCGGGTGCGACCTTGACCAGAGACTTCATTCATAACGCCTGCCTGAGTTCTAACTTGAACACAGCTTGGAGTGAAGAGGAAGATGCTTTCGCCAATTCGTTCTTGATGACCGTCAAGCGCGTAGGTTCCGCCCGCAACAAAGTCAACTGCTCTCTGAGCTTGATCAGGGTCCATCATGGTCAAGTTGAGCACGACGGACTTTCTTTCCTTCAGTGCCCGAATTGCTGCAGGCATTTCCTCAAAGGTACGAGGCTCCATGACAACGACTTCAGAGATGCCATTGAGAGCACCGGGCATTCCAATTACATTATTCATCGCTGAACCGACTCCTTCAGACATGACAGAACTAGTATTGACAGTGCCAACCGTGCGTTCACGGGGGCGACGGAGGCTGCGACGCTCTTCCTCTGCGGGAGCAGGGGGAGCAAATTCTTGGGGGGCCTGGTACATCTGTTGGTACTGTTCCCCTTCTACTTCGTCGTATTCGTAGTCGTACTCAACAGAGTCGTTGAGTCCTACGAAGTCCCGCAACTTACTGAACAATGTATTCACAGCGCATTCTCCATGAGACATTTAGCCCAAACTAGACCCTCATTTTAGGCCAGTTGCTTGGAATTAGCCATACCTGAGATACATCTAAATTTTGATGCATCGTCTTAACAGGCTAGTTTAATTGACCTAGCCATCTACACAAATTAATATCCTATCCTGTCTTGGTCTCTCGCGCACCAAAGACAGTTTGTCCGAGCCGAATCATCGTTGCTCCAGCTTGAACAGCCAGGGTAAAATCCCCCGACATTCCCATTGAAAGTTCTTCCATCACAAGATTGTGCCAATTTTGCTGCTGAATTTGCTGACGAATTTCTGCTGCCAATTCGCACACTTGATGAAACACGTCTAAAGCCTCTGAATCCTTGAGTCCCTGAGGCAGAATAGTCATCAACCCTTTAATCTGCAAGTGGCAACATTGATTTAATTTCGGCAGATCAGCCAGTAACTCGGCAGTACTCCAACCATATTTCTTCGGATCGGGTAAACATTTCACTTGCAGGCAAGCTCGGGGAGTGCAGTTGGACTCTTGTGCCAGACGGTCGAGGCGCTGAGCCAAATTGAGACTGTCTACGGAATGAATCCATTGAAAATGCTGCACTGCTTTGATCGCTTTATTGGCCTGGAGGTGGCCGATAAAATGCCAGGTAATCTCGGGCAAATCTTGCAACTGAGACTGTTTTTCCAGGGCTTCTTGAATTCTACTTTCACCAAAATCCCGCACTCCTGAAGCATAAGCTTGGCGAATCGCATCAACTGAAAAAGTCTTGCTGACTGCTATTAACCGCACGGTTTCAGGAAGAATAGATTGAAGCTGACAAATGCGTTCTGCAATTGAATCTGTGTTCACGCTTCAAATTACTGGAAAGTTTGTTGATGGGTCAGTTGAAGCTTTTTATATTCCTCTAGCTGGCTCATTCGGCGCAGGGTGCGAAGGCGAATTTCTACGGCAAGCTTGGCATCCGAGCGACTCACGGGTTCAAACTTCAAGCCATTCGGCCCGTGAGTTACCAAAAAAAACAGGCGGTGGGCATAAAGCGTGGTAAAAAGTTCCTGATGCTCCTCAACTGAGCAAACTTTGAACAGTAGGCCAAAGTTTGGGTGGTTCATATAGGTTTCTGTAGTCATTCAACTGCACAATTCAATCACTAACAATTCACTATTGATAGAAATGATTTAGACATTCACGGCTGAGGAACTCCAATTTATCTAACCCATTCATCTGACACTTTAGAGTTGTAAAGTGTTAGCGGGAGCCCGTCTCTTATCCCAACCCTTGAGCCTTAGCTCATCGTCAAGGCTCTGTAAAAAGAGGCACAATTTTTTCTGATTTTACAGTTTTCTAATTATAGAATAGGAAAGGTTTACTATCAATATACAGGATGAAAGTCAGGCAATCCCCCCGTTAGCAAAATTAATGGTAAAACCTTCTACAGTCTGCTTACTTGCAGGAGATATGACGTGACTTCTGACAGGGCAGGAGCAAGAATAGTAAGAGCTTCTGGCTAATTTATTGAAGTCTACCGACCTTGGGAATCAAAATTTTAGTTGTGTTTAGGTTGTTTCGCTCTAGTAAATCTAAAAAGATTAGTGATGCAATTATTCTGGTTAATCTAGATGCCAATTGACAGCTTATGCAAAAACCTCATAATAAAATGTATGATGTGCAAAATTTTTAGCAGATTTTGTTGGTCAGCAAACTCAACCCGGAGTCAACCCCAAATATCTTTTCAACTAGGGTTCTGCCCCCCAAATCAGTCGAACGGCCCAGAAGACGGTTAACCCGGCGATCGCCAGCCAATCAACGCCCCGAATTTGAGGTTGGTACCATTCCACTCGATGTTGATTCGGAGTTGTAAACCCTCGCACCTGCATCGCATTGGAAATTTGTTCGGCTCGGAGTAATAAGTTTTCCAACAATCGTTCGGCTACCAATAACCAAATTTGAGTTGCCCGCCGAAATCCTAGCTTTTTCCAGTTAATGGCACGGGTTCGCACGGACTGCACCAAATTTTGAATTTCTTCCAAAACCAGCGGAAAGAATCGCAGGGACAAAGTTAAGGTCAAGGCAATTTCTACTACCGGCAGCTTGAACCGTTGTAAAGGTGTTAGAAAACGTTCAATCGCAGTGGTAATTTCTTCGGGAGAGGTGGTCAGCAAAAATAAATTGGTGCTGTAAACCAAGGTAAACAACAAGGTACTGGTTCGGATGCCTAGGTCAACAGAACGACGGGTAATTGTTAAGGGGCCTTGCTGAAAGATCGTATAACGATAGGGTGTGGGTTGAGGTAAGGCTTGCTGTTCACTAGATCCACTTTGAGCCGTTTGGGTATTTTGGCTCGAAGGCATTGAGGAACGCTGGAAAGCAATTTCATCTTCAGGTAGACGGGGACGATGCTCAACGGTAACCCCATCGGGCAAAATACAACTGATGATAAACAGCAAGCTACAAAACATTAACAGCCATCCCATTTGCCGTTTCCACACCCGCCAGGGGATTCTTGCGCTCAGGGTGATCCCAACCAAAAACCCAACTACAGACAATCGCCACAGGGGATTGGCGAGTAAGGGAGTCAGCAAACAGCTCATGAGCCACGACAGTTTAATGCGAGGGTCAAGGTTGTGCAACCAAGTCACGGGTTGCTCAAGGTAGAGCCCAATGGGGAGCGATCGCATTAAATCCATGATGACACTTCAGATGATTTGGTTATCAAGAACTATACACTCAGTCAATGGAGGCAAAAGCAGACCTTTATACCCGAGTGGCTCGGTTTGCCGATCCTCGCTCCATCTCCCGCATCGCCTTTCCTCGCCAGAATACTCGAATCGGTGTCCCCACGAACCCTAAATTCTTGCGGAACTGACTTTCAATGTAACGGCGGTAGTTTTCATTAAACCGTTTGGGATCATTGACAAACAAGACAAACGTTGGCGGCTGAATGCTGACCTGAGTGCCATAGTAGATTTTGCCTTGTCGTCCTTGGCGGGTGGTTGGAGGAGAGT
>JBOFUV010000087.1:0-56907 GCA_051652765.1 Microcoleaceae cyanobacterium | reverse complement strand
TGCCGAATCAGGGTTTGCTCGCGAAAGTTGAGGAACTCTTGCAAAATTTGCTTCAAAGACAACTGTCGAGGTTGGCCATCGACAATCGCCAGAAAAATCGAGTTAAACCGAGACATCAAATCCGTCTGTTGATAGAGATGATGCAAGACAATTTGGGGGTTGGCTTCCCGCTTTAGTTCGATCACGACGCGCATTCCTTCGCGATCGCTCTCATCTCGAATATCAGAAATCCCGTCCAGTTTACTGGCATTGACCAGCCCAGCCACTTTTTCAATCCAGCCCGCTTTGTTGACCTGAAACGGCAGTTCTGTGACTACAATTGCGGTTTTCATGCGACGACGTTGACCCGCAGGAATTTCTTCAATCCGCGTCACTCCTCGCACTACAATACTGCCCCGGCCTTGGGAGTAGGCTTCAGCAATGCCCTCGGTGTTGATCATTTCACCCCCGGTGGGAAAATCTGGCCCTGGAATTAGGGCAGTCAGCTTTTCCAAGGAGAGGGCGGGCTGATCAATCAAGGCAATCAACCCGTCTACGACTTCCCCCAGATTATGGGGCGGAATATTCGTGGCCATGCCGACCGCAATTCCGGAACTGCCATTGAGCAACAGAAACGGCAATTGGGCTGGGAGAATCGTCGGTTCTTGCTGAGAGCTATCAAAGTTGTCCACGAAGTTAACGGTGGCTTCCCCGACTTGGGCCAATAAGGCTTCGTTGCCAATGAGAGCTAACCGAGTTTCCGTATACCGCATGGCAGCCGGGGGATCGTTATCTACCGAACCAAAGTTGCCATGACCCGCTAGCAAAGGATAGCGACTAGAAAACTCCTGCACCAGCCGCACCAAGGCATCGTAAACCGATTGATCGCCATGGGGATGGTACTTTCCGAGGACATCCCCCACCACCCTGGCGCATTTGCGGTAGGGACGTTCGGGAGTCAAGCCCAGTTCGTGCATGGCGTAGAGAATTCGCCGGTGGACGGGCTTGAGACCATCTCGAACATCGGGTAACGCCCGCCCCACAATCACACTCATGGCGTATTCCAGGTAGGATTGCTGCATTTCGGTATGCAGTGAAGTTGCGATTACTTGTCCAGAGAGAAGGTTTAACTGTTTAGCCATGAGTTTTGACGGGTTAAGCGCTCAGCACTACGAGTAGGGTTCAAGGAAAATTGCACAAGGGCGATGGAGCCCCAGCCGTTTTTGTTCAGATGTGACACGGAGCGATTCCTCTAAATCCCCTGGAAAAAGGTGGACTTGAGTCACTAAGATATCCCTCAATGATTTAAAAACTGCCATATCACAGAATAGTCATAAGTACAGTTGGATGATAGAATTCAGGTCACATTGCCTTAAATCAAAGACTAAATTATCAGCTAAGTGCCAAGTCTTTGGAGATAAGTTCCTGAGAACTGAGTCTCTGAGAACTAAGTTCCTGAAAACTTTGTCATCCAAAGCCGTTTACTCTAAGATCAAGCAAGAACCAAAGCGCTGTCAACTGGCAAACCTGATTTTGCAGCAAAAGTAGTGGGGAACCCAAGGAAGCAAATGCGCTGCCTTCAGGGGTTAAACCCACTTTATGCTAGATCAAATCGGAACCGTGATAAGATGGCGCAGCGTGATCTGCAGATGTGTCTAGCGGAAGACTCAGATGAAAACGGTTCTAATTGTAGAAGACGATCAGGTAAACGCCCGCGTCTTTTCAAAAATTTTGACGAAGCGGGGCGGTTTGGCGGTCAAGCACACAGAAAATGTAGAAGAGGTGATTAAAATCGCCCAGGCAAGAGAAGCCGATCTGATTTTGATGGACGTTTCTCTGGCCCGTAGCGTTTATGATGGCAAAGCGGTTGACGGGATTAAGATCACTCAAATCCTCAAAGCTGACCCCAGAACAGCAACTCTCCCAATTATTTTGGTGACTGCCCATGCGATGGCAGGCGATCGCGAGGATTTTCTCTCAAAGAGTGGCGCCGATGACTATATCTCCAAGCCCGTGATTGATCATCAGGAGTTTGTGGACAAGATCAAGGCGCTGTTACCCCCGGAGCAGCCCTGATAAACTACCACTTTTTGTAGGGCAAAAACTTTCCGCATAGGGTGATTTGGACGCGATCGCCTGCTGGATCTTCAACCTTGTCCACTTCAAGGGAAAAATCAATCGCACTCATAATTCCATCCCCAAACTTTTCATGAATTACTGCCTTGAGCGGCATTCCATAAACTTGCATGATTTCATAGAAACGGTAGATTAAAGGATCAGTTGGAATCACCGGATCAAGGGAACCTTTTAGGGGAGAAATGGTTAATTCTTCTGCCAGTTCTTCCGGCAATCCTAAAGCGGCAATAATCTTTTTGGCTTCATCAAGATCGGCACTGGCTTGACGATAAATTACTGATGCAATCCAGACTTCATCTCGACCCAGAATTTGTTCTAGATCCCCAAATGTAACGCCTTTTTTACACTTGGCTGCCAATAATTTTTCGGTGATTTCAGCAAGAGCCATTGACTTTTCCTCCTCAAAGAAGCTGGTATACATTTAAACGCCTAAACGCCAAAATTCAAGCGCTAAGATTCGAGTTTCCCCGGTTTCGCTCACGAAACTCGAATGCAGATTAGCGTAATGAGTTAATTGACTATAAAGCCTACAACGACATTCTAAAGGTTGGAGCCGTGGTATTCAAGTCTAGGCTGCTCAATACCCTGTTCAAACACCCTCTAAGGTAGACTGTGAAAATGGGATGTAAGGAAAGCAGAGATGTTGAACGTCCGTCTGATTGGGGCGTAACAGCAGGCTTCGTTTGGTTGCAATACAGAGCGATCGCCCTATGTACTCTTACTCACTCCTACTCTAACGAGAAGCCGCTTCGCGTTTAGAAAAAGGGGAATTGAGTTGTTGAGATGTCTCATGCTGATTTGAAAACCGCTGTATGAATGCAAACATGAGCGCTTGGAGTCTGATTGTTATTGCAGCGATTAATAATTGTATTGGAAATCTCTTCCTAAAACAGTCAAGATTAGCTGCGCCTGATTCTAGTCTATTTAATTTGCTGTTTTCTCCCTGGTTTATTGCGGGTTTATGTGTTTATGGGATTAATGTTGTTCTGTTTGCCAAGGCTTTAGAGAAACTCCCTGTTTCAACAGCATATCCTATTTTTGCAAGTATTGGATTTGGGTTGATTTCTCTGGCAGGGAGTTGGCTATTTGGAGAAAGGTTTGGACTGAATCAATGGGTTGGATTGGGTGTGATTGTGAGTGGAATTATCATCATGACTCGTTGAAGAGGAAATACCCTTTTATTCCAGTTCATAAATTAATCTTACCAACTATTTGAGAGTACCATGACAATCAGTAATGATTGATGAGATGTCTGATGAGATGTCTGTGGTGAAGGCTTTCACCTGGTGCTGGCAAGATGCCTATTCCACGTTCACACTAATCAGATTGCGATATGCTTCTAGGGTGCGAGGAGTTAAAAGATGAATGAAAAACATCAAGCTCAAGACAATACTGATCCCATCTATGGGTTAGGAAAATCAGAGGCAACGCTTGACAAACGCTTGAGGTTGCAAGACTTTCTCCAGTTACTCCGATCCCACCAGTGGACGAAAAATTTTTTTTGTTTTGCTGGGGTAGTTTTTGGAGAAAGACTCCTTGAACTTGATGCCATTTTTCTAGCTGGTCTGACTCTGATCAGTTTCTCAATGATGGCTTCTGCGGTCTACATTTTTAACGATATTCAAGATATTGATCGCGATCGCCGCCACCCCAAAAAACGATTTCGTCCCCTCGCCCGTGAAAAAATCAGTATTCAGTCTGCTAATTTGATTGGTTTATGTTTGGCAACACTGGCATTATTTATCAGTTATTACCTAGGGATTCCAGTTTTAGTTTGCGTTGCTTTATATGCAATTAATAATGTCGCTTATTCATTGCATCTGAAACATGTGCCTTTATTTGATGTTAACTGTATTGCCTTAGGCTTTGTGTTGCGGCTACTGGCTGGAATCTATGCGTTAGATGATAAACCAACGGCTTGGATTGTACTGTGTACCTTTTTCTTGACCTTATTTCTAGGATTTGCCAAGCGCCGATCTGAACTTTTGGCCTTACTCAGTGATGGTATGAGTCAAGAACTTTTAAGGTCTAAACAGGAGAGCTTATCTAGCAAACATTTGGAATCAGTTTCAGATTTATTTTACTTAAATCTAATTTATCAGCGAGGTCGAATTAATAAACAGCGACCCGTCCTTGCTCAATATACTTTACCTTACCTGGATTCTCTACTGAACAGCACTGCAACTCTCACCATCATGTGCTATGCACTCTTTACAATCTCTTCGGGTAAAAACCCATCTTTGGTCATAACTGTTCCGATTGTTTACTACGCAGTCATGCATTACAAAAGAGTTGTCACTGTGCTTTCTGTTGGAGAAGAACCTGACCAAATTCTATTAAAAGACAACACAATTAAGCTTAGCCTTTTGGTTTGGCTAATTTTTTATCTTTTAATCCTCTATTTTGATCTACAACTGTTTGAATAAAGTCTACTTCGTGACCCGTCAACTCTCTCCTGCTGGATCAGAGTTGACAAACTTCAAAGCTGCAGAGTTCATACAATACCGTTGACCCGTCGGACGAGGGCCATCATTGAAAACATGACCGAGATGGGCATCACAGACTGCACAGAGGACTTCTGTTCGCCGCATAAAAACACTGTTGTCCTCTTTGAGCTTAACGTTCTCTGAATTAATCGCATCCCAGAAACTGGGCCATCCTGTGCCTGAATCAAACTTTTCATCTGAACGAAACAGCTCAGTGCCGCAGCAAATACATCGGTAGATTCCGGTCTCTTTATTGTTGTTATATTCTCCTGTAAAAGCCCGTTCTGTTCCCTTTTTACGAGTGACTTGAAACTGTTCTGGCGTGAGTAACTGCTTCCACTCGTCCTCGGTCTTTTGAACTTTATCAACCATGAGTAAATCCCTCCATAAAGTTTAGTGTAGAAGACTTGATGCCGATCAAGCGGTCTGATTTGATGTGTGAATTCATATTTTTGAATTCATAGCTTTGAATTCACATCTTAGAATTCAAAGGTGCATATTGCTCTTGCAGTCAAACAGCCTGCACTACAGAGGTCTGATCAGTGACTATGATCAATCATTATGAATTGCAATAGACTAACTTTGAGTCAACTAACTTTGAGTCAACTAATTTTGAGTTAACCATTTTTGAGCATTCAGCCGTTGAACAATACCAAAAACAAGCAGATCTAGGGTGATCTTGCGTTCATCTCCGAGAAACTGCTCAATCACACTAGCTTGAGATCCGTTTGCCGCACAGGAAAAAAACTTCTGAGACTTAATATCTTCTCCAGGGAAGTAAAGATTGAATTGGCGCTTGCCCCTTTGCCACTGCCCCACTACCTGCCAACACTCTTCACTCACCCCAACTGTAGGGGGAAACTTCTGCCGGATGAACTTGAGTTCCAGACCTTCTGCCCCGTTTGAGTCCAAAGCCTTCTGCAAGGCAGGCAAATAGTCCTGCTCAATAAACGTAGTAAAAGGTTTCTCCTCAAGGGCAGGTGGCTTCGGTTTCTTGGCGGGTTTGGCTTCTGGTTGACCTTCTACGGCCTCAGCTTCAGGATTGGGCTTGGTTTCCTCTGACATATTGCATCCTACTTAAACATTTCAGATTGCCCCTCTAGGAGCGTTTGCACAGATATTATATCGTGCTCCCTAGCCCGCAGACATTCAAATTCAATAAGCCCTGCTAGTAACAACACATCACTGGTAAAAGTACAACTCAATAGTCTGAGCGGGGAATCGTCAGTGGGGAGTAGGAAATAGGAACTAGACCCGTAAAAACGGCGGTAATCTTAATCGAGGTGCTTTGGCTCCGTTGCTATAATAGAGAAGGCTGTAGTTTTTATCCGGTTTTCCCCGGTCTTTTATGTTAGGCACTTTTCAACACAGCAGTTTACGAATCGAGGTTGAAGCATCCGAGGGGTTGATTCGAGAGAGCTTGACCCATCCTGAGCAACTGCGGCAGTGGTTATGGCCACAACAGTTTTCACCCGGGTTGCCCGAACAGTTACAACCCGGTATCACCTTTACCAGCTCCCTTGGCCCGGTGAAAATTCAGCATAAAGTTGATGTCATAGAGCCCAATTGCTTGAGACTGTTGTTGAGTGAGGGGATTGATGGGTTTCATGAATGGTATTGGGGGGAAGGCTGGGTACAGTCTCGGCTAGAAGGGGTTTCTCTGATTCCGTTGAACTTAGGCCAGACGATTAACTTATTCCGCTTTCGGGAGTTCCTGACGCTAAAAGGTCAGCAATACAAGAAATAAATGCCAACGCTGCAATCTACTCATATTCCTCTCTTGGGTTGCTCTCTGGACGAACTTCAGGAGTGGGTTCAAAGTCAGGGGCAACCGCCTTATCGAGCCAAACAGTTGTATCAATGGATCTATCAACGGGGGATTAAATCCCTCGAAGAGATTACGGTTTTTCCAAGACAATGGCGATCGCAACTGGCAGATATTCTGGTGGGTCGTTCAATCCTACACTACCAGTCCACGGCCCCAGATGAAACCGTGAAATACCTGTTGAAGCTCGCTGATGGACAGATCATTGAAACAGTTGGGATTCCTACAGACAAACGCTTGACGGTGTGTGTGTCGTCCCAAGTAGGATGTCCCATGGCCTGTGATTTTTGTGCAACGGGGAAGGGAGGATTTGTCCGCAACTTGGCTACCCATGAGATTGTTGACCAAGTGCTTACGGTTCAAGAGGAGTTTGGTCGGCGGGTGAGCAATGTGGTGTTCATGGGCATGGGCGAGCCGTTACTCAACCTGGAAAACCTAGTTGCAGCCGTCCATTGTCTCAATCGAGATGTGGGGATTGGACAACGATTGATGACGATTTCCACCGTCGGTATTCCGGGTCGGATTCGCCAATTTTCTCAGCATGGCTTGCAAGTTACTTTGGCGGTTAGTCTCCATGGCTCTAACCAAGCCTTACGGGAAACACTCATTCCCAGTGCTCGACACTACCCCATCGAGCAACTTTTAGAAGAGTGTCGAGACTACGTCCAACTCACCGGACGACGGTTGAGTTTTGAATATATTCTACTGGCTGGGGTAAATGATCAGCCTGAACATGCCCTTGAACTCGTCAGTCATTTACGAGGATTTCAAAGCCATGTTAACGTGATCCCTTATAATCCAATTAGTGAAGCTGATTACCAGCGTCCTAGCACTCAGCAAATCCATGATTTTGTGAAGGTGCTGAAGCAGCAAAACATTGCCGTTAGCATTCGTTATTCTCGGGGGTTAGAAGCTGATGCCGCCTGTGGGCAACTGCGGGCTTCTCAAGTTGTAGATCTTCGGAAAATTGATTAGGGTTGGTGCCATGAACATATCTGCAAATCCCATTAAAACAATGCTTATCCTCGGTCTAGTTGGGACTGGGATGACAGTATCAATGCACGCTGCTATGGAGAAAATTCGGAGCTTCTCCCTGTTCACTTCAACGACTGAAACTAAAGTTAATGTAGTTTATGCGGCTTTGCAAGAAGTTGGAGAATTAACAACCGTTAAGCAACCTGCGGTAGAAATTGTCCATAAGGCTCAAGACCGAAAAATTCTGGGGAGAGTTCCAGTTGGGAGTACTCGCGTGATCTATTACGCGACCGGCGAAATTCAAGCGGGCTTTGACCTCAATCAAGTCGTTGTGCGGGAGACAAACGCAAAGCAAGTAGAGGTTGTTTTACCTCCACCTCACATCAGTAATGCGTTTATTGATATCGAACGATCTAAAAATATTTACTCCGAAAAAAGATGGTTGGGCCCTGACACCGAACTAAAACTTCAAGAAGAAGCTCAGCAAGAAGCCCTCAGTCAAATGGTTCAGAATGCTTGTGCTGCGAAGATTTTAGATGTTGCAAATGAACGGGCGGAGGAAACCCTCGAAACATTCCTGAAAAAATCAGGGTTACCCAATGTGATGGTTAAAACTCAGGTTCCCTTAGCTAGCAATTGTTCCAGTATTAGTTCTAGAGCCGCAAGTGTATTGCCAAGCAGCTAGAGATGGGTGTCATGATGCGTTAGCATTTTTTTTAACATGTTCTTAAACTAGAATTCTCAAAGTTCTGGGCAAAATACGTTAGAGCTTGTCAGGATTAGCCGGTTGAGTCTGATCTCAAGTTTTTCCAGACCTTGTTCAGGAACTTGTCCAAGAACTTGTCCAAGAACTGGGTCAAGAACGGTTCGAGAATTTGTTCGAGCTTGTGTCTTTTCGAGGTGGTAAAGTTCTTGTAGCATCGGTTTGATTGTGGTGGTCTAATCCTAAATTCGTCTTGATTAGCCTACAAAATCTGTGCGCGCATTTTTATATTGCTTGCAAACAGCAAGTATTGCCAAGAATGTCCGTATTTAGAATGTATGCGTGTCTAGTCGGATTGAGGATAGGCGACCGAACCTGAATTACGGTCATTACTATTCCAACAGAATCTCTTTACTTAATTCTTAAAGTTATGGCAAAAGCTGAGAAGAACAAATCAAAAGCAACCACTAGCGATAATGGGATGGGGAATCCTCAACATCTTTTCAATCGAGAGCTGAGCTGGTTAGAGTTCAATCGTCGTGTCTTAACTGAAGCCCTTGACTCTCGAACTCCCTTGCTAGAACGATTGAAATTTCTAGCTATTTTTAGTTCTAATCTAGACGAATTCTTCATGGTGCGGGTTGCGGTTTTGAAGCGCCAGATTGAAGCCGATGTTGAAGTATTGACCCCCGATGGTCGGACTCCCCAGCAGCAACTCAATGAGATTCACCAACAGTTGCTGCCGATGGTTGCTAACCAACATCAGTTTTTCGAAAAAACCCTTAAGCCTGAATTGGTAGCCCATGGGATTGATCTGTTGACCTACATTGATCTGAATCCAGACCAACGAACTTACTTACAAAAGTACTACGATGATCGAATTTTCCCAGTTTTAACTCCCTTGGCTATTGATAGTAGCCATCCCTTTCCCTATCTTTCTAACCTCAGTTTGAACTTGCTGGTTGTCTTGAAGAACCCAGATACTCAAGAAGAGCGCCTTGCCCGCATCAAAGTTCCGAAGTCCCTGCCCCGATTTGTGCCCCTACCCGGAGAATTGCGAGTTAAAAAAGAGGATCGTTTCTCCTTTTGGACAGGAGTTCCTCTGGAGCAAGTCATTGCCCATAATCTAGAATCCCTATTCCCCGGCATGGATATTCTGGAATATCACACCTTCAGAATTACCCGAGATGCAGATTTGTCGTTACAAGAGGATGAAGGAGATGATTTGCTCCTCGCAATTGAACAGGAATTGCAGAAACGCCGAGTTGGGGGTTTAGTGGTGCGGTTGGAGATCAACCCTGGGATTCCAGCTCCAATTCAAGCAGAACTGGTTCAGTCCCTAGAAGTTGAACCAGAGGATATTTATGCGGTTGAAGGCTTACTCAATCTTAAGGATTTGATGTCTTTTATGGCTCTGCCGCTCCCAGAACTCAAAGACCCCGCTTGGTCTTCAGTCATCCCGCGCTGGTTGCAAGACAGTGACAAGGTGATTGCAGATTCTGGCAGTGAAGAACCTGAGAAAGATATTTTCGCGATTATTCGGCAACGAGATACCCTCGTTCATCATCCCTATCACTCTTTTTCTGGCACAGTGCAGCGGTTTATTGAACAGGCTGCCTTTGACCCCGATGTGTTGGCCATCAAAATGACCCTCTATCGGACTTCTGGGGACTCTCCGATTGTGAATGCTTTAATTGCAGCCGCAGAGAATGGCAAACAAGTTGCCGCCCTAGTGGAACTCAAGGCGCGGTTTGACGAGGAAAACAATATTCTCTGGGCCCGTAAGTTAGAGAGCAGTGGAGTGCATGTGGTTTACGGCGTAGTTGGCCTCAAAACCCACACCAAGATTGTGATGGTGGTGCGCCAGGAAGAAGGCAAGATTCGTCGTTATGTTCACATTGGCACCGGCAACTACAATCCTAAAACCGCAAAACTCTACACTGACCTGGGCCTCTTCAGTTGTCGGCAGGAGTTGGGCGAGGATTTAACAGATTTGTTCAACTTCCTCACCGGCTACTCTCGCCAACAAGCCTATCGCAAGATTTTGGTTGCTCCAGTGAATATGCGCGATCGCTTCTTGAGTATGATTCGTCGAGAAATCGACCATGCCCGCAATGGCAGAACGGGACGGATTGTTGCCAAGATGAACTCTTTAGTTGATCCGACCATCATCTCAACTCTGTATGAAGCTTCCCAGGCTGGAGTGACCATTGACCTGATCATTCGGGGCATCTGTTGCCTCCGCCCCGGACTAGAAGGAGTCAGCGACAATATTCGGGTCATCAGTCTGGTTGGACGTTTCCTGGAACACTCTCGGATTTTCTATTTCCACAATAGCGGAGACGAAGAAGTCTATATCGGCTCAGCGGATTGGATGCCACGCAACCTAGACCGGCGGGTAGAAGCCATTACCCCGATTGAAGATCCAAATCTGATCAAGGATTTACAAGAGATTCTTGGAATTTTGCTCTCGGACAATCGCCAAGCTTGGGATCTGCAAGCCGATGGTCAGTATATTCAGCGCCATCCTTCCGAGAATTCTCCAGAACTCAGTGCTCAGAAGATTCTGCTGCAAATGGCAGCTCAGAATGGCTAGTTGTGGGTTTAAATCAGGGGTTTCAGGGATAAAGTACCAGAAGTTGTAGGTCTTCTATTCTTCTGCAACTTTTGACCCCTAAACCTCTTCTTAGAAAGCAAGAATTACTGTCAATATTTGGAGGTTATATGTTGCGTTTGTTGTGGAAAAGCCTGGGTAAAGTTCTTGCCCTAGGGACAATGGGTGGATTTACCCTGTTTCCTGGGGTCATGGTTGTGATGGATCAGGAGCCTGCGATCGCTCAAGATAATCCCGCTCCTAGTTTTAGACCAGGGCCATGGCAGCCCGTTGCTCGGATCAATCCCAATGCGCCATACAAGATCGTGATCAAAAATCAAGCTGGGATTGATCTCGAATACAGCTTGACGACGGGAGATATTGACATCCGAACTGTGCCGAAAGGTGGCACAACTGAGTTGACCAACCTGCCCCGTGAAGTTTTTTTGCTGATCAACCCCAGTGCAAATGCCCGTGAAGCCAGTCTCAGATATGAAATTCAAGTGGGTGACGACAATAGTGTGAATGTTGCAGTCATGCTCAGTAGTGACCCCAGCGGCGTTCGTACAGTTAATATTCAGCCCGATGGAGCAATCTACAAGTACTAAGAACAAGTACTAAGAATAAGTACTCAGCAATTGACCGATTGTTTCACAATTCGGTATGGGTATTGATTAGGGCCAGGGTTTCCTCTACCCTGGTCTTTTAAGGAATATATTTTTTAGGAATATAGTGTTGTAAAAGATGCGAATTTTAATCATGGGCGGCACCCGATTTATTGGGGTCTATCTCACAAAACTTTTGGTTGAAAGAGGTCATACTGTAGTTTTGTTCAATCGGGGGAATCAGCCTGCCCCAGTGCAGGGAATTCAACAAATCCAGGGCGATCGCACCGATCCAGACCAGATTCAAGCTAAGTTGGCCCCCGAAGAGTTCGATGCCATTTTTGACAACAACGGTCGGCAATTGAGCGACACTCAAGCGTTGGCAGATTTGTTCAAAGATCGGGTGCAGCACTTTGTCTACATGAGTTCAGCCGGGGTTTATGCGAAGTCCGACCAAATGCCCCATCTCGAAGGCGATGCCATTGACCCCAAAAGTCGCCACATTGGCAAGCATGAAACCGAAACCTATCTGGAAGCTCAGGGTTTACCTTGGACATCGATTCGTCCCACCTATATTTATGGGCCATTGAACTATAATCCGTTAGAATCCTGGTTTTTTGATCGAATTGTCGCCAACCGTCCGATTCCGATTCCGGGGGATGGCGCGTCGATCAGTCAATTGGGCCATGTCCAGGATTTGGCGGAGGCTATGGCAGCCGTTTTGGGGAATCAGACTGCGATTGGACAAATTTATAATGTTTCGGGCGATCGCTATGTGACGTTCGATGGTTTGGCCCGAGCCTGTGCTGTGGCGGCGGGACAATCCCCTGAAGGGTTAAAGCTCGTTCACTACAACCCTAAGCAATTTGACTTTGGGAGTCGTAAAGCTTTTCCGATGCGGGTACAGCACTTTTTTGCAGAGATTCATAAAGCAATGCACGAGCTGGACTGGAGACCGCAATATGATTTGATTTCTGGTTTAAAGGATTCGTTTCAAACGGACTATTTGGCCACAGGGCAGGACAAACTTCAGGTCGATTTCTCAACGGATGATGAAATTCTACAACTGTCCTAAGGCTTGGGGGTCGGCACTCTGCCTGACTCAAACAGCCGGGACAGCCATCCCACGAGATTTACGGATTAGATCTCAATGGATTAGATCTTAGATGAAAGTTAATCTCTGAAAGAGAATCTCTGAAATTACCCTATGTCAAGACAACCTCAGTCCACTCCACTCAAACCCCTGAAACCTTATGAAGACAGATTGCTGGCAGCCCTCAGTTTTTTTCGGTTCCAGCGGCAACCCTCCGTTCAAGCCCACCACTGCTTGAGCCTCTACCTGCGCCAGTCCCAATCCCGAATCATGGATGAAATTAGCTTTTATGCTGAGCCCCTGGGATTATCTCCCAGCCAATTCCTAGAGCTCATTTATCAAGATCCGGATGCCGCCGAAGCGCAAATTCGAGCCCATTTCAACTTTCCCCAGCCCCTAGAGTTTGGCATCGAAGATCCCCTAGATGAAGCTGAACTTTTGGGGGAAGCCAAAGATTCAATTTGAATCATCAATTTGAATCATCAATTTGTATGGGAAATCGCTATATACTTTATTAGACAACTCTTACCTTACTCCTGCTGTGATTGCCATCTATCCAGGCAGTTTTGACCCAATTACTCTGGGTCATCTCGATATTATTGCGAGAGGGTGCAAATTATTTGAAAAGGTGATTGTTGCAGTTCTTGGCAATCCAAACAAGATTCCGTTGTTCACAGTTGAGCAACGATTACAGCAAATCCGTCTTTCTACTCAACATTTGGCAAACCGAGTAGAAGTTGTTAGTTTTGAAGGATTGACCATAGAGTATGCCAGAATTAGGAATGCTCAAGTTCTCCTGCGAGGATTAAGGGTTCTATCAGATTTTGAGATGGAACTTCAGATGGCTCACACGAATAAAACCCTGTCTGATACAATCGAGACAGTTTTCTTGGCAACTTCAAACGAGTATAGCTTCTTATCCAGTAGTGTCGTTAAAGAAATTGCTAAGTGCGGTGGCTCTGTTGATCATCTTGTCCCCAAACATGTTGCTATAGATATTTATCAATGCTACGCCAGGAATCTGTACCCCGAATCGAACCCGAACCCAACGGACGTATTCCAGAACATGAATCGGCTCCCATGAGTGGCTCTCCCGGAATAGATATCCAGCGAGAACTGAATCGGCTGGAAGAGATGATTCTGTACAGTCCTCAAATTCCCCTGACCCGCCGAACTCTTGTCAACGAGCAGAAATTGCTCGATCAGCTCGATCTGATTCGTCTCAACTTGCCCAGTGCTTTTCAAGAAGCAGATATTATTGTGCGGCACAAAGACGAGATCCTCCAAGAAGCTGAGGAATATGCCCAGGAAATCCTGGAACTTTCTGAGCAACGGGCTACTCAAATCTTAAATGAACTGGGGATTATTCAGCAGGCTCAGACCGAGGCCAATCAAATTCGCCAGCAGATTCAAGGTGACTGCGAAGCCCTACAACAGCAAACTTTGACAGAAATTGATCAAATTCGCTACCAATCTCAGCAAGAGATTGAGGAGATGCGCTCTAGGACAATTGCGGAATGTCAGGAGATTCAAGATGGGGCAGATGATTACGCTGATCATGTATTGGACTCGGTTGAACGACAGTTGACTGAAATGTTGCGGGTGATTCGCAACGGTCGTCAACATTTGCAAGGAAATGGCTCTTATGGGCCGGGTTAGTTTAGCGGGTTCGTTAGGGTTGTGAATTGGCGTTTTGGATTAAGTAATGCGGGATAGCCGTCCGGGCTACCAAGGTTAAGCAAGCTGCCGAACCTAAAAGTTTCAGGCTTTTTAGACAGACCTTTTAAGAAGATCTTTTGATAGACTTTGGCAACAGCCTAGGCGAGCGTTGAGTTTGATTTAAATAGTCCTTTAAATATTATGGCTTCAGAAAAGTTTCGTCGTCAGCTTCGCCAGGAAGTTCAGCTTTGGAAAGCAGAGAAGTTGATCGATGATACTGCCTATCAACAAATCTCCCAGCGGTATCAGTTTGAGGCGATTGAGACCCTGGCGAGCAATCGGTTTGTGATGATCCTGATTGGCTTGGGGGCAGTTCTTTTAGGGCTGGGTGTAATTACTTTTGTCGCAGCCAATTGGCAAAAGTGGCCACGGGAACTGAAGACGATTCTCCTGCTGATGCTATTCGTGGGCACGAACACGGTTGGATTTTACCTTTGGCGTTCTGATCTGCAGGCAAAAACCCTGAGTGGAAGCAATCAACGTTTGGGAGAAGGGTTGCTAATTTTTGGGGCCTTGAGTTTGGGGGCAAATTTAGCCTTGATGTCTCAACTGTTTCATCTGGATGGGGATCTGTACGGACTTTTCCTGATCTGGGGTTTGGGGGTTTTAGCAATGGCCTACGGCCTGCGTTTGACCTCTCTGGGGATCTTAGGCATTTTACTTATGGGCTGGGGGTATTGGCAGGGAATCTCTGATATTTTCTTGCCCATGCAGAATTCCGGATTGCAATTTCTCCTCGAACACATGGCACTCATTGGAGGTATTTTATTCATCCCTTTAGCCTATTGGTGTCAGTCTCGTATCATTTTTATCCTGGCTTTAGCTGTGATTGTCTCTGCTTTAGAAGTCAATATTCTCAAGCTAGGGGATTGGAATTTGGGAGTGTGGGGAGTCATTTCCCTCACCTTGGTTCCGGGGTTTCTATGGGGATATGACGATAGTTTGTGGCCTCGAAATCACAGCCGACAATTTCGATCGACCGCCCGGAACTTGGCAATTTGGGTTTTAAGCAGTATCTTTTTCATCTATTCTTTTCGAGGATCTTGGGAAGCCTGGGCGAAACTTGCTCCCGATGAATCTAGTACTCTGAAACTATTGCTTCTGATTGATGTATTGGTCTTCTTAGGTTTAACGTTGTGGGAATGGTTTCACCTCGCTAAACCGAGTTCAGTTCATCCGACTCGTTCTTGGGGCTTTGATCAGGTGACAACAGTCATTGCTGGTTTTTTAGTCATTACTGCCATTGTCAGCTTTTGGCATCTGAATCTCGGTGAAATTTCCACCCCGGCAACAGTGATTTTTAATCTGCAATTGTTCTTGCTAGCAGCCGGATTAATTCGCCTGGGATTGGCCCAAGGAAACCGAGGAGCATTCTGGGGAGGAATGGTTCTAGTGGTGTTGCAGATTGTTAGCCGCACTTTTGAATACAATACAGAATTAATTCTTAAAGCTCTCGTGTTCACCTTGTGCGGCATAGGAGTTATGCTGGCTGGACTGTGGTATGAACGGCACTTCGCTTTAGAAAAAAAGAAGTCTTCGATTGCTTCCTTTACTCCAGATCAGGGTGAAACTGAAGGGTAACTGAGCCATGATAGATATCGTTATAGAACCTTTAGGCTTGCAAACAGTATAGAAATTATCACAATCACAATGAGCGAAAAATCTGGTCAATACGAGCTTGAGCCTCAAACTGAACAGCCTCAAATTCTACAGGAAAATCTCTCCACCCCAACTTTACCCCGCAGAATTCCTCACCAACGGTTCTGGCTGCCACTGCTCCTTCAACTGGTCTTAATTTTGTCGGTTCCAGCCCAGGCTGTCCATACCTATATCACTGGGAAAACAGTAATTTTACAAACTATGCCAGTTGATCCCTATGACCTGCTGCGCGGCTATTCTCAGACCTTGAGCTATGACATTTCTACCCTGGAAACTTTGGGTTCTCTGCCCGGTTGGCAAGAGGTGGCTAGCAAAGGAGCCTATCCCGAACGCGGCACCCAGTTGTATGTTGTGCTAGAACAACCCTCAAACTCTGCTCAAACTTCCCCGCCCCAAGCCTGGAAACCGGTGAGAGTCAGCGCTCAACTGCCTCAATCCTTAGAAGCAAACCAGATTGTCATCCAGGGGGTGTCTGAAGGCTGGGCAATCCGGTACGGCGTAGAACGTTACTATATGCCGGAAGACCAACGAGAACAGGTGAATGCCAATATTCAAGAAACCCAAACTAGAACACCAGAAGCTTTTGTGGTAGAAGCCAAAGTCAATGCTCAGGGGAAAGCAATTCCATTGAGTCTCTGGGTGCGCGATCGCAACTACACGTTCTAGAGTTCAATCTAGGGTTCAAGTTTTAGAGTTCAATAAGTTTTAGACTACAAGTTCTAGAGCGTTCACAACTGATTTGGGATGCCATAACCTGGGTAGCAATCTTGCCCTAAGTCAGTAGAAACAGTGAAACCCAACCGACACAACCCAGTCAAGGTTAACAAACTAATCAAGGGTAACAAACCACTAATACAGTCCCGGCAGTAACTTCTTCACTCGATTTCGATAATCTGAATAGTCCGGGTATTTTTCCAGCAGCCATTGTTCCTCCCGCCGCGCCTTGAAATCGAAGAAAACAAACAAAACAATTGTTCCCAAAAAATGGGAAACACTCAGTTGAAAAATCGCCCAGCCCAACGCGGCCAAAATCAAGCCACTGTATAGAGGATGGCGCACAACGCCATAGGCTCCGGTTTGGACAAGTTCCCCATCCTGCTTGGGATAGGGCAACGGTGTTAAACTCTGACCCAGATCCATCACACCTTTCCCGATCACGCCGCATGAAATTACACCAAGAATTCCTGCCATGACCCAGAATGCCGTTCTCCAGAAGGTTGACAGGGAAGACACGCCCGGAAGCGCATAAACCGGAAGCAACACAAACCCGATCAGCAACATACCCTGAAGTAAAACCAGGTATTCACCCCGTTGTCCCGTTTTCCAACCTTCAGGGCTGAAGCCCCAATTTTCGAGCAGCTTGTTCATGGAGATAACCGCTCTATGGAACGTTCAGCCGCTTGAGCCACTTGTAAATTGCTGTCTTTTGCCAGGTAGTTTAATGCAGCCTTGCTTTTTTCACTGGGCAAACTGCCGAGAGCGGTGGCCAAACTCTGGCGAATCAGCCAATCCTCTGACTGAGCAAAGTCTAGAATTCTCTCCACAGCGCCCATATCTCCGATCTCTCCCAAGGCAGCGATCGCCCCTTGCTGCACCACGATTTCTTCGCTATCCAAAGCTTTCATCAAAACATCATGGGCCCGGACATCCTTTAGATTGCCGAGGGACACCGCCGCACTAAATCGTACGAGCCAATCAGTGTCTTCATAAAAAGCCCGCACCAACGGTTCAAAGGCGCGATGATCTTCTAGATATCCCAAGGCCCCGGCAGCATCGGCCCGGATGCCGTAGTCTGGGTCGGTTTCGAGCAATTTTATCAAGATCGGGTAAGACTCTGCAGTGGGCTTGACTCCCAGGGCAAAAATGGCCATGGAGCGAATCGGCCCATTCGGATCGTAGAGAACTTTTTTAATCAAGGGCAAGGCATCTGCCGCCGGAATATCTCGCAATGCGGCCAAGGCCAACATGCGATCGCGAGAACTGTTGCTCTCAAGTTGGGCTGCGATTTGTTCAAGGCTTAGGGGATCACTCATGGAAGAGATAGGAATCAGAACGATAACTAGGAATAGCCCTTATTATAGAGAAGGATTTTGGAAACGAATGACGCGCTCCATCTGCCAAATCTGCGGATCAATTGAGTTCATTGCACCTGAGACTGGTTATGCCCACTTATCAAACGCCTCAGTATTCCTCAGCCTTAAAACAAGCGATTAATCGCAATCCTCTGACGGTTACCCCAGACACGTCTTTGCTAGAGGTGATTGGGCTGATGGGTCAGGCCCATAATCGCTGTTCTCTCCCAAATCCCCCTACTTTAACGACGGAGAAAGAGGACTTGAGTGCTCTCTCTGAGACAGAAACCCAGGGCAGTTGTGTATTTGTGGTCATCTCTAAACCGCCCATCGCTTCACTGGAGGTTGAGTCTCAGGAGATTGAATCAATTAAATCAATGGATTCGACAGAGGCAGACATTCGGGCAAAATCTCTGGTTCTGCAAGGGGTCATTACAGAACGGGATGTGGTGCAACTGATTGCTCGAGGTATGTTGGAGTATTCAACCGATGATCGGTGGCATTGGGTTCGGGTGGGAGAAGTCATGGCCCCTTCCACGGTAAATCTGATCGAGTCAGAGGATCAGGATATTTTTACAGCCCTGTCTCTATTTCGTCAGCATCAAAAACTCAATCACCTCCCTGTCCTCACCCACCAAGGATACTTGGCAGGGGTTGTCACCCCAGAACGGATTCGGAAAGTGCTTCAACCTGCAAACATTCTCAGACTGCGGCGGGTTGAAGACGAAATGATCACCAAAGTGGTAACCGCTTCAGCCACAACCTCGATTTTGAGAACCACTCAAATGATGGCTGTGCATCAGACGAGTTGCGTTGTCCTTCATCAACCCATCCATCATACTAACCCAAGGGCAAACTCTCATCCGTTGACCCCGATTGGCATGATTACGGCCCAGGATGTTGTGCAGGCTCAGTACCTACAGCTTGACCTAGCGCAAACTCCGGCGGAGATTATGACCAGTTCTCTCTTTTGTCTCAAACCCCACGATTCCCTCTGGTATGCTCATCAGGAGATGCAACAGCGGAAGATGCAGCGGGTATTAGTCTGTGGGGAATCTGGGGAATTGTTAGGCATCATTACGCAACTGAGCCTGTTGCGAATGCTTGATCCAACCGAAATGTTTCGAGTGGTTCGTAAATTGCAACAGTCTGTGGAAGAACTGCAAACGGAAAAAGTTGAGCTTTTAGAAAATCGAGCGGCTCAGTTAGAGCAGCAAGTTCAAGAACGCACGGCAAAGCTTTACG
This sequence comes from Microcoleaceae cyanobacterium, assembly GCA_051652765.1. Lineage (GTDB taxonomy): Bacteria > Cyanobacteriota > Cyanobacteriia > Cyanobacteriales > Microcoleaceae > JBHJGO01. The sequence continues at coordinate 37,817 of JBOFUV010000087.1, read as the reverse complement.
AACAATTGCAACGGGAGCGACTCCTGACAAAAATTTCCCTCCAAATTCACCAGTCCCTTAACCTAGAAGATATTCTCAACACCACCGTTGCCGAAGTTCAACAAGTTTTGGAAGCCGATCGGGTTGTGATCTATCGCCTCACCCCTGAACAAGCGGGGACAAAAGTTGCTGAATCTGTCGCCTTAGGATGGCGATCGCTCTCCAATGAGACCCTGTACTCAGAAGTGATTCAAAGTTATCTCAATGTCCTGGAAATTGACTCCGTTCTGACCCTAGCCAATGCTCAAACTGCCAATAGTTCTCCAACTGAATCCCTCTATCTTGAGGCAGAGCAAATTAAAGCGTGTTTGATTGTTCCCCTTCTAGAAGATGATCAACTCTGGGGCATCTTGGCCGTCCATCAATGTTCGGGTTGCCGTCAATGGCAGCCTTCAGAAATCACCTTGCTGCAACATCTCGCGACTCAGCTCGCGATCGCCATTCAACAAGCCCAGCTTTACCGTCAAGTCAAAGATCTCAATACTGACCTAGAACGGCAGGTACAAGAGCGCACAGCAGAGTTGCAACAAAAAGTAAAAGAACTACAGAAATTGAACGTCTTGAAGGATGAATTTCTCAGCACGGTTTCCCATGAATTGAGAACCCCCCTCGCCAATATCAAAATGGCAGTTCACATGCTGAAATTAGTGCCAACCAGCGATCGCTCTCAGCAATACATTAGTATCTTGGAGTCTGAGTGTACCCGTGAAACTAATTTAATTAATGACCTGTTAGATCTGCAAAAGTTAGAAGCGTCAACAGATTCAATTTCCCTGGAAACCATCAATCTAGAAGATTGGTTGCCCATGAGAGTTACGCCCTTTCATTCTAGAACTCAAGAGCGTCAGCAAGTTTTGAAAATTCAAGCCCCTTCTCCCTTGCCCACCATTCAAACCAATTCCGCAAGTTTGGAGCGCGTGCTCGCAGAGCTATTGAATAATGCCTGTAAGTACAGCCCTAATGGCGGGGAAATCGTCTTAGACATTGATTACTATCCCCAAAAATTGCCTGCTGTGTTGACGGATGACGATACTGGGCAAACTCAATTAGAACCCGATCAAACGGCTCCATCAACCCTTCAATTTAAAGTATCCAATCCGGTTGAAATTCCTCAGACCGAACTGCCCCGCATTTTTGAAAAGTTTTATCGGGTTCCCAATGCTGATCCCTGGAAGCAGGGGGGTACAGGTTTGGGTTTAGCTCTGGTTGAAAAACTCGTAGAACAGCTCAGCGGCACCATTCAAGTCATGAGTCAAGGCGGCATGACCACGTTTACGGTAGAGCTACCCATAGAAGATCGGGGTTAGGATATACCTATAGCAATCTAGTTTGAAAGTGTGAATGATGTGAGAAAAACTAGAACGGGGTTTGGGGACGCAGTCCTCAAGCAGGGAGCAACGCCCCCTTCACCTCCTGTTCACAAATCATTGCTGATTGCTATACAAATAAAAAAGACTGCCCTCAGAATTTTGGCATCTGCATTGCATGATTTTAGGCTTCGATCCGGGTCAAGATAAGTGTGGAGTAGCAATTGTTGATCAAAGTGGGAACAGTCCTTTTCATCAAGTTGTACTCGCATCTGAAGTCATTACCACCTTGAAAACCCTGTGCCAGCAGTTTTCGATTGACCAGATTGTGATGGGCAACCAAACGACCGCTCGTTCCTGGCAACAAAAGCTACAAGAGGCTTTGCCTGCATCAGTTCCAATTATTCAAGTGGATGAACGCTATAGCAGTCTAGAGGCCCGCGATCGCTATTGGCAGATGTATCCGCCCCAGGGATTGACTCGTTTAATTCCCCAGGGAATGCGGACTCCTCCTAGGGCCGTCGATGATATTGTGGCAATCATTCTTGTAGAACGCTATCTCCGACAACACGATCTACAGCAACGTTAGGGAAAACCAGTAGAAGACCAAAAACTCAGTTGGTTAGGATCAATCAGTCCGGTGTTGAGACGGTGCAGTTCCCTGAAACCGCGAGGCTTGATCAAGGTCATGCAGGGCACTGCTGAGATCTGACATCAACGCTTGGGCGGCTTTCTTCGGAGAACCCTGACAGTAGTTTTTCACCTTCAGGGGAGAGCCAATATTAACCCTGACCTGAGACCCCATACAAGGAATCACAGGTTCGTAGTGGAGGGCAATGGGAATAATCTGAATTCCCAGGGGAAAAGCGGTTGATTCGGCCTGCAGGGCAAGGCGAGCTAGTCCCGGCTTGAGGCAATGGATGTGTTGATCCCGAAAAATATTTCCTTCCGGAAAAATTGCCATCATTTCACTGTTTTGTAAGATGTTGATGGCCTGACGCAATGTCGCCGTTGTTGGGCGTTTCTGGTTCACCGCAAACCCCCCCATGCGCCGAATAAACCAACCCTGTAAACCCTGCATCTCATCAACGGTTACCATGTAGCGCAAGTCTCTTCCGGTCGCATATCGGCCTGTGGCATAGGGAACAATCAGGGCGTCCCAGCGGGAACGATGGGTTGGTGCTAGGATTACAGGCCCCGTTTTCGGGATATTGTCCTGGCCTAAGACCTCAATTCGACTGAAATAAAGTGGCAAAACTACACCGTAGGCCAAGGGATAAGCCAGAGAGATGAGCAGTGGAGAAACCTCTGATTTCTCCCTTAAAGTTTGATTTGGCAGATGCAGTTCAAGGGTAGATTTCATCGGGGTTCCCATTGGAGGGACTGACATATTTAGAGGGGAGGAAGTGGAGTTCAGGGTTACCATGGCTGTTCAGATGATTGTCCAGAGTCATTAGTCATTACCTATGACTCTAAAGTAAAATTTTTAGCACAAACTGTCCTTTTACCAAGGACACTTCTTTTACTGTCAGTCCGCATTCATGACACCTTTTACAAGGGTCGCTCTCTCATTGAGACAGACGTGAATGTAAACCAAGAGCTTGAAACAAAGAATTCAAAACACAAAACTCAGACTAAAGCATACACTTTGTCCGCGAATGATCCTCAGTGAACCGTGCGATCGCGTATCAATCGACTCATCGCAACAACTAGCACCCCATGCTTACTCTATTAATCTTATGATTTTAGATCAGGAAGAACCTCAGCGGTGTGAAGATTCGCGCCGCTGAGCAAACCAAGTCTGCAATTGCTGACGACAGGGAGACTCTAGAATTCCTCCCAATACCGTGAGGCGATGAAAGGAAAAAACACTATCGGGAATATTGGCAACGGTACGGATTGTGCCAGCCTTTGGATCGTCTGCTCCATAAACCAGAAGTTTCAGTCGAGCTTGAACAATTGCCCCTGAACACATCGCACAAGGCTCCAGCGTCACATAGAGACTGCATTCATTCAAATGCCAGTTGCCCAAGACTTGACCTGCTCGGCGCAAGACTAAGATTTCAGCATGGGCGGTTGCGTCACAGTCTCGCTCGCGTTGGTTTTCGGCTTCTGCCAGGAGTTGGCCCTGGCTATCTATAACTACAGCCCCAACGGGAACTTCTCCGGCCTCTCCGGCACGATTTGCCAGTTCTAGAGCCCGACGCATCCAATGACAATGGGTGACATAATCAGTAACCTGCACAATGAGTAATGAGTGGCCTGCACAACTAACGCCGTAAATTAGCCCTTAATTAGCTCTCAATTAACTCTCAATTAGCTCGGTGACTAACGAGTGACTGAACCTCTTTCAATCTACAGCGGTTTTTAAGTCAGTAAGGAACATCTCACTCAAGTCCCTCTTTTCAAGGGAGATTTAAGGGGGATCGCTCCGGGTCGCATCTGAATACAAACAACTGTAAACCTAATCTAAACCTGATCTAAACCTGATCTAAACTTAATCTAAACCAATCTCTCCCAGAACCCGGAATTTGATATCTTTGATAGCCAAATCTCCAGGGGCTAGGAAGAAACGGGTGTCTGTTCCGGCTTCAAACACCTCTTCAAAATAGCTGCCCAGACGACATTCAACGTGATACCACGCCAAGGCCATAAAGTAACGTTGGGCCCAATCCCGAAATGCGGCTGATCCATCGTCGGCACTGGATTCAAGGGGAACCCATCCCAGGTTAGGCAGATAAAACTGTAACCAGACATGATTAAAGTCAGGAGACAACACCATTGACTTTGCCCCAGCCTGCATTTTGTAAGCGGGAACTTTGTAATTGCCGCACTCACGGGCGGGGATCTGATTCAGCCGGAGCAGAGAAAGAAAGACCTTCAAATATTCGCCACAGGAACCTTCTCCCTGACGCAAAACCGTTTCAGTGCCATCATGATAGGCATCCATCACATAGGTTAACGTGGCATAAACGTAGTCTCGGATCGCTTTCACCTTGGCCAAGGGATTATGTTTGTCGGCATCAGCCAGGGATTGAACGGCTTCCTCGGCAGCCCGAATCACAGAGGGATGATTCATATCCAGACCCGGTTCATCCTTTAGGTATTGGGCATAGCGCTGCAACTCATCTTCAGAAATTTCAGGAATCTGATCGGGGGAGGCAAAATAACGAATGCTAGCTGTTTTAATCGTAGCTTTCCAACCAAACACTTTACGGTCAGTTTCTAAGTTAATTTCCGGGATTGAAAACACAGCAACCTGGCGATTTTCTTCCTCTGAAATTGTTTCAATTTTCATGTCAAAATCCCCAATTTTTTCTAGGGAGATTAACTGCTGTCGATCCGTATCCATCGGCAACGAAATTTTCCAATCAAGATTCCGAACAACTGGATGGCGATCACTCACTTCTGGCAAGGCGTGTAGCTTTTCAACGTAGTACATCTCGATCCAGAAAGGGTTCGATAAGACTGCTGTTTTCTTGGGGCTGCGCTTAAATATTAATGGATAAATGAAATTATCAGCAACAGGAGTCTCAATCTTTAGTTTGAACTCACTGTCTCCTGTGTCATAAATCTCAAAACTCGGCCTGGAGTAAGCAATATAAAGTCGGCCTCCCACGATTTGATCGTCTTGGATAAACGTAAGTCCTGTAGGATTTTCAAATGGGGTCAAAATCTCCTCAATCACCTGTTGAGTTTCAAGATTTAAGACATAGATCGTCTGCTCTACAGCATCTGCAATAAATAGATTTCCTTGAAAAACACAGAGATCATCAACTCCAGTCCCAGGAGATTTTGCCACTGTTTCAACTGCTTTTGTTTGCTGATCACAGGAGAGAATACTGCGATTTTCCGTTGCTAAATATATAGTTTCAGCCGTCACTGCAATCCCCGTTAAATTACTGCAGTTGGGGATGCTCAAAAAGAGCTTGGGGTTGAGTTCAGGTTCGGACAGCCCGTAAGGAGCGACGTAGATATTGTTTTGATAAACCGAGTATAGCCTGCCGTCAAAATAACAAATCCCGTCAATTTCAGCATAGTCCTGAACATTATAGTTCGGCTTAAAACCTTCTGTTTCTGTTGCTAAATTAATTTCGGTTAATAACCCTCGACTGTAATCACACGCTAAAATCGTGTGCCCATGAATTGCAGTGATTCCTGATAGACTTTCAAAAAAAAGCGGTCGATACGCCTTCATCCATGTCAACATACTTGAATAACTACTTTCCATAAATGTCAGTCCCTGAGTTGCTTTCCTAGATTACTTTACTGAATTGTTTGATCGGGGTTTGATCCTGACAGTTTTTCCACAGTAGTGAAGTCTGTGAATCTTGGGGCAGTCTCCGGGTAGGAGCAACGCCCCTACAACTCTTCAAGCTTGAACCTGATCGGATGAACAATCAGTATATTGATTTCCCCAGTAGTATATAGCAGTCTTCAGTCATTTATAATAAATCACTGAGAACCTTCCTGAAGCTTTGTCGATCAGGGTTTTAGCATCCCTCCATCCTCTTGATAAAATTGCTGAAGAGATTTTGCTGAAATTCCTAATCCCCATAACAAACCAATCCAAAGATAGATTAAGGTTGCCTTAAAAGCTCCCCAACGGACAACTCGGCGATCGCTAGTTTGAACTGTACGATTCACTAGATAAATTCGCCCCTGATGAACTAATTTTCGACACAAATCTGCATCCTCCATAATCGGTAAATGGGGATCAAATCCGCCACATTTTTTAAATGCTTCATGGCAACAAAAGATCACTTGATCTCCAAATAAAATTCGCAGTCCTTTAATAAATAAATGGGGACGAAAGAGCAAGGGAGCATAGTAAGTTTTTAGCCAGTTATGAAATGAAATTCCCCAGCGGGTCGTTTTTTCTCCCGCCATAATAGAGATGAACCCTCCCGCAACAACCCTAGAATCCATCAGTGTTTGGTGAATTAGCCGCACCAAATCGTCAGGAACCAGGGTATCGGCATGAACAAAGCACAACACCTGCCCTGTAGCGACTTCAGCCCCTCGATTCATCTGAACAGAGCGTTGTCGAAGCTCGCTGGAGATCACCTTAACTCCTGCAGATTGGGCGATCGCCAGGGTTTCATCTTCACTGTTACCATCTACGACAATGATTTCCCAGGCTGGAGGATTGAGATGTTGTAGACAGTTCAGGGTGCGTTGTAGACAATCGGCTTCATTCAGGGTTGGGATGATAATAGAAACTCGGAGGGTTGTGCAGGTTCTCATTACAGTAGAGTAGAAAATACTGGGATGACTCCTTTTATCTTCCCGTGTTATCTGTTTTCTGTAACCTATTCTGATTTCCTGACTGTGATGAATCTAACTATTGTAAGTTTGACTTTTAAAAAACTGATGAAGATTTGGAGACGGTTAATTATATTGTTCTTGGTCGGAATTTTACTCAGTTGGAGTGTGAGTTGTACCCAATCTACCTCTAATTCTTCAAATCAGAACAATCAGGCAATAGAATTCTGGACGATGCAACTTCAGCCTCAATTTACAGAATATTTTAATACCTTAATCACTAATTTTGAAGCTGCAAATCCTGAAACTACTGTGAAATGGGTTGATGTCCCCTGGTCGGCAATGGAAAGCAAAATTCTAGCCGCAGTTTCCGCAAAAACTGCCCCTGATGTTGTTAATCTTAACCCTGATTTTGCAGCATTATTGGCAGGGAGAAATGCCTGGTTAAACATCGGTAAAATGGTTTCAGATGAAGAACAGTCAAAGTATTTACCGAATATTTGGCAGGCCAATCATTTAGAAGTTTGTCAGGGTGAAACCTGCACACAAACGACCTTTGGACTGCCCTGGTATCTCACCACTCAAATCACCATTTACAACACAGAACTGTTGAAACAAGCGGGAATTGTGGCTCCCCCCAAAACCTATGCTGAACTTGCAAAAGTTGCTCAACAGGTCAAGGAAAAAACTGGAAAATATGCAGCTTTCTTTTCTTTTGTTCCAGAAGACTCAGCCCAGGTTTTACAGTCCTTAGTTCAGATGGATGTGCAACTGGTCGATCCAGAGGGGAAAGCTGCTTTTAACACGCCAGCAGGTCAAGCTGCATTCCAGTATTGGGTGGATTTATATCAACAGAAACTCTTGCCTCAAGAGGTGTTGACCCAAGGCCATCGACGAGCCGTAGAGCTATACCAAGGGGGAGAATTGGTTATCCTTGCCTCTGGGCCACAATTTTTTCAAGCGATCGCTGACAGTGCCCCAGATATTGCCAAGGTTTCGGCCCCAGCTCCCCAAATGACTGGACAAACGGGCAAGAAAACCGTTGCTGTGATGAATCTAGTCATTCCTCAGCAAACCGATCATCCTGATCAAGCGGTTAAATTTGCTTTGTTCGTGACGAATCCACAGAACCAACTGGCATTTTCAAAGGCGGCCAATGTCTTACCCTCAACGGCTGAAACCTTGAAAGATCAGTACTTTCAAACACTGCCAGCCTCCCCAACCCCAGCCGACCAAGCCCGAATGATTAGCGCCCAGGAACTCAGTCAAGCTGAAATGCTGCTCCCTCCCCTTGAGGACATCAAGCAACTCCAGAAAGTGATCTACGAAAATCTTCAGGCAGCCATGCTCAATCAAAAAACGGTGGCACAGGCGATCGCCGATGCTGAAACTGCATGGAACCAGAGATAACGGTTTTAGAGGTGTAGGAATCTGATTATAGCAATCAGATTTGAAGTGTGAACGTGGTGCAGACATTTCATAAATCATTGCTGATTGTTATACTGGGTCAATCATCTGGCCTACAGCCGTTTTTACTCAGATGCGATCCAGAGCATTTCCCTATATCCCCTCGAAAAGGAGAATTTAACTAGCTCAGATGCTCTTCACTGATTTAAAAATCGCTATATTATCGCAATGAATAAAGTTAAAAATTGTTGTAAGACTTGATATGTATGTTAATGTAAATATTGATATCTTTAGTTTAAAAATTAATGCTTCTGCTTGAGTTTATCAAGATGTAATTTTAGTTTTGATTACGGGAAGTAAACTTGACAAAGGCTAGTTACAGTTGTTAACAACTTGGAAAACGTGAATTAAGTCATGGAATCTTTCTCAGGTTATTCCATCAAAGCAACGTTGATTCTAGAGCATGGGCAGGCACAATATAATGAAAGCAATGTCTCCTTCTGATCCGAAATTTAAAAATGTTTTTTCTGCTACAAAATCATCTTTTTTTTACAGTATGATAAGTACGATACAAATTTGGATTTTCCAGGATTAGCTGTAGATTCATGTTTTATGTTGTAGCGTTAGCAGTTTGTAGCATTAACAGTTCTATAGCGATCTCAAATGGTTTGTGAGCAGGGGGTGGAGAGGGCAATGCCCCTCCTTGAGGACGAAGTTCCCAAACCCCTCTCTGATCTCTCTTATAATTGAGGATTGCTATAGCCTTGATAACTACTGCCTAAACATTAGCTAGTAACCACTAGTTGACTGGTTTAATGGGGGTTGTATAGATTGGTGTCGAGGTGGCAAGACCCAACATTCTGAAAGGCGTGTTAGGTTGATGCTAGGGAACCCGACCTACAAGACTCGGATAGGCCAATCGCTCGCTGCTGCTGCGAAGGTTAAAGTATCGGGGGTGCTACCTCTAGTTGTTCATGCCCTGACCCATGAAGTACTTTAAGTCGGTTGGAGGTACTTCACTCGGAATGCTTCACCGAGTCAGACTAGTTGTAGAAATAATTTCAATGGGGTGGGTGTCGCTTCGCTTCTACTGTCTTATTCAATTTCTCAGGATCTTATATGGATAGCAAAGTCCTACTTGAGCGCTATGCTCAGGGTTATCGGGATTTCCAATCTGCAATTCTCATCGGTTCCAGGTTGGTCGGTTTAGTGTTCAGCCATGCCAACTTTAGCCATGCCAATCTTGTTAATGCTGATTTAACAGAAACTCTATTGGTAGAGGCCAATCTATCGTGGGCGAATCTGACCAACGTTAACTTGCAAAAGGCGAAGCTAACAGGAGCTAATTTGAATGGTGCTGACTTGAGTGGCTCTGAGTTGGCCGAAGCTGATTTAAGCTGTGCAAGTTTAGTTCAGGCTCACTTAATGGACGCTAATTTAGTTTCGGCTCAGTGTGTCAGGGCAGATTTTCGTGGGGCCAATTTAAGCCATGCTCAAATGGTTGGAGCCAATTTAAGCCACGGGAATTTTGAGCAGGCCAACATGCAGCATGTCAACTTAATTGGGGCTGATTTGCGAGGAACTAATCTCGCTGGGGTTGATTTAGCAGGCGTTAACCTCAGTGGCACAGTCTTAAATGAAATGACTCAAATTGATGATAAGTGGCGATTGGTTCAGAAAATTCTCACCCAAGGAGCCGTTGGTCAAGATCTGAGACGGGTCAACCTCAGTCGAGCCAACTTGATTGGGGCGAACTTGATAGAAGCGAATTTAATGGAAGCCGATCTCAGAAGTACCGACTTAAGTGGGGCTCATCTCACCCATGCTCATGTTCAGGACGCTAATTTTTCAGGATCGATTGGTTTATCCAGAATCACTCAACTTGAACTGCAGGCCAGGGGCGCTATTTTTGATCGTCCCTTGACCGAAGATGTTTTCATGAGCAATCTGATTCCTTTGTCCAAGGTCACTCTAGGCGGCAGCCCATCTTTACAGCCGCCCTTAGCTCAGCCCTTGTAGGTCTTTCCAGGCTTGAACTAAATTTCCTTGCATCAAGCTTGAAATTCCCCGCAGGGCTTGAAATTCACTTTGATCTGGTTTAAGCTTCAGAGCAGTTTGAATAGCTGTTTCGGCTGCTCTGGGCTGCCAGCGATAGAGATAGACAAAGGCAAGGTAAGCATGGGCAAAGGGATTGGAGGGGTCGAGTTGGGTCACTTGCTGCAATGCCTGAATTGCCCCTTGACTATCCTGTTGTAACACTTGAGCGAGGGCGAGAGCATAAGCCCAATCTAGAACTTCAGGACGTAGAACTTCAGAACTTAGAACTTTAGAACTTAGAACTTCAGAACTGTGTTGCAGTCGATAGGTCAGACTTTGCTCCGCTTGCAATGTGTAATCTTGAACAGGATCATACTGGTTCACCCGGCCCACTTCGGCAAACACCCGTTCCAATCCAGCCATACCTTGGGGCAAACCCTGGGCCCATTGACGCAGTTGGGTGACGAGATCTAACTCTGGAGCAGGGAGAGGAGTTGCATTTGGGTCAATTTCTACTGTTATGGCAGGAGTCGCAATTGGATAGGTTTCTCCAGTTTTTCGGTTCAAATACGTTGCTGCCAGGGCGTACTGTCCTGGTGGTAGCCCAGGTGGAGGCAGCATTCCCATCCGTTCAACCACTTGAAAGCTGCCTGAGATTGGCTCAACCCCAGATGATTCAGTCAGAGATCCGGGGTGCAGCGTTCCCATCGCAATGCCGTGATCATGAAGCCATTGGGGGCCAACTCGGCCAGGAGAGTTGCTCACCCTTTGTTGCCATGTCAACAACACCAAACCCGATCGAAGCTGTTCCCAAGGGCCAGCCCAGGTGTAAGTGACAGGCAGGGGAACCCCCAGAGGCGCTTTTGTTGCCGTCATCACTTCAACCAATTTCACCTGAGTTAATAGTTGAGATTGGGGGCGCACTTCAATGTAGGGCAACTGGCGATGATAGAGATTCAAGACACTACTATCGGGTAACGGCCACTGTTGTAACCGTTTAAATTGCAGGCTGTGTTCAACTGCCTGCACCATCGCGGCTTGGGCGACCTCAATCCGCCCTACAGAACCTTGAGCGTTGGTTTTAGTCACAAACCAGGAGAGGGAAAGGGCATCCTGGGGAACGTTTTCCAGTTGAGTTCCGACCTGCCGACCAAACACCTGTTGATTTTGCAAAGCCCCAAAATAGTTGAGATTATGCTGATTAATCTCAGGTGTTGAGGGCAAAACCCCTAACGTATTCTGCAAAAAAGGATCGGTTTGAAGGATCGTATCAATGACTTCAGCATGGGGCCAGGGCTGTTTCAGGTCAGCCCGATGGTTTCCCTCAGGACTTAACGTTTGGGCCAAAAACTTTCCCCAACTCCCGCCCACAGGCCAGAGGTGAATCAGGGTCACCATTAGGGCCAATCCCACCGTTCCCCAGCGCACAGATTTTCCCCAACCCTTGGGCCACAGAGTTAATCCATAGGCCAAAAAAATCGTCAGCCCCGGTAAGAGAGGCAGGCTGTAACGGGGATCTTTGTTGATATTCAGGGAACACAGTAAGTAGCCTCCCAGGCCAAACACCGCGAGCCAGGTCAATCCAGGGTGCCAAACCGGCCCAAGTTGTAGGGTCAAGGCCATGGGATCGGGTTCCTGAAACCTTTGGCCCTGAAACCTTTGTTCCTGAAGATTTAGGGGCTGAATCCGGGGTGACTGACCGTTGAGAAGGTTGCGCCGAATGCCATACAATATCAAACCCACGAGAGGAACCAGTAGCAACGGCCAAGAAATCTGTTCCGGCAGGCGGTTCCAATAGTACGTCCAAGCACGCCAAGTGGTTAAGGCAGGATCACCTTCTGCCAAGGCTGAATCTACGGTTGCCCGCTTTCCCGAAGTCAGCATCAACAGCCAGTTTGTTCTGACCCAGGGGCCAATTAAGACCAAGGCGATCGCGCCACTAAACCCCAGTTGAGTCAATCGGCCCCAAGCTCGCCGCCACAGGGATTCTCCTATAGTCCACAAGGTGGGGATGGCAAGAAAAAATATGGCAGTTTGTTTGGTTAAGATCGCCAATCCCAGGGACGTACCAAAGGCTCCTGCCCATAACCATGCTGGTCTTGAACCCTGAACGCTTGAGACATGCTGAATCTGAGGCTGAAACCGTTCGTGAGGCTGGGCAGCACCCACCTGGGTGAAACGCCAGTAGGTGAGGCAACAGAAACTCAGGGTGACCATGGCTGTTAACGGATAGTCCAACAGGTATTGCAGTCGATACACGTAGAGTCCCGGCAGCACCGCACAGAGTCCAGCGGCCCAGAGCCCCACCGGTTGATTGATTAACTTTGTGCCTAGACTGTAAACCGACCCTAACAAAATCCCACTGAAGCCCAAATGAACTAAGCTAGCCTGATCTGAACCTAAACCAAATAGATTTAGCCACGGCACAGTCGCAAGATAGACGAAGGGCGGAATTTTAGGGGAAAGGGCCCAAAACCCTCTCCACCACTCCCCAGAGAACCACTCTGGAGATTGCAAAACCTGCCAGTAATTCACGGAACCCGTTAAGTAATCCGCCTGATCCCAAGCAGGTACAGACTGGTCAAGGGTAAACCAGAGGCGATCGCTCAAGGCAGCCAACAGCCAAATCAGTCCCAGTATCCCTAGACCTCTATCTAAACCTGTGTTCAAGCCTCTGGTCAAACCTCTGTTTAAATTTTTATTGCAATTATTCAGGCGCTTCGTCACAAATTCTGATCCTTAAACCCACATCCGATGAAGTGCGATCGCGCTCTCACTTTGACTGACGATTACCCATCCTTTTTTTCATTCTCTCAGAGTAGAGGACTCGATCAAACGTTTAGAGTCTGGGGTTTAAAAAAATTGAACCAGTATCTTGCATAAATTCTATTCAACCTGTTACACTTAAAAGTCGTTGCAAAAACGCGCCGGGATAGCTCAGTTGGTAGAGCAGAGGACTGAAAATCCTCGTGTCGGGAGTTCAAATCTCCCTCCTGGCATATTTAAAAAGCTTTAAAAGTTATGCTTCGCATAGCTTTTAAACTCTTACTTTTGTTTTTTATAGATTCTCAGACTTCAGGAATATTGAATTAGGAGTCAAACGTTCTCAATTTCCATCAACGCGCCTTGCTAAACATGTTGAAGAAAACATCTTAATTTTCTTTACACTAGTAGAACAGCTTTCTAAAATTTCCCTCGGGATGAAACCAGCAAAACAGCGATCGCCCAGTAGACAGATTCAATTGCCCCAGTTGCAATCGCTCAAACTATTGCCCAAACCCAGGTTGGAGCAGATTCAGAGCCATCCCAAACTCCAGACCGCAACCGCAGACCAAATTGAAGCGATTGACCTGATTTTGGCGGGTTCTCTCTCCCAATCCCCTGGCGATCTAGAGATGGCTCTAACCGGAGCGGCAGGCACAGGTAAGTCCTATGTCGTTGAGATTCTACGGGACTGTTTGACTGTCATGGGTCACAAACTCACCATCAACGCTCCTACGAACAAGGCTGTTCAGTCCCTCAGCCGTTTGGGAGTCAAGGATGTAGAAACTATTCACAAGGCTTATCGCATTGTTCCAAAGGATTTTGATCCCCAAACAGGACAGCAGTTGTTCCTTCCTTTTTGGGAAGACAAGCAGTCGGAACACTCCAAAGCTCCCATCCGCAATGATAAAACCTTTGTGATTGTGGACGAGTCCTCTATGATTGGCGCACCGTTGTACAACATCATTATTAGTGCGGTCAGCCTCTGGCCCAGTCAAGATCAGGGGGACTCAATGCTCTATCCCAAAATTCTCTGGATTGGGGATTTGGCTCAGTTGCCCCCCATCGGCCATCCCCGAACTCCTTGCTTTGATCGCTGTTTTGCCAGCTACAACCTGACTCGCATTGTCCGTTACCAGGGGCCAGTCCTGGAATATGCTACCCGACTGCGGGAGAACCTGACTTCAGAAACCTTGCCGGTTTATTCCAGCGTTCTCAGTCCCAATCCCGAATTTGGTAACATCTACACCTTCAATGACCCTCGGAAATGGATTGAGCAGTTCTTGATGGCGATTCACAAAGGTATTGACCAAGCCGATCCTTACTTTGTCCGGGGGTTGCACGCCAGGAACTATCAAGTAGATGACTTCAACCGCATCATTCGCGCTCACCTCTATGGCAATCGGGCAAAGCCCTACGAGACAGGAGAACGGTTGATTGCGACGGAACCCTGCCTGGATGACAGCAACGAAACCCCGGTCACGTTACTAGCAAATTCAGATGAATGTGTTGTGCAGGAAGTGAACGAATGTGAAGTCGTTGTGGCTCACCCCACAACCGGAGAACGGATTCAGATGAGGGTGTATCGGCTCCAGGTAGAAACGGATCAGGAGGAAGTGTTCTGTCTGCGGTGTCTCCATCCCCAGAGTCAGCCTAAATTACGAACCATTCTGAATGAGTTGGCAGAGCAGATTAAGGGGAATCTGCTGCTCAAACCCAATGACAAAGCCAAGCATTACATCGGCGAGGCCCTAGATTGGAAGCATTTTTATCAATTCAAAAATCGATTTCATCTGGTGCAATCTGCTTTTAACTTGACCGTTCATAAAGCCCAGGGCAGCACTTTTGAACACTGCTTTCTAAACATGGGTGACATTGCCAAACCCTTTGTGCCACGGGAAATCAACCTGCAGAACCGCCCTGACAGCGAACGATATGAAGTGCGGAATCGGGCTGCCTATGTTGCTTGGACTCGCGCTCGCAAGCACGTTGTCATTCTCCGCTGAGTGCGTTACTAAACTTGGGTCAATAGCTTGAGCTAGGGAAAATAATAGCTCAACTACATCCTGAACTTGCCACCCCATCAGTAGAACCACACTATCCCGAAGGCAAGGAACATTCATAAATACCCCTTTCCTTTAGTATTGCGTTCTGGTAGCGTAATTATAGAAAGATGTTTTTACATCTGTTTACTGATTGATCCGTATTTATACTTAATGCTTTTTTGGGAGAACGAAGAATGTCAACAATTCTGTTTCAAATTGTTTTAGCCGCTCTTGTCATTCATTCATTCATCATGATTGTTGGGGTTCCTGTTGCCTATGCTTCTCCCCAGAATTGGGGCCAAGCCAAGCCCTTACTTTTTATTGGTTCCGGGCTATGGGTTGTTTTAGTGATTGCCGTTGGAGTCCTAAACTTTCTGGTTGTGTAACCTCTGGTTGTATAACCTCTGGTTATATAAGGTTCTAGTTGAGTAAGTTTCTGTGTAGGATACTAAAGTGGCAGTGAGGGAGAAAGCATCAGAGCATGACCGTTTTTGAAGGAACCTTTACTCAAACTGAATCGTTTAGATTTGCGATCGCGATTGGTCGCTTCAACGATCTGATCACCACTAAGCTTTTAGAAGGGTGTCAGGATTGCCTCAAGCGTCATGGCGTTAATCCCGATCCTCAAGGCGATCAAGTAGATTATGTTTGGGTTCCAGGTAGCTTTGAGGTTCCTTTGGTTGCCCACCAATTGGCCTTGACTCGCCGCTACGATGCGATTATTTGCTTAGGGGCAGTGATTCGAGGTCAAACTCCTCACTTTGACTATGTAGCCTCTGAAGTCGCCAAAGGAATTGCTGCAACAGCGTTTCAAACTGGGGTTCCTGTTGTGTTTGGAGTCCTGACAACAGATACCATGCAGCAAGCCTTAGAGCGGGCGGGAATCAAAAGCAATAAAGGGTGGGACTATGCCCTCAATGCCCTAGAAATGGCTAGCCTCATGCGTCAAATTCGGAGCGTTCCTAGTTGGCCCTCTGATGGGCATCTCGCAACTGCTGTGACTGCTCCCCCTGCCTTAGCAGCTTCTTCTAACGTGTCAGCCAATCTATCCACTCCTGATCGCGCCTCAAGTGCCTCTGACCAGTTTCAGGATGAAATGAACTTGGATTTGATTTAACCTCAGTGTTAGACTTAGTGTTCATAGTTTTTTAGCTCTTTCCCATCAGCAGGAAGAATAGAGAGCTGCTTGTTGACTCTTGGCCTCTACCAAGGTTTTGTCCAAATTTAGAGGTTCTCTCCATGGCCAATACGTTCTCCACCAGCGATTTCGTCAGTCAGTTTTCCTCTGACTATGCACCTTATCCCAGCCAGGACAGGGATCTTCTGAATCAAGCTTGGTTCCTGCCAGGAATGAAAGAGATTTTGAGTGTGCGCCAGGTTCATGCCTTGGAACATGCCACAGTTTGGGTACTGAGTGAGCAGAATTCAGAATCCCCACAGGCCGATTCCCTTGGCGGTATGTCTACCCCTGACGGATTTTATCTCTACGGTGAGGTGGAGTCTAACCGTCTGAACCGAGCCGTTCAGACTGCTTTATCTCGCTTAACTCAAGGGGAGTGGAACTTGGCCGTTCATCCACGATGTGGCACAAATTTATCCGTGAATCTGTTGTTAACCGGGGGTCTGGCCCTAGGCATTAACGGTCTCTTGCCCAAAGGCCCTTTAGAACAACTCCTTGGGTTTGCGGCTGCGGCGGCCCTTGCCCAGCAATTGGCTCCAGATTTAGGGCAACTCGCTCAGCAGTACGTGACAACAGCGATTCCCTTCGATCTTGCGGTTGATGAAATTACCTGTGTTCAGGATACCTGGGGACGGCCTACTCACTTCATCAAGGTTCATTGGGAAAGCCAGCAATCTACCAGCAATAAAACTTAAAGACTAAAATGTTCTGCAACGGCAGTTCCAGTAGTACGCTGAACAGTACATAATCTTCTTCATCATTTAGATTAAAAGAGGAAAAAAGTCGAATGGCTGAACTTAAGCGTGGTTCTAAAGTCCGTATTCTTCGCAAAGAATCCTACTGGTTTCAAGAAGTAGGTACTGTTGCATCCGTTGATAAAAGCGGTATCCGATATCCTGTGATCGTCCGATTTGACAAAGTGAATTACAACGCCTATTCCGGAGTTGATGGTGGAGTTAACACCAACAACTTTGCAGAGCGTGAACTTGAAATGGTTGGATAGGTTTTGTCTGATCCTCTTGCCGTAAGGCATGGCTGATGCCAGAACTTCCTGAAGTTGAAACAGTCAAGCAAGGTCTAAATCAATCGACCTTAGGATATAAAATTTTGGGTGGGGCCGTGTTGCTAGAGCGCACAATTGCCCACCCTTTTTCTGTTGAGCAATTTCTCCAAGGATTAACAGGAACGGCGATCGCTCAATGGCATCGCCGGGGGAAGTATCTTTTGGCCGAGTTGGTGAGCCCAGAAACCTCAACTCAAGTTCCTCAAGGCTGGTTGGGAGTTCACCTGAGAATGACAGGTCAATTGTTATGGCTTGATTCAAGCCAACTGCTGGAAAAACATACCCGGATTCGACTCTTTTTTAAGACTCCTCTGTCTGAGCATCCTCAAGAACTTCGGTTTGTCGATCAACGCACCTTTGGACAAATGTGGTGGGTTCCCCCTGGTCAGGCTCCTTCAGACGTTATTACCGGATTGCAACGGTTAGGGCCAGAACCCTTTGACCCAGAGTTCTCCGTGACTTACCTCGTAAACCAATTGGGCGATCGCCAGCGTCTCATTAAAAATGCGCTCCTCGATCAACGGTTAGTCGCGGGGATTGGCAATATCTATGCAGACGAAGCGTTGTTCTTGAGTGGTATTCAACCCACAGTTCCCTGTAAGCAGTTGAACCAGCAGCAAATTCAACGCTTACACACCCAGATTTGTCAGGTGCTCCAGAACGCAATTCAAGTCGGTGGCACTACCATTCGAAATTTTATCAATCTAGAAGGAGTCAATGGCAACTATGGTCAGGCTGCCTGGGTCTACAATCGGGCTGGGGAACCCTGTCGGGTCTGTGGCACTCCCATCCATCGACTCAAACTTGCAGGACGATCAGCCCACTTTTGCCCTCAATGCCAACGCTAAAAAAAAGGGGCGATCAGACTGAGGAGCCATCGCAACATTTACTACAGGATCAGCATGATCAGTTGTTGCAAACCCGATCTTGCTTTAACGTCCGCATATCCTCCCCTTAACTTCGAATTGATATCATAACTTCTGTGTTAGAGGGCACATCGCAAGAAAACTTAAATTAGGCCGATAGCTTCAGAGGTTTCTCTGAGCTGGCTTGAAGTGATCAGCCTCTTGGTGTGAGGAGTTTCATCCAGGATTTTCTCAATTACTCAGGTCACTTAACCATTTTGGGTCAGGGTAATTCGTTGAATGTAAATTGACAAAGTTTAATCGCAACCTTAGAAACAAACTTACTACCTACAATGACTAACGGAAATAGCGTCATTTTCATTCATCCGGATGGGACTAGCCCGTCTCATTATGCCGCAGGACGATTTGTTCAGGAAGGCCCAGATGGTCGCCTGAACTGGGATAACATGACCCATGCTGGGGTTTACCTGGGTCACATGGAGGATCAGTTAGTCGGAACCTCCAACGCTGGAGCCGTTACCCATGCCACTGGGGTTAAAGCTTTTGCAGGTTCCTTCGGGTTTGATGAAGCTGGGAATCCAGTTGAGTCCCTCTCTGCTTTGAGTCCTGAGTTGGGTGGCCCTGACCTAGGAGTTGAACCTGGAACCACCATTATGGAAGAGGCGATCGCGGCGGGGAAAGCCACAGCGGTGATCAACTCTGGCCTAATTGCGGAGCCCGGAACCGGAGCATTCTTGGCTGATGTAGAAAATCGGGGAAATACGGAAGAGATCACGGCTGAGATTTTAGAATCCGGGGTGAACGTGATTCTAGGAGCCGGGGAAACAGACTATTTACCCATTGGCACCATTGGTTACTTTGGCGAAGCAGGAACCCGTGAAGATGGTCGCAACCTGATTGAAGAGGCGGAAGCAATGGGTTACACCGTTGTCTTCACCCGTGAAGATTTGCAGAGCGTTCCGGCAGACACCGAAAAGTTGCTAGGAATCTTTGCTGCCGAGGACACCTACAACGACACTACCGAGGAAGCCAACCAGGCGGCTGGATTAGGCAACTATGGCCAATTCTTGCCGGATGGCACTCCGACGAATCCTCCGACTGTGGGCGAAATGTTGGAAGTTACCCTGGGTCTTGACCTGTTCTCCTCTGAAAATGATCAAGGTTTCATGGTGGTCTTGGAAGAGGAAGGAACGGATAACTTTACCAATAACAACAACGGTCGCGGTTTAGTTGAAGCAGTTCTGCGGGCCGACGCAGCAATTGGTGTAGCTCAAGACTACATTGATAACATCAACCCCAACACGCTGCTAATCACTGCGGCTGACAGTGATGCGGGTGGTCTTGAAGTTGATGACGCTTCCGAAGCAACGGTTGGTACTGTTCCCGTTAACCCGACCCTGGCTGACCGTTCCGATGCCGTTCTGAACCCGCTGGATGGAGCCGAAGGTCTGGGCACTGAACCCTTTATTGCAGCTCCCGATGCCAACGGCAATGTTTTCCCCTTTGGCCTTCAATATATGGGAACCCCTGACGTTGCAGGCAGTATTGTTTCTAAAACCTATGGCTTAAATGCGGAACTGTTGCCTAGCACCCTGGACAACACTGAAGTCTACCGCATTATGTATCGCACCCTATTTGATGTGGAGTTACCGGCTTTCGTTCCTGCTGATGCGCCAGAACCCGCACCCGCAGCAACCGAAGAGACTGGAAACGTGATCTTCATCCATCCCGACGGCACCAGCCCTTCCCACTATGCCGCAGCTCGATTTGTCTCAGAAGGCCCCGATGGTCGCTTGAATTGGGACATGATGTCCAATGCTGGGGTTTACCTGGGTCACATGGAAAGCCAGTTGGTGGGCACTTCCAACGCTGGAGCCGTTACCCACGCCACTGGAACCAAGACGTTTGCGGGTTCCTTTGGATTCGATGAGAGTGGTATCCCGGTGATTGCCCGTTCCGGTCAGCAGCAAACGATTTTAGAAGAGGCGATCGCTGCCGGAAAGGCAACAGCAGTGATTAACTCTGGTGTGATTGCCGAACCTGGAACCGGAGCATTCCTCGCTAATGTAGCCAACCGAGGCAACACAGAAGAGATTACGGCTGAGATTTTAGAATCTGGCGCGAATGTGATTCTGGGTGGGGGCGAAACGGATTACTTACCGATTGGAACGGTGGGTTTCTTCGGTGAAGAGGGGACTCGCGACGATGGCCGTAACTTGATTGAAGAAGCAGAAACCCTAGGTTACACCGTTGTTTTCACTGCAGAAGAATTACTAGCAGTTGATCCCGGGACTGAGAAGTTGCTAGGTATCTTTGCGGCTGAGGACACCTACAACGACACTACCGAGGAAACCAACCAGGCGGCTGGACTGGAAAACTACGGTCAGTTCTTCCCTGATGGCACTCCTACCAATCCTCCAACTGTGGCTCAGATGTTGGAAGTTACTCTGGAACTGGATGTGTTCACTGAGAATAACTTCATGATTGTGTTGGAAGAGGAAGGCACCGACAATTTCCCCAACAACAATAATGCTCGCGGCGGCATTGAGGCAGCAATTCGGGCGGATGGCGCAATTGGTCTAGCCATGGACTACATCGAGAGCGTTGATCCAAACACTCTGTTAATTACGGCTGCGGATAGTGATGCCAGTGGCTTAGAAGTGGTGGATGTCTCGGGTGAGACCGTTGGTAGCCTTCCAGTCAATCCCACCCTGGCTGATCGTTCGGATGCTGTTCTGAATCCGCTGGATGGTACCGAAGGTCTGGGAACTGAACCCTTCATCTCTGCCCCCGATTTGGATGGAGACCAGTTCCCCTTTGGTGTGGCTTTTGTTGGAACCCCTGACTTCGCAGGCAGTATTGTTTCCAAAGCCCACGGTCTCAATGCCGACTTGTTGCCGAGCACTGTTGACAACACTGGCATTTATGAGATCATGTACCGCACCCTGTTTGGGGATGTCTTGCCTGAATTAGTTGATGGGACACCTGAGGATGAAACCCTTCTGGGTGGAGACATTGATGATTTAATCCGGGCCGACATGGGCAATGATACTGCTGCAGGTGGAGCGGGCAACGATTTCATCTATGGCGAAGAAGGCAATGATCTGCTGCGTGGAGATAACAACCAACGAGCGTCCGGTGGCGTTGAAGGCGGTGATGACACCATATCGGGTGGCTTAGGAAATGATCGGATTGGCGGCAAGGGCGGCAATGATCAGCTCTCCGGTGACGATGGCAACGACCGCATTTGGGGCGATGCAGGTGATGACCTGATCGATGGCGGTCTAGGCAATGATCGACTCTGGGGCGATTCCGGGGATGCTGTGGGCGGCGCTGATATTTTCGTTCTGGCTGTGGGTGCAGGCACAGACACCATTAGTGACTTTGAAGTTGGCATTGACCTGATTGGTCTAGCTGGCGGCCTAATGTTTGCTGAGCTGGCACTGACTTCAGACAATGGTAGTGCAGCAATTGCTTTGGGAGAAGAGGTTTTAGCGGTGCTATCGGGTGTTAATGCTGCTGACTTGTCTGAGTCTGCATTCACTACAGTTTAGGGTTTGTGACTGAGTTAATTTATTTTCTCAAACTTATAGTTTGTTACCTCTGAGGTAATAAATTCAATGTGAATCCTGAGGAACTGAATCAGTTCTTCAGGATTTTTTGAACAGTTTTTTTGAACAAATTTCTGTACACAGCAGTTTTTTAACTCAATCAAGGAAGAAGTATAGTGTTGACGCAGACACCATCAATCCTTGGTACTTCCCAACTTTAGAAGATTATCAAGCACGACCGGAAGCAAGAGGCTTTAGAGTCAACAAAATCACTTTAATCACAATCAGTGAATGCCGCAGGCCCCCTTCTTAGTGACTGCGTCCCCAAACCCCGCTCTAGTTTTTCTCAAATCTAATTACTGATTGTTATAGATTCTTTCATAATAATTCAGGGTCGTTATGATAAAGGGATATAACCCCACAAGGGCTATGTTCCATAAAGATAAAGTCTTGCAGAGGATAGGACTGCTGGCATGGCATCCCTCTGTATCTGACTGAATATAGGCTGCATAAGTAAGGAGGCCAAATCATGATTTTCCAACTACTGTTTGCTCGGAAAAACCTTGCAACCCAGCCTCAGGTTTTAGGAGTAGGAATCGTTGATGAAGAAATCCGACCTCGTGAAAAAGGTCGAGTCAAGTTTCGAGCAACTTGGTGGGATGCCCGATGTGAGGCAGATATCGTTCTACCTCAAGGGACACCTGTTCAGATCGTCAGAAAAGAGATTATTACTCTGTTTGTTGTTCCCATAGAGAATCGTTAGGGTTTGATAGTTTTGATCATTTCAGGATATGAGCCTACTGATCTGGATCACGTAGTCAAACCCAACCCTCTCAGAGGATTGTTGGGTCTTGCCAACTGGACATTAGTCGACAAACCCACATCAAGTTTGCTCAACTGCTGGCGCCCTGAACTGATGTAGAGTAAATCCCCACTACTTTTTCATCAGAGTTGAGATCGTTTCAATTTCAGCCTATCGATTGTTTTCTAAAATCCTCTCCCCCTTTTCCAGCGCTTGGGCAATATTCGCTTGCATCCTTGAGATGAGTTCTAGCTCCCTGGGGTTTGCATTCCCCAGGAAGGTAAAAGCAGAAAGACTGGTCTCCGCGCTAATTAAGGTATCCTGGTAGATTTCCAAAGCCTTTTCCAGAGATGCCATTTTTTGAATGGAAATCTTGGTCTCTCTGATTTTAATTTCATGCTGTCTCGTGATGATCCCTCCCCAGATGGTCAATCCGCTCCCTAGTAGGGTGGTGAGCGCCGTCAGAGCTAATCCAACTGCCTGCCACTGGTCGCTCTGAAATGCGGGAGAAGCATTAGCGATTTCCATACTCCTTTCCCCTTAGTCGCGTGACTGCTCGGTTGAAAATTTTCAACTCCCGAGTTGTCACCATCAAAATGAAGATCGAAATGAAAATCTGAAAAATCAGGACAATTAGAATTGACGCTCTTGGGGGAGTTAAGGGGATATCTTCATATCCCTTTAAGGATTGAATTCTCCAAATGTATTCTGCTGTCTGAAAAATAAACCAGAAAGCAATCAGCTTGTAAATAGCTCTACCTGTTGTTTTGAGTAGAACAATGGCAATCAAAATATTTAGAGGGATTTGGACTAAATAAACTGTTTCAAGTGCCCTCAGAAGAAAGCCTTTTGAAAAGTCAATTAAGGCAATTAAACTGAGAATTTCCTGATGCATGACTGAATGAGCTTGGTTGGAGTCGTTAAGAAATCATTTCCTGATTCTGGTTGTTTTTAATGTCGTAAATTAGATCTTTGATCTGTTTCAGTGAGTCTGTCTCACTTTGTACCTTACTTGCATCATCTGCGAGATATTCTACTTTTAGCAGCCAGGGGATGTCTGGGATAGAGAGTTGGGCCTGATCAAAATTGATACCTGGGGCGATTGACTCTAACTTTGGCATCGGTTTGAGTAATCGATATTTTTTGAATGAGGCCAACCGGATGTTATAGGGTCGGTTGTAAAGTTCGGGTAGAATCGGCAACCTCAGAAACATTTGCTCTGGTTTTAGATAAATGGGAAAGCTGGGCTCAACCAGATTGAATGCACCGGAATCGTCATAGTGAGCAAAGCGGAAGCGCCCAAAGGATCGCCAACCCTTCCGCTGGTTCCAGTCTGCCCAATTTGTCAGAAAGGTTAGGCGAAACAGGCTGCCCGACTGGGTTGGGCGGGGAAAAAACTGCCAAGTATTGTCAGACGGCAGCTCCCCGCAATCAATCCACAATCCGTAGCCGTCTGTGAAGTCACTCATAGAACAGGTTCGCTACAACCTCATCCAGGTAGTCATCAATCGATTGACCAAAGGTGGGCAGAATGACTTCAGGGATATCTTCAAATGAGATTTTCTCGTGAAGCCAAAGGTGACTGGCATTATCGACGGCGATCGCCTGAGCCAGTCTCTCTTCCATCAGGTCGTTCCCTTGATTGAGTGGAACCTCGACGGCGATCTGGTTAGCTAGCCAGTAATTGAGAGATTGACTCATGTTTAGCTGAAGTTGACTCCACCAGATACGTTGGCAAGAGCATTTACATTTGCCACAGTCGTGGTATCCCAATATTCTGGGACAAACGTAACACTCTTTACTGTGTTAGTTGTGTACCCACGAATTTCTATGAGGACAGCCTCACGCCGGAGATCGTAGTCCTGAGTGGGAGCTGAGCTGACGCGGCCAAATGGGATAGATCCCCCTCGGCTGTTGAATTTTTTGTTGGTTCGCCCAGTGAATGCGGAAACGGAGTTGGTTCCAGTATCGCCAGGGGCAGCAATCGTCACTCGGGCAAGTGCTGGCTCAAAACGGCTATTGCTGGTTTGACCTACTTCGTCATCCTCAATTCCAAAAATGGTGAGGGCGGATTGGATTGCCTTAGCAATTCCCATTGCTTGAGTCGTAGCACTGGTTTTGTATTGGTTTACTGCGGTAGGAGCGCCAGGGAGTTGAATTCCAAACGGAACAACGGCGATTGAGACCTTCTGACGGGCTTCTCCCGAGATGGCGCGGGGGACTTTATGAACGCTACGGCCTTCAATGTAGTCAATGAATTTCTGTTTATGAGCCGGGTCTTTGAGATTCTGATAGGTCTTAGCGGTTAGACGGCTGCCTCGGCCTGCGGAACGTGAAACCATGGTGTTCTCCTCTAAGGTTTTTTCATAGCATAGTTCAGGGCTGCGAGGAGAATGGAGCAAAATTACAGCTATGGGAACCTATATAGGTTCTCAGGTATATACCAAGGCTCCCAGAGTGTCTCAGCTTTGATCTGCCTTAATTATTTGAACCGCCTCCCCCTTGACTGTCTTGATCATCTTCAGCATTGGCGATAAACAAGACTTGTGTTGAATTGCATAGCCTGATGTCCTGGGCCAACCCTTCAATGGCCAGGGTTGCTCCATCAAAATAAACATTCGTGTTTGGGCGACTTCTAATACCGGGTTTGATATCTCCTAACACAATTCGATTGGGAACAACTTCAGGAAAATCTGTCTCTGGGGCTTGAGGCTCGGTGTAGCGGAAGGCTTTGGTTGAGGGGACGACTTGAGCAACAGCGCAAAGTTTATTACTCAGTTCAATGCCATCTGCTTTGGTTCGGACATACCCCCGAGTTTCTATCCCTTTATGCTTATCTCGGTAGCTAAAACAGTTTTTACCTTTTACCCAACGGTAGGGGACTCCTCCAGGAGAGAACTGTTCAATGATTCGTTCAGCAATCTTTTGGATTTCTGAATTGCGGAGCTTTTCATAGTTGAGCTGGCCACTGTTGACTAAATCCCAGCGTTCGGTCTTATTGAGGAGTCTGAAGCCAATTTGCCCAGTCGCTGGCTGATAGCTTGCGGGAACGTCTTTTGGGACTTCCAAAAACCAGATCTGCACTTTGGGAAACCCTCGGAACGATGGCGACTGAGTAAAGCGTTCTTGTCGTTCCTGGTTAGATCCTCCGCCTTCGTATTCGATTTGGAGGATTTGTTTGATAATCTGGGTGTCGTTTCCTGTTAATACATAGGACTTGGTTGTATTACTTCTATCTGGGAAATATTCAATTGTTTTATAGCCTGGAAAAGCTTTAGGATTCGGGTTTTTCCAGATTAAATAAGCGGGTCGGCGCTCTTTCTCAATTCGCCATCCCTTGGCTGTGGTGGTGGTTGCTATCGGGTAATTTGTTGTTAATTTAGACGCTGTAGAACTGTGGGGTGGTCGGTTGATCATTGATCTAAATCCGGTTTCCCAACGTTCAAACCATTCTTCTAACTTTTCTTCAAACCCTTCTTTTCCTAGGACTGCTAGGATTTTCTCTTGCTTTTTGAATCGTTCAAAATAGCGTTTAATCAGGGTCTCCTCAGCGGTCATTTTTTCTTGGGTTCTATTGGTTTATTGATTTCAATCATTGCCTTGTCTCCTGAACGACTTTTGAGATTTTTGATAGCAATCTCCAGCCGCTCACTGGGTAGCCTGCCGTTTTCGTCTTTGATTCCCATTGCTTCTCTGACCGCCTCAACCATGAGGAAGAATTGAGGGAGCAAGTCATCGTTAATGTGAGCCACTACTTCTGCGGTGATGTCGTCGTAAACTGCCTGCCCTTGTTCTACTGGGTTCCGTGGTCGGCTAGCCCTGCGAGTATTACTATGATTAATCGCGCCTTTCTTGTTGACCTTTGGTGCTGGAGCTTTTGATGGTTTCGTCATTTTTTAGGCTCCTCACGAATACACATACTCGACTGATTCACGAAACTGATCCCAAAAGCCGTCTAAAAATCCTTCAGCCATTAATTGAAGTTTGGGAT
This sequence comes from Microcoleaceae cyanobacterium, assembly GCA_051652765.1. Classification (GTDB taxonomy): domain Bacteria; phylum Cyanobacteriota; class Cyanobacteriia; order Cyanobacteriales; family Microcoleaceae; genus JBHJGO01. Next base: position 11,501 of record JBOFUV010000087.1, on the reverse strand, counting down.
CGTCAATTGCCTCAATGCGTTCCTCAACCTCCGATTCGAGTGACCAAGGCTCCTTGCCTTTTTCACCCCAAGTGGTCACGGCGGCATTTAAGCCTGGTAACTGGGTTCGGATGCTTTCTGGTAATTTTTTCCAGAGTCTTTTAATGGCCTGCCTACCTTTCATCAAGGCATACATTGCGGCGATCCTGCGAGCGGTGATCAGTCCGGTATAGGCAAGCTGGGCGGCGCTGATTTGTAAATCATTGGCGCTGTCTGGATGAATCAGGCTTGCTAAGGCCAGTCGGTTGATATTGACTTGAGTTCTGGGGGCGCGGGCGACTGTTCCGGCTGCGACGGTTGCGATGCTTCGCCCTAGGAATTCCCCAAAAGGGCCATACATGGCTGTAATCGCTGCGTTGATTTGCCCCATGATGGCCTCATCTGTAATCTGCCAATCCATAGAGTAAATAGTTTCAGCGGTATTAAAAAGAGGCGCGATGATAGCGCCTATTGATGCGGTTGCGCCAACAGATCCAAGTAAACCGATACGAGAAACCAATGCTCCGATTCCGCTTCCAATCCAGGCAACGGCAGTTCCTCCGATAATCAAAACGGTTGCAGCCGCCAAGCCAGCAGCCGCCACTCCGGCTGCTGCTGCACCCGGATCTTCTTTTACCCAAGATTTAAAGATCTTAAAAAAGCTACCTTGACGGATGCTTTCAATTAAGGCTTTCCCTCCCTGTCCAATTTTCTTGATGTAATTCCAAGCGGAACTCATCTTAAGATCGACCCAACCCAAAACCTTTGATCCGACTGATGCCAAAAACTTTAGGTCAACGTCTAGACCTAAAGAAATTGCGCTTGAAAGAGTGGAGCTAGCAATCTCCATAAATTACTTTCCTATATCTCTAAGTTGTTCCAGCAGGGTTGGTCTAGCTCCATCGTAATCCTCATAGACATAGGGCTGTTTAGAGTTCTGCATGAACTCAGGGAGGATTTGTTCTGTAGCTTTTTCTGTGTTGATGTCCAGTTTTTTACCTAATGCAAATCCCCCTCTTTTTCTGGCTCCCAAGCTGGGATCAAAAGGCATCTCAATTGTGCCTCGCTTTTCCCTGATTGGCATTCCAACAAAAGAGGCAATTGACTGAACTCCCTTACTGATGATAGAAACTGCATTTAAAATTTGGCTGACTGCAATAGCAATCCGAATCTGTAAATTAAGACGGGCTGCTGATTCCCCGTCCGATTCAAGCATCATTTCAGTTAGTTTTTTAGCAAAGCTGGTTGCATTTGCAAATTCAATCTCTATCTTTTGATCCCCTGCCAGGGCGGGGTTTGCATCACTAAGAGAGGCTTTAAAGGGATGAATCCCTAAATGATCCTGGGCGCGGATTTGAAACGCTAAAAGATCAAGGTAATTTTCTAATTTTAATTTCTTAACTCCCCCGGCTGTAATCAACCTAGAAGGGACGGTTATACCCTTGTCTAGCATTGTTTCCGCCGCCAAACATTCATGGATTTCGCTAACCAATTTCATCAATTCATCGCAACAGTCCATAGGGGGATCTAGCCTCACTGGGGGTGGTTTTTTGAACGCTCTACGCGCTGGGTTAAAGTTGCCTGGGATGATCTCTACTGGGGTCAAACTTGGATAAGCCCATGAAACACTATCTCCATATGGGCCAGAGGTGGCTGAAAATTGTGGCTGAAAATAGCCGCTCATTTGAGGGAATTTTCCTTTATGACAGCTTACATAGGTTGAATCTCCTGCGCCACGTCTCATTGTGTAAAAATCTCCACTCCCATCAGGGAGGATTCTGTGCCACCATTCCCGATCCGTTGGCCTGTACCGATCAAACTGAGTCAGGCTTGACCCACCTGAATAACCCTCATCATCAGAAAATTCTGGGTTAAAAACTAAAATCCCGTAGCTCGTATGAACTACTTCTTGATGGATGTATGTATCTTCCTTGAAAGCTGAGACACAGGTTATGGAGACCAGGTGGCTACTTTTCCAACGCCAACCCTGCCCCTCCTCACGATACATTTGAAACGCCCCTGAAACAGTACCCAGAATTGCATATCCAGATCCCGATCCGGGTAAGCCATTAGGGGGGAATGTCGGGCTGTTCCCGTCTCCCGGCTTCCAACCCTCCCAGCCTGGGTTAAGGTCTCCAAAGTCAGAGGGGGGGAGATCTTCTCTTTTCTCGTCTTCCTGTTTTTCTTCCTCTTTCTCCTCATCCTCACACTCAGGGATGGTTTGATATTCAGAAGTGACGTAAACACCCTTGATATATTTATCGATTCTGACCCTGCACCCTTCTCTCTCTCCGGTGAATTCAAACAAATCCCCAAAGTAGCTCGTTGTAGAGTTATAAGGGTCTGAAAAATTCCAGTCCACACCAATAATCCCGATCCCTGCTCCTACAATGACATCCCCGTCTGCTTGAACCCCTGCCGTTACCCCAATTCCGCCTGCCTCAATCTCCAGAACAATGCCAACCCCCGGTTCTCCCTGAGGTTCGGAAGCCTCGCTCTCTGCTCCAGATTGCTTTTCTTTCTTGGCCTTAAGGGAAGCTTTCGGTGTTTTCCTACTCATAATGTTCCTCCACTACAACCACCCCAGAGCCGCTAGAGCGAACAGCATAGAGCGGAAGCTTGATGTAATGCTCTGCCATTTCACTTAGCCAGTGGTGGGAATTATCCCCCGAATAAAAAATCTTTCCGTTTTCCAGGGTCAGGGTTTCACCACTCGGAATAAATGGCGCAGCCCTTGTATCCAGAGCCTCTATATTCTCGGTAAATCGAAAATAGAGAGGTGAACTTCCTGCATTTCCTATATAGATTCGTTTCCGAGTTTCTCGGCTATTAAGAATTTTGATAGCGGTAGTCCTTACGTCAAATTTCCCGGCTGTAGTCACTAAATCGACTGCAATTGCAGTATAGGAAATTGATCCGCTGTACCCTCCGCTGAATTCAATAAAATCATCATTTGTCAGGCTTCCGGTTACTGACAGACCAATCCGCATCAGGCGATCGCCAAAGACAACGTTTGCATCACGGCTGAGGTAGGGCTTGAAAAAATTCAAGTAACCCATGTTTCCACCTAAGTTGTAGAGCAGTTCAGCGGCACATGGTTCCCCCCAAGCACTTGTTCCCCACTGGGTATGCAGGTTTACTTGGATAGCATGACCTGAAGCTACATTAAATTTGTAGCGGTAATCTTCCATTTTTGCTTGCTTCTGCAAGGCAGAATCTCTGATCGACATTTGAGGAAATGCGGAAGTTGGAACCCTTGCAACGGATTTGATCAAATAATTGCATTGAAGATATTCCAATTGAACCTGCCACTCTGGGTTAATAGCTCCTGTTTTAACGTGGCGATTCCAGATATAAGACCAATCAATTAAGGGGATAATTTGATTATTGGAATTTCCCGATAACCTTAAGGGCGGAATAACCCCAGAGAATTTTTGTTCAATCATTGCACTATGCCGATTACAAATGCGAGTTTCAGGAACAATTTTTTAGAAATAATAGAGCGGGTTGATGGCCTAGAAACTTCTATTTCAATTTTAATTGCATCTGGAATAGGCACGCCAAACCTTGAATATTCAGCCACAGCAATAATCCCTTTAGCGGGCAAAACCTCCGTTATCCCCATAACAGGGGATAAGCGAACTCAGGAAATCTGGTTAACCAATCAGTCAGACAAAATTATGACTATTAGCATTGGATTTAATCAGGGAACAGAAATAAGTTTTCCTCTTGCCCCTGGGGAATCTTTTACTAAGACGATTGATGGAAAGACTTTTATTATGGTTGATGGAGACGGCGATTTATTCGCTCTTGTCAGATCTGATAAAGGAATTCCATTTGCACTAGGAGTTGAGGAAATGCCTGTACCCGTGAAAGTTGGACTACTTGTTGGGACTGGGGGCAATTACGAAAACCCACTCTCAGAATTTTATGACAGTGACGATAGCACCTTTAATGAAAACCTAGTCAGCTTCCTTGAGTCAGATGAGGGTATCACTGGATATAAGCTTGCAGCAATTGACCAGTTTCAGCCTGGGCTTGAACTAAACTTCAATGTCAGCTTTTCTGGAGCTAACTACGATTTAAGTAGCCCGGTCAGCTTTCAATGGATTTCTCTGTCTAAGTTGGTGCAATTGCTGGCAACGGTTGCCAGCGACCTCATTAATCCTGAATCTAGCACCCTTAGCTCTGCGCTGTCTGGATTGCTTACGCGAGATGGTTGGGCCGCCAATGTTGAAGAAAACACCACCATCAAGCTTCAACCCACTATGACGAAGTATATTGGTCGGTTTGCTGCTAAATCGCTACAGACTGGATATTATGACACTTGCATCATTACGGGATATACGAGAAATGAGGGCGATCCTTACCAGGGGGGAACTTTTACATTGACTGGCTTTTAACTCTCAACGGCTCCGATTAAATATTCTCTTGCTGTTATCGTTACAGAGCCACCATTGCTAACAGTATCAATCGGCAAGGAAAATGAGAAACTAAGAATGCAATTGTGAGCTGCGGGACTATTTAATGCCTGATCCTGAAGCTGCCATTGAACCGTGTTGAACTTTGTTGCTATGGCATTGGGATTGTTTGCTGTTTTTCTTTCAGCTCGGATCAAAATTAGCGCCCTCTCCGCTAAGGCGTGAGAATAGTTTAAAGCGTTGCCATCTCCCCCGACTCCCTCCGAGTAAATAGTTTGCTTGTAAGGATCTGGGTAGGTAAAAGTAGATTTTCCCTCAATTAATTCGTGATAGGAATAAATGGTGCATTGCCCCGAGAATGAGGCTTCATCCTGATCTAGAGAACTGATAACAATTGAGGCTTCATTGGGATTTTTATCTGCCGACCGTTCAAATTCCTGACACATTGCTGCTAGATTGAAAAATTGATTTTCGGCTGTTGTAGCAACGATACTGGGTGTTCCCGTTCCTGGATTGAATTGCATGTAATAGTTATAAATATTTTTCTTATTTTATTATGGCTACAGGCTCGTTTATTCATCGGTTTCAATCGGGGGGGACTGCGATTCAGCAGTTTGCCAGCCCACGGGAAATTATTCAAACCGGTGATCCGGTTCACTTTGTAGTAAGCCAAGTTCGACTTACTTATCGAGTCGCTAGCCCCTTGAACCTAGAGATCTTCATCCTTGACTTAGAGGGACTGGCATTTTTGCTGACTCGACAGCTCGCGATCACTTCCAGCATTGTCAGCTTGGAAATTTTTGCTGATCGCCTTCGACTTGCAGCAGATCAACGAATTCGTGCGGGGCTGGGGAGGGCCTTGGCGGAGGGGGAATTCCTAGACGTTTTAATCGGCTACGAGTATCAGCCCCTACTGGGGCCGACTGTTGACTGGGAACGGATTGAAAACAGGCCGCCTTATGAAGAATTGCTTGGGCCGCCAGGGTATGCTGCTGAGGTTCGTGTTGGCACCGTAACAACGGGGCTTCCAGGAAGCTCTGCCAGCGTCACGAATTCGGGAACAACCAACTCTGCTATTCTGGATTTTGCAATTCCCAGAGGAAACACTGGCAGCAGTGCAACCGTGACAAATCAGGCTGTGACTGCCGCTTTGGGTTATTCTCCGGCTAATTTAGCGGGGGCGAACTTTTCGGGGAATATCTCCGCTCCTTCCCTTAACCTAAATTCCACCAGCGCCGCAACATCAACTACGACGGGGGCGCTCATCCTGCCAGGAGTTGGGATTGGGAATGGAGAGATTTTTTCCAATAAGATCTCGTTGGGGGGATGCTCAAGCATCCTCGGATCGTCCGATGCAAACTTTGCCCTATTATGGAGCGATATTTATAACTCGGCAAACAAAGACAACTTCTTTAGATGGGGGTACTTCTCAAACAATGCCGCTGCAAAAAAGCAAACACTCTATGAGTTCAATTGTGGTAGAGGCACTTCTCAAAATATCCTTCAAATGATTTCAAACAACTCGAACAATGAAATCAGTGTGAATTGTTGGGCCTCAAGGTTCTGGTTGGGGATGTTGCCCACTTCTGCGAATGGGCTAACTAGTGGACAATTGTGGAGAGACGAGACCACCAAAACCATCAAGTATGTTTGATTTTTTTAGAGGACATAAACATGGCTTACGTCGAAGGTAATGACCATTTTTTTCGGATTCAAAGCAGCGAGATTTTATACAACGGAAATCTTACTCAGGCTTCATGGCAAATTTGCCATAAAGGAATTGCGATTATTGATGAAAATTTTCCAGATCAGACAATTGGGTATATGGAAAACTCCACCCCTCTAGGGCAATTTTTCTCGATTGGAACGGTTGAGGAATTGGAATTAAAATTTCCAGGGTTAGCGGAGGCAACCCAGCTTCTGCAAAGGGCTGCAATCACGACGGCAGCACAGAAGCTCTATGAAGCTCGACTGCCTAAATAAGCTCCATTGCTCTTTTGATTGTCTGTTCGTCATTTTCGACGTAATGACGAATCAGCACATCAATACTCTGATGGCCTGTGATGGCGCGGATTACTGGAACCGGGACTCCTTCTTGAGCCAGTTTTGTGATCAATGTCCTCCTAGGCGAATGCAAACTGATCCCCCTGCGTGCTAGCCCCGATGCTTTGAGAGATTTCCTGAACCAAAGATCCACCCATTGACGAGTTACGTGGCATCCAAGATTCTGGGGTGAGGGGAATAAAAATCCACCTGGTGGGGGTTGATAGTTGTTCAGCTCGAAGTACAGGGCCCTGCTGACGGGAATCTGTCTAGTTTTTGCATCTTTCCCGGCGCTGCGCTTTCGAGTTAGGGCTTTGTAGGTGATTTCAGGCAAAGGTTTAGCATCCCAAGGCGTAGAGTAGCAGTCTGTCACTTTGAGCTGAATTACTGCCCCAATTCGTTCGCCGGTGTAACGGAGTAAGGACAGAATCAGTTTTTGCTGGGAAGTTGAAAGGTTTTCGTAGATCTTTTCATATTCCAAATCTGTTATGATTGCTGCGGCTCCAGACCTATTATTCTTCATCTTTGTAGGGGCTTGTTTCTGTTGCTGTTTCAATGATTATAAAAGATAACAGCAATGGCAGAATGATGATTGATATTAACTTATAGAGTCTTAACCCTTCTATAGCAGGGTTTTCGTCGGTTAACTCTTGCTTGCTCTTTTAACTAAAAGAGCAATACTCTAGTTTTTTAGAGTAGAAAATATTGGGATTGTAGATATTGATTTGAATCGGCTATATAATTCACTTCCATTATATTTCATGACCCGTGAAATTGCTTGATTTATTGCCTCTAAAAAACTTGTCAGGGCTAACTGATGAAATGAACCCAGAAGTTGCCGTCTGGCATACAGAGTCGTCTGATCAAGCGATAGGAATAGAAACAGTAAGCGCCGCTCAAATCGGTACGATAACCGCCTGAGAACCACTCCCCATAGGGATCATGAACCCAGAACCCAGAAGAGTTGTAGCCAACCAGCACAATTATGTGCCCAAAACTGGTGAAATATCCATGGGTTACTACTGGAATCCGGCGCTCGGCTAGCCAGTTTCTCACAGCATCGATGCTGGCCTCCATTCTGAATTCATCTGAATATCCTCGTCGCTCAACAAGCTTCGCTAAATCGCCAGGGGAGTGACGGCTCCAACCAAAATCAATGCATTGCTGGTAGAGTTCATCCTCCAGTTGCATATTTTTAGCTGGCTCAGCTCCCAGGTAGGCAAGCACGGTGGCAACGCTGGTAACGTTGCACGATCCTGTTGGGTTGAATTGATTATCTAATTGAGATTTGTATGAAACTTCTAGCTTGACCTCTTCTGGCATCCGATCATTTGTTCCAAAAACTCTGCAATGGGCTTTGAATAGGTAGTAGTAGATGTGTTCACCAATCAAGGGAGCTGCTGGCTTAAATTTGAAGTGTCCTCGTTCTTCTGTAATGACCTCTGCTTCATGGATATCTCCAACGATTGCATTTACTTTCTCATTATCTGGAAGCAGATTAGAGTCAATCGGCTTGAGCTTGACGACTGTGGGGTGAAGAATTTCGAGTTTCATGGCCTTGATGGTTGAATCATGTTTTGATTGTTGCCCAACTGGTTCTTGCAATCAACCTCTAGCTTGACTTCATCTGGCAGGCTGTCACTTGTTCCTAAGGCTCTGCAATGAAATTTAAACAGGTGATTTCCGATAAGCGGAGCTGCTAGCTTGAATTTGAAGTGGCCTCGCTCTTCTGCAATCTCCTCCACTTCATGAATATCTCCAGTGATCGCATTGGTTTTCTCATTATCTGGAAGCAGGCTAGAGTCAATCGGTTTGATCTTGATGACTGTGGGGTGAAGAATTTCGAGTTTCATGGCCTTGATGGTTGAATCATGTTTTGATTTTAGCTCTGACTTCTCTTGAGCTTCTTTTTCAGATGGGTCTGAAGCTTCGGAATCAAGCCAATGATCTCATCCTTCCCTAACCCTTGCTTGATCCAATCCTCAACCAGTTCGACTCGCGCCTGGGCGGTGGGGGATTTCTCGTTGCCACCGCCAATATATTTAATTGGTTTGCTACCGTCGTACAGCCATGGATATTTATGATCTCCCTTGGCTTTCCCGCCTGCCTTGGCCCAATGGACTCTTAAATTAATTCGTCCCCCAAAATTTTGATGCGGTGCTTCTTTTTTTGGGGGACGAATTATTTGGTACAAGCCAACCTTCCCTTCATCTTCCAATTGGATGATGAATCTTCTAAGTTGATCGGCGGAAATAGGCGAGGGGCGATCCTGGTTGAGGAGCTTCAAAAGTTGTTTGTGGGTGAGGCCGGGATTCCCCTCAAGGAACTGAAGGATCATTGGCTCATCCCGCTCTTTGATGATGACTGAGGAAAGGCGAGCGTGATTGTTGAGGGGTTGGGCGAACCCGAGGGTAAGTTGTGATGTCATTACTGGTTCTGGGGTGGGAAGATTTTTTGGGGGACGAATTATTTAGGGATTAAATCATGAACTGGGGGCAGTGCTTGTTAAAAATGACAAACACCACCATGGCAAGAAATCGCGGTGGAGTCTTTATCGGGTTCGGCGCGATCGCAGTGAGGAAGCACGGACGGAAGTCTAATCAATCTGCCTTCAACAACAAAGCCAGCATCTAAGATGCTGGCTTTGTGATTATCATTCTTCTTCTTCGTTACTTTCATAAAGCTGTAAAGACAATTCCTGCAACTGCTGTAAGTTCTCAAGTTGCTTCAGAATTTTTTGCTTTTGATTTCCATACCAGACAATACACTCTTCACACTCAGCTAGTCTGGCCTGAGCATCTTGTATTGACTGGCCTAAAATTCCCCCATTAAGTTGGGCAAGGATAACGGGATTAATCCTCTCCCAATTTGTTCCACCAATTCCGAAACGCTCAGGTCTAGTTTTTGTGCCAAGTTTTCTAGTCCCTTCTTTCCGTCTGGAGTCAGGGCAATCCCCGCTCCTTTTTTGAGCTGACCGTATTTCAGATTTCCTGTTTTCTTCATTCACTGATCCCACCTCATCTTCTATAAGATAGCAAAAATGTGTTGACATTTTATTATATAAGACGCTAAGGTTAAATCACTATCTTATATAAGATAGTGATTTAAATATTCCCCAAATCCAGCCACCTGCTGTTGGGGGCATCTGTTGAGTTAAGGATCTGCCTAGACGAAAAAAACAGCACAAATCTACTGCATAGCCGAATCAAACACATAACTGGGGCTTTCCTGCCCCTTTCCTTCATCAAATCAGGAGAAATTAATGCAACTAAGCACTTTCCAGATCGATCCTGGATGCTCTTTCACCCTTGAGTCCAACAGATTCAATAAGCGGGTAGAGCTGCCGTATCAACTTTCTGTTCAGGAGGTTGAGGAGTTCTCTCAGTTAATAGCCGTGATGATCCAATTGGGGCCCAATCTTGTGAAATTTGCCCTAGAGGAAAATTTCTACGTTCAGGCTAACAAGATCATGTCGGCTGAGGAGATTGCCCTATGCGAATAATCAAACTCTCAAGGCAATGGATAGATATTGATGAAATTGCCCTGATTGAATATGCTGAGATTTTTGTCAAAGGGGATGCTAGCCCACAGATTCGGGTTGTTCTAAAGAGTGGCGTTGATGTGTTGCTCCATGGGGATGATGCCATGGAGGTTGAATCAATTATCAATCGTCAGTCGATCGGGGCTTTTGAAGTGCCTGAGCTGCTAGGGGCTGATCCAGATCCATCCTGGGAGTATCTCAATTCCTGGGAAGGTTTGAGCCTGATCGACCAGTTACTGAGAGCGACGGCAACAATTCTGTTGGATGTCAAAGCCGAGCGCCGGAACTCTGAAACTTCAGACTTGCTGCTGAGCTTTGTGAAGCAGTTGAGGCGAGCAGTCAATCAAATTGAGGCAAATGCAAGGAGAGGTGAATCATGACTAGTGGCTACACCTCTCCCGAAGGCCATCCCTACCATTACCATTTGCAAGGATCTCATAGCCTTGAGAAAGCAGTCTACCATGTCAAAACTGGTTACGCTGACGATGATCAAATGGCAATTGTTCGGGAATATTTCAGCTATTATCTTGCAGCTCCTTGCTGGGAGAGAGTCTTGGAGGATTCCGAAAATCATACAAGGTTTCTCCTGATTGGCACAATCAGGAGTTTAAGATGTCCTGATTCTTTTAGTCTTTGGCTCTTGAAAGCTGCAAGTATCGGTATCTTTCCAATTGTTAGCCCCGAAGAATTTGAGAGGAGTCAGCATGATTGATGAAGATGAACTGTGGCGAAAAATGGGGCTATCAATTGCCGTTGCATCCTTAGCTTGGATGGCTTGGGGAAATCAGCAAAAGTTGGATGCTCTATCTGCTGAGAATATAAAGCTGAGGGCTTATATTGAAGCTCTTAATGCAGTTCTCCCCGACAAAGATTTTCAAATTTATCGAACCAAGCCGATAAATTTGAAAATCTGACCACTATTTGCAATTAATTCTGACGGATTATGACAAGTCATGAATTTTACTCATTTATTTGGAGAATTAATTCCGTCAGAAATTCGCTGGAAGATGATCAGGAATGGTCATCTGGATTTTGGAATGCCGTGATCAAATATATTCCAAGAAAGCCCTGTAGCCTCGAAAGGGCTCAGGGCATGGAATTTGGATTGAAAGTTGTTGAGCAAATGGAGAGGCTTAGAGGATGTCGAAAATAATCATTAAATCGGGAAGTTTGATCAAGGATTTTGCCTTGGTTGACAATTCTCACACGATAAAAGAAATCGCAGATGGCATTGCTGAGATGATTGAAAAGCTATTTGTTGGGGGAATCAAGGAGGCGAAGTTTGAGTTTGATTTCAAAGTGGTGGAAGAGGGAGAAGGCGATGAGTAAATTTGTTGACTTGGATGAAGAGAGAAAGCGTGAATTGGCCTGGATGCTCATTGCTATTGGCGGATCTTTGGCGGGTAAAAGCAAAAAGCTCAGAGCTGAAAACTTAAAGAGGCTTGATTTCTTCAGAGAAAAAGCTGAATCCATGACAA
>JBOFUV010000086.1:0-57330 GCA_051652765.1 Microcoleaceae cyanobacterium | reverse complement strand
AAGTTGGCACTATCAACTTCTTGCAGTAGGGCTAGGAACTCTCCAGTGTTCTTGTCAATTAAAACAGTATCCCCGCCCTGCCCCTGAATTAACAAATCTCCAAAGGTCAGGCCCCCAGTCAATCCAATCTGGTCTTCGTCAGGGTCAAAATCTGTAATAATATCTGCCAGGTCTAAGGTCTTGCCCCCAGTGGTTCCTAGAATAACGCTCCCCCCAGACTCAGACCCCCCTAAAATCAAGCCAACTGAGAAAATGTCGCTACCGCGTCCACCTGTGACCACATCAGCGCCGCGATCGCCTGCGAGGAAGTCATTACCCTCATCCCCAGACAAGGTGTCTCGACCTTTGCCGCCATTGAGGATATCCTGTCCTTGGCCACCAAACAGGTTGTCCGATCCCAGATCTCCACTTAGAAAGTCGTCATCACCATTGCCAAAGACTAAATCGTTGTCATCCCCGCCATACACACTGTCATTGCCGACATCGCCAAACAGTTGATCAACACCTTGACTGCCGGTAATGCAGTCATCTCCCTGGCCACCAAAGACTTGATCATTGCCTGCATCAGCGTTCATGACATCTGAGCCAGAGTTCCCAATCAAAAAGTCATCGCCCTCGCTGCCAGCAACGGTATCACTGCCTAAGCCCCCAGTAACGGAGTCATTGCCCTTATCACCAGAGACAAAATCATCCTCGGAGCCGCCGTTCAAACTATCGTTGCCGCGACCGCCATACACGCTGTCTACTCCAGCCCCACCTAGGGCTGTGTCTGCCCCGGTGTCCCCAAACATAGAATCGTCTCCTTCATCTCCAAGGATAAAGTCCTGATCTTGACCCCCTCGGAGACAATCGCTGTCCTCGCCTCCACGAATGCCATCATTCCCTTGATTCCCGTTAATCACATCCTGGCCTGCATCACCACTCAGGAAGTCATTTCCCAGTAACCCAAAGGCAGTATCATCCCCCGCCAAGGCAGAAATGGTATCATTCAGGCTGCTGCCAAAGATTGAGTCGCTATCTTCAGTTCCAACTCCAGCCCCCTGAATGGTAATTGCTTCGGGTTCAGGCGCTGAAGTGGGAGTTGGTGTGGGGCTTGGGTCTATGCCTGGAGTGGGCGTTGGCGTTGGTGTGGGGCTTGGGTCTGTGCCTGGAGTGGGTGTTGGCGTGGGTGTGGGTTCAGGGGTCGCAAAATCCTCTTCCGTTCCGAACAACTGTGAACCCCCTGGCCCCGGCTGCAATATCCCTTCAAGGGGATCTTCCCCTGCCGGAAACACCCGAAATAGTGCCTCTTCATTGCCTGGAACTGCTTCTACCAGGAGTAATTCCCCTGTGACCACATATACAGCTTGAATCAGCGGAGTATCCTGAATCAAGCCCCCTTCTACAACCACTCCAGTTTGAGCAAAGACTTCTGCGCTCCCAACAATTTCGATCGTTCCTACTCGAATCAGACCGTCAATTGGGTCAGGAAGTGCAGTTTGTACAAGGCCAGGAATCTCTGTTGGAATCACGACCACCAACTCAGATGTTGGTAATAGGGTATTGCCAGGGATCACCTGTCGGTACAAAAAAACCTCATTCTCGGGGCTAGGAGCGCTGGTCATAGGGTGATTCTTCCTTGTCGGTAGGGTTAAGCGTATTCAAGCAGGTCAATCAGGTGTAAAAGTCGGTAATCCAGAAGTTTTGACTCGGCAGCTTTAGTTTGTTGAATCATTAGATAATGACAAAGTCATCCGGCCCAATAATAGTACTGATGTTACTCAGGGAAGGATCAATGGAAGGCAGAATTGACAGGTCAAAGGCAGGCAAACTGTCATCACTTAAATTGGGGTCAAACGCCAACACATAGTTTCCAGAAAACCCTGTGTTTCGGTAGATAAAGAGAGCTGAACCCCCACTCGAACCATTTTGGTTTCTCAAGGCAGCATTGGCACCCTGAACGCTATCGAAGGTATTCTGGAAGACAATCAACTGCCGTCCACTAATATCAATCCCATTAGAACCCTGGTTGCCAATATTAATGGTAACCACTTGGAGCGGCTGGGCTGTGGAGCCAACGTTGGGAATTAAGCCAGAGAAACTGGTCGTGCCGTTGGTTACAAGCAGGAACTGATCGTCGCCAAACACATCCAAATCAGTCACCACATCTACCCCTTCCCCTTGGTTGAGGAAGGAGAACGTGTCATTCCCGTCATTTCCGGTGAGGCGATCGCTGCCGCTACCGCCCGTCAAGGTATCGTTGCCTAGCCCTGCCAGAACGGTATCATTCCCCTCATCTCCAAGAATTAGGTCATTGTCATCAAATCCAAGGAGAATATCATCACCGCTGCCCGCGAACAGGCTGTCATTCCCGAGGTCGCCGATCAGAGAATCGTTACCTGCTTCACCAAACATGCTGTCGTCACCCACTCCGCCACTGGCCGTATCATTGCCAGAACCTCCCAGGAGCGTATCATCCCCTTGATCCCCCAGGATGCTATCACTGCCATCACTGCCAAAGATTGTGTCGTTGTTGTCCTGGCCTAGGAGGGTGTCATTATCTTCTCCCCCTTGCAGCAAGTCGCGACCTGCCCCAGCCACAATGGAGTCTTCCCCGGCTTCTCCGAACAGTTGATCTTCTCCGCCACCACTGTCAACAGTGTCGTTTCCAGTACCACCTGTGACCGTATCATTGCCCAATCCAGTTGAGATCAGGTCGTTGCTGTCCCCACCATCGGCTCGGTTGCCATCATCCCCACCCGTAATGACATCGCTACCGCCTTCCCCCTGGATAATATTCTGACCAGGGCCGCCAACAATGGAGTCGTTTCCAAGTCCTGCAACCAGGGAATCACTGCCCCCCTGACCCAGCAACGTATCGTTGTCTGTGCCTCCGGTAACAATATCGTTGCCGTCTCCGCCATCAATAAAGTCATTGCCTTCATCTCCTTGAAGGACATCTCGATTCCCGGCACCTAGGATGACATCATTCCCTGCCAAGCCCTGAATGAAGTCACTGAGATCGTTGCCAACCAAGCTGTCATCCCCTGATGTTCCGGCCAGGGTTCGGTCTACAATCGCAATGTCAAACAGAGTTTGTGGTAAGGTCGCGACTCCATCGGTGAGGAAGAAGATAAACCCATCTTCCCCGGCAGCACTGCCTGCACTGTAGCGAACCACACTACTATTCACATTTTGCTGGGTGAAAGAACTGCCCGTGCGAAGGGGCTGAGGCGCAGTTCCCTGCAAAATCAAATCTCCTCGGGCTGTGCCCTGACCAATGCGATAGTTGAGATTGTTGGGCGGATCATCAGCATCAATAGACTGCAAGATCAAGCTTGAAATGATCGCTTCTTGACCTGTTTCTACAATTAGCAGCTCATTGATCGTCAATTCGGGGGGTTGGTTAACAATCAGGCTGACTGTAGCCGTATCCGTGCCAACGCTATTAGCCACTACATAGACAAAGCCATCATTCGCCAAGAAGCCCGTGCTGGGGGTGTAGGTAAATGACCCTGCCCCCAGATTGAGTAGGCTACCTCCAGTGGTCGGAGTATTACTAATGACTGAGAGTTCTCCTTCCAAGGGATCAATGTCATTGACTAAAACATTGAAGGTGACTGACTCCCCTGCATTGCGTCTAGCCAAATCATCAACTGCAATCGGGGGCTGGAGAATCGGAGTTGGAGTTGGGGTGGGCGTGGGGGGGTCTGTCGGAGTTGGAGTTGGGGTGGGTGTGGGGGTTGGAGGGTCTGTCGGAGTTGGAGTTGGGGTGGGTGTGGGAGACGTTGTCGGAGTAGGAGACGTTGTCGGAGTCGGGGTGGGAGACGTTGTCGGAGTCGGGGTGGGAGACGTTGTCGGAGTCGGGGTGGGTGTTGGCGTTAGAGGAACGTCAGCTCCAACAAAGTTAGATTCCGTTAAGCTGTTGCTGTCAACCCCCAGTAAAACTGCCAGAAATTCTCCATCGGTGCCAATGCGGATAATCGTATCCCCTGCATTCTCGCTACTTTGGAAAATGCCTAATTCTTCAAAACTCAGGCCATCCGCTAACCCAATACGGTCAGTGCCCGTTTGAAAGTCATCAACAATATCTGCATCTTCTAGACTAGGGCCACCGGTTCCTTCGGCGATCGCAAAGGTGTCAGAGCCAGAACCCCCTGTTAAGGTGTCAGCTCCCAACCCCCCAAAGACAAAGTCATCTCCAACTTCTCCAGCTAGTTGGTCAATGTCATCTCCGCCCAGGATCGTGTCTGAACCTGTACCACCATAAACCGTATCGCTGCCTGCATCACCGATCAGAGAGTCTGAACCATCGTTGCCAAAGATAAAGTCTTCACCGTCGCCCCCATACACGCTGTCATTCCCCGCGTCACCTTGGAGAACATCACTATCTTTGTCCCCAAACAGGAGATCGTTGTCTACGCCCCCTCGGAGGCAATCCGTTCCCTGGCCTCCGTACAGTGAATCCTGGCCTTGACCACCAAACAGGGTGTCCTGTCCCAAGTTACCAAACGCCTGATCATTTCCTTCCTGTCCCAGGATAAAATCAGCATTTTTACCCCCGTAGAGGCAGTCATTCCCTTGGGCTCCGTCGATTGTGTCGTTGTCGGCGTTGCCAAAGATTAAGTCGTCTCCTTCGTTGCCAGAAAGGACATCAGCCAATTCCTGGCCAAAAATCGTGTCACTGCCTCCGAGGCCGTTAATTGAATCTGCTGTGGTCTGAGAACCCAGAATGGAATCATCGCCGTCTGTTCCGACTCCTGCACCCGAAATAGTAATCAAGCCTGAGGGCAGGACAGTAATAAACACGTTGGCCAAGTTTGATGTGGTTTGGCCATCGCTGGCACTGTAGGCAATCACCTCGAGCCCGGTAAAATCCAGGTTGGCTTGATAGACAAAAACTCCGGTGTCTCTGTTAACTTCTAGGGTTCCGTTAGTCGCCGTACCCACTTGACCAATACTCAAAGTCGAAGTGACGGTGCTGCCTTCGACGGTGTCGTCATCTGGATCAAAATCATTATCCAGGACATTGAAGACTGCAACTTGTCCTGCGATCGCGATCACCTGATCATCCACGGCAATGGGCGCAAGGTTATCGGCGGCAGGGGTGGGAGCAGGAGTAGGCTCTGGAGTTGTTGGGGTAGGAGTCGGGGTGGGGGTGGGAGTCGGTTCTGGATCTGGAATGGGATCGGGGCTTGGCGTGGGAACTGGGGTCGCAGCATCTGGAACAAAAATGGGAGGATCGCCCGGAATCAAATCGCCAATGGTGAAGACCTCACTGCCAAAGAGCTGCCATCGACCGTTCTCGGTCTGAAAAACTTCAACGGTCTCATTCGTATCAACTAATATGGCTGTAATCGTTGGCAGAACAACGCCTGTCATGGCCGAACCTCCTCATCAATAATCCCGTAAGTCAAGTAGCCAAATCCCTGAGTACTTTGCAAGTATTCCTAAATGATCAATTCTCAGAAATTTGTAAGCCTCAAACTACCTTAAAGCAATGTCAGATAGAGCGTATCATCTATAACCCCAACTTGGAGCATAGATTGGAAAATTCTCTTGAGGAATAATTTCCCAATCTATGCTTCCAACATCATGCTTCTGACATCTAAGTCCAAAGCCACTGCAACTAGAGTGACCAAGATCACGTTGGCGGGGAGATCCCTACTCTATGGAAGCGCAGTACACTCTCATTTCTTAAAATAGGAATAAGACCGCACCACTCACTGAATGCACCACTTACTGAAGCAGTTACAACACCAACTCCAAGTAGAGTTCCCAGTTCGCCTCAGAAAACGATCATAGGCTCAATATTCTTCAGATTAAACTCCTTTAGATTGAATGGCCACAGCTATAGACCAAAGGCAACAACGGGCCGAGTTGTTCCTGGCCACTGACCGCAAGGTCACTGTGACAGAGATACAGGCGATCGCTGACACGACCCAATAAATCTAGCAGCACTCGGCGTAGTCGTTGCAAATCTGCTGCGGTTTGATCCTCAATCGTCCAGGGTTGACCGAGTTGGCTTTGCAGAAACAGGGATGCTCCCCACAAATCGCTAGCTCCACCGCTCAACCAAAGAACTGACCCGACATCCAGCCAAAACTGCCAACGATGGGATCGACGGTTGGCGCGATATTGGAACAGGGTGGCCAAAGTAACAGCAGACTCAGGGGGATTTAGGGGAGAAACAGGGTAGGGATTCGCCGTCACGATTCCCCGTCGCAAGAGCTGAATAAACTGCCGAACTGTCTCTGGGGAAGATTCAGGCATACTGCTTTGGTGCAGGCGGCTTTCTACGTCCCAATAGTGAATTGCAGTTTCAATCAATTCTCGCAACGCTACTAGTTGATCAGACCCCAGGGATTGTCCGTTGACAAAAAATCGTTGAATCGCCCGATCTAGCAAGGAGACTGGATTGGGTAACAATCGCTGCTGTTGCTGCGATCGCTGAGTTTCCAGCCATTGCCGGATCTGTTGGTATGCTTCAGTCGTCTGATAACCCAATCGATCCCAACGGGGAAAGGCATTGACGGGGAGTAGACAAGGATGGTCTAAATCAGGCACAAAACAATGATCCGTTAACAATCCTGCTCGAACCGGATCAATCGCCGATTGGGCAGGGGTTGGAGGAACAGATGCTGTTGACCTGACGTTTGTCCCAGAATCTTGTTCCCAATCAGGCGGATATAATTCCTGTGGGGTGAATGGCTGATCTCTGAACTCTGACCTCCGACTCAGAACAACTAACATCTCAGCCACAGCATCTCGATCGACCAAACGACCTAAGCCGGGATAGACCAGAGTTAGCACCGTGAGCAAAGCCCGAATCATTGGAGAACTCGCCAGGGGGCGCTGTTCATTCACCGACTCTACCGCAATGCCTTCATAGGTGAAAATCTGCCGCAGGGTGTAACGGGCGATCGCATCTAGTCCAGGGCCAATCACGGCAATATCCTCGGGATTAACCTGGCCTGACTTGATCCCAGAGACAACCTCTGCAGCAATACGACGCAGAAGATTGGCTCGAGAAACAGTTTGAATGGAGCGAATATCTCCGGTTGCCATGGACAAATCCACAAATCCGGGACTAGCACTCAAAACCAACTCTGTTATCGGTTCAGCCAGGGCTGGGGCAAATCCATTTTGCGAGTCGAGCAAGACTTCCGATTGACAGTGCCACTGCAAAGCTTCCAGATATTGTGGATCGGCCCCTAATCCTAAACGAACGGCTCCATCAGGGTTATAGGTGAATACAACTCGGGTGCCTCGACTCAAGAACAACTCGAATACAGAACGGGCGATCGCGGGATATTCATCTACATCATCGGCCAAGACCATAGAATATCGACGGATCAAGTGATCTTGATACACTGATTGAGGCAGCAAATGTTGCCCATAGAGTTCCGCAATTAACCCATAGGTCAAAAATCCCTGGTCGAGACACCAGCTTCGCCACCGCAGCAACACCTGGCTGAGCAGAGAAGAAAAGCCATTGGACTGCTCTAGGGGCGAAAATCCCCGCTCCAGAATCTCTGAGATTTGCGCGAGGGGCGTACCGCTGAGGGCAGCCAGTTGAAAAATATCTAGCCCTTGACGCACCATCCGATCCGGATTCACCCCGGCACGACTCAATTGACCTGACTCCAGCTCAGGGCTCCAAAGGCGGGTGGCTAGTTCCTGTTCCATTTCAGGCCGAAGTCTCATGGGCAGGCGAGTTGTCAGACCCAGGGCCTCCACTAAAAGCGGCCAAAATAACAGGACTTCGTCTTCAAAAAAAGCGAATGGGGTTGTTGAACGAAAGACGGATTGGCCTTGAGTTGTCCCACTAATCTGATCGACCAACTTCAATCGGTTGTCACTATTGGCTGCAAAAACTAGAGTTGAGTTCTGTAATCCAAGATCTAAAAGTTGCTGCTTTTCCAAGGGTTCAGACTGCAAAGGATGAGGCACAGATCGAAGCGATTGAGCCTGACCCCATGAGTTCATCTGTTCAATTAAACGGGCTGTTTTACCACTTCGAGTTTTACCCGTAATCCACAGTGACGCTAAAGACACAATAGTCTGAATAAATTTGTTAAGATACCTCGTACGTTAACATTTTTACAGATTTTACCCTCACTTCTTACACTTCTGTTCTCCAAGAGACTGAATCATGATTATCTCAACTTGGACTCAGGTCAGACGATTCTGGCGAACTTCGAACCGCTGGTTTAGGGGTACACCAGAAAGAGCGTTAGAGCAAGCTTATGATGCGGCCTCAAAAATTAAGGCCCTAGAAAATGAGCATTTTAATGGTAAGAAAATCGGGGATGAATCTTTTCAATATAGCGATCGCATTAAATCTTATTTTAATGCTGAACTTAAAAAACATCTTGGTGTTATTCAAGCGCGTCTAGCAGAATTCAATGCCAGTCGTTCTATGGTTGGATTGCCCGAACAAGTTAACCCTGCCGACCTGAATGGCAAGGTTACTTTCGATGGGATTTCTAGCCAAACTGAACAACCTCAGCAGATTTTTGTAGTTTGCGGAAAGCTGGATTACATTGATTCTGTTGTTAGTAGATACACGCCTAATTCAACCGTTTCAAGCAAGGTCTCTGAAACTACAACTACAGCGATCGCCACCCAAGTTGATCTTACTAAGATTGCTCAACCCAAAGTTGGTTCTAGTGTTCCTTCCAAAAAAACTGTGAACCTCAACAAGACACTTCAGGATGATTTAACCTCTGGGTCTGATACCAGCTTTCTGCCGCGTTCATTGTTGAGAACAATAGGTCGAATCCAGCGAGAACTAAATCCAGAATCCGAGGAAGAAGTTCTCAAAAACTATCGAAAGTCAAAAATTAAAACAGTTATTTCTGTCCGATTTATTTTACTCCTTATTTTAGTGCCATTACTCACCCAACAGTTGGCCAAAAATTTTGTCATTGGGCCAATTATTGATCATGTTTTGAAAGCAGATCAGTCTCCTATCTTTTTGAACATTGATATGGAGGAAAAAGCCTTTATGGAATTGCATCGATATGAAGAGCGTTTGAAATTTCAGCAGATGATTGGTACATCACCCAAACTAACCGGTGAAGAGTTTGAAGAGGAAGTCAAACAAAAGGCAAATGAGCTAGCTGAGAAATATAGAATGACTGGATCTGGAGCCATTGAGAATGTATTTGCGGATCTACTTTCTATTGCTGCATTTGGAATCATTATCTATACCAATAAACAAGAGGTGGAAATCCTGAAATCTTTCCTGGGTGACTTGATTTATGGATTGAGTGACAGTGCTAAGGCATTTATTATTATCTTACTGACAGATATGTTCGTAGGATTTCACTCTCCCCATGGATGGGAAGTTATTTTGGAGAGTATTTCAAGGCATTTTGGACTGCCTGAGAATCGAGACTTTAACTTCCTATTTATTGCGACCTTTCCTGTAATCTTAGATGCCGTATTTAAATACTGGATTTTCCGTTATCTCAACCGCAGTTCGCCCTCTGCTGTGTCAACTTACAAGACCATGAATGAATAACTAGAATGAACAACTGAAATGACTATATAGCGGTTTTTAAATCAGTGAGAAACATCTCAGCTACTTACTTGAGCAACTCTTTAACATTTGGATTCTCTCTATTCTTGGCTTCGATGGACTGTTTCTCCTCGAAACCAAAGATAGAGCCAATGATTGAGTTCGGAAAAGAGTTTAGGGTTTCGTTATGGTTTCGGACAGCCTCGTTGTAGCGTCTTTTGGCAACTGAAATGCGATTTTGAGTTCCGGCGAGTTCATCTTGCAACCCGACAAACGCTTGGGAGACGGGCTGTTGAGGATTGGCTAATACAGATTGACTAAATTGTTGAATGGCTGCGTCCATCTGGACAGAAGCTTGAATTTTCTCTTCCGGAGAATTGGAGTTGAGATAGCCTGCTCTGGCTTGGGAAAGGGAGTTTACGAGTTGCTGTTCCTGCTGAGCTTGAACTTTAGCAGTTGCGGCCAAGTTGGGGATCAGATCAGCCCGACGCTGGAGTTGATTGTCGATCTCGGCCCAAGCCGCATTAACGTCCTGGCGGGAACTAGACAATGAATTGTAGCTGAAAATTCCCCAGAGGATTGCAGCAGTTCCAACCCCAATCCCAATCCATTTAAAGGTTCGCTGGCGTTCCGCAGCCTGTTGTTGGTCTAGCTCTGCTTGCCGACGCTTTTCTTTGACTTCCCGAATGGCCTGTTCAATCAACTCAGGAGGAATAGACACTTCCTTCCCAGCCGCTTGCAGCTCTTGAACGGAGTAACTATCACTGGCCTCAGCATACAATCGAGAGGCGATCGCAAGTACGTCGTCAGCCATTTCTTCTGGAATTTTTGGATCAACTTGACTCATAACAATTAATCCGACTTTTCTGAACGTAACTTTTCTGAACGTAACTTTTTTGACTGTGACTGCTCTGAATGTAACTGTTCTGAACCGGGTAGTTTGTCTCAACTGGTTTCGTAGGTTGGGCCAATGCCAAAAAACCTAACAACCCTTTGATCGAGTTAGCTGAAGAGTGTTAGTCTTGCAAGCTCAACACCCAGTCACATCACTCTATCAAGATTAATAAACCATTGGTTCTTAACTCTTACAGTGTCAAACAGAGATGATGATAGAATTAGGAGGTCTTTTTTAAAAACCCTTAATTCTGCGGCCATCATAGCAGGTAATGATTGCATTTTAAATTAACTTAAGGAAGTCTAGATGATTGCAACTGTCTTTCTCAATTCCCGACGAATGATTTGGGCTGTCCTCCTAGGTTTGAGTCTGTTGTTATTCATACCTGTTTTGAGTCACGCCCTTACAGTTCAAGACATTCCTAATCCCCGCGAGATTAATGGGGGATGGGTCGCCGATACAGCAAACTTACTCAGTAATGAAACTGAGGCCAAACTGAATCAAATCCTATCTGAACTAGCGGCAGAAAATGGCTCGGAAATTGCCGTGGTTACAGTGCCATCGACTCAACCTGATTCTCCCCAGGAATTCGCCACTGAGCTTTTAAATAATTGGGGGATTGGGAAAGCAGGCCAAGATAACGGCGTACTATTTCTGATTTCAATTAATGATGGCCGGGTTGAGATTGAAACGGGATATGGAGTCGAAGGGGTTTTAAATGATGCAAAAGTTGGTCGGATTCTAGATGAACAAGTGATTCCTCAGTTTCAACAAAAAAATTATGAAGCCGGAATTTTTGCAGGAACCGTTGCCTTGACTCAAGCCCTGGAAACTGAATCTTTTGGCCCTGTGTCTACTGCCAATCCAGCAGAAAATAGCTTGGATTTTCTCATTCCAGTCGCTGCAGCCGGATCAATTTTTAGTTTATTTTCTGCCTCTAAACAGTCAGCATCTCGGACACTAAAACCAACAGGATATACTCGCTTGAAAGGACAAGAGTATCGCCTAGGAACTGAAGGATATTTGTTTCAGTTGAGACTAGCATCCTGCCTATTTATTGTAATTTTAGGGTTAATTGCTTGTTTGGCTGTAGGGATTTTGATTGATCTGTTCCTAATTATTTTTATCTTTATTCTCGGTATTTTTCTGGCGATTCCAATGGCTTGGGCCTTGGAACAAGCCTTTTTTAAAAAGCTGAAAGACGGTCGTCTCCGCTGTCATTATGTCTGTCAAGATTGTCAGAATCCACTGGAGCCTCTATCTTCCCAAAAGGTGTATACCCTGTTAACCGATCACGAGCGAGGTGCTCAACGTCTAGAGACTGTGTCATTTGATGGACTATTGTGCCCTCATTGTCATCCTGCAAAGATGATGGATGAAGCGGTTAAGAGCGTTCAGAGTAAGGACTCTATCCCTGAAGACTTTAAGACGAGTTCTGGTCTGGCTCGTCCCGGAGTTCAGTTGGTGGCTTATGTTTTGAGCGAAGCTGGGGTTGGCTATTGTCCTACAGGTCAGGAACTAACGGTGACTCGAAAATCTCGGATTATTAGGCAACCGACTCACTACCTCAATGGTAAGCGCTTGGTTACAGATAGTTGCCGTTGTTGTTCCTACAACACAGAGAATGTTCAGGTGATCCCCCGGCTCCCTGCATCCCGTACAATTTACGTTGGGACAGGATCGGGATATGGGCGCGGTGGCGGATTTAGTGGTGGCGGCGGGTTTGGCGGTGGAGGTGGCGGATTTAGTAGTGGTGGAGGCAGCTTTGGAGGAGGTACAAGTGGAGGTGGCGGTGCAGGTCGTAGCTTTTAGGGATAGGCCAGAAGATCTTACATCTCCTCAATGAGTGAGTATAATAGACAAGACTACGCCGTCAACTGAATTATTGTTTTCTATCTTTTTGTTCTTGGCTCAGCAATTAGCCCTTTTTTAGGGATAAATCCTTGAGATCATTCTCAGAAAATATGGCAAATGGGCATGTTCATTCTACAAATCAAGTAGGAATTCCTACTATGGAAAGTTACTCCTTTGAGAGTACTGAAGCTGCACAAAACTTTATCTACGACTTTTTTATTAAAGCGGTGAAGCATAAGCTTCCTCAAGAGGTTTTAATCGACTTCGAGGAGCTTTTTCTACATCTCCAATCAACGGATACAAACGAAGAGGTTTATGAGGCTTTGCTCTATCTCTTGGACAAGGGAAATGAGGCTGAGTTTAGCACGACCTTGAAACGTCTTTGCTATGTTTTGATCAACAACTGGTACATCAACCGACAGCATCCGTTCATTCAACATTTAGTCAACCGACTCAATCAGGAAAAAGAAGACGACAGCATTGCGGTTAATCCGACTTTAAATTTGCTCAGAACCCGATTGCTCAAGTTTCTTGATGGCCCAGATTATCAGGAGATTCAACAATGCGCGATCGCTCCTAGGACTAGCTGGAGTAGCCGTTATACCTCTTATTTGTTAGTTCCTCAGTTTAATGATCCAGGGGTCTCAGATGAACAAAAAGAATTTGCCCGTAATCTATCCAAACAGCTAAAAGATAAGTACAAGTTTGACTTGGCAATGTATATTGCCCGCTCCGAATCTTCTAAGTCTTCAATCAAAAAACAATCAAATCCTACCCAGCTTGGAGATGATGTTCTTAATTTAATTAAACGTACAATTTCAAGCCAAAGACTCTCAAACTACAGTGATCAAGCCAAGATCTTTCTAAAAGAAACCCAATCTTTGTCCTATCAGGAATTTAAGCAAAGCCTCCCACAGTATTTAATGGTTCATGTCAGCAATCAAAATCCCATTCGAACTCTCAGGGAGCAGGTTTGTCAACGGTTAGACTCGCTCTATAAGTCCCATGACGCTCAGGATGTTACAAAAGGCTTAATTCTCCGAACCTGCAATCGGATTATAGAAGTTCTCACCACCGAGGATCGGGAGACTCCATCTCCCACATTCACCGCTTTCATGGCTGCTGGCAATGCTTTAACCTTGGTTATTCTTCTGCTTAAAGTTGTATTGATTAGCAATTCAACTCGCACTCACCTTGACCTTTGTGTTTCTAAGCTGATCGAATATTACCAGGACTATGATGAAGAACACTGCAAACCATTGATCTATTTTTTAGAAGTTTTCAATCTGGTCTTCACAATTTTTACAGAGAATGTTCAATATCATTTGGTTAGAGTGAGAGAGGAAGAATCTGCAACTGATTTTCTGAACAACAGTAGTTCAAGTCCTTACCGTTTGTTTGCCCAGTCAAAGGGTCTAGATTTAAGGAAAGCAGATCTAACCAGGACTAATATTAGAAGCCTGGATTTACGAGGAGCCGACTTACGAGACAGTGATTTACGAGGGATTGACCTGAGTGAAATTGACTTAAGATTAGCAAACTTAAGCGGGGCAAATTTGACTGGCGTAACCTTGAATGAATCAAAATTGCTGATTGTAAACTTGAATTATGCCAACTTAAATGAAGCGATTTTAATTGGAACTGATTTACGGCGCTCCGATCTACGACAAGCCAACCTAACAAAAGCAAATCTAGAAAGCGCCAAACTTGATCTGGCTAAACTCTATCAAGCAAATTTGAGCCACGCAAATTTGAAATCAGCAAGCCTTGAGGGAGCCAGTTTAAATCAGGCAAATTTGTACTATAGCAATTTGCAGAGAGCTAATCTCAGTCAAGCCGATCTGAGTCATGTCAATCTTAGTTATGCAGATCTGAAGGGGGCAAATTTGAGTGAGGCAAATTTGACTGGGGCAAATTTGAGTGGGGTGGATCTGAGCGGGGCAAATTTAAAGCAAGCTAAACTGAACCAAGCAAACTTGAGCCATGCCAATCTCTATCGGGCGGAGCTGAGTTATTCAAGTTTGAAAGATGCCAATCTTGCCGATGCCAATCTGAACTGGGCAGTGTTGGAACATGCAATTTTGGATCAGGCAAATTTGAGTTCAGTTGTGTTCCGTCATGCCAATTTAGGTCACAGTAGCCTCTGTGGAGCAAATATTCGGTATGCAGATTTGACTCGGGTGAATCTGACTCAAGCGAACTTGAAAGATGCCAATTTAGCCTATGCTCAAATTCGCCACACCAATCTCAGCCAGACTAATCTGGTCAACACTAATTTAAGAGGAGCAAATTTGTTTGGCAGTAATCTACTTGAAGCGATTGTTAAAAGTGCAAAATTTGGCAATAACCCCGGTTTATCTGATGAAGTCAAACGTCAGCTAAAAATTGATCCTCCAGGCTAGAATGGGCGAGGAAGGCTTAAGTAATTTCCTGAGAGTCAATTACATCTTCTTTTCCCTCCGGATCAGATTTAATCCTTGCGGTTGGAAGTAATCCCTTGGCCGTGATTGAAGCCGGAGCCGGACTAGGCGCTAGACTAGGCCCCCACTAATACCCGTAACTTTGGGATAAAATAGCCGGATTCTAATGAAGGAAATGGCGAATTCCAGTCAGGATCATCACCAATCCTAAGGTGTTCGCTGCCTTAATCGAATCTTCGTCTCGCAGACTCCCCCCAGGTTGAATAACGGCAGTAATTCCTGCTGCCCCCGCCGTTTTCACCGAGTCATCAAATGGGAAAAAACCATCACTGGCTAATGTTGCCCCTTGAGCTTGGTCTGCGGCTTGTTCCAGGGCAATTTTTACTGAACCGACTCGATTCATTTGTCCGGCTCCAACGCCCAATGTTGTGCGATTTTTAGTCACAACAATGGCATTAGATTTTACATGTTTTGCGACTTTCCAGGCAAAGGTTAATTCAGCCCATTCTTCAGCCGTAGGTTGCTTTTCAGTTACCACTTGCCAGTCTTCAATCGGGTCAGGTTGCTCATCTGATTTCTGCACTAAAAATCCCCCGGCGATCGCCTTCACCGTTTCAGGAACTTGAATCGTTAAATCTGGCAAAATCAACACCCGCAGCTTCGATTTTTTCTTGAGAATCGCTTCAGCTTCAGGATCACAACCCGGAGCCACAATACATTCTAAAAAAGTCTGAGTCAGGGCAGTTGCCGTGGGAGCATCAAGCTCTCGATTGAAAGCCACAATGCCGCCAAACGCCGAAACCGAATCGGCAGTAAACGCTTTTTCGTAGGCTGCTGACAACGTATCTGCTAGGGCAACCCCGCAAGGATTCGTATGTTTCAAAATTGCCGCCGCAGGTTCATCGGTAAATTCGGCAATGATTCGTCGAGCGGCTTCTAGATCCACTAAATTGTTGTAACTCAGGGGCTTCCCTTGCAAAATCTCCCCGACAGCCCACCCCGTTGCAATGGCTCCGGTCTGATACCAGGCCGCAGGTTGATGGGGATTTTCCCCGTAGCGCAGGGCTTGCCGCTGGGTTCCGGTTAAATGATAGGTTTGGGGGAGATCGGTCGGTTCGGCAGTGAGTTGTTGGGTGAGATACGTTGCAATCGCCTGATCATAGGCTGCTGTGTGTTGAAAGGCTTTCAAGGAACAGGCTTGACGGAAGTGGAAGGTCACATCTCCACTGTTTTCCTGTAATTCTTGTAAGTAACTTGAATATTGGGTATGGTAGCACAGAACAGTTACGTGAGCATAGTTCTTGGCTGTGGCCCTGAGTAACGCTGGGCCACCAATGTCAATTTGTTCAATTGCGTTTGCTAGGGTAACGCCGTCCTGAACAATGGTTTGCTCAAAGGGGTAAAGGTTGACTACCACGAGATCAATGGGACGGATGTTGTTCACGTCCAGTTCAGCCAGGTCTTGATCCACATCTCGCCGCGCCAGAATGCCACCATGAATCCGAGGATGCAGGGTTTTGACTCGTCCCCCCAGAATTTCAGGTGATCCGGTGTAGTCGGAGACTTTGGTAACGGGCAATCCAGCTTCCTGCAAGGTTTTGGCCGTTCCGCCACTGCTGACAAATTCAAACTCAAACTCTGTCGCTAAAGTTCTAGCAAAGTCTACGAGTCCAGTTTTATCCGACACACTCAACAGGGCCAGACGCACCATAATTTTCAAGCTCCCAATCCACAAACAAGTCAATTCTATTGTCTAGTCTATTGTCTAGCATTTCCATCATGCATGAGTTTTAGGAATTGCTCAGATCACAGTTGGCTTGGGCCTGAGCAACAGTCTGTAATCGGTTCAGTGCCGATCTCTGCAAGTCCTACTTGGGTTAAGAGTTGCTGCCAGTCGAGGGTTGCTGCTCCTGGAGTTGTCAGATTGAGGTTGCCCAATAGGGTTAAGCTGTCAAACCAAAGGCTATGGTTGGCATAAATGGCGGCGCGATCGCGCTCAGTTGTTGCCTGTTGAACTTCTTGGGCTAGTGTTGGATCGGGCGGAACCCGAACAATCGCACCATAAATTTGCACCATTGAAGGATCATCATTCTGAACTTGAGCGGGATCAGTACAGTGAAGGGTGAGTGACCACTCGTAATACTTGGGTTCAATCTCCAGTTCTCTCACGGTTTTGGGCAGGATGATACGGAGAATTCCGGGCTGGATTTGGGTTGCCAGTTGAGTTGTTTCATAGATCAAACTAGGTTTTTGGCTGGAGTTAGAAATCTCATTCAGTTGAAATTCTATTGAGTGATAATTTTCTGATCTAAACGGAACTCGAAACCAAAATGTTGGATGGCCACTAACGGTGAGTCCGCGACCATCGTTTGGCACTAGGGCAATGAGTCCCCTTGGATCAACCGCACAGGGGCCACGGCTACCTCCTCCTTTGCGGTTACCGGGTCTTCCTCGGCCCGTCATATCGGGTTCTGTAAACTGCATGACCTTCGTCGGATCTACCGGATTAGGCCCAGGAGGGATCAGTTCAGTGACGAGTATTCCAGGTCTGACTGGATTATTACTTTGGCCGAGTAGCGGCAGGCTAAACGCTGGAATGATGCCAGTGTTAAAGGCCAGAGAGAACACAAGGACAAGTTGACATTGTTGGATTAGGTGATTGCTCCATTTCATCTAGATGACTCCGAGAAATCGTGGTGGTTAATCGTGACAGTTATACAGCCTATCTCAATCGTTAGTTTAAGTCTTATCTGGGAATGAACCCTGTAGGATGGCAGTCCTGATTGTCCAAGTCAGGTCGGGTATCTAACCCATAACCAATCTTAAATCTAGGTTTAGAAGTGGCTCTATTGTGAACAGTCCCTTTCATCCTCCCCTTGGCAAGGGGAGGATGCCAGTTTCGATTTGCCTAAATGGATATAGATTCAACTCACTAACTCTCCAGTTTCCTGCAAAGCGTGTAACCGTTGATAAATGCCCTGTTGATTCAACAATTCTTCATGGCTGCCGACTTCCACAATCTTGCCCTGATCCAACACCACAATTTTATCAGCTTCCCGAATGGTACTCAGACGGTGGGCAATGATAATCGTTGTTCGGGTTCCTAAAATATTCTGCATGGCCAACTGAATCGACCGTTCTGATTCGTAGTCTAGACTTGAGGTCGCTTCATCAAACACCAGCACATCGGGATGCACGAGTAACGCTCTGGCAATTCCTAGGCGTTGTTTCTGACCGCCCGAGAGACGCACCCCGCGCTCCCCGACAATTGTAGCGTATCCCCGAGGCAGCAAATGAATAAACTCATCCACCCGTGCAATCCGGCAGGCTTCTTCCACCTCAGAAAAAGTTGCCCCAGGGTTACCGTAGGTGAGGTTATCCAACAAGGTGCCATTGAATACATCCACATCCTGATGCACAATGGCCAGCCGTTGACGGTAGCCGGTAATATCCAAGCTGCGAATATCATCTCCATCCATTAGAATCCGTCCCTGATGGGGTTCAAAGTAACGGAACAATAGCTTTACCAAGGTCGATTTCCCGGAACCGGAACGACCCACCAAGGCCACGGTTTGATAGGGTTCAATCAGCAGGTCAATGTCCTGCAACACAGGTTTTTCAGGGTTATACCCAAAGGTTAGGTGAGAGAATTCAACCTTCCCTGTAAACTGGTACAGCGGGGTCTGAGGGCGCTCTATCCCTGCTTGGCCCAAGTTCACCGCCTCTTCGCTTTCAGGCAATTGCATAAACTCATGAAACCGAATCATCGACGCATACCGACGGGCAAATACTTCTGCCAGGTTACTAATCGGTGTTAGCTCTGAATAAGCCATACTTGCCAAGGTATAGACTGTAACAAAGTAACCCAAAGAAATCCGACCTCCGGCTGCCGCCGCCATCGAGAATCCAAGCACCAAGAACAAACAGAGTTGAACCACCGTTGTTCGATAGGTAATCAATTTGACATACCCTTTGTGAATCCGATGAATCACCAGCATTAGTTCCCGGTTCAGTCGAGTGCTTTGACGCTTTAGCTCTTGAGCTTCTGTGGCAAAAGCTTTGACCGTTTTGATATTGGTGATAATTTCCGAGTTGCGACTCTCAGTATTTTCCTGGTGCCGATCGAGAATTTCTTCTAAATCTGTTAATTTCTTCAGCGTCGGCAGGGTCAAGCAGAGAATCACAATAAACGAACAGATAAACAACAGGGCAATCCGCCACTGAATGATCCAGAGCACGATAAAAATTCCGAGCAACCGGATGATTTTGGGAATGAGTTGTCCAGCAACTTCCGGGTAAGTCCAGGTATGGTTGGCGACTCCTCGCGCAATCCGTCCCGCAATCCGTCCAGGATTGTTCTCATCGTAAAATTCCAGGGGTAAGGTTAGAACTTTTTGAATGGCCAAGCGATGGTAGTCTCGGCGAGCCGACAGGGGAATCAGCCAATGAAACCAGTCCCCTAACCAGGGTTGGACGGGAGCTTTGGCCACCGTGACTAAAAAGATCATCCCCAACAGGATCAGCAAAGAAAATTGAGAATTAACTGGAACATGGGTCAGGGCGGCGATCGCCCCTATCAAGCCCTGAGTCAATTGGTCTGGGGGAGAACCAGAGAGGATGTTCAGCATCTGGCCAATCGCGTAGGGAACCGCTAAGTCTAGAACTTCAAATAGACTTGATGCACCGATACTGAGCAGCGAAAGCGGCCAATATTGCCGATAGTAGTTGCAGATATCCCGTATGGTAGCCATAGGTTTAGAGGGCAATAAGCCATGCGACAATTAGACTACAATTATAATACAAGACTCAGAAAAAAATAAAGGGGTGACTCTTACCCCTGAATGGATTCTCACACTCCGCCCAGCTCGCATCAAATGGCCCCTCGTACCTGAGCTAGCAGTTGCTTGGATAGTACCGACGCAAATCGTCTTTGCGCTCCTAGAAGAATCCTAAGCAAGCCGTCTTTAGAACTCCTCAAAGTGTTAAGCCACTAGAACTATTACTGCTGCCTTAACCAGTCGATTCTTAGATACCCCAGCCTGAAATTTAAGTTGAGGGTGTTTGATCAGCTCTGATCAGCTTGGAGATTATCTTTAGCAGCTTAGCGCTGTTCCCCGAACCTTTTTGCATATCCCGCTCAATTCTCTGTTGGAGTAATTCTCTGTTGGAGTGTAGAAACAACCTGCTCAATCTCAATTTCCTCTGCCTGACCTGTTGCCCGTTCGACAAATTCAACTTTGCCAGACTTGATTGCCCGTCCTGTAACCACTCGAAATGGAATCCCAATCAAATCTGCGTCCTTGAACTTGACCCCAGCTCGTTCATCGCGATCATCCAGTACTGTTTCAATTCCGGCTTGGTTTAATTCGAGATAAAGCTTTTCAGCAATCTCCATCTGCTCCCCATCTCCCACATTGGGAACCGTAACGATGACATGATAAGGCGCGATCGCCACAGGCCAAATTATCCCATTTTTATCGTAGGACTGCTCTACGGCAGCTTGGGCTAATCGGGAAACCCCTATTCCGTAGCAACCCATGACAAGGGGCAGTTCTTCGCCATTTTCGTTGGTAAAGGTTGCGCCCATAGCCTGGGAATATTTAGTTCCCAACTGAAAAATGTGCCCCACTTCAATGCCTCTGGCTGTTTGTAGGGTTTGGCTAGGATCGTGAACGGCGCGATCGCCTGCCCTTGCCTTGCGGACATCAACGATTAAGTCAGGCAAGGGGAACTCCTTCCCCCAATTGGCTCCAACAACATGATAACCAGACTGATTAGAGCCTGTAACAAAGTTTTTCAAGTCCACAACAGTTTGATCCAGCATCCGGAGAAATTTAGGCTGAATTCCTTTTGTGTCCGCAATATAACTGTCTGCCAAGTCAGGGGCAATGTAACCCAGGGGTAGAGGCTTGGTCGCCCACTTTTGTTGAGCCTCTACGTCCGGAACCGTCAACGACAAAACTGCCCTGCCGCCGAACCGTTTGGCTAGCTTGCTTAACTCATTCTGGAGCTTGACTTCATTGACATCCTGATCCCCGCGAATACTGATCAGTACGAGCACTGTTGTCTCGTTGTCATACGCGACTTGATACAAGACATTTTTGACAATTTGAGTGGGGGAGCACTTGAGAAACTGACACAGACTGTCAATCGTCGGGGTGTTTGGGGTGTCTAGCTGCTCATGGGTTGCAAACGTTGAAAGTTCGGCATCCATAGGCAAGGAAACCGCCTTTTCCAGGTTTGCAGCGTATTTGCCATCCTCCGTGTACAGGACTTCATCTTCTCCAGCCTCCGCCAACACCATGAACTCTTGGGAACCGGAGCCCCCAATCGCTCCAGAATCTGCCTCTACCGCCCGAAACACCAAGCCACAGCGATGCAACATATTCCGATAGGCTTGATCCATCGCGTGGTAAGTTGCTTTCAAGCTCTCTTCGTCTGCATGGAACGAGTAGCCATCTTTCATGATGAATTCTCTGCCCCGCATCAGTCCAAACCGAGGCCGAATCTCATCCCGAAACTTGGTTTGAATTTGATAGAGATGTACGGGCAACTGCTGATACGACCGAATCATCTCTTTGGCAACTGTTGTGATCACTTCTTCATGGGTGGGGCCAAGGGCTAGTTCCCGGTTGCGCCGATCGGTGAGGGAAAACATAATACCTTCAGCCTTGGTGTAGGTGTCCCATCG
Source organism: Microcoleaceae cyanobacterium (assembly GCA_051652765.1). Taxonomy (GTDB): domain Bacteria; phylum Cyanobacteriota; class Cyanobacteriia; order Cyanobacteriales; family Microcoleaceae; genus JBHJGO01. Next base: position 35,965 of record JBOFUV010000086.1, on the reverse strand, counting down.
TCCCGATTCCTGCCACAGTTCAGCCGGTTGAATTTGGGGCAGCAGACATTCCTGGGCTCCTGTCGCGTTCATCTCCTCTCGGACGATTTGAGACACTTTTTGTAACACGCGCCACATGAACGGAAGATAGGCATAAATTCCACTGCCGATGCGACGAATGTAGCCCGCTCGAATCAGCAACTTATGGCTAGGAATTTCCGCTTCAGCCGGATCTTCCCGCAGGGTGACAAACAACATTTGAGACAGTCGCATCGTTCTTCCTGTAAGGCATAAAAACTATTGTGTTGTTCCTAGAGTACTTCACGAGGGGCTATCTCAGCAAAAGTATGAACTGTGAACCAACTATGAATTAACCGCTAACATCCATTCACCAACTGCGAATTAACCATTGCCATACCCCAAAAAATGGCATCAGGCGTTGTATAAATTGACGGCGTTAATTCTGGAAACTGTGCCGTTAAATAGGCAAGTAACACTCCAGCATCGCCTCCAGTTAGGGCAATTTTACTGTCTGGGAATTGTACTGACCAAGTAGCGACAAAGTCCTGAATTCCTGCCAGGATGGTATAGATCACTCCACTCTGAATTGCGGGCGAGGTTTCTAATGCCCAACGTTGGGGAAGTTGGCTAGGCAAAGTCACTTTTGGTAAGGCCGCAGTGTTTTGAGAGAGGCAAGAGAGTTGCAGTCCTAATCCCGGTAAAATCGCTCCTCCAACCAAGGTTTGAGTTGAATCAACTCCCGTAAACGTTAACGCAGTTCCGGCATCAATGACCAATAGGGGCCAACCCAAATGTTCCCCAGCACCCAAGACCGCCAAAGCCCGATCAATGCCCAGGGTTGAATAACTATTTTTCAGGGGAACCTGCCCTAAGGTAATCACGCGAAGGTTGAAATAGTCCTGCCAAAATTTTGTTTGTTCTGGTACAACAGAAGCCAACGTCATGGGCAGCCCATTCAACTCATTGAAGCTGCCAATGTCACCTTTAAAGCTTTGAATTTTTTCCAGACTCCAGTGAGTGGTATCCCAGGTTGCTAATAGGTCTTTTCCGGAAAACCTAGCCCAATGAAAGTGAGAGTTGCCGATCATGAGTCCCAACCAAAGCTTTGGATCTGACCCAGATGCTGCGACAGAAAATAGGTTGGCACTTGGGTCAGTACTGCGATCAACACTTCGGTCAACACTTCGATCAACACTATTAATCTCTCTTGGTCTGGGCTGCTGAACCATGAAACCTGTAATTTGTTTTTCTGCCCGGAGACATGCTGAGCCTTCATCCCCGAGATCAGTTTTGACGAGTGGTCTTCAACAAAGCATTCTACTGAAATCTTTGGAGTGATGCGCTCCAGTATTGTGGCTAAAACTCAACTTCATGGAAGCTATAGCCCTGAAAATCCCTTGCTCTGCGTCACAAAGCAAGGGGTTACAGTACAGGGTTACAGTACAAAATGCCTTGAACAAGCGCCTTGAAGAGTCGAGTTTAACAGTTGGTAACCGCATATTCGGCGGAAGATTCAGATGGGCTCGTCCAGGATGAGATCTTCACCTGATTATCTTCATCTAGATCCACTAGGGCATGTTCACCTTCCTTGAGCTGGCTGGACAACATGGCTTCTGCCAAGGCATCCTCCAAAAGGTTCATGATTGCCCGACGCATCGGTCTGGCCCCATAGTTCGGATCATAGCCCACCTCAGTGAGATGCTCCTTGAAGCGATCGCTCACAGTCAAGGTAATGTTCTTCTCAGCCAAGCGCTTGAGGACTTCCCGCAGCATAATCTCGGCAATTTCCTTGATTTCCTCTCGTTGTAACCGCTTGAATACGATAATCTCATCCACTCGGTTGAGGAATTCAGGACGGAAGAAGTTCTTCAACTCTTCGTTAACCAGGTTGCGAATCCGATTGTATTCAGTGTTTGAGCCAGGGTCTGCCATTTCAAAACCAATACCACCGCCACCTTTTTCAATCACCTTGGAACCGATGTTGGAGGTCATGATCAGCAGCGTGTTTTTGAAGCTAACCGTCCGCCCCTTGGCATCCGTCAGGCGACCATCTTCCAAAATTTGCAACAGCGTGTTGAAAACATCAGGATGGGCTTTCTCAATTTCATCAAACAGAACCACGGTGTAAGGCCGACGACGGACGGCTTCTGTTAACTGTCCGCCCTCATCGTAGCCAACATATCCAGGGGGAGAACCGATGAGTTTAGAAACTGTGTGGCGCTCCATAAACTCGGACATATCTAGCCGGATCATGGCATCCTCAGACCCGAAGAAGTAAGCCGCCAGAGCCTTGGTCAACTCCGTTTTCCCGACCCCTGTTGGCCCGGAGAAAATAAAGCTGGCGATCGGTCGATTGGGATTTTGCAAACCCACTCTAGCCCGTCGAATTGCGCGGGAAACGGCTGTTACAGCTTCCTCCTGACCAATCAAGCGTTGGTGCAGGGTTTCTTCCATCTTCATCAGTTTGAGAGATTCAGACTCAGTTAGCTTGGTCACGGGAATGCCTGTCCAAGCCGCTAGAATATCGGCGATGTCTTCTTCCGTGACTACAAGTTGTTTCCCCGATTCTGCTTTGGGAATTCCAGATTGAGTTTCAATTTTCTCTCGGAGTTCTAGCTCGCGATCGCGTAACTGCCCAGCCTTTTCAAAGTCCTGAGCTTTGACCGCAGCCTCTTTGTCCTGGATGATTTTGGGCAATTCTCGCTTGAGCTCCCGAACTTCAGGGGAAGATTTGGAATTTTGCACTCGCACCCGTGATCCCGCTTCATCCATCAGATCAATGGCTTTATCCGGCAGGAATCGATCCGAAATGTATCGATCTGCCAGGGTAGCAGCGGCGTAAAGGGCCTGATCCGAAATCGTCAGCTTGTGATGGGCTTCATAGGCAGACCGGAGACCAAACAAAATCTCTATGGTATCTTCGACACTCGGTTCACCCACCATCACCGGTTGGAACCGCCGCTCCAAAGCAGCATCTCGTTCGATGTGCTTCCGGTATTCATCCAGGGTTGTCGCGCCCAAACATTGCAGCTCGCCTCTAGCCAAGGCAGGTTTGAGCATATTGGCTGCGTCCATACTGCCTTCAATCGCCCCAGCTCCCACGAGAGTATGAATTTCATCAATCACCAAAATAATGTTGCCAGAAGATTTGACCTCCTCGATAATCTTTTTCAACCGCTCTTCAAATTCTCCTCGGAAGCGAGTTCCCGCAATCAATGAACCCATATCCAGGCTAAAAACCTGCTTATCCTCCAGGATATCGGGAACATCTCCTTTGACAATTCGCTGGGCTAAGCCTTCGGCGATCGCGGTTTTACCAACCCCTGGTTCTCCCACCAGTACAGGATTGTTTTTGGTTCGACGACCTAAAATTTGAATCACCCGTTCAATTTCTTTTTCTCGACCCACAACGGGGTCAAGTTCGCCTTCTGCTGCCCGCTTCGTTAGGTCTGTGCCAAATTCATTCAGGGTGGCCGCCTTCTTGTTGTTGCTGCTACGACCACCTCCGGCTGAAACGGTTGCGGTTTCTTCCCCAAGAGACTTGATTACCTCTGTTCGCAACTTGGCGCGATCGAGATCGAAGTTATCCAGAACTTTGGCGGCAACCCCTTCCTCGTCTTGGAGGAGACCCAAGAGAATATGCTCAGGGCCGATATAATTCGTGCCAAGCTGACGAGCCTCTTTCAAGGCAGATTCAAAAACCCGCTTTACCCTAGGGGTAAAGGGAATTTCCACTGGCATAAACCCCGAACCCCGACCAATAATCGACTCGACTTCGTGGCGTGCATCCTCCAAGGTAATCCCTTTGTCAGAGAGGAGATTGGCTGCAACACTAGTTCCCTCACCAATCAAACCCAGCAAGATTTGTTCTGTTCCGACAAAGTTGTGACCCAAACGTCGGGCCTCTTCCTGGGAAAGCATGACAACTTTGATCGCTTTATCTGAGAAATATTCAAACATGGGACTTCTTACCTCATCAACTTAGCTTGAACTCTGAGCCGTCCCTTTAACATCACCAACATGCTGAGTTAGAGAGATGTAAACTTTTGTATACTTGTTACTCTTAACTGTACCGCTATTCTACATTAGGGGATAGTAGGGAGAACCATAACCAATTAGGGCGGTTGGTCTGAGTTGACCTAAGGTTAAGCCATATCCCTTCCGCATGTTTTTTGAGCTGAGCCTTTGAATAGGTGAAATTCTATATGCCTCTGTCTGTCAGCAAAGTGGGCTTTCTGATCAGATATTTGACTAGCCTTACGATTACTGAGAGATCTCAGGTTGCAAAACCTCTGAACTTATAAGGTTTCTGAGAGTACTTTGTTACAACACTTCTCATTCTAACGATTCAAGCTCATATTGACCTTAAAAGTTCAGAGCAAGTCAGGTGAAGAGACGGTTTCTTAGTCCTAGTCTATGATAATCAAAAGAATTTATCGTAAATTTCATGGCTGTTGCTCCTGCCTCTACCCTCCTGACTGAAGATGAAGCCTTGTTCCTGGTTGAAAAAATTGTTCAGCAATCCCAGGCAGAGGACATTGTTGTGACTATCAGCAACAGTGAAGCAGCTTTAACTCGGTATTCTGAGAATCAAATTAGCCAGAATGTTAGCAGCACAAGCTGTAATCTCTCTGTTGCCAGCTATTTTGGCAAGCGCAGTGCCATCGCTTCTACAACCGAACTGGATTTTGAGGCGATTCTGATGACGCTGAGGCGTTCAGAAGAGCTTGCTCGCATTGCCCCTGAAGATCCAGAGTGGGTGCCTGTGTTGGAACCTCAGCGCTATGAGGATCGCACTCCAGCCTTTGATCAAGCGACTGCTCAGGTTTCACCTTTGGTGCGGGCAGAAAAAGTGCAACAGGTGTGTGAACAGGCAACTCAAGCTGAGGTTGAGGGTTCGGGAACCTTGAGTACAGAGGCTGAGTTATTTGCGATCGCCAATTCTGCAGGATTACGAGCCTGTAATCGACTGACCAGTGCTGAGTTTAGTTTTACAGCACGGGTAGGAAATGGTTCGGGCTGGACACAACGCAGAGCTTGGAACTTGGAACAGCTTCCGGTTTCAGAGTTGACAGAAATGATCATTGACCGGGCCTATGCCTCTCGCAATCCCCGAGAGATTAGTCCAGGGGTTTACCCAGTGGTGTTTGATGGGGCGGCATTTGATTCGCTGTTGAGCTGGGTAATGTTTAGCCTGGATGCACGGGCAGCGGATGAGGGACGTTCCTTTATGTCCAAAATTGACGACCAGGGTCAACTTGTGGGGAATCGAGTGGGGGAACTGTTGTTCAGTCCCTTAGTGAATATTCGCCGTGAGCCAGCCCATCCCTTGTTACAAAGTTCGACATTTTTTGCGGATGGTTTGAGAAAGGATGATTTGGAAATTGTTAGAGCAGGTGTTCCTCAAGCCTTATCCTACGGTCGCTATTGGGCGCAACAGCGAGGGGTTGAGCCCAGGGGCGGGACGTATCCGTTTGTGATGCAGGGGTCTGATCAAAGTCTCCAGGATTTGATTGCCCAAACAGAACGGGGAATTTGGGTCAATCGCGCCTGGTATGTCCGGTACATCAATCCTCGAACCTTGGAGGTGACAGGGATGACGCGGGACGGAACTTTTTGGATTGAGGAGGGAAAAGTTGCCTATCCGATTAAAAATTTACGATTTAACCAGAGCCTACCAGAGATGTTGCGGGCAGTGGATGGATTGAGTCAAGTGGGTCGCTACGGCGGTAGTGTTTCTCCCGGCGTGCGGGTTAGTGCTTTCAATTTTAGTAGTGTGACTGACAGTGTTTAAATTACGGCGTTGCTTAATGAAGGGATGAACAACAATTTTGGATGCTTAATAAATAGGCGTTTCGCAAAACGTTCCTCCTGAATTCATGCTCAGAATCAGCAACGCCTAAATTACTATGTCTCAATCACTCTATCTAAATTGCGATGGGTCAAACCATCCCCCAAGTGCTGAATTGTTGGGCCAAAACCTGTTGGATTTCCAAAGTGACTTGATCTGGACTCAAGCTGGCATCAATGCGGATGGTTCGATCTGGATGGGCTTGGGCCAATTCCTTGAACCCTTGGGCGACCCGACGATGAAACCCCAGTTCAGCTCGTTCCATTCGATCTAAAGTCCCTCGAATCCGGGTTCGAGCCAACCCCTCCTCCACGTCAATATCGAGCCAGAGGATAAGGTCACCCTGCAAGCCCCCAGTGGCAATATGATTCAGTTGTTTGATGAGGTCAAGGCTAAGTCCCCGGCCATACCCTTGGTAGGCCAAGGTGGAATCTGTGAAGCGATCGCAGAGGATAATTGCCCCTTGGTTCAGCATCGGCTTGAGCAGACGTTCAACGTGTTGGGCTCGGTCTGCTGCATAGAGGAGCAACTCAGTGCGAGGATCAATGGCCTCATCTCCGTTGCACTCTAACAGCAGCTTTCGCAGTAATTGCCCCAGATCGGTTCCACCGGGTTCGCGAGTCGTGATAATCGGTCGATTTGAACCGATTTTCTGGATTTTCAACCAATCCCTCGTTTGTTGAATCTGAGTAGTCTTGCCAACGCCTTCACCCCCTTCAAAAACGATCAGTTTTCCTTGCATTGTAAATAGCCCCTTGTGGGTAAGATTGCGCGCAATCTGTCTGAACAATCTGTCTGAACAATCTGTTCGAATAACCGGTTTGGGATTGTGAAATTGTAGTGTAAGCGCTCAGCCAAGTCTAGCTTTTGCTGGGTCAATCATTGTCCCAGGCAGCAGACATTAACCCTGGATTTTTTTACAAATCATTGAGAACTGTTATAGTTTAAAGTAACTTTGAGAATTCTCGGAATTGTTCTAATACAAAGTTACTATTCTAGAAACCCAAACCCACTTGAACCCTCTTAATCTCCAGGTGTAATTGCGAGTTCGCAGGGTTAGGAATCCTCTTAATCAATAAGTCTTTTGAGGCGAGGTTCATTGATTTGATTGATCTGTGTTTTTTCGGTCATTTTTTGTTTTTCTGGAGTTACCTATGGCTCGCTACACTGGATATTTTGCGGTTGCTGTTGGAATTGAAGTGTTACGGCAACTCCTCCTTGAATTGCTGGAGGACTGTAACTTAGAGATCACCTATCAGACTCCGAGTTCGATTATTTCGCGGGAAAATATTGGCCAAGTTTCTATTCCGCAGTTAGTTACTGTAGAAGTCGTGTTCAATACGGCGACGGCAACTGATTCAGAGACTCGAATGACTTTGGTCGCCAAGAACGAAGAACTACCATTGCAATTCAACAACCACTGCCGTCAGATGTTTGATCTGCTGAGCCAAAATATTATTAACAATCGTCATTGGGATTTGTTGGAGAGCATTGCTCCTTAGTCTTGAAATTGACGTCGAAGCAACAAAGAATTGGTGACAACGCTGACGGAGCTAAATGCCATCAATGCCCCTGCACTGGCGGGACTCAAGACAACGCCCAAACTCGGGAGCAACATTCCCGCAGCCACCGGAATACTCAAAAGATTATAACCAAAGGCCCAGCAGAGATTCTGACGGATCTTGTTAAATGTTGCCTGACTGAGGCGAATCGATCGCACCACAGCCATCAGGTCATCCTGCATCAAGACAATGTCAGCGGCTTCCATGGAAACTTCTGTTCCTGTACGGAGACCAATACCAACATCTGCTTGGGTTAAGGCTGGAGCATCATTGATGCCATCTCCGACCATGGCGACCTGTTGGCCCTGGGCTTGTAAGTTTGTAATGGTCTTGACTTTGTCCTCAGGTCGAACATCTGCTAGGACATCCGCTGGATCAAGGTTTAGGGCTTGGGCTATAGATTCAGCGACTTCACGGCGATCGCCGGTCAAGAGCATCACCCGCAGTCCCATCTTTTGCAACTGTTCAATTGTTGATTTGGCTTCAGGTCTGAGAGCATCCTGCATTCCTAGGGTTCCAACCCATTGATCGGCGATCGCGAGATGAACCAGGGTCTTGCCTGGAAGATCGGGCAAATTGGATTCTAGATCAACGTGATGATGATTCAACCACGCCGCATTACCAACCAAAACAGTTTGGCCCTCAACTGTGGCTGACACTCCCAATCCTGGCTCTGTATAAAAATCTTCAGCGGCTTGTTTGAGTAAACCCTGTTGGTTGGCCGCTGCACAAAGGGCTTGAGCGATGGGATGACATGATCCTTGTTCTACGGTTGCTGCAAGTTGTAGGAGGGAATCAGGGGTTAGATTAGGGGTTAGAGCTTCGTTGGTAATACAATCCGTGATCTGGGGCTGACCTGTTGTTAGGGTTCCGGTTTTATCAAACACGACAATATTAAGTCGATGAACCCGCTCTAAAATATCCCCACCCTTAATTAACAGTCCTTGTTCTGCCCCAATCCCTGAACCGACTAAGATGGCTGTTGGAGTTGCCAATCCCATCGCACAGGGGCAGGCAATCACTAGCACGGCGATCGCTAGCTTCAAGCTCAGCATGAGGGGAGCAAAGGTGGTCTCAACATTGGTCAGGGTGAGAACCTGGGGCCACAGATTAACACCAACACAATACCAGAACAAAAAGGTGAACGCGGCTAGGCTAATCACGCCATAGGTAAAGTACCCTGCTACCGCATCCGCCAGGGTTTGAATCGGAGCTTTGCGGGTTTGGGCCGTCTCAACCAGTTGAATAATCTGGGCCAGAGTCGTTTCTTCCCCAGTTCGGGTTGCTTCCATGAGAATAACGCCGGAATGATTCAGGGTTCCTGCACTCACAAAATCGCCCCCTTGCTTCAATACAGGCAGGGCTTCTCCCGTAAGCATTGACTCATCCACCGTTGTTTTGCCCTGGCGAACATCTCCATCGACCGGAATTTTCTCTCCAGGAAGGATCTGGAGCCACTCTCCCACCCTAACTTGGTCAGCGGGGATTTCAATAGATTGTAAGGACTGTAGGGAGAGTAAACTGGCTCCATTATCTAGAGGGCTGGGGATGGGATGGGTGACTAAGTGAGCGGTTGCAGGTTGGAGGGCTAGGAGCGATCGCAAGGCCCGGGCCGCCCGAAACCTAGCCTGTTGTTCTAAGGTTTTACCCAGGAGGATAAATCCCAACATCATCACAGGCTCATCAAAAAAACACTCCCAGCCCAACTGCGGCAACAGCAACGCCACGCAACTGGTGCCATAGGCTGTTAAGGTTCCCAGGCTGACTAGAGTGTTCATATTGGGAGCATTGCGCCTCCAACTGCGAAACCCATCCACTACAATCGCACGACCCGGAACCAAAAACGCCAGAGTTGCCAATCCCCAATGAAACCCGATCGTGTTCACGAGGGGTAAATGACCCCAGTTCAAGTGGTGGAGGTGGCTCATGCCAGAGAGGAGAATCAGAATGCCGCAGGTTATAATTCGCCAAATTTGTTGCCCCGTTTCCTGGCGATGACGTTCAGTCCAGGAGTTTTCAGTATCGGGACTTCCCAGCTTGGAGGACTGGCGGGGTTGAGCGGGAAATCCGGTGAGGGTTAATTGTTTGGCCAACTGTTCCGCTAGAACTCCTGGGTTAACCTCTCCCAGGCGATATTCGACGATTGCAATTTCTGTTACTAAGTTTACCGTTGCGGAAATCACGCCGGACTGCTGAGTCAGTTGACGTTCAACCGCTTTAACGCAACCTGCACATTTCATTCCTCCCACCTCCAACATCAAAATCTCCTTTGAGCTTTTTTCTGATGCAGCATTAAGGGTTGAGGGAGTTTGAGCAAGTTGCATAGGGTTCAGAAAAATATTCAGAAAGTTTGGGCTGAAAATCTGGACTAAGAATCTGGACTAAAAAATTAACATACTACAACTTTAGCGCTGCTTGAATGATTCCACAGCTTACTTTAAGCTAGCCTAATGTTAATTCCCTGAAAGTAAGGCCCTTTGGAACAGCTTCAGAGAGTGAGTTGCTCATTAGTCTACCCGCTCCAACTGCCAGAGAATCTGGTTTCCTTCACGCCGTACCCTGGACACTTCCCAGTTCCGCCATGCCCAGTTATCTCCTCGGCTTGTGACTGCGCTGGCATTGATATCCATCAAATCTGCCAATTCGGAGCTACTAATCAAATAGCCCTTGATTGCAATTTCATCAGCAATGTGTAAAGTTTCAATCAGATTGCGAAGTTGGCTTACCCTAACCTCACGGGGCAGAAACTCTTGGGAATCTATGATTTGATCGGTCATGGCAATTCTTTAAGAACGCAAAATTGAGAATGAGTTTATCACATTGGATTGTATCGTCATGTAACGAATCTTGCTAGGTTCTTGTCAAATTGTTTTAGAAAATTATGAAATAAAGGTTAAGTTAGTTCAGAAAAAATAACAGTTGAAAGGATAGAGAAAATGACAATCTGAGGGATTGCTGATCAGTAATTTGTAATTGAATTTGCTGTGATAACATAACGTTAGTTAATCTAGTTAATCCTGTAACAGACCAGGGAAACTCCGGTGAGAGTCCGAGGCTGTGCGGCAACTGTAAGCTAACTCCCTAAACTTAGCAAGCCAGAATGCCTGACTGTTGCACTAACTACCCTATTTCCTGCCTTGCACAGGAGAGGAACCTTAGAAATGACAAAGCTGATTCCAGTCCTTCCACCACTGGAGAGTAGAGATGATCTGCCTCCACTAGCCCTACATCGTCCCCTCCTTTTGATTGGTCATGGCACTCGAGATCAGGAAGGGAGACAAACTTTTTTGGAGTTTGCTCAGGCGTATTCGGCACTGGATAATTCCCGTCCGGTCATTCCTTGCTTCTTGGAGCTGACTGAACCCACGATTCAGCAAGCCGTCGATCAGTGTGTTGACCAAGGGTATGAGGAACTGTCGGCGTTGCCGCTGCTGCTCTTTGCGGCTCGTCATAACAAGTTTGACATTACCAACGAACTGGATCGGGCCAGAGAGCGCCATCCTCAAGTTAAATTCCACTATGGTCGTCATTTTGGCATTAGTCCCAAAATTTTAGAGTTATGGCGATCGCGCTTTTGGGAACTCGACCAATCTAGTGCTAACCCACACAACATTCCTCGGTCTGAAACAGTTTTGCTGTTTGTTGGACGAGGAGCGAGTGATCCTGATGCAAATGGGGATGTTTGCAAGCTCGCTCGAATGCTTTGGGAGGGAAGTGGTTATCTGACCGTTGAAACCTGCTTCATTGGCATTACCCATCCTCGGCTGGAGGAGGGGTTCCAGAGGGCCCGTTTGTATGGCCCTCGACGGATTATTGTTTTGCCCTATTTCTTATTTACTGGAGTTTTAGTTCAGAAGATTTTTGATACGACCGCTCGGCAACAAGAGCAATATCCTGAAATCAATATGGTCTGTCTGCCAGAGATGGGGATTCATGCCGATTTGATATATCTTCTGCGAGAACGGGAGTTGGAGACTCAACTGGGTCAGGTTCAGATGAATTGTGAAGCCTGTAAGTTCCGACTGGCCGCCCTCTCTAGCCAAGGTCATTCTGACTCAGATCATGGCCATAGTCATCATGGTGATCACGTTCATGATCACAGTCACGGTCACGCTCATGATCATCCTCCTGTTGACCCCTATGCAATCCCTGAACAGTATCATAAAAGAATTTGGCAAGTGCCTTAAGATTTGGGGTTCAGGGATCGAGCTGACAAAAATGGGTCAAGGTTCCTGAAGGAAATGTTATTGATTGTCCTCAGGAAATGTTTGTTATTCATTGAGCCATTGCATTAATTCAGTACCCATACAACTGCCTAATGATGCAAAAAGGCTCTCCAATTGGAGAGCCTTTTGTTCTAGTATTATCGTTATTTTAATGAACTGCTTTTCCCATGGCAGCAACTTCAATCGGCTTCATCAAGAACAATTTCAAGAACTGCCCACCATTGGCAATATAAAGAGGGATTTTCTTGAGCGTTTGCAAGACCTTGGGCTGGCTGGAATTAACAATTTCCGTGAGCTTCTGATTGTTTTTGATACAAACTTCTAGTCGCTCGTAGAATTCTGGATTGTCTACGTCTAGAACAATAGGGAAGACCTTAGCAGAGGTTTCATTCGTTTTCTGAATCACCGCTTTGTCATACTCCCGCGCATCTAAACCTAGGGTCGCATAAAAGCCAGCGCGCTGAGTATCGTTGAGATACATGGTTGCAAAGACAGAGAGCAAGAAGAACCGACACCAAAGCTTAGCAGGAAACAAGGTCACCATAAAATAGCGACTCCAAGCTTTTCCAGAGAGTGATCGCGGTATATTTTTCAGCTTTTCAACCCAAGATGTTGGCCGATCGAGCATCTGAGGCTGAGCCCGCATGACGGCATCAAAAAAGTCACCATGGCGATTCTCATCCTGACACCAATTTTCAAAGAAGCGGAAAATTGGATAAATCTGGTCTTCTGGATGCTGTTCTAGATGGCGATAGATCATAATGTAGCGCCAGTAGCCAATTTTCTCAGAGAGATAGGTCGCGTAGAAAATAAACTCGGGTTCAAAAAACGTGTAGCTCCGACTCTTGGTTAAAAATCCCAAGTCTAAATTAAGATTGAAGTCGGACATCGCTTTATTGAGGAACCCGGCATGACGCGCCTCATCTCGAGACATGAGTTGAAAACACTCTGCTAAAACCGGGCTCTTGTCCTTGAGACGACGACTCAGTTCCTTGTAAAGGAGAAATCCAGAGAATTCAGCGGTACAGGATCGCTCTAAAAACTCAACGAAAAGTTGGCGAGTTTCCCCATCAATGTGATCCCAAGATTGCTCAAACTCCTCATCCCGGACAAAGTGATGGCGATTGTAATCAACGCGGAATTCTTCTAGGATGGCCTGTAGTTCTTTTTCATTCACAGAGATGTCCATTTTAGACATCCCCTCAAAATCTGTAGTGTAGAACCGGGGAGTCAAAATTGTTTCTTTTGCTGGGACTTTAACCCCAGGCCGCATCTCTTCAAAAACAGGTTTCTTTAAGGAATCTACCATGGTGTAAATTGTGCAATCAGAATGCTTTCATAAAGTTATGCTCAATCAGGTAGCTTGTTGAAATACAAAAAAACTGTTGAAACAGCTTAATTTTAAGCAAACAAGCCAACCCTGCTGAAGCTCTGCTGAGGCTCTTAAAATAGGCTTGTAGGTCAGTTTATCAATCTTTCAGGGTAGAAAGACCGAGAAAGCATTAAGAATTGCAACAGGCCCTAGGGATTAATACTTGTCCTCAGAGGTGCTATGTCTGAAAGTAAACCCGATTAACGTTGTCAACAAGAGGATCAATCCCCGTCGAAATTCTTCATCACCTGTCATGAAGTAAGCAACTATAGTGAAGCAATTACAGTGAAGCAGCAATTGTAAAAACACTTTCATAATCAGGCATTCATGCATCAGGATTACTACGGTTTAGGGATCTCTACCCTGAGTCAGCGCGATCGCTGGAGGTGGCAAATTGCTCTGCCCTACGGCGTGCAGCTTACTTCAAATGAAGATTACCCCACGGCAGAACAAGCCCTAGCTGGAGGCAAGCAATGGATTCGAGCCGAGTCAGTTTTCAACTCCTTGAATGGTTGTCTGTCCCAGTTCTATGGATCTGGAGCCTTAACCCAAGTTGAATATAGCAACCTCCTTGAGTCCCTACGCGGCATTACTCAACGCTGCTAAGCCATCCAGGTTTCTTTTTAAAGCAGTTTGAAACTAACAGTCTGCAACCCAAAAAGCTGAACATCAGCCTAACCAACTGACCTCCAGCTTTTTGGTCTTGAACTTTAGTTTGTTTGAACTTAAAGTAAGTTTGAACTCAGAGCTTTAACCTGTCACTCTATAAGAAGTTTAAACGGCGGCCAACTGAGGTTCAGGGCGCTTGCTGTTGCGAATTCCGGCGATCGCCTCTGCGTAGCTAGGAGCTTTAAAAACGGCTGAGCCTGCTACGATTGCATTGGCTCCAGCTTCAAGGACTTGCCAAGAGTTATTGCCCTTCAAACCACCATCGACTTCAATCCAAGGATCAAGTCCGCGTTCATCACACATCAGGCGCAGCTTGCGAATCTTGTCAACGACTCCGGGAATAAAGCTTTGGCCCCCAAAACCAGGGTTGACGCTCATGATTAAAACGAGATCGCAGACTTCAAGGACATGCTCAATCAAATTTAGAGGCGTTGAAGGATTCAACACAACCCCAGCCTGCTTACCCAACTCCCGAATCTGACACAAGGTGCGATGCAAGTGAGGTGAGGCATTATGCTCAGCATGAACGGAAATGATATCAGCTCCCGCTTTGGCAAAGTCTTCAACGTACTTCTCAGGCTCTACGATCATCAAATGGACATCTAGAGGCTTGCGGGTCACGGGCCGAAGGGCTTCTACAACCAGGGGACCAATGGTAATATTAGGTACAAAGCGGCCATCCATCACGTCAACGTGAATCCAATCTGCACCTGCTTCATCCACGGCCCTCACTTCCTCTCCCAAACGACTAAAATCGGCAGATAGGATAGACGGAGCGATAACAGTTTGCTTCTGGGATTGGGTCATGGTGTACTATGTTCTCCTACATCTGACAGTGTAATCAGTTTATCAGAATTTGTTAAGCTGTATGGTCGTTAGCATCTTAAGTCTCGCCGGTTTTAGATTCAGGGTTTGGTGAGAGGCAACAAGGGTTGCCAGCAATACAAGTTGAGTACTTGACATTCAGTACTTATGTTTATAGCGATCAGTAATGATTGATGCTATGTCTGTGGTACGAGCTTCTAGCCTGCATAGGCAAGAGACCCACTCCACGTTCAGACTTCAAATCAGATTGCTGTAGTCACCAACTTAGCTGATTGGTTTAGCTGATTAATTTTTTTTAAGGTTAAGTTTGATGTTAAGGCTTCAGGAGGCCCCATGGATAGGACTAATTTTGTATCTGAACAGCAGAGCCCATCCTGGCATTTGTTTGTTTATCTTGTTCCTGTCATTGGTTTTTTCCCTGCTCTCTGGACACTCTATCGGAGCCAGGGCAATTCTCAAGAGCGGGCAACTAGCCGTTTAGTGGTGACCCTTGCCTTGGGTTGGTTGCTAGGGAACCTGTTGCTGGGACTAGGTGCTCAAACTGCGGAATCTGCTGAACTTCCTTTTTTGTTAACCAGTAGTGTGTTAACGACCAGCTATTTTATTAGCTGCTTTGGACTGATGGTTCGAGTTTGGCGGCGTCAGCCTCTCTGGCTTCCGGGAGTAAGTCAGGTATCTGAGCGAATGATCGGAAAACATTTGTCCTAAGTTATCTTGGTCTTTGGGGGTTTGTAGGGTTCTGTAAACTTTTGCAACCTGCTCAGTGGATTACAAGTAACGATTTTTTCGTGTGTGAGGAAGCCTGTGTCAGCTTACAAAAATTATCATAATAGACCCCTGAAACCTCTTCCTGGCCAAGCGCCCTTGAAGAAGCTTACTCAGTCCAAGTCAGGACAGTGGTTAGGGTTGTCTCTGGGGTTAGCGGGTGTTGCAATGATTTCAGCAACGGCTGGAGCACTATTGGCGGTTTCTTTGTCAACGACTCCGTTGATGCAGCAGAAACTTAGCCCCGAGGATGCCGCCGTGTTCTCTCAGAGTGAAATGGCAAGGGTAAATCTGCGCCTACCGGAACTGACTCGCCCAGTGAATATTCTGGTGATGGGGATTAAGGTCGTTACCGCAGATTTGGAAGAACCTCCGGAAGAAGATTTGGGCTATCATGCCCTAGTCGATTCTTTTCAGGGACTAGCGGACACTATGTTGTTGGTGCGCTTTGAGCCTACCCAAGACAAGCTCAAAGTTTTATCGATTCCACGGGACACCCGCACTTACATTGAGGGCAAAGGCATGGCTAAAATTAACGATGCCAATCGCTCCGGTGGCCCTGCTTTGAGTGCAAAAGCAACGAGTGAACTCCTCGGCGGCGTAGGAATTGATCGCTATGTGCGAGTCAATGTTCAGGGCGTGGAGAAGTTAATTGATGCGTTGGGGGGGCTAGAGATATATGTTCCTAAGGACATGAAATATACCGATGAAAGTCAGCACCTCTATATCGACTTGAAGCAAGGGAAACAACGGCTAAACGGCAGTCAAGTCCTGCAATTTCTTCGGTTTCGTCAGGACAGCCTGGGGGATATTGGTCGGGTGCAGCGACAGCAGATGTTGATGCGAGCCTTCATGGAGCAAGCTATCGATGTGGAAACCATCTCTCGCTTGCCCAAACTGGTGTCAATTATCCAGTCCCATATCGATACCAATCTCAGCTTGGAAGAGCTAGTGGCATTGGTGAGCTTTGCAACTGAGGTCAACCGAGAAGATGCTGAGATGTTGATGATTCCTGGCAAATTCAGTGAACCTGGAGAATACAACGCCAGCTATTGGCTGCCGGATTACAATCGGCTCGATACGATGATGGCCAAGCATTTTGACTTTGGCTACGACTCTTGGCGGTTTGAGGATACCGATCCTCGGGATCTGAGAATTGCTATTCAGGATAGTACTGATGATTGGGGTGCAGTGGATAACCTGGTAGTGCGGCTGAACCAGGAGGGCTTCTGGAATATTAATATCTCTAAACCTTGGACTGAACCCTTAGAGGTGACTCGCATTGTTGCTCAGGATGGAGATACAGATGTCGCAGAAATTGTCCGCCAGAGGTTAGGGTTTGGAAAAGTTGTGGTGGAAAGCACCGGAAACCTCCAGTCTGATGTCACGATTCAACTGGGGCAAGATTGGCTCAAAGAAAAAACTCGCCAAGGCCCCAAACAAGAGCGGAATCAAGAGTCTGGGCGCTCCACAGACCCTTCGAAGGAAGAGCCAAACCAGGAGCCTGCTGAACCGTCCAGTTCATCGTCCCGGCGGAGATGGAGGAACTGAGAATAGAAAACTACAGAATAGACCGGATTGATGTCAGAACAGTTGGAACTGTTTTATCATCAACATCAGTCCAAGTCTAATAGTATCTGCACGGCTCTATTTGTT
The DNA here is from genome assembly GCA_051652765.1 of Microcoleaceae cyanobacterium. Lineage (GTDB taxonomy): Bacteria > Cyanobacteriota > Cyanobacteriia > Cyanobacteriales > Microcoleaceae > JBHJGO01. Next base: position 19,039 of record JBOFUV010000086.1, on the reverse strand, counting down.
TAACCTCTGTTGTTTAACCTCCCTCGTTTAACCAGAGTGTTAATCATAGTTTCCCGGCAGTGCCCTATAACTCCTTACCTACATGAGACCGTGTACTCACTAACTCGACTTTTATTAGGAAGCCTTGTACTTGCCACAAGCCTCGGGGCGATCGCCCCTGAAATTGTCTATTCTGCTGAATGGGTTGCTCAAGCCAGACCCCAAGCCAATCCCAAGCTAGACGAACTCCTAGAACGGGGACGCAAACTGGTCGATGCAGGCCAAATCGACCAAGCCATTGTGGTCTACGTTGAAGCCGCAGGTCTAGATCCCAGTAACCCCATGATCTTTTCCGGCATTGCCTACCTGGAAGCCCTGCGAGGCAACTACCAAATCGCAGCCAAGCTTTATCGAGACGCACTGGTTCTCGATCCTAAAAATGCAGATTTTCAGTATGGACTGGGGTATGCCTTAGCAAAACTGGAAGACTACCCCGGCGCGGCTGAAGCCTACCGCAAAGTGGTAGGACTCCAGCCCAGTAACTTGAATGCTTACCTGGGCCTGGGACTAAGTCTATTCCGCCAGGGAGACTACGCTAACGCCGCCAAGGTCTATGAATCGGTCATTGCCTCCGATCCCAAGAACTGGCAAGCTTATGCATCTTTGGGAATGGCCTTGCTCAAGCAGGAAAATGTCAGTCGAGCGGTGCAGATGTTGCAACAAGCGGCTACCCTGGCTCCGAATGAAGCCAGTGTTCAAATCAAGTTGGGGGCAGCATTGCTCAAGGCAGGCGATCGCCCCGGTAGTTTAGCTGCGTTTGAACGGGCTGCGGCCCTCGCTCCTCAAGAGGGGGAGATCCAGTTTCAGATCGGGGAAGTGCTGCGAGTCGAGAATAACCTGGAAGGGGCCGTGCGATCCTACGAGCGAGCCCTATCCATTCAACCCAATTTGATCGAAGCAAATGAAGCTATCGGAGGCATTCAACTCCAACAGGGAGATTACCTGGGAGCCATCATCAGTTACCGCAGAGTGGTTGAACGAGCCCCGAATAATGCCTCGGCTTACTACAATCTCGGACTCGCACTTCAAGGTCGGGGTGGGCGGGAACAACAGGCGATCGCCGCGTTTGAATCAGCCTTGAAACTTTATCGAGAAAAGGGAGATACTGAAGGCGTAGAAAAAGTGGAAACTGCGCTGAGAGATCTGAATCGGAACTAATCCTTAAAGGAACTGTTAAGATTTACAGTCTTTTCCGGAGGAACTACTGATTCTTGACAAAGTCCTTTTTGATCAGGTAGTCCTAAATGAGTTGTAGGTTAAGCCAGTAGGTTTGTAGGAGCATCGCTTTAGCGATCTCTGTTGCTCAGGTTGTAGATGAGAGATCTGAACTTACAGTTCAAGCTTGGCAGTTTAAGCTGACGGTTCAAGCTGACAGTTTGTTTGTCATCCAAACTTGTAGTTCAAGCCGACAATTCCAGCCTTATCAATCTGATTTGAAGGGTAAACGTGGAGTAGGTATCTTGCCCATCTAGGCTGAAAATCTGCACCACAGACCTCTGATCAATTATTATTGCTGGCAATTCAAATAGGATCGCTGTAAAAGTACTCATATTGTGAGGAGTCTGGAATGATTTCCCAAATTGACCACCGAGGTCTATTTCAGCGTGTGCTAGGGGGATGTCTGGGGGCGATCGCTTTACTAGGCATGGGACAACCCCAAGGTCTAGCATCCAGTCCAACGTCTAGTGACAGTATTCGCCAAACTGCAAGTGGGGCAGCAATCATCCCCTCAGAATGGCTGAATCCGTCCCTCCCTTCCTTAGACAATCCATCCATTTTCCTGCCGAGCCAACAAGCTCAGCCTCGCTTAGTGCTGAGATTAAGAGAACGGCGAGTTTACCTGTATCAAGGCAATCAACAGGTTGCTAGCTATCCAGTCGCCGTGGGCAAAGCAGGTTGGGAAACCCCGACCGGGAGCTTTCAAGTGATGCAGAAAATCGTTAATCCATCCTGGCAAAATCCTTGGACAGGCCAAGTGATGCAACCTGGCCCCAATAGTGCCTTGGGATTGCGCTGGATTGGATTCTGGTCAAATGGCAAAGATGTGATCGGGTTCCATGGAACTCCAAGCATCAATTCCATTGGTCAAGCTGCTTCTCATGGTTGTGTGCGGATGCGAAACGAGGATATTATTTCCTTGTTTGAGCAAGTCCAGATGGGAACGGTTGTGGTGGTGGAACCTTAACTGAGTTGAACCTTAGCTAAGTTGAACCGGATGAAGTTCGGGTTGGATGCTCAGAAGAAGAATGGTTTCAGAATGATTCCAGGGTGTAGCTACTAACAGATATTGTTTAGAGTTATTGTTTAAGGTTATTGTTTAGCGCTCTAGCAATCAGCAATGACTTGTGAGCAGGGGGCAACGCCCCCTGCTTGAGAAAGCAGTCCCAAACCCCTCTTAATAAGTTTGGATTGAGTTGAATCCATTAAGTTGAATCATTGAGTTGAATCAAGGATATTGTCATGAGTGATGACCGTCTTCCCAAACCCCCAAACTCTCAACCCAATAATCAGCCCAGTAACAAGCCTACCCATGAAATTGATGTTGATCCGGCAACCCTACTGGCTATCGTTACGGCACTCCTGCTGATTCCATTGCTGTTATCTGGATTTTTTCTGCAGTAATCGCCCTGAATATCAACACCAGCAGTTTGACTGGCACTTTGGCTGACCTCTTTTGCCGGTATCTTTTGCTTGCATCGGCTCATTGCCCAAACTACACTTGTATCTTGCTAGTCTTGATATAACCAAAAGTTTGAAGAAGAAGCCATGAGAACCCACTATTGCGGCCAACTGCGAAGCATTCACCTTGGAGAAACCGTCACCCTCTGCGGGTGGGTGGATCGGCGGCGGGATCATGGCGGTGTGATTTTTCTGGATTTGCGCGATCGCACTGGGTTAGTTCAGATTGTCAGTGATCCAGAGCGAACCCCTACGTCTTGCGAAACCGCTAACCGAATGCGAAGCGAGTATGTTGTCAAGATCACAGGTCGAGTCTGCCAACGTCCCAAGGAATCCCTCAACCCCAAATTAGCCACCGGGGAAGTCGAGATTTACGCTGAAACCATTGAACTGTTGAATGGGTTGGGCAAACAGTTGCCCTTTCAAGTCTCCACCACGGAACTTGAAACCGTGAAAGAAGAGCTGCGGCTCAGATATCGCTATCTCGATATTCGGCGCGATCGCATGACCCGGAACTTGGAACTCCGCCATCAAGTGGTTCGGGCCATTCGTCAGTTTTTAGAAGATGAACAGCATTTTCTAGAAGTCGAAACGCCAATTCTGACGCGCTCAACTCCAGAAGGAGCCAGGGATTACCTCGTTCCGAGCCGAGTGAATCCAGGCGAATGGTTTGCCCTGCCCCAATCCCCACAACTGTTCAAGCAGTTATTAATGGTGTCTGGCATAGATCGTTACTATCAGATTGCTCGCTGTTTTCGGGATGAAGATTTACGGGCTGATCGTCAACCCGAATTTACCCAATTGGATATGGAAATGAGCTTCATGTCTCAAGAGGAAATTCTGGCATTGAATGAAACCTTAATAGCTCACGTTTTTAAAACTGTTAAAAATATTGATTTGCCTCGGCCTTTTCCCCGACTGACCTATGCAGAAGCCATGGACAAATATGGCTCAGATAAGCCTGATACTCGATTTGGGATGGAGTTGGTTGATGTTTCAGATGTAGTTAAGGACTCTGGATTTAAGGTTTTTTCTGCTGCGATTTCCGAGGGTGGCATTGTAAAAATTTTACCGATTCCAAACGGCAATGAAGCCATCTCCAATGTCCGAATTAAGCCCGGTGGCGATGTGTTCAAAGAAGCCAATGAAGCGGGGGCAAAGGGATTAGCTTATATTCGAGTGAAAGAAGATGGGAAAATTGACACTATTGGTGCTATCAAAGACAACTTGAGTGAGGAGCAAAAACAGGAAATTCTGCAACTAACCCAGGCGGAGGCAGGCCATTTATTATTATTTGGGGCGGGAGATATTGCAACGGTTAATAAAACCTTGGATCGTCTACGGTTAATGGTTGGAGCAGAACTTGGGCTAATTGATAAAAACCAGTTGAATTTCCTCTGGGTGACAGATTTCCCCATGTTTGAATGGAATGAAGATGAAAAGCGGTTAGAAGCGTTGCATCACCCATTTACGGCTCCCAATTCTGAAGATTTAGCAGATTTGAGAACCGCACGGGCCTTGGCGTATGACATGATTCTAAACGGGACTGAAATTGGCGGAGGAAGTCTAAGAATTTACCAACGAGAGGTGCAAGAAAAGGTCTTTGAAACCATTGGATTCTCCATGGAAGAAGCTTATAGTAAATTCGGTTTTTTGCTAGAAGCTTTTGAATATGGGACTCCTCCCCATGGCGGGATTGCCTATGGATTAGATCGATTAGTGATGCTGATTGCCGGGGAAGAATCTATCCGAGATGTGATTGCCTTTCCCAAGACCCAACAAGCTCGTTGTTTGCTGACTAATGCGCCGTCCTCTGTTGTGAAAAAGCAGTTAAAAGAGCTGCATGTGGCTTCGACTCATGATCCAAAGTCTGAACTAAAGTCTGAACCAAAGCCTGAGCCAGAAACTGAACCAAAATCCAAGAAAAACAGCAAGTGAAGGGTTAAGCCGAATGCTAAATGGTCAGCGACCCGATAAATCTATGTCCAAGCCGATGCTAAAGCCAGGAGATCAGGTTCGAGTGATTGCTCCAAGTGGAGCCTTACGAACCCTGGAGCCCCTGCAACAAGGGCTAGATATTTGGCGATCGCGGGGTTATCAGGTTGAGTTGAGTTCCGGCCTTGATCGCCAGTGGGGATATTTGGCGGGCACTGACCAAGAACGCTGTTATCAGCTCTTAGATGCTTTGGCAGACGACACTTGTAGGGTGATTCTCTGTGCTAGGGGCGGCTACGGAGCTACTCGTCTCTTAGAATCCCTCAACCCTCAGCCTTTCACGTTTGATCTAGCTCTCAATCCTAAGTTTTTGCTGGGTTTCTCCGACGTGACGGCTTTGCTCTGGGGATTGCGAGATCAGGTGCTTGGGCTCCATGGCCCAGTGTTGACAACGTTGGCCCAGGAACCCCAATGGTCAATCCATCGGGTGTTTGATTACCTGGAGAAGAAAACCTTAGAACCCTTGCAAGGCCAGGGTTGGGGCTGGGGACAAACGGAAGGGTGGCTGCTCCCAGGCAACTTAACAGTAGCTACCCATTTGCTCGGAACGCCCTATCAACCTAATTTTACTGGAGCAATTCTGGCGTTTGAGGATGTGAATGAAGAACCCTATCGAATTGACCGAATGCTGACCCAATGGCGGATGATGGGGATTTTTCAACAGATTCAAGGGATGGCCCTGGGACGGTTTAGTCATTGGGAAAAACAGATGCATCCTAATAGTTTCAAGCTCGAAGAAGTGTTGCGCGATCGCCTAGGAGACCTGGGGATTCCGATTGTTTCAGACTTACCCTTTGGTCACGATGGGCCAAATGCTCTACTCCCCGTTGGAATTCCGGTCTGTCTAGATGGAGATCAAGGAATTTTAAGCTTTCCTGAGAGTAATGTCTCGTTAGTCAGAGATCTTTGAAACTACACTTTGAAATATTTAAATTAAATTGCTAAAAAAATGAATCCTGATTTACGACAAGCATTAACCTTAACCGCTCAACAATTTTATCAACAAGGTTGGATGGTAGGAACTGCTGGAAATCTTTCTGCCAAGTTGCCAGATCAAAGCTTTTGGATTACCGCAAGTGGGAAGCAAAAAGGAAAGTTAACTGAACAGGATTTTGTCAGGATTTCACCCCAAGGAGAGGTGATTGAAACTTTAAATTCAACCAACCGCCCCTCAGCAGAAACTAGTATTCATCAGGCAATTTACACGCTATTTCCAGAGGCTCAAGCTTGCTATCATGTGCATTCTGTTGAAGCCAATTTAGTGTCTAATTTATTTGCCGGAGATCGGGTTCCTCTGCCAAGTTTAGAAATGGTTAAAGGGTTTGGAGTCTGGGTAGAATGTCCTCAGGTTTCAATGGCTTTATTTCAAAATCATCTGGACGTTCCCAAGATTGCTGATGATATTTTGGCTCGGTTTAAACAAACTCCTCCAGACATTCCAGCATTACTAATTCGTAATCATGGCGTAACTATTTGGGGGAAATCCCCAACGGAAACTGAAAATTTAGTCGAACTGGCTGAGTATATTTTTCGTTATTTGGTCACAGCCCACCAACTCGGAATTTCAGTTGAATCATAGAATGGAAAGGTTCTCATATAAAGACGGTAAATGTCAGTAGGACTGGAAACTTGGCTTTAGTCTCTCACAAATTCCGCAAGAGAGAATGACTGCAACTTGCAACTCACTTCCTACGTCAGTCTAGAAAGCAATAGGGCGTTGCCGAACTGAGGGATGAATCTGCCGAACCCTGTAATGCTACACTGCCCCATCGCTAATTATTCTGATATGGCAGTCAGGAATGATGATGAGTGTTTGTAGTGCTGGCTTCCAGCCTGGGCGGGCAAGATGCCCACTCCACATTTACACTTCAAATCAGATTGCTGTATTAACTTATTCTGATATTAATTTTTTGACATGAATTTCTCTCGCTGCTTGCAGTCTGGTCTTGCTCTCCTGTCATTTTGTGGCAGCCTAGCTCTCATATCCACTCCAGTCATGGGTTCTTTAGCCATTGAACCCCTGCAACAACCCTGGGCCAAGACCCGTCAGTTAATCTCCCAGTCTCCTTTGGTTAATTCTGAGACCTTAGGACGGCAACTGATCCAGGAGATTTCTCAATGTATGGCAGGGGCATTTGCCAACACTGAACCGGGTACACCACAAGAGGTGCAAGCTGCCTCCATGAAATGCACGATTCAAACAATTATTCTCGATGCCCAAGGCAAGATTCGCCTTGATGCCAGCGATCGCATGGGAGCGGTTTTAACGATTACTGGAACTGCCATTCCCAAAACCTCCAGCCAGGGACAGGCTGCCATTCAGTTGCAAACCATTCCAGAGGGCCAGGTGTTTACCGTTCCGGTCACCATTGGCGGACAGTCCCGACAATTTTTGTTGGATACGGGAGCCTCAAATTCTATCCTGTCTCAACAAATTGTTCAGCAACTGGGACTATTAGGAATGCCGATTCCGAGCGATTTACTCTCCTATTTTGTGGTGGGAGATGATTGCTCAAACGTGCAGGCTTCCTTGCATCGTTTGCCCCCCGTTTCCGTGGATGAGGCCCAAGTTGAAGGGATGAGTGGCATGGGTCTTTCTCAAAGCTCTATTCCGGGTAACACGACTGGGGTTTTGGGGATGGATTTTCTCAAGGGGTTTGAGATGATCATCGATCCCAAAGCCTTAACCCTAAAGCTATTGCCGCCCGCTTCAGGCAATAGCCCAGGGATTGGCTCAGAGAATAGCCCAGGGAACAAGGCCATTCCGCTCCAGGGCAAATTGGGGGTGATGATTGCTCAGGTTTATATTAATGGTCAAGGGCCATTTCCTTTTCTGTTGGATACTGGGGCAGATTTAATGGTTGTTTCCCAACGTCTCGCTGAGCGACTCTCGCTAGATCGGGATGCTGAAGATTTGGCAGTTCAGGGATTTTGTGGTGAGGAACTTGGGAAAAAAACTCAGCTCAATTCAGTGCGGTTGCAGCATCAGGAACAGCCCAAGTTAGAGGCCGTGATTTTAGACAATGAATTATTGGATTTAATTGGCGTTGAGGGGATTGTGGGTCAAAACTACCTCACCCAGTATCGCCAACATTGGCGCTTTAGTGAATCCAATAATCTAGGCTTTCCAGAAACAGGCAGCTTGTTGTTAAGCCCTTTGTAAGGGGAATGTCACAGAACATGAAACAACATCAAGAATCGTTGCGTTCATCCCCTGTGACGTTGGCTCAATGGCACACTGAATCTCTAGAGTCTCCAAGTCGGGTTGGGTCAGGGAGAGATTCCTTGCCAATCGCCCTTAACCTGACAGACTTCTGGAAAATGTCTGGAAAATATAGAGTTTATTGATCTCTATAAAGTACCATTCTTAGATTTGGCCCCACTGATTTAACACGACTGGAGAAAGAGGTTATGAAACTGGCTTACTGGATGTATGCAGGCCCTGCTCACATTGGCACTCTCCGCATTGCCAGTTCCTTCAAGAATGTTCATGCAATTATGCACGCCCCCATCGGAGATGACTACTTTAACGTCATGCGCTCAATGCTCGAACGGGAGCGAGACTACACGCCAGTCACAACCAGTGTTGTTGACCGCAACGTTTTAGCCAGGGGATCTCAGGAAAAAGTCGTTGATAATATTACTCGCAAGGACAGGGAAGAAGCCCCAGATTTAATTGTTTTAACTCCCACCTGTACGTCCAGTATTTTGCAAGAGGACTTACAAAATTTTGTGGAGCGGGCGCAAATCGATGCTCAAGGGGATGTGTTGCTCGCCGATGTCAATCATTATCGAGTCAATGAGTTGCAAGCCGCCGATCGCACCCTGGATCAAATTATTCAGTTTTATTTAGAAAAAGCCAAAAAAACTGGGCAACTTCCAGAAGGTAAAACAGAGCAGCCTTCCGTCAATATTATTGGGATTTCTACCCTTGGATTTCACAATCAACATGATTGCACTGAACTGAAGAAATTGATGGGAGATTTGGGAATTGCTGTGAATGAAGTGATTCCTGACGGGGCATCGGTGCATAATTTAAAGAACCTTCCCCAGGCTTGGTTCAACCTCGTTCCCTATCGGGAAATTGGCCTGATGGCAGCCCACTATTTGGAATCAAACTTCGGGATGCCCTATGTAGACATTACGCCCATCGGCATTGTGGAAACCGCTCGCTGTATTCGCAAGATTCAGAACATCCTCAATGAACAGGGTGCAGCGGTGAACTATGAAGAATTTATCGACACCCAAACCCGGTTTGTATCTCAAGCAGCCTGGTTTTCTCGATCCATTGACTGCCAGAATTTAACTGGGAAAAAAGCAGTGGTGTTTGGAGATAGCACCCATGCCGTGGCCCTAACCAGGATTCTTTCCCGTGAGATGGGGATTCATGTTGTTCTCGCTGGAACCTATTGTAAATATGATGCCGAGTGGTTTCAGGAACAGGTGGGTGAATACTGCGATGAAATTCTGATCAGCGATGATAATGGTGCGATTGGAGATGCGATCGCCCGGATCGAACCCTCAGCAATTTTTGGCACTCAGATGGAACGCCATGTCGGCAAACGGCTGGATATTCCCTGTGGTGTAATTGCGGCTCCAATTCATATTCAGAATTTCCCGGTCGGTTACCGACCTTTTGTGGGTTACGAAGGCGCAAATCAAATTGTAGATTTGGTCTACAATTCCTTTACCTTGGGTATGGAGGATCACCTGTTAGAAATCTTTGGGGGACACGATACTAAGGAAGCCATTCATAAGGGGATTTCCGCTGAATCTGGTCTCAATTGGAGCAAGGAAGCCAAAGTCGAACTCAACAAAGTTCCGGGATTTGTGCGTGGAAAAGTTAAGCGCAATACCGAGAAGTTTGCCCGTGAACGGGGGATGGAGGAGATCACTTTAGAAGTTATGTACGCAGCCAAAGAATCCGTTGGAGCGTAAGACAAACCTCTCCTAGCCGCAGCGCGCCGGACTCAGGGTTTGTCTAACTTAAAGATGTGGAAAAGATGTGGGCTGTATCGGTAAATGGGTGCGCTCAACTGAGCAAACTCGATTCAATATCCTGTACAGTTCTGCATCCGCTCAGAGCCATCGCCAGATCAAATTCATCTCTCAGAAGGCTTAGCACATCTACCACTCCAGCTTCTCCAGCCACCGCCAGTCCCCACAACACCGGACGACCCAGTAAAATGGCCTTGGCTCCCAGGGCGATCGCTGCCAGTACATCTCTACCCCGACGAATTCCGCCATCGACGAGCACTTCCGCCCGTCCTTCAACCGCTTCAACGACCTCAGGCAAGGCTTCCAGAGAGGCGATCGCCCCATCCAGTTGGCGACCCCCGTGATTGGAAACAACGATTCCCTTCACCCCACAGTTCACCGCCCGTACAGCATCATCCCCCCGCAAGATTCCCTTCACCACGACAGGTAAGGGAGAAAGGGACTGCACCCACTCTAGATCTGCCCAAGTCAATGAAGCGTCTAGTTGCTGAGCGAAATACGTGAACAACCCTGATTCTCCTTCCACTTCAGGCAGTCTATTTTTAAGATTGGCCATCGTCATGCCGGGGGGCAAGGTAAACTGATTCCGTTGGTCTCGTTCCCGTCTACCCAGCATTGGAGCATCAACAGTAATACATAATGCTTGATACCCTGTGGCGTAAGCCCGTTCCACCAACTCCTGAGTCAGAGCGCGATCGCGGTGAATGTAGAGTTGGAACCATAGGGGACTGGGTGAACCAGAAGCTGCAACAGTTGCAACCGCCTCAAGACTTTGGGTAGAACAAGTACTCAGTATCATTCCCGCTCCCACTTGAGCAGCAGCCTTCGCTGTGGCTAGTTCTCCTTCGGCATGAGCCAAACACTGAAAGGCCATCGGTGCAATCAAGAGGGGTATTTGGAGAGGCTGTCCCAATACTTGAGTTGAGAGATTCCGTTGGCTGACATCTACTAACATCCGGGGCCGGAGCTTCACTCGCTCAAAAGCTGCACGATTTTCTCGCAGGGTGACTTCATCCCATGCGCCACTGGCATAGTAATCCAGCACCATTTGGGAAAGGCAGTTAGTTGCTAGCTTTTCGTACTCAAATAGGTTAATTGGCATCGTTTGGGTTGAGCAAAAACAGTTCCTTTGAAGGATTATTTTGAAACATTATATTGAAAGATTATCTGGCAATATAGCTGCTTTTGTTCAGATGTGATGGGAGCGATTGCCCTAAATCCCCTTTTTAAAAGGGACTTGAGGAGCCGAAATGTCCCTCACTGATTAAAAAACCGTGTCAGTCTCTAGTTTTATGCAGCGATCACCATGGTGGAGATTAGCCCTGCATAAACCCAGCATTGGCGAAATTAGCAGAGGTATTTGAGATCTAAGCCTCGCTGCCTGCGGCTGCCAACAATGCGAGGACTTTCAACGTCGGTAAGATAAGGTGTATGTATCCAATCAATTTTCTCTAAAGGGAGCTAGATCTATTAAATGGACGTTGCAGAGCTGAAGTTCCTCCTAAACCTGCTCAACAAACCCAACTATCGAGCAGCGATCACAGAAATCAAGCTAGATCCTAAAACCTCAGCTTTAGAACGAGATCGGATTTGTCGGGAGTTGCGAGATCATCGATTGATCGATTGTGTTGAAGATGTATTGAAGATTAAAATTGCACCTGGGGGAGAGTCCCTGCTGCGGCTAGATCCGATTGGAGTACCCATGGCTCCTCAAGAACTCAAAGCCCTCAAAGTTTGTCATGAAAAAGAGCAGGAAATTGCTCCCAAACAAGCGGGCTTGAGCGAATCAGAGCGGGAATGGGTAATCCCTAGCCTGATCAAACGCGGTTGGATTGAAGCAACTAAAAAACGAATTCAGGATGTTTGGTTGACTGAAAAAGGAAAGTATTATCTCGCTGAAGAATATTTGCCGAGCGGCAGCGGCAATCTTTCCCTAACCACGACTCAAATTGCTGATTATCTTCAGTTTCTTAGGGCTTATTTCTCACCTCAAACTTCTAATACTCTTCCTGGTTCAATTTCCTCATAGATAGATTTTTTAACCTCTCAGTAACAGAATTTTTTGGGTCTTTAATCTGGCAATTGATATGAATTCTCTTTAACTAAATCAGGAAAGAGCTGTACAAACACTTCAGTCTCCGTTAATCCTTTCTGACAAAGGTGTTTTACCAGGATTCACTTTGGATTTAGCAGAAATTTTATAAGAGGAAATTTCCATGACTTCAGCAGAAATACACTCTGTTACTCGCGAATTTCACTGTATTAATCTGAATCCTGAAGATTGGTTCTGGGCAACCTGGCGACCTTTAATTCCTTTGAAACGTCCTGATCCGCAGATCTTCGACAAGGATAAGGGATTAGAAAATTTAGGAAAAGTTTTGAACAAAGGACAATATTGGCAACTCGATTGGTCACTAGCAGAGATACCAATTTCAATGTCAAAAGAGGCCGCAGGTTTCTGGTTTGCTGCAATGCTGGAATCTAGCAATCCAGAACTTTACGCGGGAGAATTTTCAACAAAGCTGATGACTAAGCTGCAAAAATGGTCTTTTGAAGATGAATTAACTCTACCTCAAATCCAGTCAATTCTGCACGCCAATTTTGCTAATACTAACTATTGTAAAAGCTTTCCCAAAGAAATTATTTTGCCCTTAGCAAACCTATTATCTCCACCAGAGTTAATAGAACTGATGTTAGCCCAACCACCTAATTATCTTAATGGTCAGACTACTCGATTGACAGAAATCTTCCCAATTAATTGCTTTCGTCGTGACGTTGTACCGTACTTAAACTTATCAGAACAACAGCAGTTACAAGAACGATTACGTCCTGAACTCAACCCGATTCAATGGCTGACTGGGCAATCTTATACCAGACCCCCTGAAGCCTTCTTTTTGGCCGCAACTTTAGGGATGCATCAAGAGTTACTCCCCTTAATTGCAAGTTGGCCTGATGATGCCTATATTGGCAAGGAAAACTATTCAGTTTACTATCAGAAACCTCAGGAAATTATTTTTGGTTTGGGTGACCCGAGTTTGGTTGAAACTCATATCCGACGATTAAAATTGTTCTTAACAAATTCGGCTTACATCCGAGCCTGGTTGGCTCATACAGAGTACAGGGCTTTAGATTGGATTTGTGAGAGCATTTTGACCATTCAAAATAAGGATTTGGCCAAGGAGTTATTAGAAACTTTTGCATTAGTAAAAGCCCCAGAAGCAGCACTCTTCATGTTAGAACTGCAACTGGCTTCTAAGGCTCCTCAAGTAGCACGTCAGTGGTTGGAAGAGAATTTAGTCCATAGTATTCAAGGGTTAATTCCTGTTGCGAAAGGACGGGGAAAATTAGCAGACTCAGCATTAGAATGGTTGCGAACAATCCAACGCCGAGGCCACGGAGAGTTGATTCAGAGTTGTCTAAATCAACTCTCCAATCAACACTCCCATCAATACTCCAATCAACACTCTGGGGATGAAGACTTGACAGCTAAAATCTTTGCAGCAGTAGATGACATTTTATTTGATGAACACACGACTCCTGCTTGGTTGGAACAGATGATAACCGCAGCTCAGAAATCCAAAAAAACTAAAGTGCTCACCTGGATTGCTCCAACAGATTTGCCCTCAATTCGGATTGGAGAATTTGGCTTGAATCCTGAACAAACGGCTATTCTGTTAACGACCTTGAAACAGAGTCAGTTAGATCAATCTCCAGCATTGATCACGGCCTTAAAACATCATGCCAATTCCAAATCTTTGGATCAATTTGCCTGGAGCCTGTTTGAGCGTTGGTTGGCTGAAGGTGCTCCTGCCAAGGAAAAATGGGCCATGATGGCCTTGGGGTTACTCGGTTCCGACGAGACTACTTTCAAGCTTACCCCTTTAATTAAAGTCTGGCCGGGGGAAAGTCAACATCCCCGCGCTGTACTGGGGTTGCAGTGTTTGCGAGCTATTGGTACAGATACGGCGTTGATGCAGATTAACGGCATTGCCCAAAAACTGAAGTTTAAGGGGCTCAAGGCTAAAGCTCAGAACTGCATGGAAGATATTGCTCGCGATCGCGGGTTAACTCGGGCTCAATTGGAAGATCGGATCATCCCTGATTGTGATCTGGATGAACGGGGAACTCGGGTGTTTGATTTTGGGCCACGACAGTTTCAGTTTGTGCTAGGGGAAAACATGAAACCGATGGTGCGGGATGAAGCCGGAAAGCTCAAACCTGACCTGCCTAAACCGGGGGTTCGAGATGATGCTGAACTCGCTAATCAAGCTGTTGCCGACTGGAAATTGATCAAAAAACAAATCAGTGAGTTGGTCAAAATTCAGGCGATTCGCTTGGAACAAGCTATGGTTCAGGGACGGCGTTGGTCTGTGGAAGAATTTGAATTGCTATTAGTTCATCATCCGCTCATGATTAACCTGGTGCGATTGTTGCTCTGGGGCGGTTACAACGAGGCGGGCGAGTTAATCCAAACTTTTCGGGTCACAGAAGATCAAACCTACGCTAATTCTACAGATGAAGAAATTAAGTTGGAAGGTGTTCTAGAAGGTGAGTTGGAAGATCGGTTAAACAGTAAGTTAGTGCCTGTTACTCAGGTTGGTATTTTACATCCTTTATACTTAGAAACTGAGACTAAAAATACCTGGGGTGAGTTGTTAAGTGATTACGAAATTGTGCCGCCATTTCCTCAACTAGGACGGGCAATTTATACCCTGGAATCTGGCGAAGCTGAATATAAAGAATTGAAGCGATTCTCACAGTTCAAAATTCCAGCACCCTCCTTAGTGGGAACCTTAGAAAAACTCGGTTGGACGCGAGGAACTCCTCAAGATGGAGGAGTATTTGATCTTCATTACAAGCAATTTGAACAAGCTAATATTACGGCTGTAATTGGGTATAGAGAGGGAATTCCTGTGGGTTATATGGATGGATGGGACGACCAAACTTTAGAATCCTGTTATTTTCTTGGAAACCTAGAGCAACCTTGGGGATACTGGTTCGATGATCGGGATCATAAAATGTTAACCCTTGGGGCCGTTGATCCTATTGTGATTTCAGAAGTCTTAAGTGATCTCAATACCCTAGCCGCTAAGGGAAGGTAACAGGTATGCTGAATACAAACTTTATTGTGCATAAACTATGGCTGACGAACAACATCTGAAAATACTTCAACGCGGTGTTCCCAATTGGAATCGTTGGAGAGAGGAACATCCAGACCTCTGCCCCAATCTCACAGGTGCCAATCTAAAGGCAATGGATCTCCAGTACGCGAATCTTACTCGCACTAATCTAAGTGGGGCCGATCTTTACAAGGCAAATTTACATAACGCCATCCTCCTAGAGGCTAATCTTAGCGGAGCAACCCTCTGGGAAGCTGAGTTTGGGGAGGCTGATCTGAGTGGGACAAATCTCTGTAAAGCCCAATTTTTTAAAGCTGAATTGATTAACGCAAATTTCACAAAAGCCAATCTCAGCGAAGCGGATCTCCGCCGTAGCAATCTTGAACGGGCAAGACTGGCAGAAGCCAATTTGTTCAAGGCGGATTTGTCGGAAGCAAATTTAAGAGAGGCTGACTTATTAGGTGCAAATTTATTCGGGGCGATTCTCAAAGCGGCCAATCTTTACCGAGCCAATCTAACCGACACAAACCTGTGTCAAGCAAATTTTGAAGGCGCGAACCTGAATGAAGCTGAACTTCACAACATTAAATTCGATCGGGATACCAATTTTCTGGGTGCTGCTTTACCCATGGAATTTAATCAAAATTAATGCCCTCGACTCAATCTCAAACAATATTTAAACATTCTCAAACAATACTTAAACATTGTTCAAACGTTGCATGGTGAGAGAAAACAACGAGCAATGAAAGCAGAGTTAGTAGCTCAGACTGCCCAGGAACAACTAGAACTTGAACGCCACTAGAAAACAGGCTGATAGCTCAGTTGCTGGAATTAGGCATTGATCCAAAGACAGTGTGAGCTAAAGTCTAAACTCTGCTCTCAGAATGCTAGAACGTTGAGCTTATTGAACAGGCTAGATGTCTAAAAAGCCATCGGCAGTAAACTTCATGTTAAGCTCGGTAGTCTCATTTGCTGATATGGAATTATCAACTTCTACTAAACCAGATAGAGGAGTGTTGTTTAAATTATCCTTGGCAATTTCAGACTGAGGCTCAACTTGGGCGATCGCTCCATCTGAGGTCACCTGCACTTGATAAACTGAGTCTGCCGTCACGGGGGTATTCATCTCCGTCCATGCCTGGTCAACCTTGC
Organism: Microcoleaceae cyanobacterium; assembly: GCA_051652765.1. GTDB lineage: Bacteria > Cyanobacteriota > Cyanobacteriia > Cyanobacteriales > Microcoleaceae > JBHJGO01. The sequence goes on along the minus strand of JBOFUV010000086.1, from coordinate 3,056 downwards.
TGTAGAGCGTTTTGCGGATCTGAGCTACATCAATTTCTGGTACTGTAGTTTCAGAGATTGCAGCAGTATCTTTAGGCAATGCTGATGTTTCCGTTGAAGTGGCAGATTCTACACCTGAAGACGTTGGAGTGCTTGTATCTGAACTTGGCAAAGTCTTGACATCAGAGGCAAGGGGAGATGAAGAAACTGAAGCCGTTCCCGGAGCAACAGGTTGAGTTGCAGGTTGAGTTGCCGGAGAGGTAGAAGCAGTTGTTGCTAGTTTTGCCTCAGAAGGAGTTAGCTGATTGGCTGTATCCCAAGATTTGACATGAAACCCTAAGAACTTCTCCATACCACTGACTCGGAACATGGCAATCGGATAAGTGATTGCAGCAAGCAGGAACACACCTAACATTGCAAAGACAATCTTATGCATGTCTTTGGCTGGAATTGGCTTGGTAGCCTCTGTATCTGTCTGAACGTGTTGAACTTTCTCTGAATAAGACATCGATAAAACTCCGGGCTAAACCAAGGGTAGATAGGGAAAGAGCGGATGCCAGCACATTGCAGTTGCAAAGGTGATCAAGCCGATCATCCAAAGAAAAATTGTTCTAGCTTTGACTTGCTTATCTTTGAGCAAAACATAGAGAATTGCCCAACTGACCAACCAACCAATCAGCAACATGGTTTCTTTCCCGCTGTAACTGCCGATGTTTCCCCACATTGGATCTGGGTTGTCAGCTCCGGGTATCCATCCTCCTAACCCTAAAAGCTTCTTTTCAATCGTCTTTGTTTTGTCGGCATCTGATAGGTGATGAGACACCATCATAGTAAAGCAACCAATAGCCGCACTGATTAGAGCAGCGGCAGCCTCTCCAGAGACTTGGGGTGGATTGGAATTGCCCTCTGCCAATCCTTGGGGGAAATGTTTTAAGGTCTTCCACCAAGAACCATACCAGGGTTCCCTATGACCCAGAGAGGCCCGACGCAGTGAAGATTGAGTCATTTTTTTGTTTCTCCGAAAATTACAGGTTAAAGATCAACTCATGGTTGGCAAGCAGATGGTCAAGTCACTTAGAATACGCCCGATAGAAATAAAACTTGCTAAAGTCCTTTACAAAGGCCCTTACAAAGCCCGAATTTTAGCAACTCCCAAACCACTGACCATCCCGCCAATCGAAAACAACATCATTGCTATCAATGCAAAGCAAGTTGCCGTGAGCACCGGGCGATTACGCTTTTCGAGAATGGAATCTCCATAGCGCCACAGCACCCAGGCGCATCCTACTGCCAGGGGCAACGTGAATAGCACGGTAAATTCGTGATATTCCATCAAGACATACTGAGTGAGTGGGGAGTTATCCTTCAGCCAAGCCCGTGCACCGCCAAAGTCTAGGCTAGCCCGGTAACGCATATAGGCCAGGTTGCCAGAGGCGATCGCCAGGAAGGATAAAACAGCAGACCAACAGGTCAGTACCCGCATATGCGGCAGAATTTTTGCTGATCCTCTGAGCAATGGAAATGCTAGATGTCCACCATAGGCCATGACTACCATGGCAATCAAGGATGCTGAACCATGAATTGTGCCAATCCAGCGCTGCCAGGGACTAGGGTGCAACAGATTAACAAATGGTAGAAACAGAAACAACCCTGTAGATAAGATGCTCAGCCCATAAATTGAAACTTGAGCAATGTCTAGGGATCTGGGGAACTGGGGGGATAGGGCATCTGGGGAAGTTGCCTGATCTAAATTCTCTGCGTGACTCATCAATCCTCCTAAGAATTTTACGGCCTAATTCCCAAGAAGCTAGATCATTCTTAAGAATTAGTTGCATTTACGTTTTGTAGTACTATACCTTAAAGCTTTATAAGACCAACTGTAAAGCTTATAAATTAATAATTTATCAAGAATTAAGCAAGGGTTATTAATCAGGATAATATCAATAAGCAAACAATATCTCCAATAAGATCCTTAAAATTATTCACTGTGATAGACTTCGCTAGTCAGGAATTACTCTCAATAAAAACTTTGCTGTCAAAGGGGTAGAGGTTAATAAAACCTCATGGTTTTTCGCTGGCAGACCTTAATAAGGAAGCTTACATTTGTGCTCAAGCGCTACAGATGTGGATTCAGTGTGACTTCAGAAGTAGTGAATTTTAGACGCGATCACCCCACCAGCATCATAGGTGTGCATCGCTGTGAATTCAGGAGCATCGTTTTTCAAGCAAACCTCAAATTTTCTTGCCGCTAAGGAACAAATCAATGGCAACTGCAACACTAAACGAAACGTTGCCCTTGTCTGGTCAAATCTTTGAAATTTCAGCAGATGTCACCGAACCGTTAATGATCGAGAATTTTGATCGCACTCAGGATGTCATCACTATTTCTGATGGACAGAAAAACTACAAATCCCTTTATTGCTCCTTTTCTCAAGATACCAAATGGGTTCTATAGGGGTTGGGGAAGGGGCTGAGTTATAGATCCAGGCTGAACCCTGGGAGGATGTCTTCGCCGCTGAGGGTTGCAGGTATGTTCACGAGTTGAACGGGTTGAGTGGGGCGATAGAGTTCAACCCAACTTCCTTTGCGATTCACTAACCAGCCTAATCTGACTCCGTTGTCGATGTATTCGCGCATTTTTGCCTGAACGTCTTTGAGGGTGTCGCTGGGTAACATCAGCTCTAGGGCAAAGTCTGGGGCTAGGGGTAGGAACTTTTCTTGCTGCGCCTCGGTCAGCATTTCCCATCTATCCAGTCGTACCCATGAGGCATCAGGGGATCTAGTGGCTCCATTGGGTAGCTTGAAGCCCCCGCTAGAGTCGAAAACCTTACCTAACTTAGTACGTTCATTCCAGATCCACACCCTTGCTGCGAGTCCAAGGTTGTAGTTAGATGTTTCGCCCCCGGTGGGTGGATTCACGATGAGTTCTCCTATGGCTGTTCGTTCGAGTCTGAGATCTGGGTTGACTTTGCACAGATCCCAGAACAGTTCATCGGTCACGTAGATCCGTGGGGGTGAGGTTGTCTGCATGGCCTAAAGTCCTCCTAATCCTTCAAATCTGTAACTCAAACCCCGGT
>JBOFUV010000085.1:0-23252 GCA_051652765.1 Microcoleaceae cyanobacterium | reverse complement strand
GAAGAGACAGCCCAAACTCGCGTGAAACGAAAATCACCCTTTGCAGGGCTGCCGTTGTAACGACCAGACAACTGCATTCGGACTGAAACGATTGCCACTCCTTGATGAATTTGAATATGCTGCTCAGAAGGTTGCAACTCATCTATTTTAATCAAACCAGAGTCATGGGCCGCTAGATCATCTTGTTTTCCTAATCGTTCTCCAAGATGGCTAGTGATGATAATTTCAGGGGCTAGTAGTGTATTCAAAACGCTGATATCAGAAGCCAGCATTGCCTGTCTGAGCCGTTCTTCAGCGTTGACAATCTGAGTTTCAATTGTTTCAGTCATCGTGTTTCCAGCAATTTTTATTCTAGAGTGAGTCTACCGGATTCCAGGGATTTTTCAGATCGTAAGTCATGATCAAAACTTTTTTGTCTAAGGGTTTCAAAGATCAAACTTTTGAAAATAAGTGAAAGTAAGAATTGCTAGAGATGAATGTTCTGGTTTGCGCCCTGATCGTCAACTCGTCTTTACTCTCAAGAGCAACGGCTAGATTGAGCAACTCCAGTGAGAAGCAACTCACCGCTGGTTGAATGCCTTGACACCCAATTCCAGTGTGACTTGGCAACTGACATGGCTGTCTCGATTGTGCATTGTTAGGTAAGGTAAATTACTTAGGTAAATTGAGAGTTGAATTAGTCATTGTAAATTAAAATACTCTCAGCGATAGAATATTTAATTAGGGCAGGCGATTAAAGTCTGTAGTTCGAGTTCAAGAATGGAGCAAATGCTATGAACAGAAATTTTAGGTTGCCATTTCTGGGGTCTTCGAGATTCACGTTCCTGAGTTTATCTGCCATTTTGCTTCTCCTTGGCAAGGTTCAGTTCCAAGCCACAGCAACCAGTGAAGTTCTGAATCAAGTCGAAAAATTAAACAGTACTAATCGTCAGGATCGTCTAGCCGCCGTTCGCACCCTCAAGCAGATTGGTTCTCCGGTCGTTCCGATTCTAGTGGAGTCCCTGGCATCTCCCGAGGAACCTATCCGCAAAAATGCAGCTTTTGCTCTAGGGTCAATCGGTTCAGGGGCGATTGAAGCAATTCCAGCGCTGTTATCTGCTCTAAAAACCTGGGAACAAGCCGAACGGATTGATGCAGCAATCGCTCTCCGTCAAATTGCTTTGGCTTCTCCAGCCAGCCTGAACATGATTTTAACTGAGCTAGAAACGGCTTTAGGTCACGATAATGCCTCAGTCCGTCAAGGTGCAACAGTTGGTTTGGGACTGCTCGGGCCAGAGGCAACTCCAGGGATTTCTGCCCTGATTGTAGGGCTACAGGATACCGATGAAGAAGTGCGCGTCGGAGCCGCGATCGCCCTCAAGCGGATTGGTCAACCTGCGGTTCCGGCCCTGACCCAGGCGTTGACCCATGAGAACCCCCAAGTGCGGGCCAAAGCAGCCTTTGCCCTCGGTCGGATTCATGCCTCAGCCTTACCAAACGTCACAGAGGCCCTGCAAGCAAGCGATCGCCAAATCCGCCAGACGGCAGCCCAATCCTTAGAAAAGCTTTCGATTGCTCAGTTACAGGCTCAGCAAAGCAATCGACCCACGGGTCGTCCCGGCGGCGGAGGTAGCAATCGCCCCAGTTCTGGAGGAAATCGCCCAACTGCTCCAGGTCTGAATCGTCCCAATCCGACTCCTACCGTTCGACCCACCGTTCGACCCACCGTTCGCCCGACAATTCGGCCAACACCCCCAATTTCCAATCCTCGTCCCAATGGAGGCGGCGGTCGATAAACATTGTCTATAGATTTTCTTCCGTCAGTTTTGCAACTATGGATGAATCATCAAGACAGTTGTTTAGTGAGGCTATGGCCTTACACTGTGTTGGAAACCTCAAGGAATCCGAAGAAAAATATCGCCAATTTCTTCAGGTTGAAGGACATCATGCAGACGCTTGGCGAGAGTTAGGCAGAGTTTATTTAGCTCAAGAAAATTACGAAGCTGCATTAGTCGCAACTGAACAAGCTTTAGCGTTGAATTCAACTCAGGCCATATCTTTTTATTACCTGGGTCTAATTTTAGAAAAACTAGGAGATTTTAGCCCAGCCATTCAAGCGCATCAAACGTCAGTTCGGCTTAGCCCTGAGGATGGTCAAAGCTACCATCAATTGGGGAACTTGTTCTTGGAACTCGGAGACTTTGAGCAAGCTCAGGTCAACTATCAAGCATCAATTCAACTGAATCCGACTGAACCCATCAATTATTTAAATTTAGGAAATCTCCTAATAGTCCAGCAACAAATTCCACAGGCGATCGCAATATATCAGACGGGACTTGAGCATGATTCTAGACATCCTGAACTGTTGACTCAACTTGGAATTGCTTTTACGGTTTATCAAGATTTCTCCCAAGCTGCGTTACAGTTTGGTCTAGCGGCTTACTACCAATTTCAGTACCCAGAAGCAATCGAATCCTATCAAGAAGTATTAGCCAATAGCTGCGGAACCGTTGACGTGTACTTAGCCCTGGCAGACTGTTATCAACAGTTAGAACAGGATGACCAAGCCATTGAACTCTATCAGCTTGGTCTAGAACATTATCCAGAGGCCATTGAACTCTACCTGGCTTGGATTCTGATGTTACAAAATACAGGCCAAATTCAAGCCGCATTAGACCTTTCTGAATTGGCAGTTCAACATTTTTCGGAAGAGATTTCACTTCGGTTTGTCTGTCAAAGGTTACTCCCGATTTTGTATGAAACTCCTCTGGAAATTGAATTCTACCGAGAGCGATTGAGTCAAGGGTTAACTGACTTAGTTAATATGATTGATCTGAATGATCCGAGCCTAAAAGTCAAGGCTTTGTCTGGGATTGCAGCAGGTACAAACTTTTATCTTCAGTATCAAGCTAGGGATGATTTAGAACTCCAAAAAAAGTATGGCCAATTGGTTCATCAAGTCATGGCAGCCAATTACCCAAAGTGGGCACAGCCCTTACCCAAACGTCCTAAAACTTCGGGGAGAAAAATTAAAAGGAAAATTAAAGTTGGGTATCTCTCTGAGTTTTTTAGTTGGCATACAATAGGTCTAGTCTTCTTGGGTTGGGTAAGGGAATTTAATCGGCAAGAATTTGAAGTTTACTGCTATCATATCGGTTCAGAAATTGATGAAATTACTGATTTGTTTCGACTCTATAGCGATTACTTTTTCCACATTCCTAATTCCTTAGAAGCAATTGGTCAACAAATTTATACTGACCAATTAGATATTCTCGTTTTTTTAGATATTGGCATGTGCCCAAAAGCAACTCAACTTGCTGGATTGCAACTCGCTCCAGTTCAATGTGCTGCTTGGGGTCATCCTGTTACAACAGGTTTACCCACTATTAACTATTACCTTTCGGCAGAATTGCTCGAACCTAAAAACGCTCAGAATCACTATTCAGAACAGTTGGTTTGTTTACCCAACTTGGGAATTCATTACTGGATTGCTGAAGTTCCTAAATTACAAAAGTGTCGATCTGATTTTGGGCTGAATGAGGATGCTATTATTTATCTCTCTTGTCAATCTTTATTCAAGTATTTACCTCAGTATGATTTTATTTTTACTGAAATTACTCAGCAGGTTAATTCAGCTCAAATTATATTTATTGCTCACTGGAATGCTGCAATTACAAAACAGTTTAAAAATCGACTGCAACGAGAATTCAAAAAGAGAAGCTTAAATAGTGAAGATTACTGTATCATTTTACCTAGGTTAAGTAAGTTTGACTATCTACAGCTCAATTTATTAGCAGATATTGGCTTAGATACAATTGGATTTACAGGATTTTTAACAACCCTGGACAGTATTGCTTGTAATTTACCAATTGTTACTTGTAGGGGAGAATTCATGCGGGGTCGTCAGTCTGCTGGGATTTTACAGCGCATCGACGTAACAGAAACAGTTGCTCAGAATGAGACAGAGTATTGTGAAATCGCTGTTCAGCTAGGATACAATTCGGCCTGGAGAAAAGCTATTGTCGAGAAAATCCAGAACAATAAGCATATTTTGTATGAAGATAACGCTTGCATTCAAGCACTAGAAAAATTTTACCTATTAGCTTAAAACTTGCTGAGTTGAATCATTTTCGTGAAGCAGATCTAGTTAATGATTTCAGATGTATTAAGTTCGTTGGAGTAGGATACCTGTCTGCCAATAATACGCTTCTCGTTTGATATCTACAATCTTGTAAAAAGGTTGACGCTGCTGACAGAAATCCTCTAAATTATAGAAGACTAGTGATCGCGTATCTCGTCCTAGAGTAAACATTGCAAAATCCGCTTGGGAATATTCAGTATATTTCTGAATACACTCTACTTTTTGAGCATTTGACCAAACATTATTTTGTTCTAACCAGTCTTGATAAAAAGCTTGAATTGTATGAACTAAATGCTGTTCTTGAATCGTGACATAGGCAACTCCTCCTGGTTTTAGCACTCGTCGGAGTTCCAAGAACCAAGTATCTGCTAAATCATCAATATGGGTAAAAACAGAACCTGCATAAATCAGGTCAAAATATCGATCCTCAAAAGGTAAATGAGGCAAAGTTGTTCCGATGAAAAAATGAAATGGCGGGCTTAAATTTTGTTTGCACCAGGTAATACAATCCCCACTAATATCGACCCCCCAGATCTCACAAGTCTTTGTGAACGTCGCCAATTCTCGAATCATACGACCTGCAGCACAGCCCAAGTCTAGAATGCGATGACCTGGTTGTAGAGAGAGCCCAAATTTTTGCAATGTCTTTAGTAACGTATTGATTTGAACTATCCCAGATTGCAAATAGTATTCATCACTTTGACTGAAAACAAATTGTAAATGTTTAGGAGGAATTGGAAAGTTCCAGGTTTGAGTTTGATCATCAAACTTTGTGGGGGAAGTTTTATGAATGATATAAGAAGAAGCTTCACCCCAAATTGGATAATATTTCAGCCAATCAATTGGGTTTAATTGATCGGCTGTTGATTGTTCCTGTTGTCTTTGCAGGTCTTGTAAAACTCGACAGGCATTCTCCAGTTTCTGTTGGGCTTGTGGAAAATCTGGTTTGATTTTTAGAGTATTTTCAAAGCAGTCTACTGCATCTTGCCAACGTTGCAACCGAGTTAATACATGACCTAAGTTGTAATAAGACTGCTCAGAGGTTGGCTCAAGTTCAATTGCTTTGCGATAAACTTTTTCGGCATCATACCAACGCTTTAATTGCGTCAAAGCCTGTCCCCAATTTTCATACAGCCAGAAAAAGTTTGAGTTTAACTGGCTTCCCTGAGCATAAACTTGATCTGCCTCTTGCCATCTTTTCAGTTGAACTAAAGCTTCTCCTAAGTTGTTGTAAGTCCAGAAGAAATCTGACTTGAGTTTAAGGGCTGCTTGATAAATTAAAACTGCTTCTTCCCAACGGTTCAGTTTAGTTAAAGCTTCTCCTAAGTGATTGTAAGACCAGAAAAAGTTTGGATCAAGTTGAATGGCAATTTGACAAACTTCAATAGCTTGTTGAAACTGTTGATTTTTAAGGAAAAGATGACCTAGTTTTTGATAGGCATGAACCCATTTTGGATTGAGTTCAATCATTTTTTGACAACAGGCGATCGCCCCATCCCAGTTTTCTACGGTGGTGTATGTTTCTGCCTGTTGACTCAAGATTTGGATCGTTGTTTGAATCGTTGCTTGCAGAGTTCTTGAAGCTGTCATTGAACCCATCATTGAAGGTTGTTGAGTCATGTAGCTAAGATGCGCCCCCGATGTGAATTTCTCGAACTCTTACGGGAACGCAGGCGTGAGTCATTTGAGCAATCTGCATTGGTTCGCCTTTTCCACACAGATTGGTGCCGCATTGTTGCTGCTCAGACTGAGGCCCAATCGCATCAACTTTGTTCCAGAATTCAGTAGTCATGGCATGATAAGTGACATCTTTCAACATGCCGGTAACTTTGCCGTTTTTCACCTGCCAAAAAGCATCCCCCCCAAACTGAAAATTACGTCGTTGTTGGTCGATGGAAAAACTGCCAATCCCATCAATTAAAATCCCATCTTCCGTGTCTGCAATCATTTCTTGTAGGGTGGCGGTGTGGCTGCCGCCCTCTGCACCGGGTTCTAGTCCTAAATTCGGAATTCTTACCATGGGTACACTTGACCAGCTATCGGCGTAGGCGCAACCATTACTACTCTCTCGACCCAAACGATAAGCCGTTTCCCGATCGGTTAGATAATCGACCAGAACACCATCTTTCACCACGTACCAGTCCTGAGCGGGAACTCCTTCATCGTCGTAGGCCATTGTGCTTCGCCCCTGGAGTTGGGTGCGATCACATTTAAAATTCACCCAAGGAGCTGCATATTGCAGTGTTCCTAGATGATTTGTTGTAGCAAAACTAGTCCCAGCAAAATTAGATTCGTAGCCATAAACTCGGTCTAATTCTGTGGGATGTCCTACCGATTCATGAATGGTTAACCACACATTGGTAGGCTTTAAAATTAAAGTTGAAAGAATTCCAGAAGGGCCTTTAGGAGCATGAACTTTTGCAATGGCTTCCATTGCCACTCGGTCAATTTGAGCATAAAAATCTGCTGTGTCAATCTGCTCATAACCTATGTTTAAAGGAGGACGTTCATAGCCTCGTTCCTGGGCATCTCCATTGGCGATCGCAGTACAACCAAACCCACCATAACTGCGATAGATCGTCTGGCTAATTAGAGAACCGACCGTTGAAGCAAACAGTTTATCTTCCTGACTGAATAAAAGATAGGAAGATGCTTTTTTAATCCCTTGATTTTCATAATTCAGCAACCGTTCATTCCAGTCTAATAGCAGTTCAGCTTTTTCTCCAACCGGAATATCAAAGGGATTAATTTTGATTGGGGTAATGTAAGTATCTTGATAGGCTTCAACCGGAACCAATTGAATCGGAGTTTGCTGGCATAAACGGCTGCCTTTGGCAATTTCTACTGCTAGATTGACAATGCGAGTCACTTCTTCCAAAGTTTTACGATGACTGGCGGCAAATCCCCAAGCCCCGTTCAACAAGACCCGCACCCCAAACCCTGAATTATCGTTGTCCTCTAAACGACTGAGGGAGCGATCGCGCGCGAAAAGGGTTTGTTTGCGATAGGTGCAAAAGCGCACATCGCCATATTCACATCCGGCTTGGCGGATCAGGTCAATCGCAAGAGTTGCCAATTCTGTTGCATTGGTTTGGCGGGTTGGAGCTTGTACCATGTTGCTAAATGACGTAGGTCTTTCTCCCTTAAAGTTTAACCTCCTGATCAAAATGTTGCTCGTTGTGAAATCTCTTGGAGAATCGTTTAAGCAACGGCAGCGAGATTATTCTGGATGTTGCTGAACGTTTATTCTAGAGTTGACAGCAATTCTTATGATGAGATGGGTCTACTGGATTCAAGCGTTTTTTGGGGTTGCAAGTCATGATCAAAGCTTCTTGGTGTAAGGGTTTCAAAGATCCCACTGGTTAAAATGAGAATTGCCGTGGAATTGGCACAGGACTGTGCAATACCGAAAGGAGTGTTAGTATACTCAAGGTTTTCCCACACCAGAGCGGGCGGGATATAAACCTAGAAAAACTTACTCCTCTGATTGGGGAAAAACCTATTTTTGATAAAATTGCCCATGAGTTCACCTCCCGTTTCACCCCAGGTTCAGTCTTACTCTCGGCGAAATCTGCTTCAGTTTCTTGGTTTAGGAATCCTTGGATTGTTGGGTTATTCCCGATTTAAAACGCCTCAACCAACGGTTTTTCAACCCGATGTTTTAGATTTACCTCGCTATTCAGGTCAGCCAAAAAAGGTTGTGATTGTTGGCGCAGGCTTGGCTGGACTGGCTTGTGCCTATGAATTGAGTCAGCGGGGATTTCAAGTTACCTTGTTGGAGAAGTCCCCTCAACTCGGAGGAAAAATTGCAAGCTGGCCGATTCAAGTCGGGGATGAAACCTTTCAGATGGAACATGGATTTCATGGTTTTTTTCCTCAGTATTACAATCTCAAAAGTATTGTTCAAGAGTTGGAACTTCAGGATAACTTTGTTTCTCTTGAGTCTTATTCAGTCGTATTTCGGGATGATCAATACAAGCCAGAGGTATTCCGTCCCAGTCATTCTGCTTTTCCCTGGAACGTGATTGATTTGGCAATTTCTTCCCCCAACTGTTTGAACTGGGGAATTAATTTAACTCACCCAGCTCACTGGCAGGTCTTTCGAGAAATTAGTGGGTTCAAAATACCCGACAGTTTTCAACGGCTCGACCAAATTTCTGTTGCGGACTGGGTCAAAGACGACTTTCCTCAGGGATTGTATGATTTGTATTTTTTGCCCTTTGCCAAGTCAAGTTTGAACGCTCCTGATCAATTGAGTACAGGAGAGTTAATGCAGTTTTTTCACTTCTATTTTTTTGGTAATCCTGAAGGTTTGGCATTCAGTGGGACTCGCCAAGATATGGGAACTAGCTTGGTTCACCCCATTGCTCAAAAGATTTTAGAACGAGAGGGAAAAATCTTGACTGAAGCCCACATTGATCAAGTGATCTGGCAAGCCGAAAAAGTTGCAGAAATTTCCTATTTTCAAGGCAGTGATCAAAGTTCAGTTCCGTTTTGGGTGACTGTTAATTCTGGATTAAGTTCTTCTGTATTCAAGTCTTCTGTAGACGTAACCAACTCTTCTAAAGATCTTGCCCAGAGAACCTCAAAATATTTTGGGGCGGGAGATCAGGTCTATTTGGTTTTGTCAGAACCCTTGTCAGAGCCCTTGTCAGAACCCTTGTCAGAAGTTTCATCAAGGCTTTTATTAAACACTTCGACCCAAAAAGTTCAGGCTCTTTCTCTGATTTGTACCCATCAAGGATGTATTGTCAAACAAGCTGAAGATGGCAATTTCCATTGCCCTTGTCATGGGGCAGTTTATAACTCTCAAGGTCAAGTTATTTCAGGCCCAGCTCAACAGGATTTACAACGGTTTGAGGTCATTGAAGATCAGGGCGATCGCATTCAACTTGTAGCTCAAACACCTAAATCTGTTGCTCAGAAATCTATTGCTCAGCCTGCAACTTTACAAGCCGATTATTTTGTGTTTGCAACTGATATTCCAGGAACTCAAAAACTGTTTGATTTAAGTCAAGGAGAGGTTGATCAACGGGTAGCTCAACAGGTTAAAACCTTACAAGTTGCCGATCCCTTTGCAGTTTGTCGTTTTTGGTTTGATCGAGATTTTCCTTGGCAACATAGTAACTTTACATCTTTGTCAGGATATCAGTTGACGGATAGTATTACCCTCTATCATCGTATTCAAGATCAGTTTATTCAATGGCATAAAAAAACTGGGGGAAGTGTTGTTGAACTGCACACTTACTGTTATAAAGAAGCTCAGTTTCCCACTCAAGAAGATCTGCTAAAAACTTTTGAACGGGAACTTTATGAAATTGTCCCTGAGTTGGAGTCAGCAACCTTGATCCATCGAGAGTTAGTCAATCAGAAAAATTTTGCCGGATATCCCCCCGGTAGTTACGCTAGTCGGCCAGGAACTCAATCTAAAGCTGACAATTTAATATTTGCTGGAGACTGGGTGAAAATGCCTTTTCCCTGCGGTTTGATGGAGCGAGCGGTGAGCAGTGGATTACTCGCAGCCAATGAAGTTTTACGTCAAGAGGGACTTCAGCAGCGATCGCTGCTCTCCGTTAGTCCAGAAGGATTCCTACAAATATAGTTAAAGTGATAGAAAGAAGTTCAAAGTAATGCAAAAAGATGACTTCTAATCCTGACATTCATCAACTTGGAATTAATCTCAATCATTGGTATGTGGTTGCTCAAAGTCCTGAAGTGAAGAGTCAACCTGTCAGCGTCAGACTCTGGTATCAGCCAATTGTTTTATTTCGAGATGATCTTGGTAAAGTTCATGCTCTCGAGGATCGTTGTCCTCATCGTCATGTCAGATTAAGTCATGGTCAAGTTGTTAATAATGTCTTGGAATGTGCTTATCATGGTTGGCAATTTAACTCAGAAGGAAACTGTATTCAAGTCCCTTATTTAGGGGAAGATCAACGATTGCCAACTTGCAAGCTACGTCAGTATTCTGTCCAGGAAAAAGACGGATTTATCTGGTTATTTCCTGGACAAAACCCAACTCAAATCTCACGTTTAGATGTGCCTGAATGGGAACATTTAAATTACATTGCTACTGTTTCGATAATTCATTGTCAAGCTCATTATTCTTTTGTAATTGAAAATTTGATGGATATGTATCATGGTCATCTCCATCAAGAATTACAAGCTTGGACTAATGCAAGATTAAAAAATATTGATGAAGATCAGCACACAGTTAATGTTGAGTATCAGGCACAAAGTTACTATCAAATTGACAAGATTTGGTCAATTTCTCAGCTCTTGATTCCGGCACTGCGAAAATTGCACCCAGAACCGTTAAGAGTCAGCTACATTTATCCCCACTGGGTTGCAACTTTGGGGAAAGATTTCAAAATTTATTGCCTATTTTGCCCAATTGGCCTGACAGAAACTCGTGCTTACTTGATCCATTTCACCTCACTTCAAGCATTTTGGCGATTACATAAGCTTCCAATTGCTTTCCGTAAGTTTATTAAAAATCGTTTGTTTGGTGCTGCTCAGAAACTATTGGATGGACTGGTTCAGCAGGATATTTTAATGATTGAGGAAGAACAACAGGCTCACCTGATTGATCCTCATCTAAAGGGTTATGAATTCAACAAAGTTGTCATCAGCGTGCAGCGCTTAATTCGCCTTCAGAGTGCAAGGAATTCAGAATAATTATAGCAATCTCAAGGGATTTATAAAATTTTGTGAAATTGTGAAGTAGGGTGACGGAACCCTGCTCAGGGACAGATTCCTCAAACCCCGCTTTGATTTCCCCCAACTGATTTAGGATTGTTTGATTTATACTAAAAACTCTGGACTAGAGATTCAAATTCTGAATCATCCAGTTAAATTTTGCTTCTGCAAGGATGAGGAAATCCCTGAAATTTTCATCAATTCCTTCTGCGTCTATATCTAAATCATCATCATCAATTTGATATCCTAATCGCCTAATAGTACCCCGCATCCGACTTGCAAGACAAAGAGAAATTCCCTGATAAAATCGAGACGAAAATCCCGAGTTTCGATTGAGTTGAGCATTCAGTTCGTAGCGAGGAATTGCTAAAACCTGGCTTTTTTCAACTGCTTGTACATTTGCTAAGGGAGGGCGGCTATCAATAAATGAAATCTCTCCGACCACTTCTCCCAAAGAGAGCTGTGCAAGCTCTTTCTCGCCGTTGGGGAAAATGGAAACCCGCAATAATCCACTCAAAACCATATACAAGGCATTAATCGGTCTGCCTTCATAAATCAAAGTTTCACCAGGTGGTATTGTCTTGACTTTGCCCCGATTGATAATCCATTGAAGATCGCTGTCATCTAAACCACCAAGAATAAATAAGGCATTTTTTGTTTGTTTAGGCATTTTATTCTAAATATTGGGTTGAATTGTAAAGAATGTTGATTTAAGGAACGAGAAAATTGTAGATCCTTATCACGATTTAGCACTTGTTTAGGACTTATTGAGAACCTTTTCTATAAATTGAAGGAGATGTTCATGAAATTTATTTGTTGCTTTCAAGTAACAAGCATGTCCTGCTTTGGGCAATATCACTTTCTCTGCATTGGGCATCATTTCAATTAGCAAATCAGCCTGTTCAACTGGAACAATTTGATCGTCACTCCCCCAAATTGCTAACGTGGGTAAAGCATTTCCTTGAAGTTGCGGGCTCATTTTGGGAATCCCAACTGGCGCAACAGCAACTAGTCCTCTAAGGGATTCGCGATGATCAACGATGAAAGGTAGGCTATAGGTTCCACTCATGGATGGAGAAACTAGAATTGCACCATTCAGAGCTAGTTTATCGATCAACTTCAGCAAGAACTCTGATTGATAGTTGGAAATGGCATCAGATTTTCCATACCCAGGAAGATCAACCGCTACAACGTGATAGCCATGACTTCCAAGTCGCTTTAAGGTACCAATTTCCTTCCAAGTTTGAGCACTAAAACTCGATCCATGAAGTAACAAAATAGGTGGATCAGCACCCGATCCAGACTCAAGATAATGAATATTTGCAGTCTGAATCTTAATTACGTTTGAGGTAATATTAAGTTCCATAAGTTCCATAAGTTAAGAGATTTAAAAGATGGATCTAAGGTTATGGAAATACCCTAATCCTGTCATAGTTTATGAATGATGTCGCTTCAGTATATCTTAAGATAATCTAGGAATTTATGTTACATTAATAAAGTTAATTTTCTATCCTTTATAAAGGGTGCTATGGCAATTGACCGTTCACCTGAACCATCGCTTGAATCGACCGCATTCGGCTTGCCCCTTCCTGGGTCACCTCCTCAAGTGCCCTTGCTGACTATGTTTCGATTGGGCTTGTTCCAGATGGGCTTGGGGATCATGTCGGTGTTGACTCTAGGGGTGATCAATCGCATCATGATTGATGAGTTGAAGATTCCGGCTGTGATCGCAGCAGGAGCGATTGCCATGCATCAGTTTGTCTCTCCGGCTCGGGTCTGGTTTGGTCAACTTTCAGATTCGAAACCGTTGTTTGGCCTGCATCGAACAGGCTATGTTTGGTTGGGAGCAGCCCTGTTTACAACCGTCTCCTTCCTCGCAATACAGGTTGTTTGGCAACTGGGCAACAGCTTACAAAGCACTGGGCTCAGTGCTCTAACCTATGGCTGGGCAGGACTGCTTGCGATTACTTTTGCGCTGTATGGATTGGCGCTGAGTGCGAGTTCGACTCCTTTCGCTGCATTATTGTTCGATATTTCTGAGGAAGAAAATCGTTCTAAACTGGTTAGTATTATTTGGTCGATGCTAATGGTGGGGATTGTTGTGGGAGCCATCATTAGTTCTAAGATTCTAAATCGGCCTGACTTATGCGGGTCAGATATTCTAACAGCCAACCCGGCTGGCGGCAACTTGACGACGAACCTTGCCCAGTTGCAGACCTCAGTCACCCCTCTATTTATTGTTGTTCCTGTCCTTGTAGCCGCCCTGTCAGTTGTGGCTCTATGGGGAATTGAACACCGATTTTCCCGCTATCAATCCCGCACAACAACCACAGGGCGAGAAGATCAGATCACCTTCAATCGGGCCTTGAAAATTCTCATGGCAAACCGTCAAACGGGCATATTTTTTAGTTTTCTGTTGGTCATGAGCATTAGCTTATTCATGCAGGATGCGGTCTTAGAACCCTATGGTGGTGAAGTTTTTGGGATGTGTGTCTCGGAGACAACTCAGTTAAATGCTTTTTTTGGCATCGGCACGTTGGTTGGAATTGCGTCAACAGGCTTCTTGATTGTCCCCCGTCTTGGCAAGAAACAGACCGTCAAGGTGGGCTGTATCAGTACAGCAATCTGCCTGACTTTTTTCGTCCTGGCTGGGGTTGCAGCAAATCCAGAATTTCTTAAAGGGGCGCTATTGTTGTTTGGGCTCGGTTCTGGAATTCTTACGGCAGGGGCAATCAGTCTCATGCTGGATTTGACTGCGGCTGAAACGGCTGGAACATTCATTGGGGCTTGGGGATTAGCTCAGGCGATGGCGCGAGGCTTGGCAACTGTTTTAGGGGGAGCAATTCTGGATCTGGGTCGTGCTCTCTTTACTCAACCTGTTTTGGCCTACGGTACTGTATTTACTGTGCAAGTCATCGGTATGATTGTTGCCATTGGGTTATTAAGTCGCGTCAACGTGCAGGAATTCCGGGAGAATGCCCGTAAGGCGATCGCCATGATCCTAGAAGGTGAACTGGATTGAGGGAGAGAGGGGAGTCTGGGGTTGATTCTTAACTTGTAAACATGGAAACCTTTTCTAAACGATCAATCCTAGTTGTGGAGGACTCCTCAACCAACAGCAAAATCCTCTCTGAAGTTTTGGAAAGTCAGGGATTTGTTGTCACCGTCGCAGAGGACGGTGAGGATGCTATCCAAAGACTTCAAAATCTAAGCCCCGATTTGATTCTGATGGATATTGTGATGCCAAAAATAGACGGATTTGAAACCTGTCGTCGGTTGAAGGCGGCAGAAGGCACCCAAGACATCCCGGTTATTTTTATGACCTCTCTGACCGAGCCAGAGGAGCGAATTAAAGGATTAACAATTGGCGCAGTGGACTACATCACAAAACCCTTTCAACCCGAGGAAATTCTAGCCCGCGTCAATATCCATCTCCAGTTGCGGAGCTTAACCAGAAACTTAGAGCAACAGGTTAGAGAACGAACTACCAAGCTAACCCAAGCATTAAACGAGCTAAAAATATCTCAACTTCAGTTAATTCAAAGTGAGAAGATGTCGGCTTTAGGTCAATTGGTTGCAGGGATTGGTCATGAGATTAATAACCCTTTAAATTTTATTTCAGGCAATCTACATTACGTTTCAACCCAAGTAGAAGCATTACTGAGAATTGTGCAGCTTTATCATAACGCCTTTCCCTATCCAGGGGAAACTATTGAAGAAGAGCTAGAGGAAATTGATTTAGACTATCTAGTCCAAGACTTACCGAAAACGATTCAGTCAATGCGGGAAGGAACGAAACGAATGAATGAAATCAGTACTTCTCTCAGGGTCTTTTCTCGCCTTGATAGCTCAGAGAAAGTTCCAATTGACCTGCATGAAAGTATTGAAAGCACCTTGTTGATTTTAGGGCATCGCTTAAAAGCCAATGAAATTCGTTCACAAATTGAAGTAATTAAGCATTATGGTAACCTTCCCCTAGTTCCCTGTTTTCCAGGACTCATTAATCAGGTTTTTATGAATCTTTTAGCCAATGCCATTGATGCGATTGATGAAGTGAGTGAGGAGAACAACTCTGGAACTCGTCAAGACTGTTTATATCAGATTATGATTTGTACTGAAGTGAGTGAAATTCAAAATGAAGTTGCGATTTGGATTCAGGACAATGGTAAAGGTGTTCCTCTAGAATTGGTGGAGAAAATTTTTGAACCCCTATTCACAACAAAGCCAATTGGCAAAGGGACTGGACTTGGTTTATCGATTAGCTATCAGATTGTTGTTGAGAAACATAAAGGTGTTCTAACCTGCAATTCAACACCAGGATACGGCACTGAGTTTGTCGTCACATTGCCCCTTGAAAATGTCCGAGTTAAAATTGAATAATCACCTGAAATATTGGGTGTCAGACATCTTTCCTGACTCAGACTACCGGACAGTTATCCTGGAAAATTCAATACCCTAATGTTTAGAAGAAACATAATTTCACAATGTTTCCTGTTATCAATTCTTGATGACTCCAAACTTTTATTGGCCAAATTATCAACTAGTTTATGAACTAAACCGAGGTCATATCTTAATTAATCCGCTACAGTCACCTCTCTTACAATAACTGTTTCTATAACAATCGTTACAGTGACTGTCTCGAAGAAAATTCCTATAATATTGAAGTGAAGTCAAACCCAAACTAGTCTTACCCGAAGTCTGATCATCTAACAATGAGACAACAGGATGTTACAGGGACTAGAATGCACAACAATTCTGATTAAGGCAATTCCTTGGAAGCTAGAGGGATAGTGATAGTTGAGATAGATCAGCGCGCAGAAGAGCTAGAGAGCAAAACCTCTCCCCACGTTGCGTGGCCTGACTGAATTTTCCCCTGATTTTTCATGCATCAGTAATAATTCAAGTTAGACTAGCCAGTAGATTCTCTTAAAGTTGCAAAAAAATAATGAAGAGCAGCGGTTTCCAAGTTAAAAAAATTAGTGTTATCCTAATACTTGAACGAATAAACTTGAGATTGCCTCACTAAAGTATATATTTAGGTGATCTTTAACCTATCTACGATGTTATATCATTGAGCCTTTAGTTTTAGTAGACTGATCGTTTTTTTGGTTTGATGACTCCTTGACCAGAGGGCAAGTTAAGATGGCAACTGACTATGTATCTACTACACTCCAGCAATTCAGCCAGGAATTAGCTAAACGTTGCCAACAGCAGGCTAGCGGGGATCTGATTCTCAAGACAGATTTGACGGCAAACGCCGGAACAGTGAAACTGTCTCTACTTTATGGTCGCTTTGTATACGCAATGGTGGAAGACTTTCACCAAGTCCGACGTTTGCGAAGAGCCATCCAGAAATATTGTCCTAGCTGGCAAGTTCAAACTTTACCTTCAGTGCTTCAGGAACAGCCTTGGGAATATCAATTGCTGTGCCAGGGATTGAATGAAAAGCAAATCGATTTGGCCCAAGGCAAAAAAATCATTCGGCAAGTTCTATTGGAAGTTTCATTCTTCTTGGATGGCTTGACTCAGTTAACTTATCAATGGGAGTCTACTGGTTCCTCATCTTCAGGAATTTTTTCTGGCTTGGGATTATCCTCCCGAGAAATTGAGCCGGTATTTGTCAAAGCGTCTGAGATGAGTCAGCAGTGGCAGGGTGCCGGTCTAGGAAAAATTAACCCCAATTTTTCTCCAGTGCTCAAAAAACAAGTTGAGCCTGAGGCACTCAGCGGCATGAGCAAATACCTCAATGGTAAGTTTACGATTTGGGACATGGCTCAACAGCTAGAGAAGCAACCCCTAGCAGTGACCCGAAGTCTCGTTCCTCTAATCAAGCAGGGCATCATCCAACTGCGACAGATCCGTGACTTGCCGAATTCATTTGTTCAGCCTGCGGTCAGCGCAGCGAGCGCCAAAAAAACTGCTCCGGCCCGATCTAAAACAAACCCGACGGCAGGTTCAGGAAAGATTAATCCCAAAGGAAAGTTGATCGCCTGTATTGATGATAGTCCAGTGATTGCCCAAACCTTGAGGCAAATTCTAGAACCCGCAGGCTATCGCATCATGAGTGTGCTTGATCCAATTAAAGGACTGGCAGAAATTGCAGAGCATAAGCCTGACCTGATTTTTCTGGACTTGATGATGCCCAACGCGAATGGCTACACCGTCTGTCAGTTCCTTCGCAATGCCTCAGCCTTTCAGCGAACTCCGATTGTGATCTTAACCAGTCGCGACAACGTTTTGGATCGAAGTCGCGCGAAAATGGTAGGGGCTTCTGATTTTCTAGCCAAACCGCCCAAGCTAGAAGAAACTTTAGAAGTTATCACTAAGCATCTTGGATCGAATGACTCCTGAGACCAATTTTTCTACCTCAAGGTAGGCTATTGTCTCAGTAGACAAGTCCGAGTTTTTCTAAACTCTCCCTAGAACATTAGTTTCTAGGCTTTAATTAGCAAACTTTAGAGGCAAATCAATGGCTAGTGTTTTGGTGATTGAGGATAGTGTTACTGAAGCAGATCAGATTATGAAATACTTGCAACAATCTGGTTTTGATGCTCTGAATGTGACTACGGCAGAAGCGGCCAAAGCAATCCTAGAACAAAAAACCTTCGATGTAATTCTTACCGATGTGGTCTTGCCGGGGCAAAGTGGCTTTGGCTTCTGCCGGGAACTCAGAAACTACGACAAGACGGCTAATGTGCCGATTATTATCTGTTCTAGCAAGTCCTCAAGAATCGATAAGAATTGGGGGATGAAGCAGGGTGCGTCAGCCTACGTGACCAAGCCTGTCAACCCAGAAGAATTAATCCAAACCATTAAACAGTTTATCCAGTAATTGTTCTGATAATTGTTCTGATAATTCTTCTGAACGTTCTTCTGGGGACTTTGGAGCATTCATTTTCCTCTAGTTAACTGCCTGAGATTCCTATCCTTCAAGTCATCTTGCCATCGAAATCATGTCAACGATTCAAGCTGATCCTCTGTTCGCTGGTCAAACCAATCAGACTCATCAGGAAACCCTGCTGAGTTTTTTCCTCTCGTTAGATTTTCAGATGGTTTTACCAACCCACAAGTTGAGTGAGGTGATTAAGCTCAAAACAGATGTCATTGCTGCAATTTCTGGAATGCCCGCCGCTGTGGTTGGGGTTTGTTCATTACAAGATGAGGTGGTTTGGCTGGTGGATTTACCTTATCTCCTTGGGTTAGGAGTTAGCTTGAAACCGAATCTAACTACGGACTGCAATCTGCTGAGGGTAAAAACTCAGCAAGGAAACCTTGGAATTCTGGTGCGGCAAGTGGGTCGGATTCTGTCATCTGATTCGGATCAGTTGCAATTCCAGGCCGACCAGACAGAATGGATTGCCAAGATCACACAAGCAGGAGGAATCAATCCAAAGCGAGTCAAGCGACTTGAATATCTTGTCAAGGAGCTCTGGATCAATCCTGAAGGAAAAGCCCTACCGGTTTTAGAGGTAGACGCGATGGTTCAGTATCTGAATAGGCGTGCAGCTCAAGGAATTAAGAAAATCAGCTAAAAACTCGAGCTGAGTCTTATCATTAACTGGGTTTTATCCCTAAGTTAAACTTTCATCGGTTTCGTATTTTATTTATTGTTAACTGAACACTAATCATGACTAAAACTCCTTACTCATCCTCTAACAGACCTGAGAATCCAAATTCTTCTAATCGTTACCAACGGGCTCGTGCCCAAGCCACAGGATCTCAAAAAGCGCCTGCTTCCGGTTCCGCCTTGGTGTCCAGCGAGGAAGCGGTTCCTGTCGAAGTGGAGGTGCAGCCCACAACCCGATTAGTACAGCAACAACGGTCAGGTCTGAAGGCAAAAACCGTCACCTTGGCGAGGGAGTTGTCCGTTCTCCGGTCTAGTATTGATGCCCGGGTCAATCAACTTCAAACCCTGATTGAAAAAGAGGGAGCAGCGGCAGAACGGGCTGAACTGGTGAACGAAATCACCTCCCACATGCGCGAATCTATCAGCCCAGAAGGAATCTACAGAACCGTGGTCGAAGATAGTCGGGCAGCCCTACAAACGGATCGGGTGGTTGTGTACTTATTCGATGCCAATTGGAAAGGGACGGTAGTCTATGAATCCGTTGACCCTCAGTGGCCCTCAGCTTTAGGGGCGGAAATTGCCGACCCTTGTTTTGCCGATCGCTACGTGGAGTTTTACCAAAAGGGTCGGGTCAAGGCAACGGCCAATATTTACAACGCCGGACTGACCGACTGCCATCTCAATCAATTGGAACCCTTTGAGGTTCAGGCCAATCTGGTCGCTCCGATTCTAGCGAGTAAACGGCGCTTCAGCCAAGTTCTGGGTCAAACAGAGGCTACCGTCACCCCAGATGATTCTACAGATTTGATTGGGCTGTTGATCGCTCACCATTGCACTGAGCCGAGGGAGTGGCTAGAGCCTGAAGTCGAATTTTTCCGCCAGTTAGCCATTCAGTTAGGCTATGCCGTTGACCAAGCACTACTCCTGCAACAACAGCGGGCTGTTACTCAACAGGCTCAGCAAATTAACCACATCAATGCTCAAATCCGTAAGTCTCTCAACATTGACGATATCCTGACGACCACCGTTGAAGAAACCCGTCAGGCATTGAACTGCGATCGCGTTGTGGTTTATACCTTTGATCCGGATTGGAAAGGAACGGTGATTGCGGAATCCGTTGTCAGTCCTTGGCCCATCGCCATGGGAGCCCAAATTACTGATCCTTGTTTTGCCGATCGCTACGTTCAGCCCTATCTGCGGGGCCGGGTAAAGGCCACTTCAGACATTCACAATGCGGGACTGACGGAATGTCACCTGAAACAGTTGGAACCTTTCGGTGTGAAAGCCAACTTGGTTGCGCCAATTGTGGTGAAGAAACAACTGACGGGCCTCCTGATTTCCCACCAATGTTCTGGGCCAAGGCAATGGACAGGCTTGGAAATTGACTTGGTTCGCAATGTCGCTATTCAGATGGGATATGCTCTGGATCAGGCGTACCTGCTGGAGTCCCAGGAATTGGCCACCCGCAAAGCCCGGTTCCTCAACGAAGTTTCAACCAAACTGCGGGATTCTCGCACGGCGGAAGAAGTGTTTGAAACCATTGTCACCGAGGCCCGGGATGCCTTGAAGTGCGATCGCGTGATCATCTATCAGTTTGATGAAAATTGGATTGGTACCGTTGTGGCCGAATCTGTTGGCCCAGGTTGGCCCAATGCGTTGGGCAAGAAAATTGCCGATCCTTGTTTTGCTGAACACTGGGTAAAGCCTTACTTCCGAGGTCGAGTCAGCATCATGGAAAACCTGGCTGAATCCGGGTTGACGGACTGCCATAAAAAATTGCTAGAACCCTTCAAAGTTCAGGCCAATATTGTTGCGCCTCTGATTGCCGAGACCCGTCTCCATGGATTGCTGATTGTGCACCAATGCTCATCTCCCCGGCAGTGGCAGGAATCGGAGGTGAATTTTGTCAAACAACTCTCGACCCAAGTGAGTTTATCCCTTGATCAGGTTTTACTCCTACAGCAACAGCAACGGGCCGCCGAGGAAGCCCGAACGTTGAACCAGATTAGTTCCCATATTCGTCAATCTCTCAATGCTAAGGACATTCTCAACACCGCCGTAGAAGATACTCAAGCCGCTTTGCAAGCAGATCGAGTTGTGGTCTACAAGTTTGACCCGGATTGGGGCGGAACCGTGATTGCTGAATCCGTTGAAGTCGGTTTTCCAGAAGCGTTAGGGGCTCAGATTGATGACCCCTGTTTTGCTCGAGACTACATCAAACCCTATCTTAAGGGCCGAGTACAAGCCTTGGATGACATTCACAACGCTGGATTAACAGAATGTTATCTGAAACAGTTAGCGCCGTATCAGGTGAAAGCTAATTTGGTGGCTCCGATTATTGCTAATCAAACCCTGCACGGGTTACTGATCGCTCACCAATGTTCTCAGCCCCGCAAGTGGAAAGAGTATGAAATTGAACTGATGCGCCAGGTTGCAATTCAGGTAGGATATGCCCTAGAGCAGGCATTCCTGCTAGAGCAGCAACGGTTGGCCACCCAACAAGCCCGATTGTTGAGTGAAATCGGTTCCCGGATTCGGGAATCCCTGGATGTAGACCGAATTTTCCGCACCGCCGTTGAAGAATCTCTTACTTTGATGCGGGCGGATCGGGTTGTGGTCTACCGATTTGACCAGGATTGGGCCGGGGAAATCATTTCAGAAGCCGTCCGTCCCGGTTGGGCCAAAATTGCTGACATGGAATCCGAAGTCACCTGCTTCCCCGTTGAATATGTGGAACCCTATCGTCAAGGGCGGGTACAGGTAACTCCTGATGTGAGCGCCGCAGAATTAACAGCGTGTCATCGGGAACAACTGAACAAATGGCAAGTGAAGGCCAATGTTGTTGTGCCGATCTTGATCAGTCAAACCTTGTTTGGGTTACTCGGCGTACATCAGTGTACTAACACCCGGAACTGGCAAGAATCCGAAGTCGAAGTGTTCAAACAGGTAGCCCTGCAAGTAGGTTATGCCCTCGAACAAGCCCAGTTGCTGCAACAGGTACAACAGGCGCGACAGTTGGCTGAAGCAACTTCTCAAGACCAACGGCGACAGAACGAACTCTTGCAGCAACAAATCGAAGCGTTCCTGGGAGACATTGAAGACTCCTTCAGCGGCAACCTCACGGTACGAGCCAAGGTTACTGAAGGGGTGATTGGGACTGTGGCAGACTTTTTTAATGCCACGATTGAAAACCTCCAACTGTTAGTCCGACAGGTACAATCTGCCTCAATGACGGTGAGTGGAACTGCCCAAGGGAGTGAACAGGATGTCAAACAGCTTTCGAGTGAAGCCCTCCGGCAATCCGAGGCGATCGCCAACGCCCTCAGCCAAATTCAAATGATGGCTCAGTCGATTCAGATTGTGGCTGAAAACGCCCAGTCTGCCGCGGTCAAAACCAAACAGGCAGGCCAACTTCTACAGAAGAGTGATATTGCCATGAACCGGACTGTGGATGGTATCGTTGGCATCTATCGCACTGTTCATGCCACCGCCCTAAAGGTGAAGAACCTGGGAGAAGCCTCGAAGAAAATTTCCCGTGTCGTTAGCTTAATCAGCGACTTTGCCAACCAGACTAATGTTTTAGCATTGAACGCCTCTGTAGAAGCTACCCGTGCTTCCCAGGATGACCAAGGCTTTGCCACAGTTGCTAGTGAGGTGCGTACCTTGGCAGAGCAGTCTGCTACAGCCACCCAAGAAATTGAGCAAATTGTGGAAGAAATTCAGAGTGAGACCCAGGAACTGGTTCAGGCGATGCGAGTGGGTCTGAAGCAGGTCGTTGTTGGCACCAAACTCGTCAAAGGTTCCCGCCAAACCCTAACTAATTTGGTGACTGCCAGCCAACAAGTTCAGGAGTTGGTCAACCAAATTGCCGGATCTGCAACAGTTCAGGCCAAAACCTCTGGGGAATTGTCCACGACTATGCAGGAAGTAGCCACTATTGCCAATACAACTTCTGAGCGATCGCTCAAAGTTGCCGACTCCTTCAATCAACTCCTGGATGTTGCGGGAGACTTGCAAACCGGAGTTTCCCAGTTTAAAGCCTAAAACATCTCCCCCATCCCAACTATGACCCCCGATACCACTGATCAAGCCTACGTATTTTTTGTTCAGGAATCCTTAGAGCTATTGCAAGTTCTAGAACAGGGTTTGATGACCTTGAGTCAAGACCATAGCTTACCCAAGTTACACAATCTGATGCGGGCGGCCCATTCGATCAAGGGGGGTGCAGCCTGTGTTGGATTAGACGGAATTCAGCAGATTGCCCATGAGCTAGAGAACGGGATTCGTGCCTTATACCCAGGGGGCACGACTGTTGACCTAGAACTAGAAGAGCTTCTGCTGAAAGGGTTTGACTGTTTGCGTTCCCCCCTAATTGAACAAATTGAAACAGGGCAGTGCAACGAAGCTGCAGCCTTGGTTCAAGCCAAGCCGATTTTCAGCCAGATGGAGACTAAAATTGGTCGTCCCCTGGAAGAGGCCGCAGAGCTGCCGGAAGTTCCCATGCAGACTGACATGACTCTGTTTCTCTTCCAGGAAGAAGTGCCCAGCGGGTTGCGACGGTTGGAGAGTCTGATATATCGTACTCCTCGGCCTGCCAACTTCATCACCGAACTCAAAAGTCAGGTGGAAGTTTTAGGAACCTTGGGCACGATGCTAAACCTGACCGGGTTTTCCGCCATTGCAGACACCGCTCTCAAAGCCATTCAGGTGAATCCTCGATATGCGGTCAAAATTGCCAAATTAGCAGTGGTCGATTTCTGGGTTGGACAACAGGCCGTGTTGTCAGGGGATCGGGTTCGAGGGGGTCAACCGGGTAGAGTCTTGCTCAAGCTGACAAAGCCCCAAAAGCGATCTCAACCTCCCCAG
>JBOFUV010000084.1:0-36728 GCA_051652765.1 Microcoleaceae cyanobacterium | reverse complement strand
GTTCTGGGAGCAGAGATTGATGGCAGTCCTTTTGTGGACATGGATGTTGCTGAGATCTTGGTATTTGACCGGGCCCTCTCAGAAACTGAGCGCCAGCAGGTTGAAAACTATCTACAACAGAAGTATCTAGGTGGGATATAATTCGGAGAAGATTCTGAGCAGTCTAGCCTAAGCACTTTTGATTTTCATTAACAATTGATGGCCGTTAGTTATCTTAATCTAGCGGTCTGTTGTATCGGGTCTGAAGTACCTGTAGTTGCAGTTCAGGAATGTTGCCTGCTAGCGAGGGCATGTGTACTGATTGTAATCAACCCAACGGAGCTGATATCGTTCAATTTTCAGTTGTATCCTGACCTCAGATTAATTGGTCATGACGTTTTTTCTCTGCCATTTACTGAAATCCTTGAGAGACTGAGTCTTTTTAAATTCTTGTTTATCATGCAAAGGTGAGTTTATTAGCATGAGGTCAAATGGCTAGATATCTTTCAAAAGTTCTCTATATTTTGCCAGGGAAGAAAAGCAGTTTAATTTTTCTGATTCTTTCATTTATAGGAGTCTCAGTACTAGAAGTCTTTGGGCTAGGAGTTGTTGGCCCATTCATGACACTATCTGCCAATCCCCAGATCATTCATCAAGCAGCAGCTCTAGAATGGCTATATCAGCTTTTGGGACTGCAAAAGGAAAGAGATTTTGTGGCTCTGATGGGAGTTGTCATCATCCTGATATTCTGTGTTAAGTCCTTTGTGAGTTGGTGTGTTCAGACAGCAATATTCAGATACACCTACAGGCGCAAATGTGACTTGACAAAGAAGTTAATGCACTCATATCTTAACGCTCCTTACGCTTTTCATCTCAGTAAGAATAGTTCTCATATTATTCAGAACTTAATCACGGAAACAAAGCAGTTTTCAGAGCGTGTTTTGATCCCTTTACTGAACTCGACTTCGAACTGCATTGTTGCTGCGTCTCTATCCATTTTGCTGGTCGTTACGAATGTCCTAGCTGTAGTGGTGATTCTAGGGATTGTGTTACCACTGCTTGTATTTTTCAACTTGTTCAAGAATAAAATTAGTGCCTGGGGCAAGGAAGCTTCTCAGTCAGATCAGGAAACTATTCGGATTATTAATCATGGATTAGGGGGAATAAAGGAGACGAAAGTTATTGGTTGTGAGCCATATTTTGAATCTCAAGTCGCGATACAAGCGCAACGTTTTACGGATGCTGCATCGAAGTTTTATGCTTATAAGCTGTCTCCTCGTGTCCTCATAGAAACGATCATTGTTGTTTTTCTACTGGGTTTTATTGTTGTTTCTTTGCTGCTGGGTCAGGATATTCAAAAGCTGATGCCGACCCTCAGTGTTTTTGCCCTGGTTTCAATTCGTTTAATTCCAGCGATGACCAATGTTACTAATGGAATCAGTACACTGAAAAATTCAAGTTATGCTGTTAATAAGCTTTACGCTGATTTGAAGGAGTTTGATAGATTTGATCAAGAAAGTGACAAAGCTCTAATGTACTTGCCGTCTCTATCAGGCCAGAGAAATGGGTCGATTAATAGTCAGTACTCGGAAGGGTTGGAACTAGAGTATGAGGTTACATTAAGTGATATTAAGTATCACTATCCTGATGCTGAAATCAATGCTCTGGAAGGTATTTCATTAACCTTGAAGAAAGGGCAATCCATTGCCTTGATTGGGAAATCGGGAGCAGGAAAAACGACCTTGGTTGATGTGATTCTAGGGCTGTTAATTCCCCAGTCTGGAGATATTCAAGTCGATGGGCAGTCTATCTATGACGGGAAAGTAAGAGCATGGCAGGATCTGGTTGGCTATATTCCTCAATCTATTTTCTTAATCGACGACACTGTTGAGAGGAACATTGCTTTCGGCGTACCCGATCATTTAGTTGATGCTGAAAGGTTAGGAAAAGCAATTCAGGCTGCTCAGCTGGAAGAAGTCATTGCCAATCTTCCGAGCGGTTTGAAGACTATGGTTGGGGAGCGTGGGGTATTGCTATCTGGAGGCCAGCGACAGCGCGTAGGCATTGCACGGGCGCTTTACCATGGCAGGGAAGTTCTAGTGTTGGATGAGGCAACAGCAGCACTCGATACCGATACAGAGAATCTGGTTACTCAGGCAATCAACTCTCTCAGTGGAATGAAAACGATGATAATCATTGCTCACCGACTCGCGACAGTTGAGCATTGTGACAGAGTTTATGTTCTGGATCGAGGCCGGATAGTCAGATCAGGCAGATATGAAGAAGTTGTTTTAGGAAGCGATAGTAATGTTACGACAGAGTTGAAGTAAGGATTAACCGAAAATTGCAGATTGGAAATTCTCCTGAGTCCAACGATGAATAAGCAATTTGTCCATCTCACCAAGCTTTTTTTAGTCACTTTTTTATTGGTTCTAGCCATTGTAGTAGCTTGGAGGCTCTGGGCTCCTATGATCAAAACAGCAAGCTATTTCTCCCAGGAAAAAACTCCACTCACTGCTACTTATGATCTGTTTGATCTAGGAATTGTGGATGCCAACAATGATGACTTTCTAGATATCTTTACACTCAATCATAGTGCGCGGCAGAATCTCATCTTGAGTGCAGGTTTTAACAAGTTTACAGATGTTTTATCTGAGTGGAATTTAGATCAAGATCGAAGGTTTCCTCAGCTAGAAGATACAGATACCTTACCTAAAATTGATGCTCCTGGACTTTATATTTATCGGCAAAATTTCGATCTCCATCTTCGGGCTCATCAGCTAAAAAATTCAGGTTCTAAAAGTTCAGATTCCATAAAAGGAAGCTTGAGGCTGTCTTTGCCTGTTCAGATCAAGAAGCATCATCGGTCTGATGCCAGAGTCCAACAAAATTTATCTTCAGGAAAAGCTCAAACAACTGTAGATTTCTCCATTCAAACGGGTGGATGGCTTGTACTCCAGGGTTTTCCTGAAATTTTACATTCCTTCAACTTGGATCAAGGTATTCCCCTGAATCAAGTCTACGTTGGAATTCAGAAGCTGAATCCAACGGCTCATCGCTTTGATTTAATGTGGAGAGATCGCCATAGTATGGCTTGGGCAGATTTCAATCGAGATGGGTACAAAGACATTTTTGTGGGTCGAGGCGCAGTTCGAGGGCAAATGGCTCAGTTGTCTGAACGATTTAGTGATGAATTATTTGTCCGCCAGAGCCTTACAGAGTTTCAAGATCGAGCCGAACCGTTGGGCATAGAGAAAAATGGTTGTCCAGGAAGGCAATCCACTTGGGTGGATTTCAACAATGATGATCGACTTGATCTGTATTTGGTCTGCGGTCGTTCAAAAGATCCGACCCCTTATCCCAGTCAACTTTATCAGCAGAGGGTTGACGGGACATTTGTTAATATTGCTCCTGAAGTGGGCCTGGACTTACCACAAGCTGGACATACTCTTTGGTTGGATACGGATCGAGATGGAGATATGGATTTAATTTCTTCCCAGGAAGAGGTACTTCAACGTTACGTTAATCAAGCTGGGAAATTTAAGGCTGACTTCAGTGAAAATCTCGGTAAAACCATTACGAAGTTTGCCGTTGCAGACTTTGATCAGGATGGGGATCAGGATCTGTATGTTGTGACTACCGGTCAGAACGTTCTCTTGGTCAATTCAGAGGGTCAATATTTAAAGCAAAACCCCGTTTCTATTGGCTTGCCCGAAGATGGGGTAACAGCAAGTTGGGTGGATTATGACAACGATGGCCTGCTTGATCTACATGTTGTGCCCCATGGTTTGTACCGTCAAACTGCAAATCATCGGTTTCGAGCAACCCAAATTCTAGATATGAAATTTCCCAAGTTTAAAACACGGGATGCTCGTTGTGCTTGGTTTGATGCTGACAATAATGGAACAAGGGATTTGTTAATCGCCTTTCAACAAACCCCTTCTGTATTGCAGCAAACTCCGTCCTTACAAGAGCGTTTGCTGAATCAACTCTTAAAGCAAGATACCTCTCGAATTTGGCAATCTAGGTTTTATCGAAACTTGGAATCTGATCATCATTGGCTAGAACTCAAGTTAGTAGGTTCTTCTGGAAACTCCCAAGCGATCGGTGCCAAAGTTGAGCTTCTAACTGCAGATGGAACTCAAGTTCAATACGTGGGTAGTTCTGAAGATTCTTATTACTCCCAGGGACACTATCGTCTTTACTTTGGATTAAGAAAACAACAAAAACCCGATTTGTTAACTGTGACTTGGCCTGATGGTCAAGTTCAAAAAATTAAGTCCCCAACTGCAGATCAATTACTCACAATAGAGAAAAATTCTTAAAGATAGGCTAACATAGTCTTAATCAAATTTCGACCTTGGTGCATTGCCGAATAACTCATGAATAACCTTTGGAAAAATCAACTTAAGCCTTTCATTAAAACAGCTCGATCAAAAACTATTGGTGATAGTTGGAGAGAGGAAGTTAGACCCATTCAGTGGTATAACTTTCCATTTTGGATAAAATATACAATTGATGAAGACTTAGAGCACTATCAACCTAAAGAGCGACCAATCTCAACGGATCGCTGGAAACACTTCGTATTTCCTAATTTAAAGAAGCCTATTTTTATTGTTGGTTCGCCACGTTCTGGCACAACCTTTTTAGGACTTTGTATTGCTGAGTTACCAGAGATCAGCTATCATTTCGAACCCGTACTCACCAAGGCGGCTGCCAGATATATCTATACGAATCAATGGAATCACAATCAAGCTAAAGCCTTCTACAAAGGCGTTTATGCTTGGCTCATGCGAGTTCACCTTGATGGCGATTTGCGCTTTGCCGAAAAAACGCCACAGAACTGTTTTGTTCTGCCCTTTCTATACAAAGCCTTTCCTGATGCTCGCTTCATTCATATTATTCGGGACGGACGAGATACCTCAATTTCTTTGGCGAAAAGACCCTGGTATCGAAACGATATGAAAGGGTCAGGTGCCAAAGAACCAGGAGGATATCCATTTGGCCCTAAAGCTCGCTTCTGGGTTGAACCAGACCGAGTAGAAGAATTTGAAACGACAAACGATTTACATCGTTGTATGTGGCTGTGGCGAAGATATTTAGAAGAGGCTTCAGCAGGATCTACTCAGTTGCCAACTGACCAGTATCATGAGTTGCGATATGAAGATTTGGTGACAAATCCGCAACTGGAATCAGAACGTCTATTAGACTTTCTAGAAATCACTAATCCTCAATCTCGTGCTAAGTTTTGTGGGGTTGTTGCTAAAAAAGCAAAAGTTGATTCTATTGGCCGTTGGCAAGTTGAATTGTCAGAAGAGCAACAGCAGCAACTTGAACAAGAAGCTGACGAATGGTTGCTGCGATTGGGATATTAATCTTGGACTTAGACTTCATTTGATATTTAGGAGGGAAGGGTAGACAATGTTGATTTACGTTTCATCTTATCCACGTTCTGGCAGCTCGTTGATGCAGCAAACCATCAACATATTTTTTGAACAGCCGTGGACTGAAGTTGATGTAGTGACAAAACAGTTAGACCGGGTGACTGGCGTTCCCGAGTATTTTGGAAATTGGCGATACAATCAGCAGATATTGTCTCTAGAAAAGCCAGCCTTGAAATTGTGGTGGGAAAAGCTGAATCGAAAAGTTTTAAAACTGTATTCTTTAGAGGATTGTACCTCCAATCTTCTAGAAATCTGTGAGCAGATTAAAAACTTAACTTTCTTAGACTATAAATCGGATCAAGTAATTCCCTCTTTTGAAGAGCTGCATCAGAAAAGCCCTAAGTACTATCGATCTAGACAAGTTGATGATTTTCAAAAAGACTATACTGCACAGCAATTAAACCTGATTCAGGAACTCCATGGTTTTGCTATGGAAAAGCTGGATTATAGCCTGATCTAGATATCATCTTATCAAGAAATTATGAACGCTAAACCTTTGAATGTTGCTCTAATTTCAAGTTGGTTTGAGAATCCTTACAAGGATTTATTAATTCAGTATTTAAGTAAACATAATGTGTATGCCGAAGAGTATTTTCAAAGTATCTTTTTCGTCCCAAAAGTTTTGAGTAAAGGAAAACCTGATATTCTGCATCTGCAAACCCTCCACGATTTTTTTGTCTCCAGGAATAAAGTCTATTGCTGGGTTAAGTTCTTGGGATTTATTACACAGCTCTTATTCCTTAAGTTGATCGGTGTAAAAACGGTATGGACTGTTCATGAGTGGACAGATAAAATAACCGAAGTTAAGCATAATATATTGCCTTTGCAAGCGTTAATTCTTGGCAAAGTTTTAAGTGCTATTATCACTCATTGTGAAAGCACGCGGCAGGAAATGATAACAGCACTCCATTTGAAAGATGGCGAGAAAGTTTTCGTTATATTCCACGGCAACTATGTTGAAGCCTATGATAACAAGATTTCGCGGTCAGAAGCACGACAACTCTTGAATATTCCTGATCAAAACTTTGCTTTTCTAATGTTTGGTGGCATCCATAAAGGTAAAGGAACGTTAGATGGAATTGAATCATTCAAGCATTTAAACCAGGAAAATCTTCACCTAATAGTTGCTGGTAAAGTTTCAAAAGCCGAACTAAGAAATTTAATTTTACAGGAGATTGAGGGTGAAGAAAATGTTATTTTCACAGCTCCACCTGATGGAATTCCTGACGAGCAAATACAGGTTTATATGAATGCTTGTGATTGTGTAGTTTTGCCATATAAAATATTTACAACTTCAGGGGTAGCTGTATTAGCGATGTCTTATAGTAAAGTCTGTATCGCACCTTGCTCAGGCTTTTTCAAAGAGATTTTAGATGATCAGAGAGCGTTTCTTTACAATCCTGATGCTAAGAGCGGTTTAGTAAATGCAATGAACTTGGCAATAGAGCAACGGTTTGTCTTAGCAGAAATAGGCCAACACAACTTTGAGGTTGCCCAAGCCTGGAACTGGGACTATGTTGCAACTGCAACACGCGAAGTCTATCAGTGGTGCTTACATTATTAGAGAAGAAATCATCTAAATTTAGAATGTAGAGATTGAAGTGATGAAGGAAAAGCAAAGATTAACAGGAATTGACCTTTTCCGAGGATTAGCAACCTACGGAGTAGTCATTCTTCATGTTGATGCAAATATACGGGTTTACCCACCTGGATGGGAGCAAATCCGACTGTTATTTGCTTTTGCCGTTCCGTTTTTCTTGGCAACCTCTTTTTACTTAGCAACGAGTAAACTGTACACTTCTAGTCAGCCTTATCAGTTAAGGCCAAGGCTAAGTCGGTTGCTGATTCCTTATCTGTTTTGGACATTCTTTTATCTCCTGTATAAAGTGGTTAAATACTCTTTAAATCGTGAGCTAGATCAGTTGCAAGCAGTGTTTCAAGACCCAGTTGCAATACTTTTTTTTGGAGGAGCAGCTTTCCATCTTTATTTTTTACCCCTTATTGCTACAGGAACTCTACTGCTCAAGGTCTCAGAATACTTGATTTATAGAAAGGTCAAACTCACTCTACTAGTCTGCTTTTTTATTTTAAGTTTGGCAATTTACCAACTAATTTCAGCCACTGGAAACTCTTTTCAGTATGATCAAAATGTTGCTTTCGAGTCATTGACTGATCTAATCTCTCCTTCTGGAAATCTAGTGAATAATCCACTCGTTCGAATTGTTCTGGTGGCATTATCTTGGATTATCAGATGCTTACCTTATATATTTGCAGCAATGATCTTGAATCATCCCTCCAATAAAGTCAACTTTTCTAGTGCCAAGAGTGATCATATTGTAATTGCTTTACTCGTATTTTTAGGCGTGAATCTTTGGGGAGTTACACTCTTTCCTGCTGCTATTGTAGAAATTCTTCAGGGCTACTCTGCTTTGCTTTTAGCACTTTTAATTTCAAGGGATTTGCAAGAACATCCTATCCTGAAAAGTCTCGGTCTTTGTTCCTTTGGGATTTATCTATTGCACCTAGTGTTTGTTGAAGGGTTTCAAATTATTTGCCAAAGAGTCTATCCTAGCTATACGACTCATATATCAACTTTATTTCTTCTACTTATTGCTATGGTAATTTTTATTATGAGCTGGTCAGTAACCTCTTTTTTAGTTCAGAAAAAATTAATCTCAAAGTTAATCTTTGGAACTTAATAGTTAGAGTGAATACAAGTAAAGCAATTCTATAAAAATTCTATGAAAATCTTACATTTGAACAGTACAGATATTGAAGGAGGAGCTGCCAGAGCGGCTTATCGATTACACTGTGGCTTGCGTTCTGCTGGAGTCAACTCGAAGATTTTAGTGCGTGCCAAATCCAGTATTGACAAGACTGTAATTGCTGATAAAACCATCTTAACTAAGCTAGGCCCGCCCTCCTTAAGTATTCCACTGAAGCTATATCCTCAACGACAGCTTGGGATGTTTTCATCTCAATGGCTTCCAGATACAATTGCGACAAAAGTCAAACAATTTGATTCAGATATCATTCATCTTCACTGGATTTGTAGCGGTTTTTTACAAGTTGAAACTTTGGCAAAATTTAAAAAACCCTTGGTTTGGACACTCCATGATATGTGGCCTTTTACAGGTGGATGTCACTATGCTGATGAATGTCTTAACTATACAGATGTTTGTGGAACTTGCCCTCAACTCAACAGTCATAAAGGTGGGGATTTATCGCACTGGGTGTGGCAGCGGAAACACAAGGCGTGGAAAGACTTAAACCTAACAATTGTTAGCCCGAGTCATTGGTTAGCTGACTGCGCTAGGTCAAGTTCTTTGTTCAAGAATACACGAATTGAAGTGATTCCCCATGGTCTTGATTTAGAGAAGTATAAACCTGTTCAGCAACAGGTTGCACGAGAGTTATTAAACTTGCCTCAAGACAAGCATCTTGTTCTTTTTGGAGCATCTCCTGGAACAACAAGCAGTCCTCGCAAGGGTTTTCAGTATTTAAAACCTGCCTTACAAAGTCTGAGCCAATCTGACTGGAAAGATAAGTTTGAACTGGTTATTTTTGGAGATATTCAACCTGAAACTCCAATTGATTTGGGCTTTAAAACTTATTACCTGGGTCAATTTTATGATGATATTTCTCTGGCACTTGTCTATTCTGCAGCCAATGTCATGGTTGTTCCTTCAACTCAAGAAGCATTTGGACAAACAGCCTCTGAAGCGATGGCATGTGGAACGCCTGTAGTTGCTTTTGAGTGTACTGGACTCAAAGATATTGTTCAGCATCAGCAGAACGGCTACCTCGCAAAACCTTTTAATATTGACGATCTAGCCCAAGGAATTGCTTGGATTTTAAAGGAGAGTGATCGTTATGATAAGTTACGTTTTAATGCTCGTTCTCATTTAGAGCAAGAGTTTAACTTGAAATTACAAGCACAGCGCTATTTATCAATTTATCAGGAAATCTATCAGGAGGTTCTTTAGTCGGATTGCGGTATAATAAAGTTCATGTTCGGACTAGAAATTTTGTTCGGTTATTTTCTGATAATGAGGTGTCAGATGTCTACCCAAATTCCACTAACAGATGAAGATCGGAAAAGAGGATTAGCGCTTGTTGAAGAACACTATCAAATTGAAAAAGAGTTGTTCAACACTTTACGAGATTCAACCAAGGAAGAACGAAAAACTTTATATACCAGTTTGTATGACGAGCTATTTCAAAGGGTTCCTCATCATCACTTGCTCACTCGTAAACTGAGTCCAGAAATTATTAGTTGGATTGTAACCCAAAGAATGCAGCTCTTAGGGCGCTATTTGAGTCCTAATACGATTTTCATGGAAATTGGGCCTGGTGACTGTTCTGTGTCCCTTGAAGTTGCTAAGCGAGTTAAACAAGTTTACGCAATTGATGTCTCTACAGAAGTGACCAAGCGAGATGATTTTCCTGAGAACTTCAAACTCATTGTGTCTGATGGATGTAGTATTCCAGTCCTTGACAACTCGATTGATGTTGCTTACAGTCATCAACTTATGGAGCATCTTCATCCTGATGATGCGATGGAGCAACTTCAGAATATTTGTAGAGCTTTAAATCAGGGTGGGATTTATATCTGCATTACCCCTAATCGCTTGTCTGGCCCCCATGATATTTCTAAATATTTTGATGAAGTATCAACTGGAGTTCACTTGAAAGAATATACGGTATCCGAGCTTTGTGAACTGTTCTTTCGAGCTGGTTTTTCAAAAGTAAAATGGGTCAAGAGTAAAGAGAAAACCCATATTGAGATTCCATTAGGGTTGATGACAGTTCCACTGATTAAAAGTTTAGAGTATTGTATTGCTCAGTTGCCATTTCAGACGAGAAGAAAGATCGCAAGCACACCCATGTTGTTTAGAGGAATGACTCTCATTGGAGAAAAGTAGGATTTAACGTTTTACTATACAGCGATCTGATTTGAAGCGGGAACGTGGAGTGGGCATCTTGCCCGCGCAGTAGAAGTTTGCAATAAAGTTAACAGTCGTTAAGAAACAAGATCATGTTGAAGAATGATACAGATAGTAATTCTCTGTTATCAGGGTTGGGATTTTTAGTCCCTAAGTTTCATCGGCCTGTGTTTATCATCAGTGCTCCCCGATCAGGTTCAACCTATTTCTATCATTGCATTCGGAAATTGGAGGGGGTCTTCTCATTTGGCCGTGAAAATACGCCGATGTGGATTAGAATTTTTCCCTACAGTAGACTAGCCGTAAAGTCTGACTATGTGAGTCCAGAAGAATGCACTCAAAAAGCATCTCATGCTATTCAGTCTTTCATTCTGCTAAAAGGAATTACCCATGGTTTTAGCCTGGACGATCCCAATCAAAAAAGCCCTAATTTGAGAGTGATTGCAACTCACCTGTTGGCTCGAAACCCCATTCGATACATGGAAAAAACCATTGCCAACTGTTTTCATCTCGAAGCGTTAGAGCAGCTATTCCCGGATGCAGTTTATATTCATCTCGTTCGAGATGGGCGACCGACGATTTCCTCCATGATGGAAGGATGGGATATTTTTGTAAAGGTGGGAGCAGGTCTATCTTTCCCTCCCGATTCTACGATTTCTCACTGGTCTTATGCGTTGCCTCCGGGTTGGGATGGAGTTGTGACTCGGCCTCTGGAGACAATTTGTGCCTGGAGTTGGGTTGAGCACAATCGCTACATCGTTGAGAAAATGCAGCAAGATCAAACCTTTTCTCAAAAGTGTTTGAGAGTATGTTATGAAGATTTTCTGGAGAATCCTGCCCAAATTATTAGTCAGGTTGCAGATTTTTGTGATTTAGTAATTTCAGACGACTGTTTGCAATATATTCAGGCAAAACCAAAAAGTCGTACTACTGTTTCAGCCCCAGAAAAGGATAAATGGAAACGAAAAAATCAAGCTGAAATTGAGAGTATTCTGCCTGTTATTACACCAATGATGCACCAGCTTGGGTATACAGTTAATGATTGATAATAAGTTAGAAAAAGTTTTCAGTGTAGCAGTCAGTCATGATTGATGAGAGGTCTGTGTTCCCACTTTAAATCAGATTGCTATAGATTAAAAACCTGAGATATCGGAGTAACTGAATCATGATCGATCAAGGGTTGATTTACTCTAGTGAAAGAGCAGCAAATCAGACCAGAAGATTAATGCTATTTGACTTGTCTGTTAGGGGGCATCATGCCAGCTATATTCAGCACTTAATTCAATATTGGGATGAGCATCATATTCCTGGCTTGCTCAAGATCGTGGTTACGCCTCGTTTTTTGAAAGAGCATACTGATGTTGTCAATTGGGCAAGTCATCTGAGCCGCCCAGGCTTAGAATTTATTCCTATTTCTCTAGACGAAGAAACGGCTCTCAATTCCCGAAAGTCCCGTTTTAAGCGAGCATTTCGCAACTTTCAAGAGTGGCAAATTCTCTGCCGATATGCCCAGGAACTTACAGCGACTCACTGTTTGATTCTGTATTTTGATACCTGCGAGTTGCCTCTAGCTTGGGGGGTAACATCACCGTGCCCATTTTCAGGAATTTACTTCCGACCGACCTTTCACTATCCTTTAGAACTGACGCACTATCAGCCAACAAGAGCAGACCGAATCCAGCAGTTCCGTGAAAAAATATTCCTGGGTCGAATTTTGAAAAATCCCCAACTGAAGAATTTATTCTGCCTAGATCCTTTTGCCGTCAAGCATTTGCAGCGATTTAAGACTGCGGCTCAGATTGTGTCCTTGGCCGATCCCATTGAAGTAGGCGATCGCCCTTCTCTTTCCCTAGATGCTCTGAAAAAGCAGTTAGGAATTGAACCGAGTCGCCGGATCTTTCTATTGTTTGGCGCACTGACGGAGCGCAAGGGAGTCTATCAACTCTTGGCAGCGATCCATCAGTTGCCTCCTCACCTGTGTGAGCAACTCTGTCTATTACTGGTGGGAGAATGTGGAATTGCATCTGCCCTAGATGCGGTGATTGATCAACTGTGTCAAACTCAGCCTGTACAAATTATTCCACGGTATGAATTTGTTTCGGATTCGGAGGTTCAGACCTATTTTCAACTCACAGACGGTGTGCTTGCGCCTTATCAAAAGCATGTTGGGATGAGCGGGATTTTATTGCTGGCCGCCGTCGCAGGCAAGCCCGTCCTCAGTTCTAACTATGGTTTAATGGGGGAAATCGTGCAACGCCATCAACTGGGCATAACCGTTGACTCAACCCAGCCCGAGGACATTGCCCAAGGATTGACTCAGTTTCTCCAAACAGAGGATTGGAACACGTTATGTGATGCTCAACAGATGCGCTCTTTTGCAGAACAAAATTCGGCAGAAACCTTTGCCAGGACAATTTTTGAGTCTCTCTGATGACTAAGTTAATCATTCAAATCCCTTGCTACAACGAGGAACAAACCTTGGGAATTACCCTGAGACAACTCCCGCGCCAGATACCTGGGATCGATTGTGTCGAATGGTTGGTCGTCAATGACGGTAGTTGGGATCGCACAGCAGAAGTTGCAGACCGCTTGGGAGTTGATCACATTGTTAGCTTCAAGCGCAATCAAGGCTTAGCAAAAGCTTTCATGGCCGGAATTGAGGCTAGCTTGAAGGCAGGAGCTGATATTATCGTCAACACTGATGCTGACAATCAATATTGTGCTGAAGACATTCCCCGGCTTGTGGAGCCGATTTTGCTCGGTCAGGCGGAGGTAGTTGTGGGAGCCCGCCCAATTCGTCAGACTCAGCACTTCTCTTCGAGTAAGAAGGCTTTACAAAATTTTGGGAGTTGGATCGTCCGCCTCGTCAGCAACACCAATATTCCAGATGCTCCCAGTGGGTTTCGGGCCTTTAGCCGGAATGCCGCGATGCAATTCAATGTCTTCAATGAATATACCTATACCCTCGAAACGATTATTCAGGCTGGGCAAAAAGGCATTGCAATTACCTCCATTCCTGTCAGGACGAATCCGGACTTAAGACCATCCCGGCTGGTAAAGAGCATCCCAGCCTATGTGCGCCGTTCAATGTTCACCATTTTACGCATCTTCATGACCTACCGGCCCCTACGGTTCTTTGCCGTTTTGGGGAGTGTGCCGTTTACGTTGGGGGTTTTACTTTGTGTGCGATGGCTCATTCTTTTCTTTGAGGATACCACTCGATCTCGGGCCCCCAGCCTGATTCTAGCCGCTATCTTAATCCTGATTGGGTTTCAACTTTGGATGTTTGGCTTGGTCGCCGATCTGATGGCAGTTAATCGTAAGATTCTAGAAGACATTCAGCTCAGGCTGCGACGGGCGGAGTTGAGAGATCAAGACCATAATCAAAATTCACGGTGTTCTGCTCAAAAGTCTGAGGAGGATTTTTGATGAAACGGCTGATTTCAATTGGAGTTAGCATTCTCATCCTCACCCTGATTTACTCCCGGATCAATATTGCAGAGTTAATCACAATTTTTCGGCAGTGCGATCGCCAGTGGATGGTGACGGGTTTGGCAATGGTAATTCCGCTCACGGGGTTAACGGCTTGGCGACTCCAACAACTCGCCCCGCAAAGCGTCAGATTAAAGTTGAGTGAAGCCACCCGCCTGATTCTGGCAGCCAGTGTTTTGAACATGGTCTTACCCTCCAAAATGGGAGACATTGCCAAAGCTTATTTCATGCGAGAGCGAGGACATTTGACGGGATCTTTTGCCCTTTCTTTAGTGGTTTTTGAGAAAACCTGTGATATGTTGTCTCTCTTGTTATGGTGTGCTTTTGGATTGATCCTTTATCCTAAGAAAGATCCCTTTTTTGGGATCATGACAGCAGGGGTAATCGGGGGTGGAACCTTGGGCTTGCTGATCCTGAGTTCTCAGAAATTTGCCGATTTTTTCTTTCGGATGGTTCAAAAAATTGTTCCAAACAAGTTGCGACTTAAGTTACAGCAATTACAGTCTGCTTGGGCAGAAATGCATGACTACTTCTGGAGTGATCGGATTCAACTCCTAAACGTCAGCCTAACGTCTATCTTGATTTGGTTCTTACATCTATTGCAGATCTGGTTCTTTATTCTCGCCCTCAAAGCTTGGGTGCCATTTTTAGCCAATTTGGCCCTTGCTCCCCTCGCCATCCTGGCAGGGCTGTTGCCGTTGACATTTGCTGGGATTGGGACTCGGGATGCAGCGTTAGTTCTGCTTTACCAACCCTATTTTGATGCAACAACCGCTGCTGCACTGGGAATCCTCTGTACCGCTCGCTATTTGATTCCGGCCCTTGCTGGACTGCCTTTTCTTAACCATTACCTGACAACGCTCCGGGGTTGGCGCGACTCCAATTTGTCCAATCATTAACCCAGTTATTCACTATTCGTTAATCAGACTATGAACGATCTCCGTGTTGCTTGGTTACTCACCTCTGCTTTTTATTACTGGCATCCAACGTTGGCCAATTTTACAAAACTCTATCCTCAGACCAAAGCCTTTGTGACGAATTGGCGAGGGTATGCGCCTGGATTTGAGGACTCTTTTGAGTTTGAAATTGTTGGCGATCGCAAGGTGATTTCCTTGAAGAAATCTGCCGCAAGCTATGGAGACAACTTTACCTATCTTCCCTTAAACATTGTCAACCGACTGTTAGAATTCAAGCCTCAACTGATATTTTCAAATTCCTTTGGGATGTGGACGATTTTGTCGCTCCTGTTCAAACCTATTGGCCGCTGGCGAGTTGTGATTGCCTATGAGGGCAGTTCCCCTGGGGTGGACTATCGCAACTCTCCGCTGCGCTTAACCGTTCGACGGGCGATGGTTCAGGCAGCAGATGCTTGCATTACCAATTCTCAAGCTGGAAAAGCCTATCTGACCGAGATTCTTCAAGCTAAAGCAGATCATGTTTTTGTGCATCCCTATGAGGTTCCAGCCGTTCAGGCGTTGACTATGAACATTCAAGCACACCAACCCGATCTCCCTGCTCTGCAAGCCCCTGTATTCCTTTTTGTTGGCAGTATTTCCCAGAGAAAAGGACTGCAATTTTTACTAGAAGCCTGCAAAATTTTGCATCAAAAAAAGTGCGACACCTATTCTGTTTTGGTGGTTGGGGATGGGACTCAACGCGCAGAACTCAAGCAGTTTTGCCGAGAGCACGATCTAGATCACCGAGTATACTGGGCAGGTCGAGTTGAATATGGTGCTCTCGGTCTCTACTTTGATCAAGCAGATGTGTTTATTCTACCCACCCTGGAGGATACCTGGGGCATGGTGGTACTAGAGGCTATGATTCTAGGGAAACCAGTTTTATGTTCTCAGTGGGCAGGGGCCTCAGAACTGATTGTTGAGGCGGAAAACGGGTATCGATTTGATCCCCGCACGCCTGAACGATTGGCAGAATTGATGCAAAATTTCATCCAAAACCCTGAACATGTTGCAGAGATGGGTCGAAAATCGGAGCAGTTGATGATGCAATATACCCCAGAGGCATCCGCAAAGTTTCTGGATCAAGTCACTACATTTGTCATGACTCCCTAGTTTTCTTCTGCCACACACTTGTGAAAATCAGTCTACTATTTTGCCGCTATGAGTCAAATGATGATAAAGCATCCCCCTATTTTTATTGTAAGTTCTGGTCGATCAGGAACTACTCTGCTCCGAGGACTACTCAATGCAAGTCAGCAGCTTTATATTCCCCATGAAAGTGACTTCATTGCTCGAACTTATCCCCTGTTTCACCAGCAAGAAAATTTTAACCAAGAAGATTACAAACTACTGGTCAGAATATTTTTTAGAAACTCTCAAGAGTGGGGATGGGGCATGAGTGAAGACTATCTGATTTCATACCTAGAAAGAGCTAATCCTCAATCTTTATCTGAAATCAACTCTCTAATTTATCAAGCCTATCTTGATCAAGAAGGGTTTGAAAGTCTTCGATGGGGCATCAAGATGCCTGTCTTAATTGCTAATTTAGATCGAATTAAGACTCTATTCCCAGAGGCAAAAATTGTTCATATGATTCGAGATGGACGGGATGTTACCTTATCTTATCGAAAAGTTCATCAAACCGAACAAGGCAAAGCCAAGTTTGGCCCAAAAGGAGTATTTCAAGGCTCGTTGTATTGGATCGACGGTTTGCGAAGAGTTGAGGACTTCAATCAGCATTATGGCAAAGATATTTATGAGCTGAAATATGAAGATTTACTTGAACATACGGCAGAAGAACTAGAAAAGTTGATGGAGTTTTTGGGGCTACAATATGATCCTGAAATTCCCGAAAACTATCACCAATCAGAAGCCAATAAAGCGCTAGTCTTAAAGAGCCATGGAAGAACAATCCATGCAAAAGTTGAAAAAGGAATTGACTCTAAAAATAGTCAAAAATATCTCAAGGAGATGTCGAAATCCGAATTGTTTTTCTTTGAAGTCTTGGGTGCGCCTTATCTTCATAAATATGGGTACGATTTACAATTTAAGCAATCAGAACTATGGATATTTGACCCGATTAGAAATGTTCTATACTGGGGGGCAAGGCAATTAAATAATTGGCGCTATCATCGGCGAGATCTACGAGCTTGTAGCAGGGCTGCCATGAGTTTACAACGTCAAAGGCTCACTGATGAACCAACTGAAATTTAATACTATTCAACACTATTATGAGATGTTTAAATGTCTTAATTTCTGCTTATGCTTGTAGGCCAGGAGAAGGTTCGGAGCCTGGAGTTGGATGGAATATTGCTCAGGAAATTGCCAAGTATCACAAGGTCTGGGTATTCACGCGGGAGAATAATCGGAGTTACATTGAGCATGAACTAGAGCAGCATCCATTACCCAATCTTAACTTTGTTTATTGTGAACCTTCAAAAGGGTTACAAGCATTGAATAATAATCAGAGATTGGTGCATTTGCACTACTATTTTTGGCAAGTTGCAGCTTACTTTATGGCTCATAAACTCCATCCGGAAATTCAATTTGATGTTGTTCATCATGTCACTTATGTACGCTATTCAACCCCTAGTTTTCTCTCGTTATTACCGATTCCATTTGTCTGGGGGCCAGTTGGAGGAGGGGAAATGGCTCCTAGACCGTTCTGGAAAGATTTTAGTCTAAGAGGGAAGGTTTATGAAATGACTCGCGGTCTTGCCCATCGCATGGGAGAACTTGATCCATTTGTACGGATGACTGCAGAGCGAAGCCACAGGGTACGTGCTACGACATCCGATACTGCTCAACGCTTGCGCCACATTGGGGCTAAAAACATTGAGGTTTTTT
The DNA here is from genome assembly GCA_051652765.1 of Microcoleaceae cyanobacterium. Classification (GTDB taxonomy): domain Bacteria; phylum Cyanobacteriota; class Cyanobacteriia; order Cyanobacteriales; family Microcoleaceae; genus JBHJGO01. The sequence continues at coordinate 19,064 of JBOFUV010000084.1, read as the reverse complement.
CTGAGTCTGCTCTCTCGTCCACGGAAATTGAGCACTTAGCTCAAACTGCTCAACCTGAAGATTCAACGCTACGATTTATTAGCATGGCAAGACTACTGCACTGGAAAGGGCTACATTTGAGCATCCGTGCGTTTGCAAAAGCGGATCTAGCCCATGCAGAGTACTGGATTTTAGGAGATGGGCCAGAACGCAATTCTTTACAAGTATTGGCAGAAGACCTAGGCGTTTCAGGTCAGGTTAAATTTTGGGGACGGCTGCCTCGCCACGAAACCCTGCAAAAGTTAGGACATTCTCATGTTCTAATCCATCCTAGTTTGCACGATTCTGGTGGATGGGTTTGTTTGGAAGCAATGGCCGCAGGACGACCCGTGATTTGTCTTGACCTTGGTGGCCCAGCAGTTCAAGTGACATCTGAAACAGGCTTAAAGATTCCTGCAAAAACACCTGACCAAACAATTCAAGACTTGGCCAACGCCATTCGAGATCTGGGGAAAGATAAAACCCTACGAGAACACATGGGAAGAGCAGGTCAAGCCTTGGTGAGGCAGGAATTTTCTTGGGAGACCAAGGGAGAACGGCTCGCCCAACTTTACATTAATATTCTTGAAAATTGTGGTGAATAAATTTATCAACAACTTTAATTGGTAACTTATCAATGAATTAATGTTGTAAATCAGATGTTGTGAGTAAGCGGTTATTAATACAATTTTCAACTCAAAAATCAAGTATTTTAAAATTATTTTAGCGGAGTTAAGATTGATGCAAAACAATCCAGAGAAACATGAAAGAAAGCCAAATTTGATAATTTTCAATAGCTTATTACTCCCCCCATCCCAAACCTTTATTCGAGACCCTGCAGAAAAGCTGCAAAAATTTTCTGCATACTATGTTGGATCTAGGCGGGTTCAGGGACTGGCGTTACCCCCAGAGCGTACTTTGGTCGTTAATCATAGTAATAGTCCCTTGAGCAAGATTGAGGAACAATTATTTAAGCTGGGTGGGTTTGCGCCAAAACTTTATCAACAGGTCAAGAATCTTCAACCCGTTTTGGTTCATGCTCAATTTGGTCTCAGTGGTGCCTTAATTTTACCTTGGATGAGATCGCTGAATATTCCGCTTTTAGTGCATTATCGAGGAGCAGATGCAACGGTTAAGCCCGAATCTGCTCGATACACTTCTTTTAATCATTGGATCTACTTCCGTCGTCTTGAAGCCCTTAAGCAGGAAGCTCATCTATTTCTCGCGGTATCCAAATTTATTCGGGACAAATTAATCGAGCAAAATTTTCCCCAAGAGAAGATTAGAGTTCACTACCATGGCGTAGATATTGAGCAATTCTGTCCAGATATCAAAATTCCTCGTGAACCTGTTGTCTTGTTTGTAGGGCGATTCACGGAGAAAAAAGGAGTTGAATATTTAATTAAAGCAATGGCTCATGTCCAATCAGCTTTACCCGAAACAAAGCTGGTAATCATTGGGGATGGCCCGTTGAGATCTACCTTGGAAAAGCTAGCAGCTCAACATCTAAAACACTACGAATTTTTGGGCTTTCAATCTCCAGAAGTTGTTCGCGCTTGGATGAATCAGGCAATGGTCTTGGCAGCACCGAGTGTCACCTCAATTGAAGGAGATTCGGAAGGATTGCCCAATGTGGTTCTAGAAGCTCAAGCCATGCTTTTGCCGGTTGTTAGTACTTATCATGCTGGCATTCCTGAAGCTGTCATTGATGGAGAAACAGGATATTTAACTCCTGAGCGAGACTGCTCAGAACTAGCAAATCGTTTGTCACAACTACTGGAGAACTCAGAGCTATGGCAGTATTTTAGTCAACGAGGGCGAGAGCATGTAGAAGCTCATTTTAACCGGGCCAAACAAACTCAAATTCTAGAAACAATCTATGAATCCGTCCTCTTTGAACATCAGAAATTTTAGATTGGCATACCCCTAATGATCTAGGAGATATAGAACTTTGGGCATAGATTACAGCACTCAACCCTCTGGCTATTTTATCACCCCTAAAAAAAAGAAGGGATATGTCCAACTGCTCATTCTCGTTCTATTTGCTTTTAGCTCTGCCTTTTTCCCTCGCATTCTCACCCTATTAAAATTTCCTTCCATCATTAACTTAGCGCATTATGGAGTTGTGACTTGGGTTTGTGGTTTCGTTCTACTAAAAACTCGGATTAGAGATCGTAAACAGATTGTGATTGTTCAGGAACTTATTGTTGCGATCGCCATCTTTTTAGGAGTTAACATTGCCAGTGCCCTTCTCAATGGCGCAGGCTTAATTAATGCTGCTTTGAATACTTTATTTTTATGTGAACACTTTCTACTACTTCTATCAATTATTAGTTTACCCTTAACACCAGAAAAGCTTGCACAGTTTCGAGCCTATATTGTACTTTCATCCTTTACAAACACATTGTTTGCTTATGTACAACGATATGTATTCAAGCTACATCTCCGCAAAGGGCTGAAAGATAACATCAAGGGAGTATTTATTGGAGGAGGCGCGGGTCATGTTGTTGGCGCTTCTGTGGCTTTAACTTTTGGAATATACTATTTTTCTGCGGCAAAAAATCTCCCAATTTGGTTCCGAGCAATTGTTGCTCTTGCGATGTTTTGGCACATGAATCTGGCTGATGCAAAACAAGTGCTTTTGGTTTTTGGAATCGCAGGAATATTACTTCTGATTACAAAATTCGAGAGTATTGTAGAAGCACTAAAGTATGTTATTTGTGGAGTTCTGTTAGCGATTGTTTTCTACTGGGCTGTGGAAAACATAGAAGCTTTTTCTGCCTTCCAAACCTGGTTGAGACCTGATATGTATGGCCCAGAAGGGGAAGCAACACTGCTGAAAACAGCGGCTTTCCGAATTGTCCCAACGTTCTATGAATCCCCCCTCAATCCCTGGTTGGGCTTGGGCCCAGGTCATACCGTTGGACGACTGGGAGGATGGATGGTGTGGCAGTACGATTTTTTGCTCAAGCCCTTAGGCTCAACAACACATCCCGCAAGCGTAGCAGTTTGGGGGGCTGTAGGGGAAAGTTGGTTAGGGGATCAATCCAGTATGTTTTCTCCGTTGTTCGGATGGGCAGGAATTTGGGGAGATTTAGGATGGCTTGGAATCGCATCCTTTCTGTATATCTGGTTTGTTGTCTGGCGCAGGATTTGTTTTGATGATGTCTCTAAATTTTTGGCGCTCACCCCAATCGTTTTTGGTCTGGTATTTACTCAAATGGAAGAACCAGGCTATATGCTCTATTTGGCTTGCATTCTGGGGTTGCGATGGCAAGAGCAATATTGTAATCAGTGGGAGATTCCAACTCATGAAATCAACCCAATCAGGAAGGAGAGATCAAGGTCGATTAAAGCCTTGATTCAAGCTGTTTTACTCATTAAATAATCCAGTTTCGAGTTTATCATTTAGAGTACTTGACATTATAAAATCAGGACTGATATGCATAAAATCATTCTATTTTTAGCAATTTTAGGGACGCTTTCGTCTTACTTAGCAATTAAGATTTTTCTACCTCAACGCCTATCAGAATTTGAACAGCAGCTACTTTCTTCTAATTCGGAAAGTTTTGCTTTCCAGCCCCATTCTCTTGTTTCTTCTGCTCGCAATGAAGTCTTTCCTGAGCTTGAAGAAGGAAAAGGAGGCGTTATTAATATCAAAAATTATGGTGCTGTAGGAGATGGGATAACAGATGATACCGAAGCCTTTAGACTGGCGATGACACGAGATGAAATTGCGAATGGTAACAAAATTATCTATGTACCGAAAGGGACTTATTTGGTTAGCAACACTATTGAGTGGCCTCAAGGTGCTCATGGAGGGCTTTACTATAAACGAACGACTTTAATGGGTGAAAGTCAAACAGAAAGTATGATCAAACTCCAAGATCATGCTCCTGGATTTTCCAATGGGGAAAGCAAACCTGTGATTGATACCAGGCATAATCGAGCGAACGGATTTCGGAATCGCATTGAGAACCTGACGGTCAATACAGGATCTGGAAATTCCAATGCCATTGGTATCAAGATTAACTCTAATAATGGCGGAGGAGTTTTTGATGTTTCGATTGTTTCTGGTGATGGTCAGGGTTCCCGTGGTCTTGATCTAACAGCAGTAGAAATCGGCCCAATATTGATTAAAAATATCACAATCACGGGCTTTGATCGAGGTATTCTTGTTGGCGGCGGCCCAACCAACTCAGTCCACATGGAAAATGTGACTGTTCGAGATCAAAAGCAGTTTGGGATTGAACAAGCCATGCAAGTTGTCACTATTCGGAACCTTAAAAGTGTCAATCGTGTTCCTGCTATTTTTGTTGAAGGGCATCGCGCCACCCTTGCTTTGATTCATGCTGAATTAGCCGGAGTTGATGGTAAGAGCACAACAGCGATTGAAACTCAATATCGAGAAAGTGGAATTGGAACTCCTGGCGAAAAACGTACAATTCAGACCTTTTTATCGGATGTCAAACAGACTGGATACCGAGATACTGCAAAAGTTTATAATTGTGAAACTGGGCAACTTGAAACATTGCAAGGCAATATTGAAGAATGGACTTGTAGTCAACCTCTAACTGGGTTTTCAGCAGCAACAAAGATGATGAATCTACCCATTGAAGAAACGCCTTATATTCAGCACAATTTAGATGCTATTTCTATAGTTCAAGGAAGTTCAGGAGCTGATATCCAAGTTGCCATTGATACTCCTAATGCAAAAACTGTATTTTTACCCAACCGTGTATACACCGTTGACAAAACTATTCAAATCAGAGGAAGTATCAGCAAGATTATCGGAATGGGAGCCCGATTTTCAAATAATTCAACAATCCCTACCTTTCGCTTTGAGGATGGAGACGAACCTATTGTTTCACTAGAAAGATTAGAAAGAGCTAGCATTGAACACAACTCAAAACGTCAACTGGTGATTAAGCATTCAGCACTTGAATCCTATAGCAATACCAATGCTGGGATGGGAGATGTCTTCTTGGAAGATATTGTTTCAGGCTTAATTAGAATCCATCAACAGAAAGTTTGGGCTAGAGGTTTAAATGTTGAAGCAATACCATCAGAATCAGAGGCAAAAATCTTGAATGATGGTGGAGTCTTATGGATCTTAGGGCTTAAAACTGAGAAGCCCGGTACTATTCTTGAAACCAAAAATCAGGGAGTAACAGAAGTTTTGGGAGGATTCATTTATATCAACTCAGATATTCCGGACGTTACACCACCCCAGCCTCAGTATATCAATGAAAATTCCCAAGTTGCAATCTTAACTCGTTCTTATTTGCCAACAGCAAGAGGGTATGAAGTACTGGTTAGGGAAATCCAAAATAGTGCTGTTAATGATTTGATCAATAAAAATAGAAGAAGCGGCACTAGATTATTTCCCTATTTGGGTTATTCTAGCAATCCTAAATGAATTACAAAAGCAAGTTGCAAAAAAAGTTGCAAAAAACCAAAGTGGGGTTTGGAGACACAATCCCTCAGAAGAGACAACAACTTTTTATCCCATTGCATTAGTCATTTTGGACTGCCATAGATATAGTAGTTTTAAAAAACCAGTTTTTTAAGTCAGTAGCTTTTGAAAACAGTAGTTTTTGTTGATGGGAGTTCAACGCAAAAGGTTGAACTCTCATTTCAGGGCTACTCAAGATCACCCTGGCAATCAGGAAAAATTGGTGAAACTTGTAGTGAAGCCCTCAGCCCGCTTTGAGATCTAGTTTGACCCATCAACAGTTGTGATTCGGAGCGGGCTAGGACTTAAACGATGTTTGAATTACTATAAGAAAAGTTATTAGTTTCTACTTTTTTCCTATGGCAGAAGGTAACGGTAAAGGTTTGCGAGCAGAGGTTATGATTGCTCTGATTGGTTTGTTCAGTGCAGTGGGAGTTGCTCTGCTACAAAATTGGGAAAAGATTTTTCCTTCCTCCCCAGGAGTTGCTGAAACCCAGGCTCCTGTTGCTTCGTCCGTTGTTCAAACTCCAACTCCAATTACTTCCCCAACTATGGAAACTCCAACTCCGATTGCTTCGCCCGTTGCTGAAACTCCAACTCCGATTGCTTCCTCGCCGGTGGGAACACCAGATCCAGCTAAACCGAACGAAATTGATACTAGCTTTGTTGGTAACTGGAGTACTGAAGGAGACGTGCGTGCAACCCACCGGATGGATCTGGAAATTACCCAAGTAGGCCAGGGCAAAATCGGAGGTGTGATCACTGCTGAGAACTATGGTAGCGGCAGCCAATCCGGAGCATTGAGTATCGTGGGAGATGTGGATGGGGAGGTGGCTAATCTTGAGATTTTCAACCAACAGGGGTTAGAACTGGCTGAAGCGGAGTTGAAGACTGAAGCAGACACCCTAGTATGGCGCTTGAAACGAGTCCAGGGAACAACTGATGTTCTGCCCGGTGTTGCCTACTTCTACAAGCTATAAAGCGGATAGAGGGATTGATCAATCAAGAGAAATAGTTACGAAGGGCTCAATAGGATGATGCCACAGCCGTTTTCATCCAGATGTGATTTAGAGCGCGCCCTAAATCCCCCTTTTCTAAGGGGGACTGGAGTGGCTGAGATGTCCCTCACTGTGTTGAAAACTGAGTTAAAAACTGTGCTGAAAACTGAGTTGAAAACTGCTGTAGATATTCAGGATGTGCTAAAAGAAGAGTGACTGTTGCAGGTACTAACGGATTAAACCGATAAAATCCTGTTAAATTTGCTGAATCTACTCACTCCTAAAATGATTAAAAAAGCAGCACTCCTGGAAAGCATTGCAGGTAAGAATCGAGGGATTCTGGCGACTGAGTCTGATCGACAGGTGATTCTGTCGGCGATCGCCCAACTTGAAGATTACAATCCCAACCCCCGACCCCTAGAGGCCAAACACCTACTCGATGGAAATTGGCGATTACTGTATACCAGCAGTGAAGAATTATTGGGAATTGATCGCTTTCCACTCTATAAGTTGGGCCAAATTTATCAATGTATTCGGGTAAAAACAGGCCAAATTTACAATATTGCAGAAGTTTATGGCTTGCCCTATTTAGAAGCATTAGTCAGCGTTACTGCTCGATTTGAAGCATTGTCAGAACGTCGAGTTCAGGTCAACTTTAGTCGGTTAGTGACAGGTTTACAACGGATGATTGGATATCAAAATCCAAATCAACTGATTGAGGCAATTGATTCGGGAAAGAAATTTACAGCCATTGATTTTAACTTTGCAGAAGGCCGTCAACAGGGGTGGCTAGATATTACGTATCTAGATGAAGATATGCGGATTGGAAGAGGGAACGTTGGGAGTGTGTTTGTCCTGACAAAAGAGAGTTAGTAGCGGGCTGTCTGTTGAGCAATCAACATTTGAGTTGCTATCTCTGAATCCACAGGTTTAGAGAATAGATATCCCTGACCACAGTGACAATCTAAACTTCTCAGTTGCTTGAGTTGATCTAATGTCTCAATTCCTTCGGCAATAACAGTCATATTCATCGTTTGAGCAATATTAATAATCACAGGAACCAATCCTAATTTTTCTGAACTGCCATCTAAACGGCGAATAAAAGATTGATCAATCTTGAGGGTATCAATCGGAAAACAGCGGAGATAATTTAAAGATGAATAGCCTGTACCAAAGTCGTCTAAACAAATTGAAATTTGGCGATCGCGCAACTCCTCCAGCAAAGATTGTGCGATTTTTAGGTTTTCAAGAATGACACTTTCTGTAATTTCAAGTTTGAGGAATTTAGGGTTAAGTTTCATCTCACCTACAACCTGATCAATTTGTTGAACTAAGTATCGTTGGTTAAACTGTTTTGCTGATAAATTGATACTCAAGGTCAAGTCAAAATTCAGCAATTCCTGATCTTGCCAAGCTTGAAGCTGTTTGCAGGCGGTATAGAGAATCCAATTGCCCAACGGCACAATTAAACCTGTTTCCTCCGCCACTGGAATAAAATCCCCCGGCGGAATAAACCCCCGTTCAGGATGGTGCCACCGCGCCAGGGTTTCAAACCCAACTAACTTTTCGGTATTTAAATCTACAATGGGCTGGTAATTCAGATGAAGTTCTTGGTGAAAAATAGCCCTGCGTAAGTCTGTTTCAATCTGCAAAAACTGAAACGCTTTCTGATGCATTTGAGGATCAAAGACTTGATAGCAAGGGTCGCCACTTGCCTTGGCTCGATACATGGCAGTATCCGCGTCCTGTAGAATTTGTAGGGGTTGAGTATAGCTACTATTGCCAATCGCAATGCCCATACTCACACTAACATAGACCTCGTAACCTTTGAGCTGAAAGGGGTGAGTCAAAGTCTGTACAATTTGTGCGGCAATGGTAATCGCCTCATCCACTTGGTACAAAGGGGTGAGTAGAATGGCAAATTCGTCGCCGCCTAACCGGGCCAAGACATTCACTTTGGGCAAAGTACTCTGTAATCGATCAGCCACAACTGTGAGTAACTCATCCCCCGCAGAGTGGCCTAGGGAGTCATTAATCACTTTGAAGCGATCGCAGTCCAAAAATAAGACGGCAAATTGATAGTTGGGGTCGGATTGAGCTGCCTTGAGGGCGGTTTCCAAATGGTCTAAAAACAAAGCTCGATTCGGCAGCCCGGTCAACTCGTCGTAAAGCGCCAATTGCCGCAGGCGAGCGTGAATGTCTTCGAGTTGTTGGGTACGATCTTTGACCTGTTGCTCTAGTTGCAGATTGAGGTGAGTAATTTTACGATTGGTCTCCTGTAGGGCCAAATGATGTCGAACACGCGCCAAAACCTCTTGAGCTTGAAAGGGTTTGCCAATGTAGTCCACCGCTCCCAGGGAAAACGCTTTGACCTTATCGAACACATCATCCAAGGCACTCAGGAAAATCACAGGAATATGAGCAGTTTCTATATTGGATTTCAACTTAGTACAGACCTGGTATCCATCCACCTCTGGCATCATAATATCCAACATCACTAAATCAGGCTGACGTGCTTGAATAGCCTGCAGAGCAATTTCTCCATTAATCGCCTGTCGTACCTCATATCCTGCCCGATTAAGCACTTTAGTGAGTAGCCTCAGGTTAGTCGCTTGATCATCAACAATCAAAATATCGATTGGTTTTGGATCAATTTGTAACTCAGGGTCTACGGGGTCGGGAAGCTGAGGATTTAAGTCCATTTCTGTGAGCAACTCTTGATAGGCATCTAGTCTCAATACCAAATGGTCTCAACCTGCTGGGCGATCGCCAAAGCCTCAGCCTGTAGAGATTCAGGTGAGGTTTCTTGTAGTAAAACCGTTATGTGACCCAATTTGCGACCCGGTCGAGCCTCAGCTTTACCATACCAATGCACCGTTGCGCCTGGAATTTCAGCAAGCTGTTGCCGTTTTACGAAGTAGTGATCCTGAGCATACTCGTACCCTAATAAATTGACCATAATTGCTCCAGCACTGATTAAGGCTGGATCTCCCAAAGGAAAATTGCACACTGCCCGCAAGTGTTGCTCAAATTGTGAGGTTTGACAAGCATCCAAACTAAAATGACCTGAGTTATGGGTGCGTGGGGCAATTTCATTAATCAAGACTTGGCCATCTGACGTGAGAAAAAGTTCGATCGCAAAGATGCCTACAGCCTGTAGACCATCCAAAACCAGACGAGTCATGTTCTCAATCGTGTCCAGCAAACCCAGCGGCAAATTGGCGGGAACAATCGCCCAGTGGCACACTTGGTTGCGTTGGTAGGTTTCTACGATGGGATAAATTGCCACTTCCCCAGTTGCGGAGCGGGCCGCAATGACAGCCAACTCTCGCTCATACGGAACATAGGACTGTAACAACAAAGGCACAGACCCAAATGTTGTCAACACCCTTTCTAGATGAGCTTGCTCTTGTACCACCCAGGTTCCCTGACCATCATACCCATGTCGTCGAGCTTTCAAGACCAAGGGGAAATCCCAGGTTTCAATCTGGCTGAGTAGATCAACTCCTGGAGTCAATGCCTTGAATCGAGGAATCGGCAACCCTAGAGTCTGCAGCCAACACAGTTGCTCATACTTGTCCAAGAGGATTGATAACGTTGCCAGTCGCGGACGAAAACAAACTCCTTGGTCAGCAAGAATCGATAGGGCTGATAAATCAACAAATTCATTCTCAAACGTGATGACTTCACATTGTTTCGCGAGTTGAGCTGTTGCAGTGGCATCTACAATCTCTCCCAAAATGACATCTGTAGCAAAAGCAACTGCTGGGTCTGAAGGATCAGGGGTTTGAATCAGCAGCTCAATCTTCAGGGACTTTGCAGCCTCTGCCATCATCTGGGCCAGTTGTCCACCCCCAATCACTCCTACCTGCCTAAGCAAGTTGGATTGGGCTGTAGGAGCCTGTACAACATTCATGAGTCACAATTGCTACCTTCAGCACTATTGTATCTGTTGGCCATGGAGACGGACAAAATTCTTAATCCCTTCTCTAAATTTCAGCGGTTCTTGCTTCATGCAAGCATAAATGGACTGTCAGCGGAAAATCTGATGAAAACCAATAATTCTTAATTGTAGAAAAATGGCAAGGTTAAAAACCTTACCTAAACGGGATTTTACAATTCTTGACATAACTTTTAATCCTGGAGCACTGCCAAGAGGAATCTTGAATTCACGTTAAAATTACACATTGAAGGAAGAGGTTAAAATTAAGAATGAACTCGTTGTTAATCATCAAGCTTTAGATGGACTTGAACCTCCATGAACTGCTTCCAATTCATGAGACATTTCAGAATACTGTCCAGGGAGAAGGCTACTGGGTTGGTACACCTGTAGATTTTATTCGGCTCGCAGGCTGTCCTGTCCAATGCCATTACTGTGATACCGGGTATAGCACGGGGGGTCAAGGTCTACCGCGATCGCTGCGGTCAGTCGGGGAACTCTTAGCAGAACTCCAGTCTCCTCGGGTAGTGATTTCTGGCGGAGAGCCTTTTATTCAGGGTCACCTCCCTGTTCTAGTGCAGGCGATCGCGACAACAGGCCGCAAGGTATCCATTGAAACTTCAGGGTCTTTTTGGCAAGACGTGGTGTCTGAAACTTGGATCACCCTCAGCCCTAAGGAACATATCAGTCCCAAATATCCGGTGCTCCCACAACTCTGGCAGCGAGCCAATGAGATCAAGGTGGTGATCGAAACAGGAACCGAATTGAAATCCTATGGGGCATACTTGCCTTCCCCCCGACAAATTCCGATCTTCCTGCAACCAGAATGGACAACCCGCGATCGCACCATTCCGATCACCTTAAAGCTCCTACAACAATTTCCGGAATATCGATTATCGTTACAGATCCATAAGTATCTGGGTGTTCCCTAAGTCCCATGCACAACAGTCATTCCCACTGTCCTTCCCACCGGCAAGATAGCGTTCAGATTCCCTGTCAAAATGTCATCCCCCCCCATCAACAGCATCAACAGGGGGCGATCACGTTCACGTACTGCATCAAAGGCAGCTTTCGCCGACAGCATTGCAACCCACCCATCTGGTTTGATCTGCACGTTCATACCTTCGAAGTTACCCTGGAATTGCAGGCGATCTGTCAACCCGGAGACCTGTATGGACTGGATATGGTCGAAATGGAAAATCGCTTGGCCTTCTGGATTGAGCAATTACCCGCAGTGATTAACCAACATCCGGCCTGTCCCCACGGCACAACTGAGGAGATCTGCCTTTACTTTGCTCAAATTCCCGTAGATTCCCATGGGCAACTGCTCAAGGTCAGTGTTTCAGAGACCCCCAACCGCATAACGATCTTAAAGCTTGCGTCAGATCTGGCGTAAAACCTGGTGCTAGATCTAGCACCCTTATCTTAAAGAGTGTTCGCTGGAGAGAATCCAGACAGGTTCAGCGCTAGAATTGATTTGAATCAATGGGGCAAAACGCATGATGCGACTCAAACCTTGGCAATGGGTAGTGTTAATCCTTCCCATCGGCTTCATTGTTGCGTTCCTTTTGGGAGCAGCAGGTTGGCAAATTCATGAGTGGGGCCTGAGCTGGATTTGGGCAATCTTTACCCTGGTTCTTGTCGGTTGGCGGTGGCTATTGGTGAAGTGGACAAAACCGATAGCCGCTCAGTTGGCAACGGCGGTGGCAGAGGTAGATCAGGAGATCAAGGCCCAAACCCTGGAGATGGCAGCCCTGCCTCAGCATGAAGCAGTGAGCAAGCTAGAAATTGCGTTGCAGGGTATCTTGAACGAGACCCGCAACGATCCTCCGGTTTGGGAGGATTGGGGGACATTTTGGCAGCGTTGTCAAACGGTCGTGGTCGAAGTTGCCCAGGTCTATCATCCTGAAGTCAAGTACCCCCTGCTGAATATTTATGTTCCCCAAGCCTACGGACTCATCCGGGGAACCGTAGACGAGACTGATCGGTGGATGCAAAAATTGTCCCCAACCTTAAACCAGGTCACGGTTGGACAAGCTTATCAAGCCTATGAAGTCTATCGTCAGTTAGAGCCTTCAGCTCGCCGACTTTGGCAAGTTTGGAGTTGGGCCCAGTGGTTGATCAACCCCGCCGCCGCCCTAGCTCGCCAAACCACCCAACGCTCAAACGATCGCGCCACCCAAGAACTATTGGTCAACCTGAGTCAAGCCTTGCGAGAGAACGCCTTACGCACCCTTTGCCAACAAGCGATTGCGCTCTACAGTGGCAAAGCCTTGCCGGTTGAGCCGTCTGTTTCTACTCAGACCCTACCCAAAGCCAAAACTAAAACTCTCCAGGAGATTCTGGCAAAAGCGGAACCTGTGGAAGTGGTAGCACAAAAACCCGTGAATATTTTGCTTGTGGGGCGCACTGGAGCAGGCAAGAGTAGTTTGATCAATACGGTGTTCCAGATGGATTTGGCGGCGGTAGATGTGTTGCCCAGTACAGATCACGTTAAACAGTATCATTGGCAAGGAACCACAGGCGAAACCCTGACGCTGTGGGATACTCCTGGGTATGAACAGGTGAACCGGACTGACCTGCGGGACTTGGTGTTGGACTATGCCAATACTGCGGATCTGTTGTTGCTTGTCACTCCTGCCCTCGACCCAGCACTACAGATGGATGCTGACTTTCTTCGGGATATGAAAGCAGAGGTAAGAGATTTACCCGCGATCGCGGTTGTTACCCAAGTGGATCGGTTACGACCGCTGCGGGAATGGAATCCGCCCTACGACTGGCAATTTGGGAAGCGCCCTAAAGAAATTGCGATTCAGGCTGCCACGGCCTATCGGACTGAGCAACTTGGAGAATTTTGTGACCGGATTTTGCCGATTGTTACCGCAGATGGACAGACAGGCCGCTTGGCCTGGAATATTGATGTTCTCTCCGTGGTATTGGTGGAAGCGATTAACCCAGCCAAACAACTCAGATTGGCGCGATTTTTGCGAAACCTGGACGCTCGAACCGTGGCTGCTGCGAAAATTATTGATCACTACACCTTTCAAATGGCGACAACCCAAGGGTTGACAGCTCTGCTCAAAAGTCCAGTCCTCCAATTTATTGCCACCTTAACAACTGGGTCACCAAGCTTGGCTTATGTGTTGGCAGAACAAATTCCGGTGGAACAGTTGCCGGTTGTGATTGGCAAGCTCCAAATGGCTTACGACTTATTTTCCTTGCTAAAGGAAACCGATGAAAAACCCCTGAACTTTGAGCTGATGGCCCTCTGGCCGCTTTTACTAAACAATTTTGGCACACCCGATCGGAATGCTTGGGCTTTGGGTCATGCTCTAGTTGAGCACTGGACTCAAGGGTTAACGGTTCAGCAGTTGCAAGAGAGATTTGAATTTTACCTGAACCCGGATTCGTTCGGATTGAATTAATTAGGATTAAATTAATTAGGATTGAATTAATAGGATTGAATTAATAGAATTGGATTAAATTTCAACTCCTTAGATTTCAACCGGATGTTGTCCATAAAAGGGCACGACTTCAGACCAGTGGGGCAACTGCCCACACCGCCAATTCAAACGGGCGAGTTCAAGTAAGCTGCCTGCTCCTTTTCCCAAACCCCCTTCAACCTGAATTAAGTGATAAGGGGTTGGCCAATTTGATAGCGTTTCTTGCCAAGTTTCAACAGACATGAGGGCATCTGCAAGCAATTCGGTTAAGCCATTCTCTGAATTGTGGGCATAGATGGCGACCAATAATTCTCCACGCTGAGCGGCGAGTTGAAGGGCGATCGCCGGATGAGCAGCGGTTATTTTTTCCTGGGTCAGGTAAAACCAGGCAGCAGCCTTTAGGGTAGAAATTCCGAATAATGGAATGTTTAATTGTTGGGCCAGGGTTCTAGCGGTGACCACTCCCATACGAGTTCCGGTAAAGCTTCCAGGGCCAACTGCAACAGCAATCCAAGCCAAGTCTGACCAAGTTTGAGGCTGGAGAAATTCAGCTAAATGTTGGTGAAGTTGAGTCGAGAGATCCCGTCCCAAATTCCAGGTTTGACAGCGACTTTGGCCTGTGAATTCATCTGTAAATTCATCTGTGATGGTGTGAATTGCCAACCCCAGTTCAGGGCTACTAGTATGCAACGCCAGAGCGTAATTTTGAGCAGAGCGATGAACAAGATTGGGAATAGGATTGAATGAACTTGACACTGGGTTTAACTTTCTCCTCGCCCATAAAAAGTTGGCATGGCGATGAATAATCCGGCTAGGATAACACCAAATGATCCCTCTGTCCAAACCCTGATATTTAAACTTCCCAGGACAATAAACAGAGTTGTAACAGTGCCAAATAAGACATTAATATCTAAATCTGTAGTTTGGCTGACGCGGCGCTTGACTCCCCAAAAACCGATGGCAACGAGAAGTCCTAGAACAGGAGTAAAAACCACAATACTTCGAGTAAAGATAAACGCAATCATTCCGACCATCAAACCATCCATCCAAAATTCCTTACGATGGATTTGAGAGAGCCAGAACTCTTGAGTTCTGAGTTTTAATCTAAGTTTTAAACAGTCTAAAAACCAAGGATGATTTTGTAGACGAATCAAATAATTTCTGAGTTGGATACCCCGATCTAACTTTAGGACAGTTTGCCACTCAGGTACGGTTTGGGTTTTGACTCGGCCTAGAATTTTGACCCGGTGAATTGCTTTAAGTTGCAACACAGTTAACTGATCGCTAATAATCTGAGCTAGTTGTCTATATTGAGCGGTTGTTTCTGGGGTGCGGTTCAACACAATTGTCAGTTGGTTTTTCTTGGCCTGACTGACCTGAACCTCAATTTGATAGGCATCCAAAACATATTGTAAAGTGGTATTTTGTAAAGTGGCGCTTTGTAAAATGGCATTCTGTAAAGTGGCTTGAATTGTTGCAATCTGTAGCTGTTCTGGGTGTAACTGAGCTTGAATCTGAAGGTTTTGAGGTGACGTTTGAGGTGACGCTTGAATCCTTTTCTGCCCTGAAAAGTACTGAATAGGGTGTTGTTGAAGACGTTTCTGAATCTTCAATCCAGGCAGCATCCCAATGTACTTAGAATGGGGCCTAATATATCGCAACACTGCAGTTGCTGAGGGAAAACGCCGATTGACGGCATGTTCTAACATCTGATCTAGAACCTGAGTCAGTTCACGGCTAATGGGTGTTTTTAAATAATCCTGCCATGCCCAAACGCCATTGTGACTATCAAATAGATCAAATGGAGGTAAACCGGTCAATAAATGAATACAAGTTACCCCTAAACTGTAAAGATCGCTAGCGAAGGTTGCTTTTCCCATTAATTGTTCAGGGGCGGTGTAGGCAGCACTCCCAATCACCGTACCCACTTGCTTTTGTTGAGCAGTCGTAACTAGTTTAGCTGCTCCAAAATCAACAAGGACTAAACTTTTACGCCCTCCTAAACTCATCACCGGGCGACGGATAATATTCTCAGGTTTAATATCGCGGTGAATGATTTTGTGTCGATGAACAAATTCTAGAACAGGCAAGAGTTCTTGGAGAAGCTGTTGAATCTCAGATTCACGAAACGTTTCTTTTCTAGACAACTCCTGAGCCAGGTTTTCTCCTTCGATAAATTCCTGAACCAAGTAATAGTAGCTCTCCTGTTCAAAACAGGAGATAAAGGTCGGAATTTGAGGATGTTTTCCCAACAGATTTAACTGCTGAGCTTCTTGATAAAAACGATCTACCGTTCGCTCTCCGGTTGCTTCCTGGGAAAACACTTCCTGGAAAAACACTTCCTGGGAAAACAGTTGCTTGACAACAGCACGAGGCTGCCAAGGATGAACTTGATCAACCACTAAAAACGTTCTCCCAAACCCACCTTGACCTAATAGCTTGATCCCGCGATATTGGGATGCATCCTGGGATTCTACTTGAGACGTGATTTGAGGCGTTGCGGCACTGTCTAAACTGTTTGATGCGTCAGTTAAGAAGTCAGGCGAATATTCATCAGATAACGAATTCAGGACTAACGCCGAGCCACAACTCTGGCACAACTGAGCATCACCTGGATTTTGAGGGTGTTGGCAGCGAGGATTGAAGCAGTAACTCATCTCAGGTTAGTCACTTAAGGTTAGTCACTTGTTGTTAGTTACAGCAGTTTTTGAATCATCAGAGACATCTCAGTTATTCAAGTCCCCTTTTCCAAGGAAGACTTAAAGGTTAGTCACTTGGGGAAGTACTCTGAATTATCACTAGACAAAAACGGCTGTACTCAATGGCAATTGTCAAGATTTAATGGCAATTATCAAGGATTGCATCCGGAAGCAGACTTTAAGTTGGAACCAATTGCCCTGGACGCAGCCTTGACCACTTACCCAGTTCTTGTTTAAAACTGTTACAACCCACCACATCCCATTCCATCTGAATTTCCTCGTCACAGGTGCGAATATTGACGTTTATCGTTGGTTCAATGGGTTCAAAATCCGGAGATTCGGTCAGATGGGGTTCCTGGTGCTGTCCCTCAACGGCATGGTAGGTCAGACAGCGATCAACATACTCACAGTTCACACAAATGCACATTTTTCATCCCCTCAATGCACTAGGTTCTGGATGGATTGGACTCGGCTAAATTTCTCTCCTTTCATCTTACGACGATATCGCTCTCTTAAAATTCCCCCAACAATAATTGCTGGGGGAATTAACAGTTACAGAACCGTTTGTTTGAGATCTTTAAACAAGCGCCTGAGGGAGAATGCCGCAGTCTGACAAGCAACTAACATTCCGCAGTTTTTCCCGGCCTTTTCCTCTTCTGCTTGTGGAATTTTTACATTCACCCCCTGACGGATAGCTTCAACCATCGTCTTCTTTGTGAGATCTAGATTCTGCCTCATTAGCATGACCTGGGCTTCCATCATGGAGCTTCCCTGGATTTTTGCCTGTCTCTCCATGGACTCAATTAGCTTCTCTTGAGCCTTAAACATTTTCTCAATGGCTCTGATCTTGGCAACCTGAGGATCGGAAGTAAATCGAGCCAAGCGCTCATCGTAAAACCGCCCTATCTCCTGAACTCTGTCAGCCGATATCCGTCTTTCTGGCCTAACAATGCAAGTGTAAACCCACAAATTCAATTCCACCTTACACAACTGACTACCCCCTCCCTTCCTGAATCCTTTCTTGTCCCCGGAACTTTCCTCAACTTGCCCAAACCCCAGTCGCCGTTTGAAGCCGCCAAGATTATCAAACCTACTGATCGGATAAATTTGGGACAGCAGAATCGCCTTAACTTTGAGCTTAAATCCATACCGATCAAAGACCCTCATGTAAGGCTCAAACTCTGGATAGGCTAGCAGCTCACACAATTCTGTTTTTAGCTTTAGTTCCCATCGGTGTATATTGCACAAGAACCCGGCAACGGTGCGGGTAAAGTTGCATAGCTCAACGCCATACTCTACAGCAATCGACTTTTTGTACAACTTTCCATAGTAGTCACGGTCTCTTTTTAATTCTCGTTTCTCCCCCGCTAACCAAGCCCATAGGGGGGAAAGCCCATCTGAGGCAAGTTGAGATTCCATGGTGGCCGCTTCTGGGAATTCACGAGACAATTGCTGTTTGCCCCGATTGATCAGCGGAGACTGTATCCGATTGAGGAATCGCAACTGTAGAAACAACTCCCTGATCCTTGTTATCGGGAAGGGATAAAAATTGAGGAAGAATTCCCCTTTATCCCAATGGCTTAATGCGTAGGAAGCTAGAGCTAGAGCATCAGCCTGGTCGTTTTTATCGGGTAGGCGTTCCTGGCGACGGAGAAAGACCGCTTCTTGATGACCTACCCACCGCACCGGAACTCCATGACTCTCGCTGATTTTCGCAAATAACCATGAGTAATGGACTCCAGTTGGTTCCATGATCAAGGCATTTGCTTTAACCTTGTTCTCAGTCAGTGGATGGGAGCCTTCCAAGAAACTGACAAAATCAGCTACGCCCAGGGAATTCAAGTGGAACTGCAACGGATCAGGGCTAGCCTTGGTACTCTTGCGTTTGTTTTCCTTGAAATGCTCCTTGAATTTTTTCGGCACAGTGCCCAGCTCCCAGCAAACCAGGGAGCCCCGACACACATCGCCACCAATGATGCGAAGTGTCATATTTTTAAGCTATTAAAGGGTTACGCTATTTCCACACTTAAAACGGCTCACGAATCACCCAAAGTGATAACCAATTCATCTTTAAAGCCTGTTGTGGAGAGATAGATAGACAAGGAGCTGGACTCGTGAAAGGAGTAAGCGCTAAGCGCCATTTCTGCTAAAAAATCCATGCATCCTTGCCCCTATCTCGCTCTCCTTTCGGAGAGGCGATGAAGGGCTGCGCTGCCCTTCTCCGCTAGCCCAGGCGTGGGCTTTCTGCTCTGCCTCAGAGCCACCGACCAGCCGAACCCGCTGGGGGCGATTCACCGACGAGGTGAATTCATCAGGCGTTATTTTTTTTGATGTGGATAAGGATTTGGGATTTTGGGGGATCGCCATCAAATTCTCTATCAAATTCAGCAATCGCTTGATCCAATTCTTCCTTTGTCATGGATTCAGCTTTTTCTCTGAAGAAATCAAGCCTCTTTAAGTTTTCAGCTCTGAGCTTTTTGCTTTTACCCGCCAAAGATCCGCCAATAGCAA
>JBOFUV010000083.1:0-13576 GCA_051652765.1 Microcoleaceae cyanobacterium | reverse complement strand
TCAAGGAATGCTTTCAGGCTTTCTAGCTCTTCAATTTTCTAGGTTCGAGCGCTTCGTTCGTTTCTCTGTTTCTCGAGCGCATTTACTAATCTATTCTATCCCACACCCTTCTGTCAACCCCTTCCCTTAAATGATTTTTGGCTGGGCTGTTTTTTAGTCCTTTAAGCCCGATCGTGACCTGGATTGAGCGTGATTGTTGGGTAAATCCTGAACTAACTAGAATTCTTTGAACTTGAGCATTTGTACTGATTTCAGTCCTGGGACTGGCAAGATTTCTTCGGCTCAACCCGATCTTTCTTAACTAGATTGGAAAAAATGGCTCTGTTTGAAAAACCTGCACTATTGTGTTCAGAGTATTCCAAACCTTAACTAGTAGGTCTAAAGTCATGTCTACTGCTCCTTCTAATGCTGTCGAGTTGACTCCAGCGGAAGCCTTTGCTGCGATTGCTTTAACCGCAGTAGCTGCTGATGGCGTTATCACGAATAGTGAGTCCCAAATTCTTAGAACAACCTTTACACGGATGCAACTGTTTCAGGGTTACTCGGCTGAGTCGAAAAATGAGATGCTCGATCGGTTGCTGAGTCAGATTAAGCTAGAGGGGTATGAAACCTTGATGAAAACCGCAATTACAAAGCTTCCTCAAGACTTGCGGGAAACTGCTTTTGCCGTTGCTACGGATATCACTTTATCTGATGGAGAATTGGCGGATGAAGAGGAAAGCTTGTTAGATGCGCTCTACAACTCTCTGGGTCTATCTGAGGAAGTTGCCAATAAGATTATTGACGTGATGTTAATCAAGAATAAGGGCTAGATCATGGATTGCTCTCAAAATTTCTGGGTCGGTGTCATATCCTTAAGGGGTTAATTTGGAATTGTTTCTATGAGTCATGTTCGAATAATTCAGTTCCAAGATACAGATGCTGCGGGAGTAGTCTATTTTTCTAATCTTTTGTCCATGTGCCATGAGGCTTATGAGGCTTCACTTGCCTTCAGTCAAATTAATTTGAGGAGCTTTTTTAGTTCCTCAGAGTTTGCTATTCCGATTGTTCATGCCAATATAGACTTTTATCAGCCCATTTTCTGTGGCGATCGCATTTTTATTGACTTAACTCGTCAACAACTTACAGAGACAGAGTTTGAAATTCACTACAGAATTTCAAACTCTGAAAACAATCAGAGTCTAGTTGCCAAAGCAGCGACAAAGCACGTTTGTATTAGTCCTAGCTCTCGGAAGCGACAACCTCTTCCTGATATGATTTTGCAATGGCTGACTTGATTAATCCCGCCTGGTAAAAATTAAACACTGACGATACATGGGAACTCGAAGTTATGCAGTTTTAGGAACAGGAGCAGTTGGCGGTTTTTATGGTGCAAAGTTGCAACATGCAGGGCTGGACGTTCACTTTTTGCTGCGCGGAGATTATGAACAGGTTTGTCAACGGGGCTTAAGAGTTGAATCTCCTGATGGAGACTTGATCCTACCTCATGTTCATGCCTATAATACCGTCCAGAATATGCCTGATTGCGATGTCGTTATTGTTGCGCTAAAAACGACTCACAATCTTCAACTTCGAGAACTTTTACCGTTTTTAATCAAGCGGAAAACGATTGTTTTAGTGCTTCAAAATGGGTTGGGTACTGAATCAGAAATTGCCGAGATCGTGGGTAATCAACAGATTATTGGTGGACTGTGTTTTATCTGTTCTAATAAAGTTGGGCCAGGGCACATTCGTCACCTGGATTATGGGACGATAGCTCTGGGAGAATACCAGCCTCATTATCAGGCTGCTGGCAGAACAGCATTGCTTGAACAAATTGCTGAGGATTTTGAATTAGCTGGAATTCCAGTTAATCTCAGTGAGGATTTGCTACTGGCCCGATGGCAAAAGCTGGTTTGGAATATCCCCTACAATGGCTTGTCGGTGATTTTGAACGCTCGAACGGATGAGATTATGCATTGTTCAGAAACTCGCCTTTTGGTGACGGAGCTTATGCAAGAGGTTGTATCGGGGGCCAAAGGATGCGATCGCAAGATTCCTGATTCATTCATTCAAATGATGCTGGATCATACAGACAATATGAAACCCTATCTTACCAGTATGAAACTGGACTATGATCGGCAACAACCCTTAGAAATTGAGGCAATTTTTGGGAATCCTTTGCGGTTAGCAACGGCTGCTGGTATTAACCTATCTCGAATTGCCACCCTCTATCGACAACTCAAATTTTTAGACCTGCATAATCGTAGGATGTTAACCTAAAGAATTGACTTGAAGAATTGATGAAGAGTTGGGGAAAAGAATCGGGATTATGCTTGACAGTTTTATCCGAAACCTGGGGAAAAAATGGCTTTGGGGTCATGCGATCGCAGGATTTACATTTCTGTATTTACCGATCCTGATTTTGATTCTCTATTCATTCAATGCCTCTCGGTTTGATGCGGTGTGGACAGGGTTTACATTGGATTGGTATCGCAGTTTATTTGGCATAGGTTCAACAACAGGTTTAACAGCAGTCAACCTGGACAGTTCTCAAGTCTGGCAAGCGTTGCAAAATAGTTTGACGGTTGCGATCACCTCAACAATTTTAGGAACGATTTTAGGAACGACGATTGCCCTTGCCCTAGAGCGATTTCACTTTCCAGGATATCGGCTTTTAGAAAGCGTGTTGTTCTTGCCAATTATCATTCCGGAGATCACCCTGGGGATTTCCCTACTCGTCTTTTTTTCCCTGCTGTTTCAACTGATTGAAACCTTCACTGGAATCCATCTAACTCTGGGATTACCTACTGTCATCATTGGTCATGTGACGTTCAATTTGGCCTATGTGACCTTGACAGTGCGGGCGCGATTATCAGAAGTCGATCCTCAACTCGAGGAAGCCGCGTCTGATTTGGGGGCCAATGAATGGCGGACGTTTATCCGGATCACGTTACCCCTGATTTGGCCTGGAATTCTGGCTGGAGCCTTGCTGGCCTTCACCGTCTCCCTGGATGATTTTATGATTGCCTTCTTCACCACTGGAGTTGGGGCTACAACCCTGCCGTTGTTCGTCTATGGCATGATTAAACTTTCTGTGAGCCCAATGATCAACGCTTTGTCGAGTCTAATGCTGTTGGCCTCGGTGTTGCTAGTGATCTCATCCTTGACCCTGGAACGAAGAATGAAACAACGCTAAAAGATTAATCAGGCAAAATATCCCAGAGTTTAATTGTGTTATCAAAACCGCCACTCACTAATGTCTTACCCTCAGGGTCAAATTCTACATCAACCCAAGAGTGGTGACCTTTGAGCGTACCCATGAAAATTCCAGTTGGCATTTGCCAAAGATGAATGGTTCCGGCAAAGTCCCCGCTCGCTAGGGTTTGACTATCGGGACTGAACCTTAACGAATGTAATTTATCATGATGCCCGACCAGAACCCGTTGGGGAGCAGGGCTGAAATTAACCGTGTTGAGAGAATTGGACTGGAGCTGACCCAGATTCCACAGCTTAATTGTATGATCCCAACTGCCCGTGGCTAGGGTTTGACCATCGGGACTGATACTAATTGTCCAAACCATGGTGTCATGGGCTCGAACACTCCGCAGCAGTTGTCCCATTTGCCAATCCCACAGTTCAACGACACCATTGCTCCCACCTGTCACTAGAGTCCGGTTATCTGGGGCAAAGGCTAAGGTTTGAACATCCTCGGCATTCCCCTGCAACTGTCTAAATTCCTGACCGGTCTGCATGTCCCAGAGACGAACGGTTAGATCACGGCTAGCGCTGGCAATAGCTCTCCCATCAGGACTGATAGCAACGGCATAAATCCATCCCTGGTGACCATCCAGCCGTTTTAATAGGCGACCCCTTTGCAAGTCCCAGACTTGGATTGTGTTGTCCCCACTCCCGCTCACCAGAATCCGACCGTCATTGCTAATTGCCAGGGTACTGACTGGATGAGAATGCCCCCTGAGGGTGTCTAAGACTTTACCCGTCTGAAAGTCCAGCAAATCAATCGTTCCGTCTGTGTTTCCAGAGGCAACAATCTGACCATTTGAGCTAACGGCGATCGCCCAAACTGGCCCTGGTTTCTCCATCAACGTTCGTACGGTGGGAAAGGCTTGCAGATCACCCTGGGGAAACAGATCGGGCTGAAGTATTGTTGGAGGATGTAAACTCCTTTCCTTCATTTCTGGAGAGTAAACGACAAATTCAGGACTAGGAACTAACCGAGAGGCCAATACCAAAAAAAGGCCAGCGATCGCAGCTCCAGCCCCAGCCACGAGCTGCCATTTCAGCTTAGAGAACGGCGGTAAACCTCGCCACCCCAATCCATTGTGGATAGCCCTGATTGCTTCTGCTGCTGACTGATACCGTTTGGCTGGATTCCGGTCGATCAGGCGATCCAGGATTGCCTCTAGTCGAGGACTCACAGGGTGTTTGAGATAATCTTGCCAGACCCACTGCTCAGAGGTAGTGTCCAGCAGATCAAACGGGGACAACTGGGTCAATGTGTGGAGACAAGTCACTCCCAAACTGTAAAGATCGCTATTGGGCTGAACCTGACCTCTCAACTGTTCAGGAGAGGCATACTCTGCTGAACCCCAACTTATAGGAAGAGAGGCTACAGGAGCAAGGGGATCAATTTCTAGATCTTCTAGATCACTGTCTCGGTCAATTGGAGTTGCCCCTAGAATAATGCCCAGATCAACTAGAACAAACTGTTCAGATGCAGGAGTATTCAGGGTGGAAACCGGGGCAGAAGAGGCAGAATTTTCAGGGTTGTGGTGTTTGGCGGGGGGGCGACTGGATAAGTTGAGGGGACGCAGGGGTTGCTTGAAAACAGGCTTCTGCTGAATAATATTTGCGGGTTTGATGTCTCCATGGATTAAACCATGCGTGTGTAGGGATTGCAGCGTGGGCAGAATGTCCGATAACAAATTCCAGACCTGAGCCTCCGCAAAGGTTTCTTCCCCCGCAACAGCCTCAGCAAGATTGCGTCCAGCAATATATTCATGAATCAGATACTGACAACCATCCTGCTCAAAAGCAGCCCACAGTTCTGGAATATTAGCCCACTGACTCGCTCGTTTCCAATCTGTGATCAAAAGTTGCAACTGCTGTTTGCGAGTTTGAGGCGATATTAGAGCACCCGAACTTTCAGCTTGAGCGACACTATCTATATCATTAGGGTTTACACCATCAAGATCGGAAAACTGCTTGATCACGCAGCGAGGTTGGGTGGGTTGATCCTCATCGACTGCTAGTAAGGTTTGGCTAGCTTGGGCTTTGCCTAACCGTTTAATCACCCGATAGCGACCTTTCAGCTTCAGGCTTGAACCACAACTTTGACAAAAGTGATGGTGAGCAGGATTTTGAGGGATGTTGCAGTGAGGATTAATACAATAGCTCATAACCAACCCAGCGTTCGTCTATAGTTTAATCATAAGTCTTTCTTGAAGTTTGACGGTAGCCCGCAGGAATATAGCAATCCGATTTGAATTGTGAAATTTGAATTGTGAAAAGGGATTTGGGCACAACGCCCCAAATCCCTCTCTAGATTTTTTCAGGATTGATTCAGGATCGCTATATATACTCAGTAGGTTAGTGCATTACTGGGTTAGCTGAACCATTCAAACTAACCAGCACCTTCTAACTAATTCCTTCTAACCAGCACTCTAAACCTAAAGATTACTATGCCTTTAATTCATACTCCAAAATTCTGGGAACTCCCCGAACGGATGGTGACACCAGAGTCCTTATTTTTCAATCGTCGCCGCTTCATGAAGAATTTGATCAACGTAGGGTTGGGGGCTGCCGCATTTTCCCTTGCAGGATGCAACCGTTCTGAGGCAGAAATCAATACTGTAACAAACAACCAAACTGGATTTTCAAACCTTTCTCAAAATCCCAAGTTTAAAGAGGTTGGTCGGGCTATAACCCGTGAAGACTTTGCAACTCAGTACAATAACTTCTACGAATTTGGGGGAACAAAATCAATTTGGGAAGCTGCTCAAGCCCTCCCGACAGAAAACTGGAAAGTTGAAGTCACGGGCCTGGTGAAGAACCCTCAAGTCTATGATATTGATACTTTACAACAGAAATTCCCACAGGAAGAGCGGATCTATCGGTTTCGTTGTGTAGAAGCCTGGGCCATGGTTGTGCCCTGGGTAGGGTTTCCCATGAGATTGTTAATGAAAGATGTTGAACCCACTGACCAGGCAAAATTTGTTCGGTTTACGTCTTTCTATGATCCTAAAATTACTAAAGGCCCTGGATTTTGGGCCTTGAACTATCCTTGGCCCTATACCGAGGGACTGAGAATTGAAGAAATGGCCAATGATCTGGCGTTCTTCGCCACGGGCATCTACGGAAAAACCCTGCCCAAACAAAACGGCGCACCCATCCGGGCAGTTCTACCCTGGAAATATGGATTTAAAGGGGCAAAATCCATTGTCAAAATCGAATTTCTTGATCAGCAACCGCCAACATTTTGGAACGTTTTAGCGCCGGATGAATACGGCTTTGAGGCGAATGTTAATCCCAGTGTTCCTCATCCGCGTTGGTCACAGGCAACGGAACGAATTGTTAGTAATGGCCCCAGTTTTGCCTGGGGAAAACAACCCACCCTGTTATACAACGGTTATGAAGAGTATGTGGCAGATTTGTATACGTGATTAAGCACAATTAACCTTGCAAAAGCGTTTGGTTCAAGTTGGAACTTTAGCAATTTTTTTATGTGTTGGACTTCTTCTAACATCATATTTACTGCACCAACTTGGACTTGTAAATGCTTGGCAGTTGCCCCTGAAGTCCATGGGGGCTTTGCTGGGTGGGGGCGGGCTAAGCTGTTTGCTCTTGGCTGGGATTCAAGGGTTGAGCAGGCATCCGTCCAAAGGCCGAGTTATTCTAACTGGGCTAGGGGCCTTGTTCCTACTGCTGAATATTCTGGCCTATAGTGGAGCCTACGCCCTGACCCACTTTACAACACCAGAACATCCTGGACTGGGCTTGCCTAGACCTACTAACCTAAAGCAGCCCTCTGATATTGGACTAGCCTATACCACTGCTAAAATTTCAGTTCACCCAGGAGAATGGCTCGAACTCTGGTCGATTTCGGCCTCTGTTTCGGCTCAGGGAACTATTATTCTCTTTCCGGGCAACGGCGGCAGCAAAGGTCGCCAACTGCTAGCTCCAGCTCAAGTGTTTCATCAATTGGGCTACGATACAGTGCTGGTGGACTTTCGCGGGGTTGGGGGTTCGAGTGGCAACACGACAACCATCGGAGTTCGGGAGGCGGAAGATGTGGCTCAAGTGGTTAATTTCCTGCAGCCAACCCTACAACCTCCTATCATCCTTTATGGTGTTTCGATGGGAACTGCGGCAATTTTAAGGGCGATCGCCCAAGGCACGATTATGCCTGACGGTATTATCTTAGAACTACCTTTTGCTCGGTTACTAGATGCGGTCAGAAGTCGTTTACGAGGGCAAGGTTTACCCACCGTTTTAGTTGCAGAACTGATGGTTTTCTGGGGAGGATTGCAACATGGATTCAATGGGTTTGCCCACAATCCTGTAACCGATGCCCGCCAGGTAAATTGCCCAACGTTAATCTTGCAAGGAAAACAGGACAAGTGGACTTCAATCACCGAAATTGAAGAAATTTTCCGGAATTTATCCAGTTCCAAACAACTCGTTGTCTTCCCAAGTGCAGGCCATGATTTATTAGTTACCACTGACCGACCCCTTTGGCTGGAAAGTGTTGCTCAGTTCTTGCAGAAAATATGAACAGCGGAAGGAGAAAATCTCTACCCCCAGCTAGGATATTGAAGAAATTGAAAAACTTAAAAGAAATCCTCGGCAGAAGAATGACGATTGCTCACTTCACCGAGGAAAATTTGATTGAACGTGCAATTAGTAAGTTGGTTATTTAATACTACAGAACACCCCTGGAGTAAATATAGGCAATCAAAACGTTTCCACCTAGCAAGACCACTGCCCAGAATAAGCGGTAGGGATAAGGAAACTTTCCACCTGCTGTATTTTCAGATTGAGTGTTAGTCGCCATGGTTCTCCTCAGTTTTTTTAATGTTTTCTGAAATTTTGAGACAATAATATCATAGATTAAACTCCGACTTAGAGATTGAAGCTCAACTGACTTCTGGTAACAATTGCTGCACGACTTCTGTTTCAACTCTGGGGAGATCTGTAGACATTAGTTTCTGGATCACGGCATCTCTGAGCCGATTGATCATTTCTGAAGCAGACCGAATATCGGCCTGAAGAGATAGCTTTTGTTCAGCAAGCTTTACCCCTTCTAGTTCTCGAATGAGGATACCCGCCGATGCAAAACTACGCAAGGCGGCCTCTACTGTTTCTGCTGGGACAGTACCCATGAGAGCGATCGCCAGATTTTCAACGGCAATCCCAAAATTAGTTTGAGATAGAGGGTGTTCAACCAGGTAATTTATAATTGCAGCCAACTGGTCTGGGGGAGGGAGATGATAAATGGGTCGTCCTGCTCCCAGTAGAGATCGATAGGTATCGACAGAGTGAATGTCTCGAGCCACCAAATCTGGCAAAATCTCAGCATGGGCCATAGGAGAACAACGGAGAGCTAGAATCACCATTGAAGGGGGAACCCGGGCAATCTGGAATTCAGATCCCTGGCAGATGTATTGCATGTATTCAACAAACTTAGCAAAGCCCCAGTAAATCGATTGAAACTCTGGAATCAGGTAACCCACAGCTTGCTGAACCACCGACAAAAAAATCCCGGAGGTTGACAAATCAAAGTGGCATGATTTAGCGTACCAATTCAGAATTTCGTGTGTTTTTGCTTCAATTTCTTCGGGGGAAGTAGAAGTCGTCTTTTTAATTTGAGTGATCAACTGAGCATTTCGGGGATCAAAGCTATTGATGGGCTTACTAATTGCAACGTTTAAGCCAGTTAAGGAATCTGTTGGCCCTGCTTCGTTGGGATCGAGTATCCAGATAAAATCATCACAGACCGCCTGGAACGTTTTGCTAGCCGAATTTTTGTAGGCACAACCAATCACTTGCTTTCCGTGTTCATGCAGCTTATTGGTTAGGGCAGAAAACCCGCCATCTCCAGAAATAATGGTGAATGTATTAATCGAGGGTCGGAGGTAGGTCAGCTCTATGGCATCAATTGCGAGTTGAATATCGGCTGCATTTTTTTTGGGTTCGTAGGAGAATCCAAACACCTGAATCGGCTCAATTCCAAGCTCATTAATTTCTCCGCGCATCACTCTTAAACGAGAATCGCTCCAGTTGGCATAGGCTTTTTGAACCGCAACTTGACCCACTTTGCCGGTCTGATAAATGGCATTAAAAATGTCTTTTAAGGACAGATTTGTAATTTCTTCATAGGAAAAACTATATCCCTTCAACAGATTTTCAATATCATAGAAGATTGCTGTTGTTCCTGCTGCAGTCTCACGGCTTTGTTGGTGATGAACTTTGGTTTTTAAAGCCGCTAACTCCTCATGGTATTTCTCGAGTAAGCCTTCAAATCTAGCTAATTCACTAACGGTAGGTTGATTCAAGCAGGCTGGTTGTTCAGACCCTAAGTTAGGCCCTAAATCAGACTCTGAATTGGAAAATCTCTGCGCGGATCTGTGGGAGAGTTGGCGGGGTAGCGCTGGTAAGTTAGAAAGCAAGATCCCCCCGGCAACTCCTGCCGTACTTGCGGCGATCACGGCAACGGGTTTAGTAGAAACAAAGGCTATGGAGGCTACAGTACTCACAACAAGGGTACTCATGCCCAGGGTCAACCAGGGTTGATGAGGCATCGCTAATCTAATCCTGTTCTCCAGCGTGATACGAACTGCGAACCAGCGGCCCAGAACGAACATGGGCAAATCCCATGGCACGGGCTACGGTTCCGAGTTGATCAAATTCCTCCGGTGTCCAATATTTTTGGACAGGCAAATGCACCAAGGACGGGCGCATATACTGACCCAGAGTAACGCGATCGCAGCCGACCGTTCTCAAATCTTCCAGGGTTTTCAAGATCTCAGCCTCTGTTTCTCCATGGCCCAGCATTAAACCCGATTTGGTCGGAATGCCAGAATCTAGAGCTTTAACAATCCGCAAGACATCCAAAGACCGTTCATATTTGGCTCCCCGGCGCACGGGATTTTGCAGTCGTTCCACCGTCTCCACGTTGTGGTTGTAACAAGCAGGTTGAGCCTGAACAACAGCAGCAATTCTTTGATACTGCTGTTCGGCTGGATTGCCTCCTCCCTGTCCTCCCCAAAAATCTGCGGTGAGGACTTCGATCTGGGCTTGGGGACTCCGCTGGCGAATCTGCTTCATCGTCGCCACGAACCATTCGGCTCCTCCATCCCACAAATCATCTCGAGCAACAGACGTTAGAACAACGTAGTGTAGTCCCAGAATTGCCACAGCCTCAGCCACTTTTTTCGGTTCTTCTGGGTCGAGAGCCATGGGCGCATGGCCTTTATCAACCTGACAAAAGCCACAGGAACGAGTACAGGTTGGCCCCATCAACAAAAACGTCGCCGTTTTTTGACTGTAGCATTCTCCCCGATTCGGACAGCGGCCTTCTTCACAAATTGTATGGATTTGACGTTGCTTAATAATTTGTTGAACTTCAGACAGTTCACTGGCTTTGCCAATAGGACGCTTCAACCAACTGGGCATCGGTTCAACGGTTGAGAATGGACGGGGAGTTGACATAGGACTTAGAGATAAAATTTTCGAAGGATATAGGCTCAAGATCAGTGCCATTCAAGACTTCAGGAAATCTTCAGCCAAATTTTACCGACTGACCTTTACCGCTTTTGTACCGCTCTAGACTAGTCTAAACTAAGGAATTAAGCTAAGCTTTAGCGGTAAGTTAAGGTAGTAGGTTAAACTGAACCGTACTCATATCCTGTTCTCACGAGTAGAGGAGTTAGTTGTGGCAGGTCGAAAAATCTTAGTTATTGATGATAGCAAGGTTATTCGGGTGCGAGTGCGGGAAATGCTCCCACCTGGAAACTTTGAAGTCCTAGAAGCCAAAGATGGCCGAGAAGGACTGGATTTAGTGCGCCAAGAACAGCCTAATTTGATTATGTTGGATTTCCTCCTGCCAAAACTGAGCGGTTGGGATGTCTTTCAGCAAATTCAAGCCCAGGAAGATTTACGCAAAATTCCTCTGGTGTTAATGTCGGGGCGAAAAGAGGAGGTAACTGAAAAAATTTCAGAACCCTTTGAGTATTTTGAGTTTATTGAAAAACCCTTCGAGAAAAAGCAACTGCTCGATGCGATTAAGTCTGCTTTTATCAAAGCTAGTAAACTCCGCCCAACGCCTGTTACAGTGGCTCCAGCCAGAGCCGAACCCGTTCCGGTTGCACCATCTGAAGACGGGGTTAAGCTGAAAGCCCTTGAACAAAAGGTCACAAGGCTTCAGGCAGAAGTTGTCGCCCTGAAGAAACAAATGGCTCAGTTGAAAGCCTTTGTTCTAAAGAAGGCAAAGTCTGATGCATAGAGAGGTTGAGAGATTGCAAATGTTACGATTAACGTTGCAGTCACGCGCCCCTGAATAGTTGACATGACTCTTGATGCATCGTTTTTAGAAAAACTGAACGCGACAGCAGATTCTCTTTTGCAACGACTAGAACAGTTCCACCAAGTTCGGGTTTTGGTCGTAGGTGATTTGACCCTGGACGAATTTCTTATGGGCCAGGTCGAACGGGTTTCCCGAGAAGCGCCTGTACTGATTCTTCGCCATGAGATAACTCGACAAATTCCAGGAGGAGGAGCCAACGCCGTTTACAACTTGGCCCAGTTAGGAGCCCAAGTCAAGGTTGCGGGATTTTTAGGCAAGGATGCCCAAGGCTTAACCTTGCGGCATATCTTTGAGGATGCTGGCATTAACACCGAGGGAATTCTGATCGATTCCAGTCGTCCCACGGTGACAAAAACGCGAATTTCTGGCCATGCTCGCCAGTCTGTGAACCAGCAAATTGTCAGAATTGACCGCAAATCAGATCACTTGCCTGACCTAGAGTTGCAAATCCAATTGGCAGCCTACATTCAGCAGCAGTTGGCAACGGTTGACATCGTGGTCTGTTCTGACTACGGGGATGGAGTGTTAACGGCTCCCGTGATTGCTGCGGCATTGCAGCATTCCCGCACCATCGTGGATACTCAGAAAGATTTGCACCGTTTTCAGCAGGCAACTCTGTTCACACCGAATATTCCTGAAGCGGAACAAGCCGTTGGTTACGCCATTACTGATGAACAGACTCTAAATCAAGCGGGACAGGATTTAATCCAACTGACCCAAGCCTCAGCAATGCTAATCACTCGGGGGGAAGAAGGGATGACGTTATTTGAACCAGGGCCTGCTGGGCTAATCTCTCAGGACATTCCGGCTTTCAACCGGACAGATGTGTTTGATGTCACAGGGGCAGGAGATACGGTCGTTGCCGCCCTAACCCTAGGGTTGTGTTCTGGGGCATCCCTGTGGGAAGCAGCCGTTTTAGGAAATTTGGCAGCTAGTTTAGTGGTGCGGCAGTTTGGAACAGCTACCACAACCCCGGAGGCCATGGCGGAAACCTTGCGATCGCTCCTCACTCCAGAGCAATAGCCTACCCAAGATTACGGTCACTTTCCTCATCCAGTCAGGTTCAAGCACAAAATAGTTGGTATAGCTGTTGGCTTTAGGTTGAAACCCATTATGGAAGTAAGCATCAAAACATTAACGCCTTTATGGACTGGCGGGGAAGCGGGTAAGTGCGATCGCATCTACGAAACCGGCATCCTCGGTAGCTTGCGCTGGTGGATGGAAGTGTTGGTGCGGGGGATGGGAGGTCAGGTGAACGATCCAACCTCTGATGAGCGCAGCAGTTTAGATCCTAAGAAATTTGATCCTAAGAAATATCGTGAGTTGCAAGATGAAGTTGAACGTCGTCAATACTTACGTAATGCTGGATTATGCGATGTTTCCCAAATTTTTGGCGCAACAGGTTGGAAACGGCGGTTTCGGCTGGAGGTTCAGGAGATGCAAGTATCTGATGCTTCAGTCCAACATCCGATGAAAGCAAACCGCACCTATACAGATAGCAACGGTAAACAAAAAACACCAACATGGTACTTCCAAAATCCACCAAAATCTGGTTCTTTTACCATCCAGATTCAGAGCTTGCACCCAGACTTTAATCCAGAAATTATTGGTGGGTTAATTCAGTTTATGGCTGATTATTCGGCATTGGGTGCGCGACCTCAAATGGGTTTTGGTGTGATTCAGGTAGAGGGAAGTCGTATTGATACGCAACCCCTCTATAACTGGCTCGTTACCACAACCGGAAGTAACACTGATCTAAATCTACCCTCGTTACAAAATATCTTCCTGGCAAAAATTCAGCTTCAGGATTCGAGCAAATCTTTTACTGAGCAAGATACTTTCAACTTAAAGTATGACCTCCGGAAACTTTTCAGAACAGAGCAAGATACAGCCCAGCAGCAGAATCAAGACAATAAACCTATTCTTAAAAAAGATAAAAACAAAGAACAGGAACTACGCCACTTCATTATGGGTGCAGCACCCGATGATAAA
>JBOFUV010000082.1:0-49189 GCA_051652765.1 Microcoleaceae cyanobacterium | reverse complement strand
CTAGCAATCCCCCAACCTAAAATTAAAATTGCCAAGTTAATTACTAAAATCCATTGCTTGCTGGGATCAGGAAGAAAGGCTTCTGAAGGGAGCAGTGGGCGGAGTTTCTTTGCATACTCCGCTTGGGTAATCCAGAGTTCATGGTCAACAGCATTCATAATATCTACAAACTCGCTTTAGAGAATTTTTAAAAAATAGCTAAAAATCCTCAGTGGGCCAAAGACTTGAGGCTTTCTAGCTATTTTACAGTAGTTTTCAAAAAGTTGTCAAAGACTCGGTCTTGATTTTTATTCACTTCTAGTGAAGCAGTCAATCCTGCAGTTTTTCCTGAAAATTACAGGATTGTCAACTGATGAAAATGTTCCAAAAAATAAACGATATAAAAGTGGTATGTTCATCCTATCCACACAAAATATAGACCGGCATTACACTTTTGCTAACCCTACCATAAATCATTAAGCTCGGTTGTCTTGGTGTCTCATTGAAATGTCTCATTGCAGCATTGGGTAGTAGCCATTGCGATCGTATACTGTCCAAATCTCAACTTGAAATTGTCTCAATACAACTGCTTCGTTGGATAATTAAGGCGTTTCTGGTTCTAGCTTCTGGTTCTAGCTTAAGGGTTCATACTTAACCATTCTATGAGAATTCTCATCAGCACAGGCGAGGTTTCGGGAGATTTACAAGGTGCCTTGCTAGTTACAGCCTTGAAACGGCAGGCAACTCAATTAGGACTGGAGCTGGAGATTGTGGCTTTGGGAGGGTCACGCATGGCTGAGGCTGGAGCAACATTGCTAGCAGAAACGGCAGCGATTGGATCAGTTGGAATCTTGGAGACCCTGCCCTATGTATTGCCAACGCTAAGAATTCAGCAACAAGTGAAGCAGGATCTGCGGGACAATCCTCCGGATCGGGTCGTGTTAATTGATTACATGGGGCCAAATTTGGGGATTGGCCAGTATGTTCATTATCATTTGCCCTCCATTCCAATTTTTTATTACATTGCGCCTCAAGAATGGGTTTGGTCGCCAGGAGCGCGGGGAACGGCTCAGATTGTCAAGATCACGGATCGCCTCTTGGCCATCTTTCCAGAAGAGGCTCGCTATTTTCAATCAAAAGGGGCAAATGTAGCCTGGGTCGGCCATCCCCTGCTAGATCGAATGGCAACCGCTCCCAATCGGGATCAAGCCCGACAAACCTTAGGGATTGATCCCAATGAACTGGCGATCGCTTTACTGCCTGCCTCCCGTTGGCAAGAAATCCGGTACCTGATGCCCGTAATCTTCGAGGCGGCTCAACAGTTACAGGCACAACTGCCTCACGTTCGATTTTGGATTCCCCTGTCTTTGGAAGCCTTTCGTCCCTCAATTCAACGGGCGGTTAAACAGTTTAACCTGAATGCTACAATCCTACCCACGACCGGGAGTCAGTCAGCCCTGACAGTTCTGGCAGCGGCTGACCTGGCAATTACTAAATCAGGCACAGTTAATTTAGAACTGGCACTGTTAAATGTGCCTCAAGTTGTTGCCTATCGCGTCAGTCCAATGACGGCATGGTTGGCTCACCATGTCCTGAACTTCTCCATCCCGTTCATGGCTCCGCCAAATCTTGTTGTCATGAGACCGATTGTGCCGGAGTTGATGCAAGACCAGGCAACTCCAGCCCAGATTCTCGTGGAAGCCTTAGATCTGTTGCACAACCCCCAGCGACGACAACAGATGTTAGTAGATTATCAAGTCATGAAACAGGCCCTAGGAGATAGTGGGGTGTGCGATCGCGCTGCCCTTGAGATCCTAAAATTTAGCAAAGACAAACAAATCCTAGATACCCCTGTTTGCTAGCATTATTGATAACGTTGCTCCGATCCCTAATTCTTGCATGGTTAATCCAAAGCTTGAGCCCGAGAAATATGCCCGTCTACGAGTCGAACTAAAAGCACCTTTTCGTCCCTTACGGCAGTTCGTTTACTTTTCCTTTGGGGTATCAGGTTTCATTGGTGCTGTGGTTTTTCTGGCCCAACTGCTTTCAGGTCGTCAGGTTGCTTCAGCCTTGCCTAATTTTGCCCTTCAGGTTGGATTAGTTGCCTTGATGGTCTGGTTGTTCCGACTGGAAAGACGGGCAAATGAGCGTGCCGTGGAGATAGAACAACAAAACGTTATATCTGAAAACAAAGGTCAACAAGTCGCAAAGAAAAGAAAAAAATAAAGAAAATATTACAAAATTCTACTCTTTATATTGATCCCTGATATGAATATATCAATAGCACACATGAATTGAGGTCAGCTTATATAAAGATCTTAAGCATGTTTTTTTTAACGTTCAACTGGGGTCAGCTTATATAAAGACCCTAACCTTTAATAAAATGCTAAGGCATCAGATTTTACTTTGAGATCTGATGCCTTAGTTTTTGAGTAGCTATCTGATGTATTTAATCAGCCTTGTCCAAATTTCCTACTTTTAATTTCCCAAGTTTTTCACTTTTTATTGTCTCCTGATCACTTAATTTTGCCCACTCAAAAAGTATTTGTAAAGAGTGTGTAAAATGTAGCAAAAATGAACTGGGTTTAACCTTGAATTAATGTTTGGCTTTTACTCTTCAAATGTCAGACTTTAGATAGTGGATCTAGCCCAGATAAGTCTTTTTCTTCAACTCTAGTTTGTAGATTGGTGGACTTAGATCTGGTCATCATTAGTGCCTAAAGTCTGATGGCTTAATAGGGTTTCATTCTCTTGTGTAACCGTCGAGAGAGGACATTACTGTTTGTTATGTCCCGCGTGTTTTTTTGCTGACTTCCCTCTTCCACTGGGGCTAATTGCATCAATCAGGTTACTGCTAACATTTTTTATTGGGAAGTTTGTATGGCTCCAAGTACTTTGTCTTCTGGTGATATCGCCGTCGTTGGATTTAATTTTGACGATTCTGATGCATTTGCGTTTGTACCTCTTGTAGACTTGGGTACAGGCACTGAGATCAAGTTTACTGACAACGGTTGGCTGAGCGCAGGTGGATTCGGATTGAATGAAGGAACTTTCACCTGGACAGCACCCGCAGATATTGCTGCTGGAACCGTAGTTAGTCCAGCAGTCTCCTCTGTAGCCTTCTCAAGTCTTGGTGATCAGATTCTGGCCTATCAGGGAGATAACGCCGATCCCACGTTCATCTATGCACTCAATAGCGAAGGCAACCCTGGACAATGGCAATCCAATGCAACCAATTCTAGAACTACCTCCGCTTTACCAACAGGTTTAGTAGATACTCAGACAGCGGTTGCTCTGGATGAGATTGACAATGCAGTTTATGCAGGGATTACCTCTGGCACATCCACAGAACTCTTGGCTGCAATCAGTAATAAATCCAATTGGTCTGGTTCTAATCGTGCTCGCCAAACTCTACCAACTGCGCCCTTTAATATTCTAGATGGTGGACAAACTCCACTAACCCCAATTTACGAGATTCAAGGCATTGGTGGCATCAGTCCGCTCAACGGTCAACGGGTGACAACCCAGGGTATTGTCGTGGGGGATTTCCAGGGAAGTGACCAGCTCAGAGGATTCTTCTTTCAAGATCCTGTAGGTGACGGCGACTCTAACACTTCTGACGGAATTTTTACTTTTGTGCCTCCAAATAGTGAATGGTTTGGCTTTGACGTTCAAGAGGGTCAGTTAGTAGAAATCAGTGGAAGAGTCAGCGAGTTCAATGGGCGCACTCAAATTAGCCTTGTCACTGATATTCAGATTGAGGAACCCACTCCAGATCCATTAGCTCCTACCCCAGTTTCCTTACCTGAAACAACCGATGGAGAACTGGAACAGTTCGAAAGTATGTTGGTTGAAATCGATAGTCCGATGACCATAACCCAGAACTTTTTCCTGGGCCGCTACGGTCAAATGACTCTGGCTTCCCCCGATGATGCAGGTAATCCCGGACGGTTGTTCCAACCTACTAACCAGTTCCGTCCTTTGACCGAGGAGGCGATTTCCTTGGCAGAAGAAAATGCCCGTCGCTTGCTGTTTCTAGATGATGGCCAAGACATTAATGGTAGCGGTGACAACCCTAATCCAGTTCCCTATATTGGCTCTCCTGATGACCTGAGTGTGATTCGATCAGGTGACACCATCAATAATCTGGTTGGGGTACTTGACTTCGGTCGGGTTAGTCCTAGCAACCCTCCTGATGTTGACTATCGGGTTCAGCCCACTGTTGATCCAGTCTTCACGCCAGACAACCCCCGGACTTCAGAGCCTGCAGCGATTGGAGGTTCTCTCAGAGTTGGTGCCTTCAACCTTGAGAATTACTTTAATGGCAATGGGGTTGGTGACTTTGTGGGTAGTCGTGGCGCTCAGAATCAAGTGGAGTTTGAGCGTCAGCGCAGCACCATTGTTCCAGCCATTCTTGGTCTAGACCCTGACATTCTGGGAGTGACTGAGATGCAGAATAACGGGTTTGGGGCAGATAGTGCAATTCAAGACCTCGTCAATGGGTTAAATGATGCGACCGCGCCGGGAACCTATGTATTTATTGATCCAGAGACTGCCGATGGCCGCCTGGGAACAGATGTGATCACAGTTGGATTCATCTATAAACCTGAAGCTGTTGATCTAGTTGGCGAGCCAGAGATTCTGGACAGCACAGTCGATCCTCGGTTTAATACTAGTATTCAGCGTCCTTCTCTAGCGCAGACTTTCGAGGAAATTGGGACTGGTGAAGAATTCACAATTTCCGTGGCTCACCTCAAGTCTAAATCTGCCCCAATTAGTGGTACGAGCCCTGATCCACGGGATCTAGACCAGGGGGATGGACAAGCGTTTTTCAACTTCACTCGGACACAGGCTACTGAAGCCCTCGTGGATTGGCTGGCAACAGACCCAACAGGAAGTGGAGACCCTGACTTCCTGATTATTGGTGATTTAAATGCCTATGGGGAAGAAGATCCGGCTCAAGCTATTGAAGATGGAGGCTACACAGATCTAATCAGACAATTCCAAGGCGATGCTGCGTATTCTTTCCTTTTCAGAGGACAGTCTGGTTACATTGACCATGCCTTTGCAAGTCCAAGTCTGGTTGATGAGGTGACCGGAGCAACAGAGTGGCACATCAATGTGGATGAACCCACTGTCTTAGGTTACAGTACACGATTTAACCCTGAGGGATACTTCAGTCCCGATCCCTATCGGTCTTCCGATCATGATCCATTGGTTGTGGGCTTGAACCTTACTTCTGCACCTGGCCGTATCATCAACGGCACACCAGGTCGCGATAATTTGGTTGGAACATCGGGGAATGACATTATCACTGGGTTCCAGAATCGGGATAGGCTCACAGGTGGCGAAGGGAACGATATCTTTGCTTACACAACTCTGGCCGATGCTGGAGATGTCATTGATGACTTTACGGTGAATTTAGACAAAATTGACCTGATTGGAGTACTCAACAGCATTGGCTTTGCTGGAACTGATCCGATTGCCGAGGGCTATGTGAGCTTCCGGGCTAGCGGTGATGACACAATCCTCAACCTGGATGCAGATGGGTTCGCAGGATCGGGTCAGGCCCGTTCATTAGTCTTAGTTAAGGATGTTAGTGTTGCTGAACTAAACAACGCCGACAATTTCCTATTTGGTTAAAGCTCGATTCTCTTTTGAACTTCCGATGGTAAGGGGAATTTCTTCTCCCTGTCATCAGGGTTCATCTACCAAGTTTGATTTTGCACAAAGTCAAGCGTAGGCGATCAGGCAAAGATTAAAACAATAGG
Source organism: Microcoleaceae cyanobacterium (assembly GCA_051652765.1). Classification (GTDB taxonomy): domain Bacteria; phylum Cyanobacteriota; class Cyanobacteriia; order Cyanobacteriales; family Microcoleaceae; genus JBHJGO01. Next base: position 43,439 of record JBOFUV010000082.1, on the reverse strand, counting down.
GAATGAGCAATCATTCCCTATTTCTCATCATGAGAGAATTAGGAACAAGAATTGCACGGCAAATACTGTTGCTTTTGAAGTTAGGAGGATGTCAACCTCTCAAGAAGCTCAACAACTCACGATTCACAGTTTGGGGAACCTCTTGCTGAATCCAATGACCACACTCTGAAATAATTTTCAGCCTAAATGGAGCTGTAATGAGTCGATCCAACCCCTCTGTAAATTTATGGCTAAATAGAGCATCTTCTTTTCCCCAAAGCACTAAAGTTGGGGAAGTCACCTGTTCAGGAGAGCTTCCCCAACTCAATAACCAGTTAGGCGGCCATAAAAGTTGCCGATAGTACTGAGTTGCTGCAGCCAAAACCCCTGGTTTCTCAAGAGCGGCTTGGTAGATGTTCGTTTCTTCTACTCCAAAGGCTCCCTTGCGAACGGCTTGACCTCGAAAAACACTAGTAACAAAACTTTTCAGATTTTGCTGAATTAACCACTCTGGTAATCCCGGTAATTGAAACGCAAGCATATACCAACTTCGCCGAACCTGATCCAAATTACTAGTCAACTCTTGAATAAACCGATGGGGCGGTGGCGCATTCAAAATTGCTAAACGATCTAAATACTGAGGACATCGTTGAGCAATATGCCAAGCAATCACCCCTCCCCAATCATGACCTACAATGTGAGCCTTGGCATATCCTAAGCGCTCAATGAGTCCCCGAATATCTGCACTCAAGGTATCTAGATCGTATCCTGTCTCTGGTTTGTCAGAGTCGTTATAGCCTCTCAAGTCCGGGACAACTACCTTAAAATAACGCGCAAGGGCCGGAATCTGATAACGCCAAGCATACCAAAACTCGGGAAACCCATGCAAAAGGACGACTAGCTCGCCTTGACCTTGGGTCACTGAATGTAATCGAATATTGTTTGTATCAATGAACAAATGCTGCCAGTTAGATTCCAAACTGCTTCCTAAAGATGCCATAGACTACTTTGACTTTGACTGTTGGGATCACTGCCCCCTCATACTCATAAAATGGCAACCACCCATCCCCATTTCAACGGGTCAGCCATACTACTATCTCCAGCCTAAAGCCGGAGATAAAATTCTAAACCAAACCGCTCTGATATTCACCTAGGCTCGCTGTAGGAGCTGAGGTAAGGCTGCCGATGGCTGAATGTCATACTTCACTAGATTAGCCAGTTCTTGCAATTGGCTAATTGCTTCTGCACCTTCTAGCTTCATCAATTCCCGATCATCTCGCATCTCCGTCCAAGTGATGCCATAATCGGAAACCAAGAAACGAATCAAGTGACTGTCCCCTAAGCTCACCATAAATGAAGCACTATTCATTTGACCACCGCAAGTGTAGCAGGAGGCAAGGTATCCTCGTCGCTCTAACACAATCGCTAAAGCTTGGAGGTTCATAACCAATTCTTGTACAAATTGACGGTGTTGCTCTGCAAGTCTAAGAAACATAATTGTCCTCCATCACCACACCTCGCGATTTCCTTAAAAACTGTAACACAATCTTAAGATTTTGAGTGCAGACGTTGGCACAGTATAACCTTACTTATCTAAAAAAATCATCACCCTGATGGAACCGTTTTCCGGAAATTCGAGTAAATTTCTACAGATGCACCCCCCTAGAGTTTACGATTCAACTGACTCAAACCCCCATAGATTAAGCCTTTGTCATCGTAAAATCAAATTCCTACAGGGTCTACCTTCCATGCAAATCCTCTATGATTAGAATATTTAATAATATAACTGATGCTTATACTTAGTTGGGGTTTTTACTATTTGGTTTAAGAAATGATAAAAATCTATGGGATTAAGTTGGTAGAAATACAAGTTTTTTAGCAATAGGCTGAATGAGAGTAGAACAGAAAGCTCCTAAGCTTTTTTGATAATCCTAAGCCAAAAGAGCCTTCTGAATTTTGCTTTTGTGACCGATTAATCGACTTGCCACCAACCAAATGCAGGGCCAATAAACCGGATGGTAATCCAGAGAGCAATGAGAAGGATGATCCCCGCCCATGCCCCACGAGTCGTTAAGCCCATGAACTGATCACTTTGAGATTTGGTAATGGGTAACCAAGGAAGAATTCGTTCTTCTTTGCCGTACTGGCTTCCCAATGTGTCCTTACGACGTTTTGCTTCGCCCATAACTTTTTAACTATTCAATGGGTTTAGAGTTCACTTCTATTATCTTGAAAATCAATCCAGTTTAATGTTAATAACAATTAAGGTGGTATTACCCACCTTAACTCTCTAACCTATGACATTTAGGAACTAGGTTCCAACTGTCCAAGAATTTGTGTACTCAATCTGTTCTGGGGTCATGCTATCAATACTAATGCCCATGGCCACTAACTTGAGGCGAGCAATTTCTTGATCTACGTCTTGAGGAATTGAATACAGCCCTGGTTCTAGCTCGCCTTTGTTTTTCACAAGGTATTCGCAGGCTAGGGCTTGGTTTGCAAAGCTCATATCCATGACCGCGCTGGGATGTCCTTCTGCGGCAGCTAGGTTGATGAGGCGACCCTCTCCCAAAACAACGATTGATTTGCCACTTGGCATCTTGTACTGCTGGGTAAAGTCCCGCACGTCTTTGACTTCAGTTGCAGTTGCGCCTAAGGATTTGAGGTCGATCTCAATGTCGAAATGGCCAGAGTTGCAGACCATTGCTCCATCCTTCATCACACTAAAGTGTTCAGCCCGAATCACATGTTTATTCCCCGTCACCGTGATAAACAGGTCACCCTGGGAAGCCGCCTCTGCCATGGGCATGACTCGAAAGCCATCCATTACGGCTTCGATGGCCCGTACAGGCTCAATCTCAGTGACAATCACGTTTGCACCCATGCCCCGAGCCCGTAGAGCACATCCTTTGCCACACCAGCCATAACCCGCAACAACAATGACTTTGCCCGCCAGCAAAACATTGGTGGCTCGGATGATGCCGTCCAAGGTGGACTGACCTGTACCGTAACGGTTGTCAAAAAAGTGCTTAGTATCGGCATCGTTCACATTCATCGCCGGGAACGTGAGTACCCCATCTCTGAGCATCGCTCGTAACCGAACAATCCCCGTGGTGGTTTCTTCAGTGGTGCCAATCAAGTCAGGAAGTTGGTGCTGCCGACTCTGAATCAAGGTGGCAACAACATCGCTACCGTCATCAATGATGATATTGGGGCGATGATCCAGGGCCGTTTCAACATGGCGCTTGTAGGTTTCAGTATCCTCTCCCTTGATGGCGAAGACGGGAATGCCATGATCAACTACCAAGCTTGCAGCAACATCATCTTGAGTGGATAGGGGGTTACTGGCGATCAGTACTGCATCCGCTCCTCCAGCTTTGAGGGCGATCGCCAAATGAGCAGTCTCCGTTGTGATATGGCAGCACGCCACTAGGCGAATGCCAGAAAAAGGCTTTTCCTGAGCAAAGCGATCCTGAACTTGTCTTAGAACCGGCATTTCCCGGCCAGCCCACTCAATTCGCTGCCTTCCCTTAGGAGCTAGGGTGATGTCTTTAATGTCGTACTGAAGTTTTACCGTGGTTGCAGTCATGCAGTTGTTTCCTCAACGAAGATAACCAAATTGAAACGATTTAACAGAATTCCAACGAGATGCGCTGCCTCACCGACCGTACTCGCTGAACAGTTCATTTGGGTGAAGAGCTGGGTATTCTCTCAAACTACAAAGTTTATGTAGTTGCTTTCATGGTCTTTGTCTGTCACATTGAGCACTGCAAATGCCCAGATTTTATAGACTAAGACATTAGTCCAATCATTACTCAGCCTACCCTAAGAAGAGGTGAATTGGCTAGGGAACCCTTTCTAAGGAGCAATTCTCTGGTCAAATTTGGCTAATAATAATCTTGAATCGCCTTGACTTCAAAGGAGCCTGACTGCAAGGCACGGATGGCAGCAACCGTAGCTTTAGCTCCCGCAATCGTGGTGATCAAGGGGATTTTGTAGGCAAGGGCAGTACGTCGAATCAAAATTCCATCTGCACGGGCATCCTCCCCAGATGGAGTATTGATACACAGTTGAACATTGCCATTTTTGATAGAATCCAGAATATTGGGGCGACCTTCGTGTAGTTTCAATTCCAGGTCAACCTGAACGCCATTTTCCCACAATGCCCGACGGGTGCCAACGGTAGCAATGACTTTGAACCCCAAGTCTATAAAATCTCGCACGACGGGGACAACGGTCAGTTTGTCGCGATCGCTCATCGATACAAACACGGTGCCGGAGAGAGGCAACTTCTGACTAGCAGCAAGTTCAGCTTTGGCAAAGGCTCGACCAAAGTCCGTATCAATTCCCATGACTTCCCCCGTTGAGCGCATCTCTGGCCCCAAGAGAACATCAGTTCCAGGAAACTTTGCAAAGGGCAAGACGGCTTCCTTGACTGAAACATGTTTAGGAATCTTTTCTTCAGTAAAGCCCAATTCCCATAGGGTTTTGCCAGACATTACCCGAGAGGCCATTTTTGCCAACGGCACCCCAATGGCCTTCGAGACAAAGGGTACTGTGCGGGAGGCGCGAGGATTGGCTTCTAGGATGAAAACCTGTTCTCCCTGAACTGCAAATTGGATATTCATCAAACCAACCACATTTAAGGCTTTGGCAAGCTGAATGGTTTGGCGACGAATGATTTCTACCGCAACGGCGGGCAAGGTTTGATAGGGAATCGAACAGGCAGAATCTCCGGAGTGAATTCCGGCTTCTTCAATGTGCTCCATGATGCCGCCAATCACCACGTTTCCAGTGTGATCTGCGATCGCATCGACATCAACCTCAATGGCATTTTCCAAGAACTTATCCACCAAAATCGGATGGTCGGGTTCCACATGCACCGCAAAGGTCATGTACCGTTCCAAGTCTTCATCGGAGTAAACAATTTCCATGGCCCGACCTCCCAAGACATAGGAAGGCCGAACCACCACAGGATAACCCACCCGTTGGGCAATCTTCAAAGATTCCTCAAAACTTCGGGCCAAACCGTTGGGGGCTTGCTGAATATCCAGTTCCCGGAGAATTTTCTCAAACCGTTCTCGGTCTTCAGCTATATCAATGGAATCTGGCGAAGTTCCCCAGATTTTGGGAATGGGCCTAGGGTCAGGGGTTATTGGTTCCGATGTTTCCTCCAAGGACGAGGGCGGAGTCACTGACAACGAGTTCAGATAGCGCTGTAACGGCAGGGCTAACTTTAAGGGAGTTTGGCCGCCAAACTGAACGATAATTCCCAGGGGTCGTTCGGCTTCGATGATGTTCAGTACATCTTCCTTGGTCAACGGTTCAAAATAGAGGCGATCGCTCGTGTCATAGTCAGTAGAAACGGTTTCCGGGTTGGAATTGACCATGATGGTTTCGTAGCCATCTTCCTGCAGGGCATAGGAAGCATGACAACAGCAATAGTCAAATTCAATCCCCTGACCAATCCGGTTGGGGCCACCACCGAGAATCATCACCTTGGGTCGGTCGGAGGGTAACACTTCATCCTCGTCCCAGTAGGTGGAGTAGTAGTAGGGCGTGGTGGACTCGAATTCAGCCGCGCAGGTGTCTACCATCTTGTAGACGGGTTTGATCCCCAGGTTGAGCCGATAGGCCCGAACATCGTCTTCAGTGGTTTTGGTGGCAAAGGCAATTTGGCGATCGCTGAATCCTTGGCGCTTGACCGCAAGCAATTCTTCTGGAGATAGTTCTGGTAGGGACTTTCGTTTGAGGAACCGTTCAGTGTTCAGCAATTGTTGAAACTGATCCAAGAACCAAGGGTCAATCCCGGTCAGTTCATAGATTTCTTCAATCGTCATGCCCAGCAGCATCCCATGGCGGATACTCAGGATGCGGTCGGGGTTTGGGGTGCGTAGCCCTGAACGAATTTGATCGGAGTTCAGCCGCTTGTCGGTTCGATCACAGCCCCAGCCCGCCAGCCCTGTCTCCAGGGAACGCAGGGCTTTTTGAAACGATTCACAGAAGGTTCCGGCGATCGCCATAGCCTCGCCCACGGATTTCATTTGGGTGGTGAGCACCGGTTCAGACCCTGGAAACTTTTCAAAGGCAAATCGAGGAATTTTAGTCACCACATAATCAATCGTGGGTTCAAAGGACGCGGGGGTTTTCTTCGTGATGTCATTGCTGATTTCATCCAAGGTATAGCCCACGGACAGTTTCGCGGCAAACTTGGCAATGGGAAATCCAGTCGCCTTGGAGGCCAACGCTGAGGAACGACTGACCCGGGGGTTCATTTCGATCACAACTACATCACCATTCACTGGATTGACCGCAAACTGGATATTAGAACCTCCCGTTTCCACTCCGATTTCCCGAATAATTTTAATGGAAGCATCCCGCAACCGTTGATATTCTTTGTCTGTTAAGGTTTGAGCTGGAGCCACAGTGATAGAGTCTCCGGTATGAACGCCCATGGGATCAATGTTTTCAATCGAGCAAATAATCACGACGTTATCCGCCAAGTCCCGCATCACCTCTAGCTCAAATTCTTTCCAGCCAATCAGGGATTGTTCTACCAGAATCTGGGACATGGGAGAAGCATCCAATCCGGAATTGGCCAACTCTTCAAACTCTTCCTGATTGTAGGCAATGCCGCCCCCCGTTCCTCCCAAGGTAAACGCAGGACGAATAATCAAGGGATAGCTGCCAATTTGTTGGGCAATAATTTTAGCTTCGGCAAAGGTATTGGCGATGCCCGAAGGACAACACCCAATCCCAATCCGCTCCATGGCTTGTTTGAACAGCAGCCGATCTTCGGCTTTTTCAATTGCTTCCAGTTTTGCCCCGATCAGCTCTACACCATATTTCTCTAAGACTCCACTTTTGGCCAAGGCAACGGCTAAGTTAAGGGCAGTCTGTCCGCCCATCGTGGGGAGCAGGGCATCGGGTCGTTCTTGCTCAATCACCTTTTCCACAATTTCTGGGGTCAACGGCTCGATGTAAATTCGTTCAGCCGTATCCGGATCAGTCATAATCGTGGCAGGATTAGAATTGACCAGAACTACTTCGTAGCCCTCTTCTCGCAAGGCTTTACAGGCTTGAGTTCCAGAATAGTCAAATTCACATGCCTGTCCAATGACGATAGGGCCAGAACCTAGGATTAAAATCTTGTGAAGGTCGTCGCGTCGGGGCATAGATTTTAGGATGAACTGCTGAACATTGTAAGGGTACTTGTTGGGATTAACGTTAACTGTTCCCTTAGCGCTTGACAAGTCCCCTGTTGGTGTGAATTTAAAGTTGGGAACTTAAAGTTGGGAACTTGAATCTGTAAAATAAAAGAGGGGGCGTTTGATGGTTAACTCGAAAAGTTACTCAGAAGTTAATTGAACAGTACTGTAACTCAACTCTAATCTCCGTGATTCATGGCTCGTATCTCAACTGATGCATCTGATGCTGAGTTAGTTAGGGACTTAAGGGCTGGACATCAGCAGGCCCTCAGCATTCTCTACGAACGCTATAGCGGGCTAGTCTATTCCCTGGCCCTCAAAATTCTGAACCAACCGAGTGAAGCAGAAGACTTGACCCAGGATATTTTTCTCAACTTTTGGAAACAGGAGAAATTTGACCCAACTCGAGCTGCCCTCAGTACCTACCTGTGTTTGATGGTCAGATCGCGAGCCTTGAATAAATTGGAAAGTTTTAATAGCCGCCAACGCACCCTTGAACGACTTCAATTGACTTCCCCGTCAGAATTTGCTGCCCCTACCCCGTTAGAACAAGTCTCCCAATCTGAACAAGAACAAACCTTACGACAAGCCTTGAATCAACTTTCGGAACGCCAACGTCAAATCCTAGAGATGAATTTTTATCAGGGGACAAGTCATGCCGAAATTGCTCGCCAGTTAGAAATGCCGCTGGGTACTGTGAAAACCAGTGCTCGCCAAGGCTTGATCAAACTACGGCAACTGCTAGGGAACGCAGTCGGATGAAGGAAGGAAATATGCCACAGCCATTATCAGAACTAGAACAGGCCCTAGCCGCTGGATATGTTCTAGGAGATTTGAGTTCCGAAGAAATCGATCAAGTTGAACAGTTGCTGCAAGTTAACCCTGACTTTCAGCAAGAAATTCGGGCGATGCAGCTCAGCTTCAATCTCTTGCCTCAGGCATTGCCCAAACTCTCGCCTCCTCCTCAACTGCGTGAGAAGGTTTTAGTTGCGAATGCAATAGCAACGAACGCCGCTGCGTTGCCTGTTAACGGGCCAAATTCCCGTCCTCAATCTCAAGACTCTCCTAGAAAAATCTCCTGGAGTCGTTTGCTGGCTGGAATTGCAGCACTAATAGCCCTGTTCCTGGGAATTGATAATTTTCAACTGCGTCAACAACTGAGTTCTGCCCGCGACGTTTCTCCGGAAGGGGTTGATTCAGAAGGGGTTGATATCAAACAAGTTGCTGAGATCCTACAGCGGCCCAAAAGTCGCCTAGTCACCCTAACGGGAACAGGAGCATCCCCTGCGGCAGGAACCTTGCTATTCACCGCTGGTCAGTGGCAAGAAGTGATTGTTTCTCTGGGAAACCTGCCGCCCTTGTCACCAGACCAAGTTTATCGCATGTGGCTCACCCTGGAAAATGGTCAGGTGATCTTTTGCGGGGAATTTAACACGAATGCAGAGGGCTCCGTATTTCTTGAGTTAAGACCCCCAGAAACCCCTCCCAAAGGCATAAAAGCAAAAGGATTGTTTGTCACTGTCAACCCTGAAAATGCCCCTCTAGAACCTGTTGGTGAACAGGTGATGGTCGGGGAAATCTGAAACGAGCCTACCTTTACTTGCCAAGTCCCTCTCCCAAACTTGGAAAAGGGACTTGGATGAGGGCAAGGATTCACACCAGAAGCGTGATTTTTAATCAAACTCAGAGATATATAAGCTCTATCTAGAATCCTAGTTAAGCAGTTGCCCGTGCTTTTTCAAAGGCTTCTCGATTTTCAAAAATCTCAAACACCCGATCCATACTGGTGAGTTCAAATAAAATTCTGATTTGCTCATTAATTGAGCAAACAATTAACTTTCCTCCCGCTGCCCGTACAGTTTTCAGCGCTAGCACCAAAGCACCTAGACCCGAACTATCCATGAAAGTTACACCTTTAAAATCAATTAGGATTACCTTGGCTCCATTCTCGATCAACTGGCTAATTTCTTGACGAAATTGAGTTGACTTAGTACCGTCTAGAAGGCCATCAGGTTGAAGAATTTGAAAGTCAGAATTCATAATTTCTCAGTCGTAAGCATAGTTGGATTTGGTATGAAGACCAAATATTCGCCAGATGTAAAGTTTGACACTCTGCATCTATTCAGGAACCTGTAAACGAAAAAACCTGCATCGGTTCCTACCAATCATAACTGCTAACTAGACTAAGTTTATCCGTTTACTCCCTAATTTGAAGAGACGGGGCTAACCTTAACCCGGTACAACAACTGGCCCTGATAGCGATATCCCCCATAGCGAACGATTACTGGATCTCCGGGTTGGGATATCCCTTCCAGCAATTGATGAATCTGAGGATCATAAGGGACGGTCTGGCCAACATTTGCGATCGGTTCAACTTCCCACTGTTCTAAAAGTTGCTCGACGGGACGCAACAAAGGCAAAACCTTTGCAGCCGAAAGCTCAGGGTTCTCCCTCGCTCGATGGGCCACAGTGGGCCACTGGATCATCCAAGATTCTAACGCTTGAATACTGGCCCGTTGAAAGTCCTGCTGTAAGGAGGCGGCCTGTTCTTCAAGCTGTCGTTGTAACCGTTGGTACTCAATTTGAAGGGCCTGAAGAGATTGAAGGGAACCTGTCTTTGGCTCAACGGCTGTTGTCTTTGTTGGAGCAAAAATTGCCAACAACTGCGTTAGGGAAATATTGAGGGCCTGACTAATTTTCAGCAGAATCTCGGCTCGAGTTTGTAGGGCCAATCCTCGCTGGAGTCGAGTCAGTTGCCATTCTGAAACCCTGGCTTTCTGACTGAGGGCGGTTAAACTCGGAAGCTCTGCCTGTTGCATTAGATGTTGCAACTGAGGGCCGTAATCTGGAATTAAACCTGAACTCATCTTATCTGTACTGGTCTGCAGTTAACATCAGTGGTTTGTCAACCTTGATGTGGGTTGGGTAGGTTAGTTTGATCTGGTGAGACTGTACCCTAATTTTGATCCTAGAACCTGTGTGAGAGGGCGAAGGGATCTCGCCTTCTCACACCATTAGGACAGAACTTGAGGGGAAACTTCAACGCGGGCAGGTTTAGCCGGGATTGACTAATTTTTCAGGTTGACTTGGCTTCAACTCTCTGAGATTTGGCCTCGGTCACGCTACCATTATGGTCTGTCTCGCTGCCTTGGAGATGAGCCTCTAGGAACCAGAGTCGCATATCAATGTTACGAGAAATCTCGGTGTAAAGATCTGCTGTATCCGCATCTCCCAACTCATCCACTTGATCAATGGCCTCTCGGACGTGCTTTGCATAAATAGCCAAACGATCGGCCAAGGCAACAACATGATCTCTGCCATCGGTAATCTCCAAAGGATACTCGGGCAAAATAGATTCCGCTGCGGCAATTCGAGCAGTTCCCAGGGCAAGTCCTCCCAGGGCCGTAATCCGTTCAGCGACCATATCCACATAGCCTTCAAGTTCTCCGGCGATCGCATCGAACAGCTCGTGGAGGGCATAAAAATTCATGCCTTTAACGTTCCAGTGAGCTTGTTTCACCTGAGTCTTTAAGTCTAGAGTGGTTGCGAGACTGGCATTTAAAGTTGCAGCCACCTGCTGGCGAATCTCTGGGGATAAATCAATGCGAGTGGGATAGAGTTTTTGCTTTAGGCTCTTAGGACTCATAGAACGCTCCATAATTCGTGAGAGGACAGAATTAAACAAAAATTGAACAAAAGTTAAGCAACAGACTCGGCAAGATTTCTTCAAGCCTCAGCTTTGATTGGATCTTAGCGTGTTCTGGGGCAGGAGAATCTGTTTAACCTGCAAGCTGTGTTCGATTGGACTCCGTTGGTTTATTGCTCTAGACTGCTAGTTTAAACCGCATCAATAAATCATACTCATAATGACTTCGTTTTAGCAATTCAATGTTAGAGAACTTTGACATTGAGTTTACAACCGTGTTTACTAGTTTGGCTCCATGCTCTACTCCCAACTTGCGACTCTCAATCTCGTTAGAGGGCTATTCATCTGATTGCTATGTAAGCCCATTGACCCATTCTCCAATTCTCACAGTCGCGCTCTACCGCGATCGCTTGTGTTGTACTAAAGTACATTTGATCAATTTGATAAGGTGGATAAAACTCTATGACAACGGACAAAAGACAACAAAGAATTGCCGTGTTCGACAGTGGCGTTGGAGGATTAACGGTACTCAGAGAGCTGTATCATCACCTTCCCCAGGAATCCATTCTCTATTTTGCGGATACGGCACGGCTCCCCTATGGCATCCGGTCTCAATCAGAAATTCTGCAATTTGTCCGTGAAATTATTACTTGGGCCATTTCTCAAGAGGTGAAAATGGTTGTGATGGCCTGCAACACCAGTTCAGCCTTGGCCCTAGAAATCGTTCAGTCTGAGTTTGACTTGCCGATTTTAGGCATTGTCTTGCCCGGTGCCAGGGCGGCTGTACAAGTGGGCCATCGAATTGGTGTGATTGCAACTCCATCCACTGCTGCCAGTAATGTTTATCGGCAGGCGATTCAAGAGATGAATCCGACCGTTCAAGTTTGGCAAGTGGGGTGTCCAGAATTTGTGCCCTTGATTGAACAGAATCGCATCAACGACCCCTACACCTACAAAGTTGCAAAAGATTACCTGGCTCCACTGCTCCAACAGGGCATTGATACCTTGATCTATGGCTGTACTCACTATCCCCATCTGGCTCCCGTGCTGCGATCGCTCCTCCCCAAATCAGTCCAATTGCTTGATCCAGCCCTATATTTGGTTCAGGCCATTGGTCAGGAACTTGAACTGTTAGGGCTAGTTAGCCCTCAGGCCCCCAAGCCGACTCGATTCTGTGTGAGTGGTTGTCCCGAACAGTTTGCCACGAGTTCAAGACAATGGTTGGGTTATACTCCTATGGTTGAGGCAACCCGCTTGCCAACCCTAATGGAGCTACCAGCTTCACCTAGCCAGTCTGAGAGTCAACCGCCGCGCTAATAAGACCCACTTTTATCTCAAACGCCCTGATCTGAGAATGCTAACAACCAACCAAAGACCTAGGAAACTAGCAACACCAAACAGAGCGTTTGTGAGGACTGTGACTTGAGTGGTCTGTGCTCCTGTTGTAACGATTGCAGCCCCAACAATCAGAGCACCGACGACGGTTGATTCTCCGTAAAAGTCAATCCAACCTGAACTTTTCTGCCTTTTCAAGCGACAACTCCTGAAGTTATCCCTATCGACGATGGCCAAAGAATTAGTAAAGCTATTAATAGAGAAAGTTTTTTATCAGTTCAGAGGGTGTTTGAACAGAGTATTGAGCGGTGCAAGTGAAGCAGACTCACAGCAAAACATGGGGATTTTAAGCTGTGTTGTCTAACCTGTCAAGTCGCAAATCTAACTTTTTAAACGTCCTCTCCGTCGAAATAATATGGCAATCCTAAATCGTTTGTGAAAGCGTCAAAGTAGGGTTTAGGGACAAAGCCCTCAAGCACATAGGGACTCTTCACCCTGTATCACAAATCCCTTAGAACTGCTATATGTTTAGGCTCTATAAAAGAACTGAATCAAATATGGAACTTCAACTGTCTAGCTGCACTACAACTTTCATGCAGATCAGTTCATCGCTTTTGGCAGGGCGCATGGATTTTAAAGGGGCAACTCCAGTCCAAGATAATAGTGTATTGATTGACCGTCATGATTTGAGAGCGGCTCAGGCTTTTCAGAACGCGATCGCCTCCGGTACAGTTCCCATTAAACAACCGGGGCTCGAAGATGTTTTTTTGGCGGATCTCTATCGACGGGCTGGAGATTTTCAGACAGCCCAAGCGGTTGTGGAACAGAGTGAGATGCGAAATCTAGAATGCAGTGTTGCCAAGGTTCTCGACCATGTTCGACAATTGATTCAAAGGCAAGACATAGCCTATCATGCCATTCTCAAAGTGCTGGAACCGATTCGGGGTTAGGGAAGATCACCCTGGAATTTAGTATAACTCCCGCATCTTGCAGAAGTTATACCCAAAAAGCTTAACCCAAGTTAAACCGTAGTGAAGTCATCTGTTGTCATCTGACCGACTGTCACCCCTTGAACCGTCATCAAGACTTCGGTTTCCTGCTGAATCAGAACTCCCGATGCTCCCTGAGTAATTGTTAAATCAGCAAAGGTTAATCCGCCGGACAATCGCAACAGATCAACTCCGTCACCAAAGTCTAGAACCAAGTCACTGCTGCCATCAGCCCGAAGTACAAAGCCATCTGCACCTTCCCCGCCAAACAAGGTATCACTCTCCTGATCGCCAAACAGCAAATCATCTCCTTCACCGCCAATTAGGGTGTCACTATTTTCACCGCCGTAGAGAGTGTCATTCCCCCCATCTCCGCAGATAATATCTTGTCCTGCTTCAGCGAACAGTAAATCGTCCCCGCCCCCTCCACAGAGCTTGTCCTGGCCCAGATCAGCTTCATTAGTTCCCGTTCCCCCATAGAGGGTGTCATTGCCTTCATTCCCAACAACGGTATCATCGCCCAGATCACCAAAAACCTCATCATTTCCAGCTTCCCCGAAGACAAGGTCGTTTTGTTGGCCCCCTTGAACAACATCTGCCCCAGCACCCCCACTCAAGGTATCGGTATTGGTGTTGCCATTCAAGAAGTCATCTCCTGCGCCCCCCCAGAGCAGATCTTGGCCTGCAAGCGTCGTTGGATTTGGAACGTCCTGATCGCCGAACAGAGTATCACTGCCTAAGTCGCCGAACAGAGTGTCATTGCCGCGATCGCCATACATCAAGTCATCGTCTTGACCCCCGTAGCCAAAGTCATCCTCACGGCCTCCATACAGAGTATCGGCCCCAACGTTGAGGCTGATGACATCATTCCCTTGTTCACCGGAGATCACATCTGCACCTCCCACAATCACGCCCTCAGCCCCGCCTTCATCGCCAATCAGGGTATCATTCCCAACGGCTCCAAAAATCAAGTCACTGTCTGCACCCCCATCGACAATGTCATCCCCGACAGCCGCATCAATGGTGTCATTGCCGCCACTCCCTAAAACTGCATCTGGACTATCAGTACCCACTAACACGTCATTAGCTTCTGTGCCCAGAATCGCGCTGTCAAAAGAGTCAGCCACCGTTGAGGCCGCAGGAATGATAATGGCGATCGCCTCAAAGTCCGGCACCTCTGGGCTGTCACACAGGTCTTCAATGTCATCTGAGGGAATCAGAATCGGAGGAACACTTGTATCAATCCCAGAATTTGTGTCGAAAACGGTAATGCTGATCGGAGTCAGCGGGGAAATCCCCTCCTCATTGTCAAGGGCCGTGTAATTTAAAACAAAGTCGCCCACAAAGTTAGGGCTGGCGGCAAAGGCTAGAGTACCTGCATCAGCTGGAGAAATATTCTGAACCTGAGTCAGGCTAGTCACTAAAGTTGACCCAATAAACAGGGTTCCTTGGCCTGTGGGCAATTCGGTCAGGCTAAAACTCACCACCGTACCATCCAGATCAGTCGCCATTAACGGAGGCAAGGTAAAAGCAACGTTTGTGTTTGGAATCGGAAGAATAATAATGGGCTCAGCAATCGGCAGCAAGTTAGGTGAAATTGAGAGATCAACCGTTCCGGCAAACAGAGAAGCGGCTCCCCGACTATCCGTTGCCGTGAAACTAAACCGATCCGTTCGACTAGTTCCCAGGTTGGGATCTGGGGTGAAGGTAAATTGTCCAGCCTGATCAACAAGAATTTGTTGATTGAGCTGAACTGCGGCGTTCCCCAAGAGCAGTTGACCTGTCTGGGGCAAGCTGGTAACCGTAAAGAAGGCAATGCTATCTCCTGCGTCCGGATCAGTCGCAACCAGCGGGGGTAAGGGAACATTGACCCGAGTGTCCCGCATAAAGGTTAAGGGCGGATTCCCCGGAATCGGAGGCAGATTGTCCAGAATCACAGGAATCGTGTAAGTGGCTGTAACTTGACTCTCTAGTCCCTCGGCATCCGTCGCCGTGTAGTTAAAGTTCACTTGGCCCCCAAAGTTGGCAACGGGGGTATAGGTGAGATTTCCAGCCTCAGTTCCCGGAATCACTTGATCCAGGATGACAGCTTGCCCACTCAGCAACAGTTGACCACTGCTGGGAAGTTGAGTCAGGGTGAACTCCTGAATCACATCGCCATCGGGATCAGTTGCACTTAACGCCGGTAAAGCCACGTTGGTTTGCGTGTTTAGAACATTGGGGGCAATTCGATCGGCTGGAATGGGGGGCAAGTTTTGACTGGCAACGGTGGGTAAAGTGACTGTTGCTGAATTGCGAGAGGCCAAGCTTTGACTGTCAATCGCTAGGTACTGAAAGGTCTCGTTGCCGATAAAGTTGCTATTGGGGACAAACGTCAACTGGGCCGCTTCAGTTCCTGTCAGTTGTTGACCGGGTGCAACCTCAGTCCCATTGAGCAACAGTTGGCCAGAGTTCGGTAGACTGACGATCTGAAATAGCGCGACAGTTCCATCCTCTGGGTCGGTTCCAAATAACGTCGGAACGGTTGCCCCAGTTGAGTCGTTGGGAATCGAAGCAGACGAACGATTGGCAACAATGGGGCGCTGATTTCCAGGCTGCACAGGAATACTCACCAAGGCGCTGTTGGGAGCATTGACCCCTTGATCATCCGTGGCAGTATACCTGAAGGCATCGGTTCCAACAAATGAATCATCTGGATCGTAGGAAAGATTCCCAGCATCGGCCAAAGCAATCTGTTGGTCTATCAAAACAGCCTGACCGTTGAGGAAAAGCTGTCCATTGCTCGGCAGACTGAGCAAGGTAAACGCAAAGGGGTCTCCCTCTGGGTCGCTGCCTTGCAGGACTGGAACTGGGACAGGAGCTGCCACAGTATTCTCAAGGGGAGGACTCAAAGTAATGCTGCTGACTGTGGGTGGGAGGTTAACATTACCGGGCAGCACTGGAATTTGTAGCAGTCCGACCTCGTCAGAGGTTTCGCCTAGCTCGTCGGTAGCCGTGTACTCCACAACGGTAATCCCGCTAAAGCTGAGGTTTGGCGTAAAAGTCAATTCTCCTGCTTCCGTTGGCGTTAGGGATTGTCCCTGAGCAACGGATACTCCATTCAGGAACAGTTCACCCTCAGCCTGACCTGGAAGTTTGATCAGAGTGAAGTTAGCGATCGCGTCTCCTTCTGGATCAACCGCCGCTAAAGCTGGGAGAGTAGCGTTAGTCTCCGTACTCAAAATTCCTGGGGCTGAAACATTTTCCGGGAAAGGAGCCTGATTGTTGTTTTGTAGGAAGGGAATTGTAACTCTCCCGTCAGTGGGAGCTTGCAAGCCTTGAGGATCAATCGCGGTATATCGGAAGAAGAGATCCCGATTCGCGACTGGATCAGGAATATAAACTAACTGTTCGGCTTCAGTAGCAGTTAGAGCCTGATTATTGATTACAGACACTCCGTTCAGTTGTAGGTCTCCTCGGTTAGGCACTCGCAGAATCTGAAACGTTAAACCCTCGCCTTCTGGATCTACCCCAACTAGGGGAGGAATGGTCACGGGATTGAGATCCGTTGTATCTGTGAGGGAGGGGGAAATGGTAATGCCCCCGACAATGGGGGGGAGGTTTGGCAGCGTAGTCCGCTGGATGGGAATCTCTAATTGGCTGGGGATAGAAACTGCACCTTGGTTGTCGGTAACGGTATAGCTAAAGCGGGTCAGTCCGACAAAGTTAGGATTGGCCGTGAATCGGAGATTGCCAATGTCAGCCAAAAGAATATTTTGCCCCGCCGTTACCAAAGTTGAAGGAGTTGCTGGGTCAGCATCATCGTCAATTAGCAGTTCCCCGGCCTGGACTGGCGGAAGCTGAGTAATGGTGAACTGGGTGATTGAACCGTCAGGGTCACTACCACTGGGAGACGGAGTTAGCGCCACGTCAACTGCGGTGCTGTCAACTGTTGCTGCCGTAACCGTATTGGCAATCGGAACAATGTTGCCAATCACGGGAATCGTGTAGGTGGCTGGGGTACTATCCTCAAGCCCTTGATCGTCGATTGCAGCGTAGGTAAAGGTTTCCTGACTAAAGCTGGGACTGTTGGAGTCAGGACTGTAGGTTAAGGTTGCGGCTGCGGCCAAGGGAACTAGACTATCAGCCGTTAGAACGGTAGCACCTAGAGCTAGCTGTCCATTTTGAGGAACGGTTAGAATTCGGAACTCAGCCACTGAACCATCCGAGTCACTCCCACTTAACGTTGGCAGAGCAGCTTGAGGTGTGGCACTGTTGAGGATTGGGGACTGAACGTTATCTGTCTCCGGGGGCTGGTTTGCGGCGGGCTGTACATTTAAGGTTGCTAGTGCTGGAGTCGGATCTTCAATCCCTTCGTTGTCAATGGCCACGTACCGAAAACTAGCAATCCCGACAAAACCAGGGTTGGGAGTAAAGCTTAAATTCCCTGCGTCGGCAACTGGAATCAGGGCGGTGGTGTCCACCGGATTGCCATTCAGGAGTAAGGCCCCATTCAAAGGCAGTTGGGTAATGCGGAAGTTGTCCACAGTACCGTTTGAATCAGAACCATTCAGGGCAGAAACCGGGGCGGGCTGAGGTGGATTAGTCGGCTGAATCACCCCAGCAATATTAGCCGTTAGCGGCGGCTGATTAACCGGCGTTACTGGGATGGTGAAGGTGGCAGGGGTTAAATCCGAGGCTCCCTGATCATCAAGGGCGGTGTACTGGAACGAAGCAAAACCAGAAAATCCAGCATTGGGAGTAAAGGTCAAATTCCCCGCATCGGCAACTGAAATCAATTGCCCAGGAGTCACGGCCTGATTCCCCAAAAACAGGGTTCCACCTTGAGAGAGCTGAGTAATTCGGAACTGAGTCAGGCTACCATCGGCATCCGTGGCACTTAAAGCTGGGAGGGGCGCTTGAACCGCATCTCCGGGAATTGCAGGGGAAGCAACAACGTTGCTAGTCGCTGGGGGTTGATTGACAAGTCGGGAGACATTGACCACTAGATCTGCCGGAGCGGACGTTGCCCCCAAATTATCCTGAACCGTGTAGGGAGTCGTGATTTCTCCCTCAAATCCAATCACAGGCGTAAACGTCAGCGTTCCCTGGGGCGTAACGGTGAAACTTCCCTGGCCAGGAACATCCAGACTACTCTGAATATCGGCAGTGGCTGGATCAAGGTCAACCGTAGCAGGGTCAACCGTCCCATCCGGATCAAAGCTCTGATCGACTAAATTGAGGTTGATAGGAGTATTGATCAGGGTCGCAATGTTAACGGGGGTGGCAATCGGAGCCTGGTTAATGGCAATGGCGCTGGAAAACTCGGATGTGTTGCCAGTCGGATCAGTTGCCGTTGCGGTCACAAAACTTGCTCCTAGGGGCAAGGTCACGGGTTGGCCAATCGTTGCACTCCCGGTGGCATCCGTTGTCACATCAATTCCTGCGATGAAGACCTCTCCTTGACCATTCCCAGACGGATCAGCAACCCTATTCCCAAAGAACTCAACCCGGAAGGTTGTATCCGCTGTGCTGTTCAGGGTTCCCTCTACCGTAATCTGGTTGCCCCGTTGGACAACGGCCTGCAATTCAGGGAAGTTTTGTAAATTATTTGGCCCCGTGTCGGCATCGTCAGGATCGTTGGCTGTGACTCCATTGTTCCCCAAGTCAATCCCAATTCCGGGAGAGTTACTCCCATTGGAGAAAATGCGATTGCCTAATACTGCGTGTTCAATCGGGGTAGAAGCCTCGTCGGCCAGAATATTCACCCCGCTGCCCAGATTAAACGCGATTAAATTCCCTGTATCTGGGTCAGTACCGCCCACCATGCTATCCAAGGCACCAGCGGCAATCCGCACCCCATCTCGACCATTGGGAATGGCTTGAACCCCGGCCCTATCTATCCCAATCAAGTTGCTCTGGATAACATTGGCTGCTGCTACGGCACTGCTGCCGACTAGCTCAATTCCGTTATCACTGTTGCCAGAAATTTGGTTGTTGATAAGTGTATTAGCATTAGAACTATTAATTGCAATGCCATTTCCCCGGTTAGCAACTGTAATCGTTCCACTGGGATCAACGCCGATTTGATTGGCTGTAATCGTATTACTGGAAGAATTTGCTGCGAGGGTGAGACCCGTTCCTGTATTTCCAGAGATGAAGTTATTGTCAATAGTGTTGCTCTCAGCGCCCTCCAGGGTAATCCCTGCGAGGTTGGCGATCGCCTCACTCCCCAGGATACTCGTCCCTACAAAGTTGCCTGTGATGATATTCTGACCAGAGTTTTGAATGAAGATGCCGTCTTGACCATTGCCAGAAATGATATTGCTGGCATCTCCGGCTCCACCAATGGTGTTGGTGTCAGAATTGGCGCTTAGAAATATCCCGCGATCGCCATTGCCAATGGCAAAACTGCCTGTCTCATCCGTCCCGATCAGATTTCCAAGAATTTGGTTTTCTGTGCTTTGCTCTAGGACTATGCCATTGCTCAAGTTACCGGAAATAAGATTGGCTTCTCCTGAGCCACTGCCGCCAATCGTATTCAAGGTGCTAGAGCGGATCAAGATCCCGTTAATTACATTAGGAACTGCTGTTGTTCCAGTCAGGTCAGTTCCAATTGAATTGGCTTGAATGGTTGTTTGACGAGTCCCATTGCGGAGATCAATGCCATTCCCCTGGTTCCCTGAAATGACGTTGCCGATGAGCGTAGTGCTAGCAGAGTTATCCACAGAAACACCTTGCCCACCGTTGCCAAGAGCTGTGTCTGTGGCCTCATTCACACCAATATAGTTATTTTGGAAGGTATTTTGATCCGATTGGGCAATCAAAACGCCCACACTCTGGTTTCCAGAAATTAAGTTGGCGATGAAGGTATTGCTCGGAGAGTTAATGACTTGAATGCCCTGATCCGCGTTCCCAATTGCCCCATCTCCGACTGTATTGACCCCAATGTTATTGCCACTAATTGTGTTGCTTGTTGAACCCTGGGTGAGGCTGATGCCCGCAGCACCGTTGCCTGAAATAGTATTTCTTGCTGCTGGATCGTTCTCGCCAATGATGTTAGCCGTACTTTCTTCCAGCAGGATTCCTTCAGCACCGTTGGCAATTGGAATGGTTCCGTTAAGATCAGTGCCAATTTTGTTCCCTAGGAGGGTATTTTGAGTCGAAAGGCTAATCACGATGCCTTGGGCTTGATTCCCGGAAATGACATTGTCTTGCAGGGTATTTCCAGAAGAATTGGCAATTGAAATGCCTTGACTGTTGGGATTTGCAGTCGTCCCGGTTGAATCAACGCCGATGAAGTTAGAGATAAACTGATTACTGTTACTGCTGGAGAGGCTAATCCCAGCACTGCCATTGTTGCCAATGGTGTTGTCACTCAGAATGCCATTACTGGAATTGATCAGGTTAACCCCTGCCAGACTATTTCCCTCAATGGTTGAGGATTGCAGGTTCAGGGTTCCACCTGTGCTTCTGATTCCACTAGCGCCATTGTTGATGATGCTGCTGTTCTGAATCGTTAGCGTCCCAGTGCCGCTGTGCAGGACTCCGTCAAGGCCGCTGCTGCTCATTGTCAAGCCAATTAAGGAAACCGTCGCTCCGACCTCTGTCGTGATGTTGAAAGCTTGTCTCTGGGCAACGGTTGGATCAATTGGACTGGCATCGATAGTAATGCCATTGGGTAAAGCACTGGCATCAATCGTTAAGGCAAAGAGTTCTCCAGTGACGTTAATTCCCAGGGCTGAGTTTAGAGGAATATTCTGTCCATCCAAACTCGGATCAAAAGTGATGATGTCATCTTCCCCGTTGTTATCCGCTTGAAGAATGGCTTGTCTGAGGGAGCCTGCTCCAGCATTGTTTAGGGTAGTTACTAAGAGATTAGCCATAGGTTTGGGTTCCTTAAATTAAAACGATGTGAGTTTTGTAATGCAGCAGCTTTTGCAGCGGCTTTTAAAATTAGTGAGGGACATCTCAGTCATTCAAGTCCCTCTGTTTAAGAGGAATTTAGGGGATCGCTTGAGATCACATCTGAACAAACGATTCAAGGAATGATTTAATACGCTTAAGGTGTGTTGCCAACGTGACCAATGAATTGGCAAGGAGAATTGGCAAAGAAAAATTCAAACCTACAAGTAGTCTTGGTTCAGCAAGACTTGGAGGATCTGTAAAGCTGGCTTGTTAGATAGGTTGTTGCTCGATACCCCTGAAACTCTGTGTTCTGCAACCTAATCTTTAGAGATTTACTTGGAAATCTGCCTGAGAAGTCTGCCTGAGAAGTCTACCCGGATAAGTCCCCTCCACTCAATCGTTCAATATCGGAGAGGATCAGATCAACGTTTGCCTGAACAACTAGTATCAGAAGAACTAACGCAAAGCCAAAAACCATGACAGTTCACTTCCTCATCTCAAATACACTCATCGGTAGTTTACAGTAAGAGCGGGTTTTTGAGGAGGATCTGGACATGGCTCTCATGAACTTTAGCCCCAGATCATGAAGGAAAGTAAGTGTTCCCAGCCAAATCGGAAAATATACCCTTGATTTGCTACAATCTACAGGGTCGTTTTTCTAGTTACCAGGAACATCTTTGAGCCAATCTATTAATCTACCGAGAGTAGATGACTTTTTAGAAGAACTCGCTGCGATTCAGCAAACCAGCTCTAAAAGAATTGCGATTTTGGGTTCTCGTCATGTCCCTCTGACCCATCAGAATTTAATTGAGCTGTTGAGCTATGCCTTGGTATTGGGAGGAAATCATCTCATCACATCAGGAGCAACAGGCGCTAATTCTGCTGCAATTCGGGGGGCGATGCGAGGTGATCCAAATTTGCTGACTGTGATTTTGCCTCAGAGTCTTGAGCGCCAGCCGAGAGAATCCCGTGATCAACTAGAGCAGGTGATTCATTTGGTTGAGAATCCTAAAGGAGATACCTTGTCTCTCGCTGAAGCTAGTTCACTATGTAATCAGGAAATAGTTTCTCGTTGTCAACAGTTAATTTGTTTTGCTTTTCACGATAGCCAAACCCTGCTTCAGACCTGTGAAGAGGCAGAAAGCCAGCGAAAAATAGTAACGTTGTTTTACTTTGACTAGCTGGCTTTGATTTGCCTGCTTTAATTAACCTGTCAAACGCCAAAGATCGAGCAGACTTATGATTCTGGGACTGTCCACAGCAACAATTTTATTAGGCGCGATCGCGATTGCCTACTTCCTTGTATATTTGCCTTTTACCCTTGTCGCCTACAATCGTTATGCTTTAGGGCATAACCCAAGTGCTCCCCGAACCCTGTTTGATCAACTGCCGCCCTACGCTCAGCGAGCAGCTTGGGCTCACCAGAATTCAGTTGAAACCTTTGCCCCCTTTGCGGTAGCTGCGTTGATGGCTTACCTGACTCAACCTGCCAATTTGGGGTTGGTTGCTGGAAGCGCGATCGCCTTCGTCGTTGCCAGACTTCTATACTCCATTTTTTACATTACTGATGTTCCCTTAGCCCGTTCTCTGATGTTTGGTATTGGTTCAATTTCGACGGCAACTCTGTTGATTCTTAGCCTATTAGAAGTTTCCTTTATTGGCTAATAATTTGACAGTTGGTAGCTTAACAATTGGTAATTTAACAATTGGTCGTTTAATAATTGGTAATTTAACAGTTAGTGAATCAACTGCGATATGTCTTCAACTTCAACTTCATCTTTTGATATTGTCAGCGAGTTTGATCGCCAGGAATTAGTCAATGCCATCGATCAAACGATGCGAGAAATTACAACTCGCTATGATTTAAAAGATACCCATACAACTTTAGACTTAGGGGAAGACTCGATTGTCGTCAATACGGCCAGTGAGTTTGTTTTGGATGCCGTTCACACGATCTTGCAAACCAAGTCAGCCAAGCGAAATCTCTCTCTCAAGATTTTTGACTATGGCAAAATTGAGTCGGCAAGTGGGAATCGGGTTCGTCAGGAAATCAAACTCAAAAAAGGCATTGACAAAGATATTGCCAAACAAATTACTAAGATTATTAAAGATGAATTTAAAAAGCTACAAGCCGCAATTCAGGGAGATGCAGTTCGGGTGACTAGCAAGTCCAAGGATGACCTGCAAGAGGTGATTCAACGATTGAAACAAGAAGATTTTCCAGTTGCCTTACAATTTACCAACTATCGTTAGGATGCAGGTTCTTAGTGTTCACAATTACTACCAAATTCGGGGGGGAGAAGATGAATCCACCCAGGCAGAAATCCAACTCCTGAGGGATATGGGGCACTCCGTTGAGATCTATGAGGAGACGAACCAGCGGATGGAGGAGTTTAGTGCCCCCCATCTTGCCGGGAGAACTATTTGGTCGCGGGAAGCCTATCAGATTGTCCAGGAAAAGTTGAGGCGATCGCCCACCCATCTGGTTCACGTTCAAAATTTTTTCCCCCTGATTTCTCCCTCAATTTACTACGCCGCCCAAGCCGAAAAGGTTCCTGTGATTCAAAGTCTGCGGAACTATCGGTTAATCTGTCCCAATGGCCTGTTTTTTCGCCAAGGCCGGGTCTGTGAGGACTGTATGGGCAAGCCAATTCCCTATCCTGGTATTGTTCACGCTTGCTATCGGGACAATCGGGCCGCCAGTGCCGTGACTGCTGCGATGTTGACCATTCATCGGACATTCAACACGTGGTTGGCCCAAGTTAATCTGTTTGTGACTCTGAGCCAGTTTGCCCGCCAAAAATTCATTGAAGCAGGTTGGCCCCCCGAGAAAATTGTCGTCAAGCCTAACTTTGTGGCTCCCGATCCGGGGATTGGTTCTGGAACAGGGGGCTATGCCTTGTATGTCGGTCGCCTCTCGGCTGAAAAAGGGCTAGATGTGCTGCTGCAAGCCTGGGAACAGTTAAGCCAACCGTTCCCGTTGAAAATTATTGGAGATGGCCCTCTGTCTGACCTCGTGGCTGACTCGACTCAACGGATGCCTCAGGTAGAATGGCTGGGACGGCAGCCCAAAACAGACGTGTATGACCTGATGGGAGAGGCAAGCTTTCTGATCTTTCCCTCCAAGTGGTATGAAACCTTTGGGCGGGTGGCCGTTGAAGCCTTTGCCAAAGGGACTCCGGTGATCGCGGCAGATATTGGGGCGATCGCCGAGTTAATTGAGGAAGGCCGTACAGGGTTAAAGTTCCGGGCCAGTGATCCGGAGGATTTGGCTGCAAAAGTGGAATGGGCCTTAACCCATCCTGAGCAGTTACAGATAATGCGCCAAGCAGCCCGACAAGAATTTGAAGCCAAATATACTGCCCAGGCCAACTATGAGCAATTAATGCACATTTATCAACGGGTCTGTTCCTTTGCTTAGGGGTTTGGCTGTCTAAAGGGTAATTAACGGTAGTTAAAGATAATCAAAATAGAGAAGCACGGCTTGGCCGTGCCTGAACTTAATCCTTGAACTTAAGACCCAGCTAGGACACAGCACTGGCAACAGGACTCATTGCCGAAGGTCTGCGATCGATCACTTGGTCAATCAGACCATAGTCTGTGGATTCCTTTGCCGACATGAAGAAGTCACGTTCCGTATCCTCTTCAATGCGCGAGAGGGGTTGTCCTGTATGATCGGCCAAAGCTTGGTTCAGTTGCTTCTTGAGATAGAGAATTTCTCTGGCTTGGATCTCGATGTCTGTTGCTTGACCCTGAGCCCCTCCTAGAGGCTGGTGAATCATAATTCGGGAGTGAGGCAAACTCATCCGCTTCCCTTTGGCTCCCGCACTGAGTAGAAATGCACCCATACTGGCTGCTAAACCAATACAGATGGTGGAAACATCAGGACGAATATGATTCATGGTGTCAAAAATTCCCAACCCTGCGGATACTGAGCCGCCTGGAGAATTGATATAGAGATAGATATCTTTCTCTGGATCTTCTGCATCTAGAAATAACATCTGGGCCACAATCAGGTTGGCCATGTCATTCGTAACCTGCTGTCCTAGAAAAATAATGCGATCGCGCAGGAGGCGAGAGTAAATATCAAAGGCGCGTTCGCCTCGACCCGATTGTTCGATAACAGTTGGAATCATAGAAGCCAGTCAGTTGCTTAACGTAACATGCTCTGATTGTAGCGAGTGGTGTCCGAGGTTAACAGTTCTGGTTTACCGCCCTTGTCGGAATAAATGATTCAATGGTTCTTAATAGCTGCTGGCCTGCACTGAAATTGAGGAAACTTGACCATTCGCTTGAGCCTTTTGGGGATCGGGCTTAAGAATTTCTAAATTCAAGCGATATCCAACATTCCGCACGGTTTGGATCAGATTGGGTTGACGGGGCTCAGTTTCAATTTTCTTTCGCAGAGAGAGCACATGAGTATCAATGGTGCGAGGGTTGTCAATTGAATCTGGCCATGCCCGCCGCAACAGTTCAGACCGACTCAAGGGCTCTCCAGCTACTTGAGCCAGAACATAAAGCAGGCTGTATTCCTGGGGCGTTAACTCAATTACGGCGGCCCGCAACCGAACTCGGCGCTGCACTAGGTCAATTTTCAAAATTCCGTAGTCTAGACTACTGGGAGGAGCAACAGGCCGACTTCGCCGCATGAGTGCCTCTACCCGGGCTAGAAATTCGTGCATTCCAAAGGGTTTTGTCAAGTAGTCATCTGCTCCCGCTTTGAGGGCCCGAACAACATCAGACTCGGCTTTACGTGTAGAAAGAATAAAAACCAGGGATTGACACTGATCTTGAAGCCACTTGCAGAACTCTAGGCTATTACTACCCGGCAACTCAGCGTCCAAAATGAAGAGTTTGGGCTGATAGGTATAAAACGCTTCCCTGGCCTGATGTAAATCGGCAGACTGGCAGACTGAGTAACCCGCTTGCTGCAAGTGCCAGCCCAACAGTGAACGGAGATGTGGATTTCCTTCAATAATTGCAATATAGTTAAGTTCCACAAGTTCCAGCTTCCAGTATTTACATGGACTTAAGGTTAGCAGAGCTAATTCATGCAATTTTGTAACTGACGCTACCCCTTACATTTCAGACGGTTAGAGAGCTTTGCCAAGCAGATCAACAGGTTAACCCGTTAGAATGAAGGAGTGTCTTGGGTAAACTAAGTTTAGAGCAGATTTAGCTTTAAGCTTCATTCTAACGCTCTCTTGATGGGGTTGCTGGATCTGAGTCTGGCGGAAATAGAGTGAGGACTTCAAGTTTTCTCAACTGACTTGATTACTGATTTGATTGTAGAGGGTGTTTGTTTTGAGCGTGTTGGGGAGGGGCGCAGTCATGCTGCACCTTACTGATTTGTAAAGGGCTGAGCTAAAATTAGGATCTCAGAGTTCGGGTTTCTACTGAGACAGTCTGTTTAAGGCTGAATCCACTGGTTAGAGACTCGGTTTTTATACTTTACTTTTTTTAATCCATTGATTCACTTTCTGAGTTAATCAGCCTGAGTTAATCAGCTTAGTTAATTAGACTTTCACAATCTACAAGATTTAGACTATGCTTCAGGATGCTCCTACCATACGCCACTATCAAAAGTTGACTGATGCCCTTGTCGAAATGTGGAATCGGGGGTATCGGTATGATGATTTACGGCTCTACGTTGATGGGTATTTAGCGGCTCTAAAGCATGTCAATGCCTTAGAACCTCACCTCATTAATCGCCTCGAGGAAGAAACGTTCCGCTATATCTACGACCCCTCTAACTTTGAACTGCAACCCCTCCCTCAGCCCGAAGTCGATTATCGTTGAGCAAAAAACGCCTAACTAGTTTTGTTGTTAGGATTCCTCCAAGCATTAGACGCACCTTCTAGATAGAAGCAATTATTTTTGACATTTACTTTTTGGCAATTGTCTTCTGGCAACTACTTTTCGGTAATTTTTTTTTGACAATTACTTTTCGGTAATTACTTTTAGATAATTACTTTTAGACATTGAGCACCGATACCTCTTTCAGTAGCACTGGACAGAGATGATCGATTTACCCATCGCTCTTCATCCATTAGCTCTGAGCCTAAGCACCTTAATGCTCACAAACTCTTCAAGGCTTCTGTCGGAGCATTAAGGCAATTCATCAAACCCAGTCTAAAAAAATTTTACTGGAATTTAAATCCAACTGAGGTTAGCTCCTGTACTACTTACAGAGCGAGGAAAGCAAGGTGCAATTCTCCGGAGCCTTTGTTCCTGCTTCCAAGCCCAAGCATTCGTTCCGCTGCTGTCAGCAGCGTTTAACAGTCAAGACCAACATCTAGGTTCAGCGTCAGCATAGTCTGACAGCGGCGGGTTTTTGTGCGCCTTGACATCAAATCAATGTCACACGTCTAGTTCAACCATTCAGCCACTAAGGAAGGACTTCATCATGACTCAGGCTACAACTATTACTGGCACCAACATCAACGAAAGACTAATTGGCACCGATGGCAACGACCTGATCCTCGGAGAAGAGGGATTAGATACACTTCAGGGTCGTGACGGCAATGACACCTTAGATGGTGGCGACGATGCCGATCTTTTATTCGGCAATTTGGGAGATGACCTACTCCTCGGAGGCGAGGGAGATGATCAGCTCAAAGGGGCTGTTGGCAATGACACTCTCGTAGGCAACCGAGGGAATGACCAAATGTTTGGGGAAGCTGGAAATGACCGCCTAGTCTGGAATAATGGTGACGGAAGTGACCTACTGGAAGGGGGATCAGGTTCTGATGTCGCAGAGGTCAACGGCTCTGTTGATCAGGGGGATGAGTTTCAGCTAACCGCCAATGGCGATCGCGCCCTGTTTGAACGGTTAAACTTAGTCGGCTTTGGTCTAGATGCCAACAATGTAGAGCGCTTTGAAGTGAATGGTCTCGGTGGAGATGATTCCTTTGAGGTTCAGGATCTGACGGGAACCGACGTTAAAACTGTGTTCTTCACTGGGGGCGATGGTAACGATACCCTGAATGGAGAAGAGGCCACCACTGCTCTTGAGGCTGATGGCGGAGCCGGAACTGATAACCTGATCGGGGGCAGCGCCGATGATACCCTGACCGGAGGTGACGGCAACGACTTTGTCGATGGTAATAAAGGGGATGACACCATGATCGGTGGCAAGGGTGACGATATTCTGGTCTGGGCTGATGGCGACGGCAGCGATCGCATTAGTGGCAATCAAGGCACTGATGTGGTGGGAGTCGAAGGTTCTCTAGACCAAGGGGATGAATTTGTCCTGAATCAGTCTGGGAAACTGGCCATCTTCGATCGAGTGAACTTAGGCAAGTTTACCCTGACGGTTGACACCTCTGAAACCTTTGTTGTTGCTGGAGCGGGCGGCGATGATAGTTTTGTTGTGGGAGATTTGAGAGCGACTGATGTTAAACAGATTAACTTCTCCGGCGGTGAAGGCAACGATACTCTGGACGCGAGTCAAGCCAGAACACCAATTGTGGCAGATGGCGGCCCAGGGGATGACGTGCTAATCGGTGGTCGTCGGGTTGATCTTCTCAGTGGCGGCGAAGGCAACGATAACCTCTCTGGCGGTGAAGGCAATGACGTGCTTGATGGGGGCACGGGGGTTGACACTCTAACTGGGGGAGCTGGCGCTGATCAGTTCGTCTTCTCTGGGGATGTCTTCGCGAATGGCACCCCGAACCCGATTCCCAATACAGGCATTATTGGCCTCAATATCCCAGATATTCTGACTGATTTCAAAATTTCACGGGATCAGTTTGGGCTGAATACGGCTGACCTTGGGATTGGGGAAATTCAGTTCCAAAATGCTGAGATTGGCGATATTACCGAAAATGCCAACGTTATCGTCCTCCAGGGAGCCTTTGGGAATGCAGGACTAGCAGCTCAGGCGATCGCTAGTAACGACGCAATTACGGCCAATGAGGGTGTGTTCCTCTACTTCAACAGTACCTTGGGCATTAGCCGCCTGATTTACTCAGAAGACCTAGGGGATGGAGGCAATATCAGCGCCCTAGCGAACCTAACCAATCAAACAGAAGTTGAAAATCAGGCTAATTTCTCCGAAAGCAACTTTAGCTTGGTTTAGGATCTCCACGCTAGTGATTTGTCCAGCCAATTTTGCTGATATCAAATCCGTTTGAATAACTGCAGAAAAAGGGGGTGAAGGGGGCTAGCCCCCTTCGTGGAGGTCAAGCCTTCATACTTCCCTGATCACCAGCAATCAGCCAAATTTGATATGAGTTTGTAGTCAGGGCTTGAACAGTGAAGGGCCGACTACAAACTAGGACACTACTAGATATATCAATTAGATATATCAATTTCAATCTAGTTGGGTGCAATGGGTTTGGGGCTTAAGCCCCAAGCCTCATTATTAAAATTGACTTCCTACTCAGGTGAATGACTAGGGGATTGAGGCCAGAGATAAATAGCTCCTGAACCTAGGGTCAAGATCACGGCAGCCCAGAACAGAACTAAAGTCGGGACAGTCCAAACTTCTGGAAGAGGCGCAATTAAAAAGCTAATGGCAATAATCTGAACCACTGTTTTTAATTTGCCCCAGAGATTAGCTCCAGAAATAGTTGTTTGGTTGACACGCCAGCCCGCGATCGCCAATTCTCTCCCTAGGATTAAAAATACTCCCCAAGCTGGAATTTCACCCAATTCAATTAAGGCGAGTAAGGGCGCTAAAACCAGAAGTTTGTCCACCAGCGGATCAAGGAATTTGCCCAAATCCGTAACCTGATTTAAGCGACGGGCCAGGTAACCATCGAGCCAATCAGTTCCCGCAGCAGTCAAAAAAATCACCAAGCAAACCCAGCGGCCAGTCACCGTTGAATCATGTAAACCATAGAGCAAAAATGGCACACTGACTAGCCGAGAAAGGGTGATCCAGTTGGGTAAGTTCATTGGTAACTTTAGATCAGGGTATAAAAATTAACTGATTTTTCTCCCGCTCTACCCATTCTACAACCCCTGTTTAGGCTACAAATTTGCTCACTTCAACATTCACTTCAACATTCACTTCAACATTCATTTCAGCATTACTCACTTCAACACTTCTATATTGAAGCGCTTGCTGCTGCGTTAAAAATTCAGCCAACTGAGTTTCAATATTGTCTCGAACAACCTGACGATAGTCATAAAAATGCTCAAACTGAGCGCACATTTTTAAATAATCTGACCAAAATTTGGGATTTTTTTGGATGATGTTGTACAAATAAGTCCAGAATGTCCAGCGAGTTTTTCGGAGGATACCTTGTCGCCAAAAGATCGTAAAAAGTGCCCGGAGTATTGTCCAATTTAAGAGCTGGGTGATGAGGCTCACTGACTTTTTATTTGATTTTTTATCCAGGTTTTTAACTGCATTCATAGGGCTGGCAGTACCTAACATGAGATAGTAGCGATAGATGCGATCCAGGAACTGTTGAGGGTCGTAAATTTGCCAGAATCCCTCAACATATTCCTGAGCAATTTCTGCCATCGGACGGGTTGGAATAAAGTTCATCAAGGTAGTCTGGTTAACGTTTCCAGTTTGCTCCAGTAACCGTCCCTCTCGGTTCAGGCGATGCCAAAGTGCTGTATTGGGCAGGGCTTGCAACATGCTGAACATGGCAATTGGAATCCCTGTCTTTTCGACAAACTGAACAATGCGATCGCCTGCTCCTGACTTCTCACCATCAAATCCAACAATAAATCCTGCCATCACCCGCAGCCCTTTTTGGGTAATCAAGTTCACCGATTCGCTCAAGGAGTCGCGGGTATTTTGGAACTTGAGAGTCAGAGCCAGACTGGATTCATCTGGGGTTTCAATTCCCAAGAAAACTGCATAGAAATTGGCCTCAACCATCAGATCCATGAGTTCAGGATCTTGCGCTAAATCCACTGAAGCTTCTGTTAAAATTCGGAAGGGATAATGATTGCGCTGCATCCACTCTTTGATTGCCGGAAGCAACAATTTGACGTTGCGTTTGTTGCCAATGAAGTTATCATCAACTAAGAAAATTCCTTGCTCAAATCCTAGTTCTAATAACCGATCTAGTTCGGCAATCAGTTGTTCAGGGGCTTTGGTTCGAGGTTTACGCCCATAGAGCACAATAATGTCACAAAACTCACATTGGAATGGACAGCCGCGAGAGAATTGCAGCGCCATCATATCGTAAGCCTCTTTCTCAAGCAAATCAAAGCGAGGAATTGGGGTTCCAGTCACATCTGGCCGAACTCCATCAGACCGAAATACCCCCTGAGTTTCCCCGCGTTCGATGGCAGATACAAACATTGGCAGGGTAATTTCCCCTTCATCTAGGATTAAAAAATCTGCTCCAGTTGTTTCAGTTTCTTCCGGTAAAGCGGTCGGATAGGGACCACCTACAGCAACGGATTTTCCTCGCTGTTTGGCCTCCTGGATTTGATCCCGGAAATCTTCCTTTTGCACCAGCATTGCTGACAAAATTACAAGCTCGGCCCAGTCCCAATCTGCTTCGGTAATTTGTCCAACATTGCGATCAACGAGTCTGAATTCCCAAGTTTGAGGCAGAATCGCCGCAACTGTAATTAGCCCTAATGGGGGAAGCAATGCTTTACGATTTGTAAGAGCTAAAGCTTTCTCAAATGACCAGAAGCTCTTCGGAAAAATGGGATAAATCAGTAAAGCTCGCATAAAATCCTCCAAGGATGACAGCTTAGGTCATCATATAGCAATTTTCAGTCAAATAAAGTACTGAACGAGGAGGATGCCGCAGCATTAACCCTCACGTTCTGCCTCACCGATTAAAAAACCTCGCCCATGCCCTGCCGTCTATATCCCAAGGACGGGCTACTCGAACGGCACTCCCTTAACAAAAGCTAGGCTGATTCACTCTAGTAACAGATAGATTTATGGTATTCAGCTTGAAAGGTAAGTCGGCAGAATTAAACATTCAGCGATCGCCTCTCAAGCTATATCAAATCCGTTTGAAGAACCATAGAAAAAGGGAGTGAAGTTAGATCAACGCGGGTTTGATGAACGATCAATCTGAACTTAAACGTAACCCGCTACGGATCTATTCAATTATTGATCTAGAAATAGCTTCTTCTATCATAGTGCTTGAGCCGAATCGCATCGCGCACCTGATCCAGCAGCTTTTTCGGGCGTTGTTCCATTTGGGGTTTATACAGAAAATTTCAAGGTAATCCTCCGAATAAATCGATGTTAGGCCGAACATTGCTGTGTTTCATCCTGAGAATATACGGAAAATTTCAGGATAATCCTCAAATTTAGGATGTATACCCAGAAAGTTTCAGTATAGTTGCAGTATTAGGGTGGATTATATGGAAAGTTTCAGGGTAATCATCCCAAAAGCGTTGGTTATGCAGAAAATTTCAATATAATAACTAGTTATGCGATGATTAAGACCTTAATTGCCATACCAACGAACAGCAAGGTTATAGAGAAGACCCAGAGACTCAGAGAGTTCTTTACCGCGATCAGTCAAGCTGTAGGTAACTTGGGGAGGAATTGTAGGTTCATGGTAGCGATTTACTATATGCTGTGACTCTAGCATTCGTAAACGCTCCGTAAGTACCTTTGTGGAAATACCCTCAACTTTACGCCTTAACTCTCCAAAGCGTAATTCACCATTAGTTGTAAGAACCCAGATAATATAGAGCGTCCATTGCCCAGCAAGGTGGCTAAGTAATATTTCTAGCGGACAACAATTAGGTTCTGGCATGAGATTAGACATTTTAGGGTAGTTACTAAACGGAAACTACTTTACTTTAGTAATTTGTTGCTCTAATGTCAATTTCGTAACTAAGTTTTTAGAACATGAGATTGGAGGGCAAATCTATGTATATCGTATCAGGAGCAACTGGACAAACGGGTTCTGTAGTGGCTCGATCACTGTTAGAAAAGGGTTTGCCCGTGCGGGTAATTGTGCGGAGCGAAGAAAAGGGAAAGGATTGGAAAAATTTGGGAGCAGAGGTAGCGATTGCCGATGTGCAGGATGCAGACGCACTGACCCAGGCTCTTGGAGGCGGAAAGGTTTTGTATTTGATGAACCCGCCGAATTATCAATCGGAAAATATGTTTGAAGAAACCAAAAAGGTTATTAAAGCCTTTCAAACGGCAATTGAAAATTCTTCGCTCAAAAAGTTAGTTATTCTGTCTTCAATTGGTGCACATCTTCCAAGCGGTACGGGAGTCATTGGCACGGTTCATCTACTTGAACAAGCATTTAAAGATTCAGAAATTCCGACCACATTCGTTCGTGCGTCGAGTTTTATGGAAAACTGGAATTCGGTACTAGAATCGGTGAAAAGTGAAGGTGTTTTGCCGAGTTTCCTACAACCACTCGATAAGAAAT
Source organism: Microcoleaceae cyanobacterium (assembly GCA_051652765.1). GTDB lineage: Bacteria > Cyanobacteriota > Cyanobacteriia > Cyanobacteriales > Microcoleaceae > JBHJGO01. The sequence continues at coordinate 10,060 of JBOFUV010000082.1, read as the reverse complement.
ATCCGCAGATCGCCACAGAAGATATTGGTTGCGTAGCAGCGGAGGCGATGTTGGAAACTTCGGAAGGTATGCAAATCAAAGAATTGGCAGGTTTTTTATATTCCCCAAACGATGTTACCGAGGCATTTTCTAAAGTTTTGGGCAAAAAAGTTAAAGCGATTGCCATTCCCGAAAATCAATGGCTAGACATTTTTAAAACCTTTTGCAGCCAGCGAGATGCCGAAATGATGGTTGAGCTAAATCGTGGAATCAATAGTAACCACCTAACCTTTGAAACAGAAAATCACATAGAAGGAACGGTGACAATCGAAGATTATGCAAGAAGAGTGATGAAATAAGGCAAAATGTAGGAAACTTGGAGAAACGGATTTCATTAATTCGGTCAATTGGAGTTGCGTGTATGCGGCTAGAAACGTATAACAAATCACTGCACCCGACCGCAAGTTAAATTGATCCTATCATCCAAAGTTAATGACGGCGGGTGAGTTTAACCGTTATCTTGCCAGCGCACCATAGCTTCCCTGTGGAGTTGAACCGAAGGGCGACTGACTATGTTGAGAGAGGGCTTGCATCATCTGCGCTGGTCGTTTTGCTGAGTTAAGAAACAGTCAGCTCGCCTAGGTCAAGCTAACAAATCACTGCACCCGCGACCTGCAATAGCATTACTGGATTAATTCTGAAGCTGTTGGCGGCGGGTGAGTTCAACCGTTAGGTGGCTTAGTCCTCGCTTGGGGCAGTACTTTAGGGTTACTGGTGGGGACGATAAGACGGAACTACGTTTAGCAGTTGCAAAGGGTGCAGCAGCTGAAGGTTCTGATTTGCTAGTATTGACGAAATTCTGCCCTTGAGGGTTGTCAATCTTTAAACAAACTTTTGAGCGCTAGTAATCTAGCATTTCACGGCGGTGGACTGGGCGATTAAAATGGGAAAATAAACTTGGCTTGACCGGAGTGCTTGAAATGGTTTCCTTAGAATTAATCTCGACATTGAGAGAACTGAGCCGTTCAGACAAGTTTTATATTATGCAGATTCTGATCTCGGAACTAGCCCAGCAGGAAACAGATCTAATTAAACCTAACCAGTCATATCCAGTATGGTCGCCCTATGATGCAGTTGAGGCTGCGGATACGATGTTGAAAGTTCTACAGACTGCCAAGGCTCAAGACCATGCGTAATGCTGAACGATATCCATTTGTCTCTAGTGATACGGCATTAGGCGAAGCCAGTTTTCGCCCGTACTTGCCATTTGCCTTGGTTCACCAGCAAGTTTCCGTCACATCATCAGCTTTGTTGGATACTGGAGCAAGTGTCAATGTACTGCCATATTCGACAGGAGTTGAACTTGGGTACGAATGGGATCGGCAAACAACAGCACTGAGTTTGACAGGAAATTTGGCTCAATATGAGGCGCGTGTCGTGCTTGCTCAAGCGGTTGTTGGGCAGTTTGAGCCTGTGCAAATGGTATTTGCCTGGACAAAGGCTATCAATGTGCCGCTTATCTTGGGGCAGGTGAACTTCTTTATGGAGTTTGATGTCTGCTTCTACCGTTCACAGCTAGAGTTTGCAGTTAGTCCCAAAGCTCCTGTTTCGGGATAGGTTGGTTGCGCTCTTGCCAGCCACCTAACACTGTGTGGCAGCGGACGGTCGAAAGCCGCTTGTGCTTAGTTCGAGGTTATCTACCGCCGCTGCACTTCACCGTTGGGCTGCTCATCTCTTGGTGGGGGCGCAGCCAGAAGTTAATTTGTTGGTGTTCAAGGTAAGGTAAATACATGAACTTGTAAAGCCTGAAGTGGACAGAGAGGCATTGCTGATTCTGAGCATGAATTCAGGCGGAGCGTTGTGCGAAACGCCTATCGAGTAAGCATCCAAAATTGTTGTTCATTCCTTCATTAAGCAACGCCAAATTTGCCTCAATTCCCCTCCCCTTAGCGTTTGCTCTCATTTCCAACCCCTCACTCCCGACTTCCAACTCCCCAACTCCTGAGAGCATGGGTCATAATCTCGACTGGAGCAGGTTGATTGAGCCAGATTTCCAAAGCCTGTGCTCCCTGCTGTACCAACATTTCTAAACCATTAATAGTCGTTGAACCCTGAGCTTGAGCTAGTTTTAGAAACTGAGTTGGATTAGGGGTATAGATTAGATCATAGGCGATCGCCCCAGGCTTGAAATTCTGCATCACTGTTGGCTCAACCGGGGATTGCTCAAGATCAGGAGCCATCCCCACGGGGGTAGTATTCACCAGTAAATCTGCTTGAGCCACCCAGTCAGGTAGGGTTTCCCAAGGGTGAACCTGAGGAATGACGAACCCCGAAGAGTGTTGCCAACTGTGCTGCCAACTGTGTTGAAAGGCGGTTAATTTTTCTAAATTGCGCCCTACCACATGAACCTGACCTAAGCCTAAGGCCGCACATCCTGCCACCACAGCCCGTGCCGCACCACCAGTGCCTAGAATGACCGCACATTTTTGCTGCCATGATTCCTGATCCAACTGCCGCAGCGGTGCGAGAAATCCGTCAACATCTGTGTTTGTTCCTGCCCACCCCTGTTCTGTCCGCCACACGGTATTGACCGCTCCCACTGCCTGAGCCAGTTCTGAAACTTCGGTCAGAAAAGGAAAAATGGCTTGTTTGTGGGGAATGGTAACGTTGAAACCAACCAAGCCAATCGCAGCAAATCCATCCAGAACGAGTTTTAAATCCTGAGCTTTGACTGGAAACGGCAGATAGACATAATCGACTCCGAGATGGGCGATCGCAGCGTTGTGCATCACCGGAGACAGGGAATGTCGAATGGGATCACCAATCACTCCTAATAGCTTTGTTGTACCTTTAATCATGCTCTTTAACGGCTCTTTAATAATGGTTTTTTAACTATAAAACTCTGGAGCTTCCGCTAAAATTGGATTGACATCAAACCAGTATTCCTTTTGATAGTGATACTCAAATACCCACAGACTTCGCAAGAGAATTTGATAATCCGTTAAGCCCGTGAGTTTTTTGGTTTTGCCAACGTGACGCAGCATTTGCCATTCTTGAGCCTCAATCGCCAATAAAAGTTGATGGCGACGCTGCAAAATCACATCCTCTAAACTCTCCTTTGACAGAGGTGGATCTTCTTTTTGCAAACAACTATAGAGCAAAACTAATAGACTCCGAATATGTCCTCCGCTCACTGTACACAGACGATCTAAAGTCTCTGGGGAATCAAAAATTCGAGGGATCAGAGCCTTATCTTCTTGGTTGGGAAACGCTCTCACCATGACCAATCGCCGCAGATGGTCAATGCCTGCCTCACAAGGTTTGCCATCCGGAAATTTCACAGGAACCATCGGTAAAGCTTTTGGATCACTACCAAATCGGGCCACCAACCGCCCAAGATCCATAGAAAAAATTAGACCCAAGGGAATGGTATAAATCACATGACACTTCAATTTATTGAGTTGATCCCCCCGATCAATAAACAGGTATTCAGGCTGAGGTCTGCCCGTCGCAGTGATAGAATTCATAATCCGATCTAGATTATCAATAATTACAACTAATCCTTCTTGTCCTCGTTGTTTGAGCTGTTGAATCGTCGGCTCTAACAGTTCCTGATTAATCGCCTCTAAAATGTTGTTGGTGCGAGGGCCTAAATATTGGCGCATGAGCGATCGCAACTCTCGACTATCTTTAGTTTTTGCCGTAACTATCCCAATCCCTTTGGCCAAAGAAAATTGGTGTCCCGGTAAGGAACTGGAAACTATAGTTGACAGCTCTCCCTGAAAATCAATTTGAGTATTGAAAACATCTGAAATCCCCTGTAATAGGGTTTTAAATATAACGGGCTGGAGCTGAATATTGAGTTGTTCAATACTCTCACTGACTTGGCGAGTAATGGCCAATAAAATATCAGTAATATCGACATCTGCCATATCCAAATCTTTACTTGACTCAAAGTAAATGACATGAAATGCCTCTGCCTCTAGTAAAGCTTTAAGACGCAATAATTCTGTTGATTTTCCTGAGCCAATATGCCCAGTAAACAGTTGGCAAGTAGGGCTATCTGGTGACAGACGAGTAATCGTCCGGGCAATCTGTTCAATCAGTTTGCCACCCCTGACCTCAGAAAAATTAATGTAATAGGCAGAGTCTTCCGGATTGCTAATATTTAATGTTTTAGCCGGGTTGGCGGCTCGAAAAAATCGGCGTAGATCTAGTTCCATAACTTTCCCCTTTAAGTTGGAAACTCCTCGGAGTATCTGAGTACATCTTCTGCAAACAATCTCTTTTTAAAAATACTCATATCGTAAGCTCAAATGATCCTTGAAACGAATCTTTAAAATAATGTTTCAAATAATGTTTGAAGTGGGACGAAGGGGCGTTACCCCCGATTGGGGACTGTATCCCTCAACCCTGCTCTGATTTTTTTGAAGCTAATCTAGGATTGCTACATTAAGTCCAATACTAAGTCTAATACTCAGTCCAGTTTTCGAGATCAAAACTAAATCTGTCCAGATTCTATCCTACTGAAATATGAGATACCCATGACGCTTGACTGAAGAAGCTACCCGAGAACTGACTGATACTGATCCAATATTTTCAAACCCTTCTTGAAGCTGCTCTATGGTTTTGACGCTTGACTGTGCCGGAAAGTTCTTGATCTTGCTATAAAAGCTGATCCCCAACCATCCAAAACCAAGGCCCCAACCTTAACCCCAACCCTGTAACAATGATCAGAATCAAGAACATGTAAGGCTCGTCGAAGAATTCTGTTAGTTTTTCCCCGGCGACCATCTCAGTCACGACTCCAGAAATCACTGCGATCGCCCCCCAAGCCCCCAAAAAAATGGTATCCGGATCTACATCTTGAATATTCTGAATGATGTCCTGGGAACCTCCTCCAATCCACGCACCCAACCAGGCTCCAAACCAAAACCCAAACGCTTGACCGGCTCCAATCTGACTCCGGGACTTAAATAGGGCATCTGAGGTTACTCCTAGCAAAATCCCAACAATAGCCCCCAGAACCCCTCCGAGGAAGGCATGTCCCCAAGTATCGAGTCCAGTGCCAGCAACAAACCCAGTAATTGCCAAAACTCCAGATAAGGTTACAACCCAGATCAATGCCCAAGGAGAAGCATCTGAACCTGCTACAGCGCCAAGAAGAGCACCAACGACTGCCCAAGTGAAGCTCGTAATCAGTCCCCTAGGCTCAAACAGCGGATACCCAGCAATCCAGCCCGCTGCCCCTCCAGCAAATATCAAAATGACTAACCACAAGCGTTGTGACTCTGAACCACTCGTGATCATCAGAGCGAGTATAAACCAGATGATCCAGGTCAATGTCCAGGCCCAATCGGGTAACTTTAGATAATCTAAAATCCCTCCAAGCAGAACATACCCTAAAAAAGTTCCCAATAACCAACCCCAAGGAAGCCGATTGATCCAGAAAACAGCCTTTGAGCTGGCAGGAGGTGGGGAGGGAGCAGGCCGTCTTTGATTGACATCGGCTTGTTGACTTGATTGCGATCGCGGTGAAGTCGGCGGTGAAGCTGATGGATGAGACTGAGTCCTGACGGATTGAGGTTGGGTCAGAATAAACCTGAGTCGATTGTAAGCTTGATTAATTTCCTTGAACTTCTGCTCTGCTTTGATCTGGGAAAGGGTGTCATGGGGGTAACGATCCGGATGCCACCGGAGTGCTAGATGGCGATACGCTTGCTTGATTTCCTGCAAAGATGCCCCTGGCTGAAGATTTAAAACTTTATAATGTTGCTCAAGTTCATCCACAAGCAAGACCTAGGAATTTCCTAACCAAGTTAATTTTTTCTTTAAGAACCTTTAAAAGTAGCAGTATACTGCAATTACAGCCGTTTTTGTTGAGATGTGATGCAGGGCGATCGCCCGAAATCTTCCTGTTCTAGCGAGAAGCCGCTTCGCGTCTAAGAAAGGGGGACTTGAGTGGCTGAGATGTCCCTCACTGGTTTGAAAATTGGTTTGAAAACCGATTCAAAAATTGGTTTGAAACTTGGTTTGAAAACTGGTTTGAAACTTGGTTTGAAACTTGGTTTGACAACTGCTGTAACTTCTGTTCTACCGATCAATTTTATAGTTTCCCTCATAATTTCCTCCTCTGATGGCTAACCGAGTTGTGTCTTCACTGAATCACTGGCTTACCCAACTCTTTTGTCCTATCTCTATTCGGATGCTTTTAACCGTCCCTTTTGTCTTGCAAATGGTAGGAGTTGTGGGGTTAACAGGCTATCTTTCCTGGCGAAATGGGGAAGCGGCGGTGAACCAACTGGTGATTCAACTCCAAGACGAAGTCAACGATCGGATTGAACAAAAACTGGATGCATTTCTGAGCACTGCCCAAATTGTGACCGGATTAAGTGAAAAAGCAGTGCAAATGAGAGATTTGGATCTCAACAACCTAGGTGCTCTACAACGGCGAGGATGGCAACAGGTCTCCATCCAAAAGACCGTCAGCTTGATTCAATTTGGTACTGAAACGGGGGATTTCATAGCCGTGCGTCGGGGCGCAGATCAGGCACTAACGGTAGCTTTTGAAGATAAAACAACTCAAGGTAAAATTCTGATCTATGGACTGGATGACCAAGGGAACCGGACTCAGTTGCTAAATGTCATCGGAAATCAATATGACCCGAGACAACGACCCTGGTATCAGGCTGCAATTGCGAACCAAAAGCCCCGCTGGACAGAGATTTATTCCTGGGTTGATCAAGATGATCTGAGTTTGACCTTTGTCCGCCCCATCCTAACAGCTCCAGGAAAAGTGGTGGGGGTGATAGGCGCAGATTTGAGCTTTGAGGAGCTGAATCAGTTTCTGGATCAACAAAAGCTGGGGCAGCATGGACGGATGTTTATTATTGAGCGATCGGGGGAATTGGTGGCCTCTTCAACGGCTGAAAACCTGTTTGAAATTGCTAACAATCAATTGATTAGAACACAGGCCATTGCCAGTCAAGATCAATTGACTCAGGCAGCAGCCCAAGCCTTGAATGAAACCTTTCAAAGCCCAAGTCAGATTCAACAGTTGCAGCGATTGAAATTCAAGCTAGATGGGCAGGATGTTTTTCTACAGGTCACCCCTTACCAAAATGAGTCGGGCCTAGATTGGCTGATTGTTTTGGCAGTTCCAGAAGCGGACTTTATGGGACAGATTAACCAGCAAAACCAGACCACATTTCTGCTCTGTTTAGGGGCTTTAGGATTGGCGGTTGCCCTAGGGATTTTGACCAGTCGCCGTCTAGCTCGACCCGTGATTCAACTGAGTCAGGCGGCGACCACGTTATCCACAGGAGACTGGAATCAAACCGTGGGCGGGAGTCGCATTCAAGAACTAAATGTTCTTTCCAGCACGTTCAATCAGATGAGTCGAAGTTTGAGGCAATCCTATCAACAACTCCAAGACTATTCTCACACTTTGGAGCAAAAAGTTGCAGATCGAACCCAAGAACTGGAAGCGGATATTGCTCAGCGCCAGAAAGTTGAACGGGCCCTGCAACAACAGGTTGATCGAGAACTATTGCTGATGAAGATTGCGGAGGAAATTCGCTCGAGTTTAGACTCGACAAAAATCTTTCAAACGACGGTCAACTTGATCGGTCAAACGTTCTTAGCGAATCGCTGTACGCTGTTCAACTATACAGCCGAGTCCCAGGGCGGGTTCTGTCCCGTGGCTGAGTATTTGGAACCTAGTTATCCGTCTGCGCTGCAGGTTGACCCCAAGGTGTTTAGCCAGCTTCAATCTCTCGGTCAGATTCAGGTGTTGTTGTCCCAGGATCAGGCTTTGGCAATTCACTCGCTTGATCAAGACTCTGTTGATCCGGGTTTACGAAAATTTTGTCAGCAGATGCATGATCAGTCCGTGTTGATTGTCCGAACGTCTTATCAAAACCAAATCAACGGGGTGATTAATTTGGCTCAGTGTGATCACGTTCGATCTTGGACAATCGATGAGATTACGTTGTTGGAATCGGTTGCGGCTCAAGTTGGGATTGCTCTGGCTCAAGCTCATCTTTTAGAGCAGGAAAAACAGCGTCGTTGTCAACTTGCTGCCCAAAATTTAGAGCTACAAATAGCTAGAGAAGCGGCAGAAGCGGCGAGCCAAGCTAAGAGTCTGTTTCTGGCTAATATGAGTCACGAACTCCGAACTCCCCTGAATGCGATTCTGGGCTTTAGTCAACTGATGGCGCGCAATCCGGCGTTTGCGTCTGGGGTCAAGGAGTTGGCGATTATTAACCGGAGTGGTGAACATTTATTGGATTTGATTAATGATGTTTTGGATTTGTCCAAGATTGAAGCGGGAAAGACGACTCTGAATCTGCATCCGTTTGATCTTTATGGTTTGCTGGATACGTTGGAGCAGATGCTGAAACTGCGGGCGAGTTCTAAGGGTCTGAATTTGCGATTTCAACGGTCTGAATCTGTGCCTCAATATATTGAGACGGATGAAAAGAAGCTCCGTCAGATTTTAATCAATTTGTTGGGAAATGCCATCAAGTTTACTGAAACAGGTGAGGTCACGTTGCACGTTTCAGGGTTGACTCAGTCTTCCCCAGATGTGTCTATTTTATTTCAGGTGGCTGATACGGGGTTAGGGATTGCTCCGGCGGATCTGGAGAATATTTTTCGGGCGTTTGTTCAGACTGAGGGGGGTCAAATGGCTCAACAGGGAACGGGTTTGGGCTTGACGATTAGCCGCAAGTTTGTTCGGATGATGGGGGGAGATTTGACGGTGACGAGTACTTTGGGACTGGGCAGTGTGTTTCGGTTTGAGATTGTGCCTCGGTTGGTGACTTCGGAGGCGATGGTTGGGGACTCGTCGGAACGGGTGATGGGATTGGCTCCGGGTCAACCTCGGTATCGGATTTTGGCGGTGGATGAGGTGCCGGAAAATCGTCTGCTTTTGACTCGGTTGCTGGAACCTCTGGGGTTTGAGGTGCTGGAGGTGGAGGATGGGTTGGCGGCTCTGAGGGAGTGCGATCGCCGAGTGCCTGATCTGATTCTGATGGATTTACGAATGCCGACGATGGATGGTTATGAGGCGACGCGCCTGATTAAGGCCCGGTTTCAACTTAAGGCTCCGGTTGTGATTGCGGTGACGGCGAGTGCTCTGCGGGAGGAGAGGCAAAAGATATTGGCAGCGGGGTGTGATGATGTGCTGTATAAGCCGTTTCAGGAGGCGGAGTTGTTTGATAAAATTGCTCGTCATCTGGGGGTGATTTTTCTTTATGGGGCTCTTCCGTCTGATCAGGTTGTACGGTCGCTACCAGTGCTGACTTCAGAAGATTTGCGGGGGATGCCGTTGGAGTGGTTGCAACGGTTTTATCAGGCGGCGGTGAGTGGGGATGATGTGTGGGCGATCGCGTTGATTGAGGAGATTCCTGGGTCTCAACAGGCACTCTCTGAGGCTTTGACGGCTTTGGTGGATCAGTTGCGCTTGGATCTGATTAGTGATGCGGTGAAGCCGCTACTTTTGGAGTTGCCTGGATCTTGATTGGTTTTTCGGGTGTTGGTGGGGTGCTTGGGTTATACTTGGTTTAGTGAAGATTTTTCGTGAACCGAAGCGGGGTCGAAAACCCTGGGGGGTTGACGAAAATTGCTAGAACCTTGACAACTGAATGGTTTCCGAATTATCAGTTTCGGAAATTTGTAGTTGAGAGGGGATTTTTGAGGCTGATTTTGAGTCTTCAAAAGAGGTTCACGAAAATCACCCTCAGAACTATGCTATATTCAGGGTTGTGGGCGGCGGACTCGCAAAACCTTAAATCCCGTGTTCGGGACTGAAACCATCGAACAGAAGGTTGCAAAGGGGAGAACTTGACTCGCAAAACCTTAAATCCCGTGTTCGGGACTGAAACATCAATGCAGAAGCAGGATTAGCCAATGCCCTCAATCACTCGCAAAACCTTAAATCCCGTGTTCGGGACTGAAACTTCAATTGAAACAATAAATCCTGAGGCTTGCCCATTCTCGCAAAACCTTAAATCCCGTGTTCGGGACTGAAACCAGGAATTGCTCAACCTGACCTCATTGGATGAGGCTCGCAAAACCT
>JBOFUV010000081.1:0-31400 GCA_051652765.1 Microcoleaceae cyanobacterium | reverse complement strand
GGTTGTACTGACCCAGGTTTCTGGCAAAGGCGGTGGCTTTGAGACCGACAACCACTCCTTCTTGCTGAGCGACAGCGGTTTTAACCCTGAAACCAACAAGAGCGTTCCTGAGCCTGGAATGGTTTTGGGTCTGCTCGCCCTGGGTGGCATGTTTGCCGCCAAAAACAAAGCGAACAAAGCGTAAGTTCGGTATACTTCCTACACGCATCAAAACCCCTTACTCAAAACCCCTCTTCCAAACTCGGAAGAGGGGTTTAAACATTGGCCCGTTTCTCAGCAAAGCCCTCTCCACCTTAGGTAACACCGTAGCTAGCTTTGCTAGAGGTGAGTTAGATGAAGTCTTTAGTATCAGCCCTTAGTAATGGTTGCCAACTTTACGATGGTGAACCGCAGGTAGAGCCTCTGAGTCACTAACTCGTCCATTTTGAACCGTGGCATAGACTAACCAGTGGTCACTCAACTCCAGGCGACTTGCGACTTCGCACTCCATATAGGCTAAAGCCTCTGTCAAAATTGGGCTGTTATTCGTGGCAACTTGAATATTGACTCCAGCAAAACGATCCGCCCCCGGCGCAAACCGTTGGAGGAAATGTTTCATCAGCTTTTGATAGTTGCCTTCGGCTAAAACGTTCAGGACAAAGGTGTCACCTACCTGCATCAATGCTTCTATGGCTCGATCCTTGGCCACGGCAATGGTTAGACCTAACGGCTGAAAACTGGCCTGAGAAATCCAGGAGGCCAACATGGCACTGCGGACTTCTCCCTTGGTCGCAGTAATAATGTACAGCCCGCCACTGAGACGACCGAGGGCTTTATCTAGATCATTATCCAAGGACTTCATTTGCTGAACGGCCTTTTTCAAGGAAAGCTGCTGTCCCAAATCCGTTCCGGCTTCCTCACACAGTTTATAAGTGGCCTCCGAGGGAGCTTCAGTAATCCGAATTGAAGGGAATGCTGCTTTCAATCCGGCTTCCTTAAATTTCACCTCGAGGGGATAGACAGACATGCTATTGCTGGCCCCCGACTCATAGAGACCGAACACTTGCTTTTTATGAGTTGAAGCCAAAATTGTACTAATAGCTCCTTCAATTTCTGCTGCTTCTGGGCCTGATCCGGGGGGACTGCTAATTACTAAACTCGCGGCCTCTGAGGCTAACTCTCGAAGTTCCTGGGGATCGGCAGACCGTAGATCCATCATCTCAACCCGAACCCCAGTCTTGGTAATCCCATGAGCAATCGCTTGAGACAGGCGATCGCAGTACCCGTAGTCAGAAATATAGAACATTGCCACAGTCGTCTCACCCTTCGTCTGAGCCTTGCTCCAATCCGAGTACCGTCCGACCCACTCTTGGACATTGTGACGCAGCAGAGGGCCATGACCTGTGGCAATCGTGGTAATCTCACCCAAGTCTTCCATGCGCTTAATTGCACCCAGAACAGAGCGAGCGTTGGGAGCCATCAAACACTCATAATAGAAGTGAAAATCCGGCTCGATTTCAGCCATGTTCTCGTCGTAGGTGCGATCAGAACAGTAGTGCATCCCAAAAGCATCACAGGTAAACAGAGTTTGAGTGCCCCGGTCATAGGTGAAGATCGTGTCTGGCCAATGGAGGTTGGGGGCCGAGACAAACTCTAACTCATGGCCATTCCCCAGATCTAAAGTGTCGCCATTCTTAACCAGTTGTCGTTTAAAAGGAGTATGAACGAGATTTTCCAAAAATTGAATCGCGATCTTGGCCCCAACCACAATAATGTCAGGGGCGAGTTCTAGCAGGTCTTTGACCAAGCCACTATGATCCGGTTCAGTATGGCTAATGATGAGATAGTCAATTTCAGTAGGGTCAATCTGTTGCTTGAGGGCACTAAGATAAAGATCGTGAAACTTGGCATGGGAGGTGTCAACTAGAGCAATTTTCTCTCCCCGAATCAGGAACGAATTGTAAGTCGTCCCGTTTTGCAAACCAAACTCGATATCAAAGCGATCGCGATCCCAATCCAATGAGCGAATGGCCGTTGTCTCCGAAACCAAAGCACTAACCTCAAGGGTTAGGCGACTTGGCTTGACTCGATCCGTTGTGAGGGCTACCATACTGAACCTCCTCGGCTTAGCTGCGATTGACGTTACATTGTAATTACCTTGTATTGTTACATGAATAATTTTTAAGATTTATCAAAAAAACTATGATTTAGTTAAGTTTTACAAAAGTTTTCGTGATATGGCCGTTCTCAATGGGCGACCAGAAATTGTAGGGCAAGTATAGAGCTAATGGGTTGGCGGGTTTGTTTTAGGCTGGAAAACTCAATTGGATCAGCGATCCAATTGAGTTTTCCCAAGACATAAAGTTACCTTGCCCTGATGCAAAAATTGCTCTGTATCCATTCAGATGTGCATACATTCAGAATTATTTTCTTTATAAAAATTCAGAAGGGTGAAGTCTTAATCTTTTGTTCCAAGTTTCTAAAAATTTGGGTTTGAGGGTTTGGGGTGGCTTTAACGAGAGCTATCCTCTTAACTAAGGTTTAAAAGGGGGTTGATGAGGATCTAATCTCCTGATCCTTGAGCAAAAATATAGTTCAGAGATGGCTAGGTGCACATCAAAATGGACTGAATTCAGAGCCTAGGAATCTTGCCTACCTTGGTGCAGCCTCTCTGAAAGAGTCACAAGTACTTGTCGCGTGAGCAGGTTTCTTGCCAAATTTTGTGAGTCCTCATACAGCAATCCCAAATAAGTTACGCCAAAATCAGCAAGGAGGGTAGGGATAAAGTCCTAAAAAAGGGGCAACGCCCTTTCACCCTATTTCACCAATCATTTGGAATTGCTACAGCCACTAAGTTTAAGGAGTTTTAAATCATGAGTTAATCTGATTAATCTTGATCAAAATTGATTAAAAAATAAGGTGAGTTGGACAACTGAATCCCGCAACATATAAAGTTGCGTTTATGACTTGTTTTATACTTTTGATCACGGTAAACCGCTCCCGCACATTCAAGTTTTTTTGCTAGAATGGATGTTCATGATGAAACGTCCCAAGTCCTGTTCAGGAATACTTTAAGGTTAATTTCGCAGGGTCGCTGATCTGGTTGGGTGAGGAATCATTAAATGCGGGCTAGAATTAGAAAGAAATAAAATCCGACCCCCGTGAACCTAAGTGGTTTTTTCATTAGGGATGTGCCAGTTGATCCGTTGCTTGTGCCAAATCATTCCCGAGATGGGGGTGCATCAGAAAGAGGCTGATTGCTAAATCATGCCTGGAAGGGTAACTTCTATGAAACTGCATCTGAAACTGCATCTAAAAGCACTAATCATGGTTAGTGCATCGTTTTTGAGCTGTATTGTAACTTCATATGGTGCGGGAACTATCTTTACTAACCGCAACTTAGATTTATCAACGTCGTTTAGTCCCTCTGTCTTAACGCTCCTATTTTTAGGGATTAGTACTGGGTTTGGAGGTTTGGCCCTGTATTTGATTGAGAAAATAGTATTTTCTCGGCTGACTGAGCTAAACCGCTTGGTGAGTCGGGCCGGTTTACCCAGTCACTTATCTGGCAATCTTTCAGGGAGTGGAGAGGATGAGTTGGCGGCTTTAGCCGGAAATGTTAGTGATTTACTACGCGCTTTAGATGCCGCTCAGGCTCAGAATCAAGAACAGGAAGAACGCTATCGTCTGCTCACGGAGCGTTGTACCGATCTGATTACTCGTCATAACCTTGAGGGTGTGATTCTTTATGCATCTCCCGCTTGTTACCCTTTGCTGGGCTATCAACCCGAAGAGTTAATCGGTCAAGATCCAAGTATGTTTCTTCATGCTAGAGAGTTGAAATCCTTAGCAAAAGCTCATCAATTGATCCTGACTCAGGATATGACCTATCCCTTAACCTACCGGGTGCACCATCGGGATGGCCATTATCTCTGGTTCGAGACAACTAGCAATGCGATTCGTGATCCGGAAACTGGAGTCGTACAAGAAATACTGGCTGTGTCGCGGGATATTAGCGATCACAAACGTCGAGAACAGCAACTGCAAGAGAGCGAAGCCTCGATTCGAGCCCTATATCAAGTGACCTCTTCCCAAAGCCTCAATTTTCAGGGACGGTTGCAGAATATTCTGAGGGTCGGGTGTCACAAGTTTGGATTGGAAGCTGGAGTGTTCTCCCAGATTAAAAATCTAGAAGATGTTCCCAGTCCAACGGTCTATCAGTGTCATATTATTGCCGCCCTCACCCCCAAAGACACGTTCAAACCGGGGCAGGTGTATGACCTGAACAATAGCCTCTGTATTGCAACGGCCAAGGCTAAACATCCACTGTACTTTGAATCGTTGAGTGTTACCAGTTTCTCAGAAGTCTCCTCAGAAGTTGCCACGGCTGAATCTTTGCCGATTGAGTCTTACATGGGAATTCCGGTAACGGTCGCAGGCAAAGTCTACGGCACCCTTTGTTTTTGGAGTGCTCAGCCTCAATCTGAACCCTTTAAAGCAGTTGATCGGGAACTCCTAAAGTTAATGGCTCAGTGGATTGGGGGTGAACTTGAACGTCAACAAACCTCTCAAGATCTTGCCCAGGCTAGGGACGAAGCTTTGGCTGCAACCCATGCGAAGAGCGAATTCCTAGCAACGATGAGCCATGAAATCCGCACCCCGATGAATGCGGTGATCGGAATGGCTGGGCTCCTATTAGACACGCCTCTGACCTCTACCCAGCAAGACTTTGTAGAAACCATTCGGAGTAGTAGTGATGCTTTACTCTCTCTGATTGATGATATTTTAGACTCCGCCAAAATTGAATCGGGCCATCTGGAACTGGAGCACAATTCCTTTGAAATTCGAACTTGTATTGAAGAATCCATTGACTTTTTGGCAACAAAAGCTGCCAGTAAAAATTTAGAGTTGGTGTACCTGCTTGATCCAGCAACCCCCAGTCATGTGATCGGAGACATGACCCGACTGCGACAAATCTTGGTGAATCTCCTCAGCAATGCGGTAAAGTTCACGGATCAAGGGGAAATTATGATTACCGTCAAAGCCTCTCCGCTAGATCGGGGGATCACTGTGGAGAGCCTCACTCCTGAACTCACTGAGCCCCTAAGTTCCAAGGTTCAGCCTGCTAAAAGCCCCAGTCGTTACGAAATTCAATTTACCGTTCAGGATACTGGAATTGGGATTCCGCCAGAGCGAATGAATCGCCTGTTTCACTCCTTTAGTCAGGTGGACTCCTCAACCAGTCGTCAATATGGTGGAACAGGTCTGGGTTTAGCAATTAGCAAGCGCCTCGTGGAAATGATGGGGGGATACCTATGGGTTGAGAGTCGCGCCACCATCGCCGGAGATCCGCCTCCCAGTTGGCAACCCTTGCCCCGAAAGCCCGACAGTCCCCAAACAGTTCAATCACTCCCTGATTTCAACTCCAGCGGTGTAAGAGGTTCCACCTTTTATTTCACGATTGTTGTGGAGTCTTGCCATCATTTTGAAAAACCGGAGAACAACGTTCCGCTTAAGGGCAAACATTTGTTGATTGTAGATGAGAATGCCATGCATCGGCAGATTTTGACCTTGCAGGCTGAATCCTGGGGAATGCAAGCGACAGCAGTTAAAACAGCCAGGGAAGCTTTGCAACACCTGCAGCAGGAAATCAGCTTTGATCTGGTGTTACTGGAAATGCACCTGTCGGATATGGAAGGTTTAGCCTTAGCGCGGTCAATTCATCACCTTCCTCACCGCCAAACACTACCCTTGGTCATGCTTACCTCTATGGGTCAAAGCTCTGTTTCTGAGTCTAATTCAAGGGACATTAGGGCATTCTTGACTAAACCGATCAAACAGTCTCAACTCTACAACTTATTCATTAATCTTTTGGGAGAGGAGCCCCTAGAAGTCAGACTAAACTGTCAAACTCATCTGCATTCGTCTTCAAAGATTCCGATCTTAGCGAAAGCCTTGCCCCTAAGAATTCTCCTGGCTGAAGATCATTTAGTGAACCAAAAAGTTGCACTGCAAATTCTGCACCGCATGGGGTATCAAGCAGATGTTGCAGACAATGGCCTGGAAGTACTAGCAGCCCTAGAACAGCAGCCCTACGATGTGGTGTTAATGGACATGCAAATGCCAGAAATGGATGGGATAGAAACTGCTCAACAGATTCATCGGTGCTATCAACAGCGCCAAGCTGTCTATTACCCTCGACCTCGAATCATTGCCGTGACCGCCAATGCCATGGAGAGTGATCGCCATGCTTGTCTGGCCGCAGGAATGGATGACTATATCAGTAAACCGATTCGGATGGAACAATTAGTTGCGGCCCTGAAAAAGTGTATACCGGCCAATATTCAGGCTAATCGAGACACTTCTCCAGGAATTGGTCTGCAACGTTCAGACAGCTCTATTCTGGTGGCAACACCGCACGAATCCTGCCTTCAAGCCTCCAGCTTAAACTCTCAAGTCCTGCAGGCATTGCAAGAAATAGATGCTTTAGAGGAGGCAATTACAGCCTACCTAGAATCGGCTCCTCAACTTTTAAAGCAAATTGAAACCGCAATCACAGCAACTGATGTGACTCTCCTCAGAGATGGAACCCATTCCCTCAAGTCAATCAGTGGAACTTTAGGCGCAACAACTTTATTCACCTACTGCCAAAAACTAGAGGTGATTGCCCGCATCGCCGATACTCCAGATGCTCTGGTCAGAGAAGAAGTGGATGTCCTCTATAATCAAATTGCCATAGAATTTGCCCAAGTTAGGCTTGCTTTACAGCAGCAACTCAGGCTCAGTGTTGTTGCAGATTGAGATTAGAGCACACCCTTAGAACTGGGAATCTTTCCAGCTTGACGAGGATCAATTTCAACCGCCATCCGGAGTGATCGAGCAAAGGCTTTGAACCCGGCTTCGATAATGTGATGGGAATTAATTCCGTCTAGCTGACGCAAATGGAGTGTCATCAAACTATTGTTGGCGATCGCCACAAAAAACTCTCGCACAAGTTGGGTATCGTAGGTTCCTACCCGTTGAGTTGGGATCTCTAGACCATAACTCAGATGAGGTCGCCCAGAGAAATCGAGGGACACCTGTACGAGGGCTTCATCAAGGGGGGCGAGAAAATGCCCAAAGCGAACAATCCCTTTGCGATCGCCGAGAGCCTGAGCCAAGGCTTGCCCCAGGGTAATGCCTACGTCTTCGTTGGTGTGATGATCGTCAATTTCGATATCGCCTGTTGCTTGAATATCTAGGTCAAGCAAGCCATGGGAGGCGATTTGATGCAGCATGTGGTCAAGGAAGGGAACTCCTGTATTTACCTGACAGACTCCCGTACCATCTAGATTCAGCGTCACCGCCACCTCTGTTTCCTTTGTGGCGCGTTTTACGGTGGCAACTCGAGTGGAAAGGGTTGAATGAACTAGAGTATCTACAGCAGTGAGAGAATTTTGAAGGGAAGGATTGGGGCGATCGCTGATTTGCATGACACCTACAAAGAGAAACTAACAATTGGGGTTAACCCCATATCCATAATCCCACAGTCTATTTCTGTTCTCCTAGCCTTGTAAAGGGATCAACTTGCTTCCCGATGATTCAAGAACGTTTGCTCAAGACCCAGAACCTGAATCAGGTGAACTCGGTTTTTCCCTTGGCAAATCCAAAAATGGCCTTAGATTATTAGAGTGAGCACTGTTTACTAATCTTAAGTTCTGTTTATGCATCCGCAATCCTCTGAACAGTCTTTGAACCTTCGTTTGAAGGAGCTTGCTCAAGTTTTTTTAAAACTGGGCACCATTGGGTTTGGTGGCCCTCAGGCTCACATCGCCATGCAAAATGACGAAGCTGTGATTCGGCGACAGTGGTTAACGGCCGAACAATTCACGGAAGGGTTAGCAATCTGTGAGATGTTACCAGGGCCTGCCTCAACCCAATTGGGGATTTATCTGGGGTACATCAGGGCTGGACAACTCGGGGCGTTCGTTGCCGGACTATGCTTTATTACCCCTGCGTTTCTGATTGTGTTGGCTCTTTCTTGGGGGTATTTTCGGTTTCAGGGGTTGCCCCAAGTGGAGGCCCTATTTTTGGGAATTTCCCCCGTCGTTTCAGCAATTATCTTGGCCTTTTGTTGGCGACTGGGTCGCAAAACATTGAAAGATTGGCAGCGGAGCGGAATTACCCTTGTTGTTTTTGGTCTCACCCTGCTGTCCCCCCTGAGTATCTTTCTTCAGTTTATCGGCGCAGGTCTAGTGGGGATACTGCTGTACCAATCAAAGTCTGAATCAACTCCAAAACAACTCAAAGCCCGGTGGTTTCTTCCCTTGCCTCTAACTTTGGGAACTCTAACGCCAGAAACTTTAACCCTTTCTAGTTTTTGGGGTTGGGAACGGATCGGGGAATATTTCTGGCCTTTGCTGCTGTTTTTCTTCAAGGTTGGAAGTTTTATTTTTGGGGGAGGTTTAGTTATTATTCCCTTATTGGAATCAGAAGTTGTAGAACGCTTGGGATGGTTGACTCGCACGGAATTCATTAACGGAGTAGCCATTGGTCAATTATCGCCAGGGCCAGTGGTGTTAACAGCGGCGTTTGTGGGTTACAAAGTGGCGGGAGTTGTCGGAGCCTTAGTCTCGACCGTTGGGATTTTTACGCCTTCTTTTGCGTTTATTATGTTGGCTGCACCCCTGTTGCTAAAACTGCGACAAAATCCCTGGATCAAAGCTTTTTTACAAGGAGTCACTCCTGCGGTCTTGGGGGCGATCGCCGCCGCTGCGATTCCCCTACTAGAATCGGCCATCATTCAGGACAATCTGATAGACTCTATCATTGCCGGAGTCATTGGTTTACTGGCTTTCATCGCCTTAATTCGGTATAAAACCCCCACTTGGTTGCTGGTTCCATTAGGGGCAGTCTTGGGATTATCAGCAACCTTTATTAAGCCCTGATCTTAGAGGTCAATCCCTGAAGATCAGAACTTAATAAAGATCCCCTGAAATATGAATCACTAACTCTCTAACATGAGGCTGATGACGGTGTTCCCAGAGATAAATTCCTTGCCAGGTTCCTAATGTTAACTTTCCCTGAGCAATAGGAATTTGCTCAGAAGTTTGGGTTAGAACACTCCGAATATGAGCGGGCATGTCATCTGGCCCTTCTGCATCATGAATATAGTAATTGCCTTCAGGAACGAGCTTAGATAGAAAGTTTTCCAGGTCTTGCAATACATCTGGATCGGCATTCTCTTGAATAATTAAACTTGCTGAAGTATGACGCAAAAACAGAGTACATAGGCCCGTTTGAATGCCCGAAGCGACAACAATTTCCTGTACTTGATGGGTAATCCGAGACAGAGATTTGCCTTGAGTTTTAACCTTGATCAACTGTTGATAATGGGTCATTTTTATTTCTCAGTAGAGTTGTCAGAATTACGGGTCATACTCAGACGAGATATACTTTTCAATGCGTTTCAAACATATTTTTTAAGCATAATTTTCAAACATGCTTTTTAAGCATATTTTTCAAACATACGTTCCAAACATAATTTTTAAGCACACGTTCCAAACACACGTTTCAAACAGACTTCATCAATCCTATGGTAAGCTACCTTAGAAGAGATTTTCTAAAACTGTAAGCTAACTTTCTGGAACTCCGCTCATACCGTTTCGTCGTTAATCTCAAGCATTTTTTAGGTTCAGTATTTGGTCAAAATTGGTATGCAAACTTCCCAGGCTTCTTTTGTTTCACGCTTTACTGCTTTTATGAGTGTAGTGATCATTGGGTTAGGGAGTTGTGCGGCTGTTGCTCTTGAGGCTGACCCTTTTCGCACTAAAAATGCCCGTGCAATCGAACAGAATACGGGTTTAGCATTCAAGGCCCTATTTGAACAAGGCAACTACCAAGATGCAGAATACTATTTGCGAGAGGCGAAAGCCAAAAACCCTCAAGAACCCATGACCTATGCGATGCTAGCGGCTTTTGCTTACCAGCGCCAAGACTGGAGTGCTCTAAAATCTCACGCAGCAAAGACCCTGGAGACTGCCCAAACTCTTGTGAGTCAAGGGGAGCTTCTGCGCGGTAATCTATATTTGGCGATGGGTCACTTTTTAGAAGGAAGTTATATTTTGGTGACGGAAGGAACTTTAAAGGGGGCTCCCTCAGCCCTCCAAAAACTTCAGGAGGTTTTTGATTATTTAGATGCTGCTCAGAAAGTGGATCGCGATGATCCAGAACTGAGCTTGATTAAGGGATATATGACTTTATTACTGTCCCTGAATTTGCCATTTTCTAGCCCGGAGGAAGCAATTCTCACCCTGGAAAAAGGTAGCCCTCGTTACTTGGCCTATCGCGGAATTGCGATCGCCTATCGGGATTTAAACAAGTATCAAGAAGCCTTGAATTTTGTTGATAAAGCTCTCGCAGAAACTCCAAATCATCCTGAAGTTCTTTACTTGAAAGCCCAAATTCTATTGTCTCTGGCTAAAGCGGAGAACAGCCCGCAACGGTTAAAAGAATCGACTCAATTCTTTGCCCAGGCATTGCGCCATCCAGAACGCCTCCCCAAGCAGACTGTTGCTCAAATCTTTTACGAGCAGTGCAAAGCCCTAAATCGTTTGGACAATCGCGGTAGAAGTTGTGATCCTCTCCGGGATCAAATCAAAGCAGCTCAGGGATTTTTTGGGCCTGTCGGGGAGAAGCTACCTGTCCTGTAGCCACTGAATCCTGAATCTGGTTTTGGAATCTGGCTTTGGAAGTTGCACTTTGGAAGTTGCACTACTGCATTCTCATCCTCCCAACCTCCTTTCAGCAAGCTACTGTATGTACAGATCTCTGAATTAACAATCAGTTGAAATCTGATCCCGTTTCACACAGGGGGCTAGGAGAGCTTAAATTAATTTAAATTAAATTGATTTAAATTAAATTGACTTAAGTTGTGTATACACTGCAGCCTTCTCTAACGTTCAAACAAAAAATAAAATAAAATAAATAGGAAATAATAATGGAGATCAGTTTTCGTGAATTTAATCCCTTTGATGTTTGGATTTGGCTGGAGTTCAGTACAGTTCCTGCCAATTTAGAACGGCAATACATTGAAGAACTGTTTGCGTCTTGGTTTCTATTGGGAAAACTGGGAGGATTTAATGCCGAAAACCTTCAGGTGCAAGAGGCAGGAGTTGACCTAAACCATATCACTTACGATTCCGAACTTTCCAGCAATAGCATGATGGCACTCATGCACAACATGGGTGAAATTGAATACGAGGGAACTTGGGCAAGATGTTGGTTTGACTTAGGAACCAGCGATGCTTTAGCCCTGGATGTTTTGATTATTGCGTTTAAACAGTTAAGCCAGGAATATGTTGAGATTGAGCAACTTATTATTGGTGGAGAAAACCAAGATTGGCCTGTGGAAAACGGTTCTAAGGCCAATAGTATGCTTGATTACTCTGCCGACAACAATTAGGGAGGGGGCAAATTGTTCATCGGATGGGTTAGCGTCGTGTAACCCATGCTGTTTTACGCAGTTCAGTTCTAATGCGATTCAGTCGTCGTTCCTAAATCAACTTCACTGCCCGCAGGGTAAAGAAAATCGCTGCTGCTGCAACCAAACTCCCTGCATAAATTGCTACATAGGTAATCGCACTTGCTACACTCATTGCCTAACTCCATGACAAGTATTTGAATCTTTTTCTATTGAACCATGCCTGGGCTAGAATACACCTCACAGCGATAGGTTCAACAGTGCGGTGAACTTGTCGCAATTCTAGTCGCAATTCTAGTAGATACGCTGTGTTTGTTCAGATGTGATGTCGAGCGATTGTCATTCAAGAGAGGTTCAGGGACTTGTCCCCCAGAAAAGCCCCAAGCCCCATTTGACTAATCCGGTGGGATTGCTAGATATCCGTCGAATCAACAGTGAAGCAAGGAGAACTCATGTCATTAATTCAAGTTAACTTGGGAGACCAGTCCTATGAAATTGCCATTGCCCCTGGACATTTAGACCAGTTAGGGGTCTTGCTCCAGCCTTTGAAACTCGGTCAGAAAGCCTTGCTAGTCTCCAATCCAGAAATCTTTAATCATTATGGAGAACAGGCAATAACCGCCCTCGCTCAGGCAGGTTTTGATGTGGCCCCCTGTATTCTGCCAGCCGGGGAAGCCTACAAAACCCTGGAAACCTTGCAACGTATCTACGATGCGGCCTTAAACCATCGACTGGAACGTACCTCTACCCTGGTTGCGTTAGGAGGGGGAGTGGTTGGAGATATGACAGGATTTGCGGCGGCGACTTGGCTACGGGGCATCAATGTGGTTCAAGTTCCGACTTCCCTGCTGGCAATGGTGGATGCAGCGATCGGGGGCAAAACCGGCGTAAATCATCCCCAGGGCAAAAACTTAATTGGGGCATTTCATCAACCCAAACTAGTCGTTATCGATCCCACGGTTCTCAAGACTTTACCAGAACGAGAATTTCGGGCTGGAATGGCTGAAGTTATCAAGTATGGCGTGATTTGGGATGCCGAGCTATTTACCCAAATGGAACAGGCAGAACAGTTGAGTTCCCTGCAATTCATCCCCCCTGAATTGCTGCAAGCCATCCTTCAGCGTTCCTGTCAAAGTAAGGCGGATGTCGTCAGTAAAGACGAAAAAGAATCGGGCCTCAGGGCAATTTTAAATTACGGTCATACAATTGGTCATGCGGTTGAAAGTTTGACAGGGTATACTGCGGTGATTCATGGAGAAGCCGTGGCCATTGGCATGGTAGCGGCTAGTCAACTGGCAGTACAGCTAGGGCTTTGGGATGCTGAGTGCGATCGCCGCCAACTTGCCTTGTTGCAAAAAATAGGATTAGCAACCACCTTACCCCAGACTCTGAAAATTGATGAGATTTTAGAAACCCTACAAACAGACAAAAAAGTAAAAGCAGGTAAAGTTCGCTTTGTTTTGCCCAGTCAACTGGGGTTAGCCATTGTCAGCGATCAGGTTCCTACAAAAACTATTCGTCAAGTCTTAGAAACGCTTCGTTAAGTAAGAAGGATGAGGGCAGGTTAGGTAGTTTTGGATTGACTCTTCGAGGCAACCCTCCTAGCTATCTTCATCGGACGGGATACCTAACTTGCGCCAACCAAAAGCCCATGACGAGGATTGAACTCGTGACCTCACCCTTACCAAGGGTGTGCTCTACCACTGAGCCACATGGGCAGTAAAGATGAAAATTTGGTCTTAAAGAATTTGGCCTTAAAGAATTTGGTCTTAAAGATTTAATTCTGTGGTGGGCCGAGCTGGATTTGAACCAGCGTAGGCGTAGCCAGCGGATTTACAGTCCGCCCCCATTAACCGCTCGGGCATCGACCCATTTATTCACAGATAAACATCATAGCAAGGTTTTGAAGGATTGCCAATAGTTGCTTCAATGTTTTGTTAGACTTGTTTTTCAGATGAAGTAGCGATCGCCTGGAAAAATCCTAGGGTTGATGTGGAGAAGCGCGCCGAGGGGAAGACTGTTTTTGTGAATCCAACCCTTTGCCATTAACCGGATTAGCAGCTTTCTGCGCTGAATCTCCAGGTTTTATCCGAGGAGTACGACTGGGAAAATCACTTTCATCATAGATTTCTCCAACCAGCTCCTCCAGAATATCTTCTAAGGTCACAAGTCCAACAGTTCCGCCGTACTCATCGACTACAATCGCCATATGGAGACGTTGCTGCAACATTTCTTTGAGTAAATCACCGACTCGTTTTGTATCAGGAACATAGGTTGGAGGAGTCATGGCTGCGGTGACTCGTTGGGTGTTAGCGTTCTCCTCTGCAACCCGAATTGTTTGTAGGGCTCGTTTGAGATTAACGATTCCTACAATTTCATCTTTTGACTCTTCCTGGACTGGAATTCGAGAATAGCCTGTTTCCAAACATAGGGTCACCACGTCTTGCAGGCTGGCTTCATGGGAAATTGTCCGCATTTCAATCCGAGGCTTGACCACTTCCCTTGCAATTAGATAGTCCAACATCAATGCTTTATTTAAAAGATGATGTTTTTGCCAATCTAGTTGACCCTTACCCCCTAGGATTTCAATCATTAGGTGGAGTTCTTGTACAGAAACTCCTTGTTGTACCGATCCACGACTAAAGAAACGAATTACGTGTTGGGTAACTGTTTCTAGCAGATAAACAACCGGAGCCAGAATCACAGACAGCCAGTAAATCGGATGGACAACTGCCTTGAAGATGGGGAGTATATTGTTGATCGCTAAAGATTTGGGTGAAATTTCACCAAAGATTAACACCAACAAGGTAACAACTCCTGTCGCAATTCCCAACCCTGCGCTGCCAAGCCAGATGGTAAATAGATTACTGGTGAGAATCGCCGAGAAATTATTAACCAGGTTATTCCCGACTAAAAGTGTTGTAATGAATCTGGCTCGCTTCTCCAATACGAGGTTGTACATCCCGCTGGGATCACCTTGCTCTCGGATTAAAACTCGCAACTTTAAGTTGTCTAGGGCTGTGATTGCTGTTTCTGAACCAGAGAAGAAGGCTGAAAGGACTAGCATTAATACCAGCACCAACAGGTCAAGCCACACATTACCAAGGAGCGGGGCAACTGCCAGTAGAATCTGAACCGTACAGACTTCGATCACAACACCGTTGGGGAATGAAAGGCTGCCTTGATTTTAGATGAGGGTGAATGGAAAGGTGACAATTGGGTAAAAGTTTATTCTCTAGAAGACTTTGCTTGCTGTTCAAACCAGGCAATCACTTGATTGACGGTGAGCTGCTCCATTGGGACAACTTCCTGTTGAGAAATTTGTTGAAGTGGATTTAGAGAAGACACAACTAATCGAGTGAAAAATTCCTCAAAACTAGAATCAATTGCTAGCTGGTTCTGCACTGTTTCATCGGATTTGATCCAGTCTTGAACTTGTTCAGCACTCACTTCGGCAACTGGAGTGTCTCCGGCCTGAGCAATCTGTTTTAGGCATCTTAGGGCATAGATTGCTAAGCGAGTTGAAAACTTTTCTCTAGATGAAAGTAAAGCCGCATCTACTTTGACAACTTCTTCAGGAGTTAAAAATTCGGGGGAAGACATGATAATAAATTAATCTCTAATCACTCGTAATTAAATACCCACAGCGATGCTCTCCATTTACAATCCAATGAGTCCGCTCCACTTTACAATCTGGAAGAATAGCACCAAACATTTCGAGTTCATGACCACAAACGCTGGGGAAGGACTCAGCAACACTAGAAATTGCACAGTTGTGTTCAGTCAGAATATAGCGCTGGATTTTGGATTTTGTATCTTCAGACTCCATAGAATACCATTCAGCCATATAACCCTCAGCTTTTCGTAACTCTACTAAGTTAGCCACCCGTTCTGGAACTGAGCCTTGGCCTACCTTGCTCTGGTATTCAGTTGCCTTCCGTTGCCATTGTTTTTGAAGAATCTGGCTGACCTGCTCTTGGCCAACGGTTTCTGCCAATGTGTCGAGGAATGAAAGCGCAAATTCGTCATAACGATTGGGGAAGCGATCGCGTCCTTGATGGGTTAGTTTGTACCGATGTTGGGGTCGTCCCATTCCGGTTTGAACCGACTCATAATCAATCAATCCCTCTAGTTCTAAGTCCTTGAGATGACGACGAATGGCTTGGGGAGTAATTTCAAGGGAGTCAGCTAGGATATGAGCGGTCGCCTGACCTTGCTTCAGCAATTGTTGCAGAATGCTCTGTTTCTTGGAGTGCTGCTGGGTTGTGGTCATATCTTAATTAAAGATTTAACAAAAATTCATTCAATTGGACTTTGACAATCCATATGTTGCTAATGTAGCTTAAAATAGACTTAAGTAACAAACTTGTTGTTAAACTGTTTATCATTGTTTGCGAGAACACACTCAATTGAGCCTATGAGCGCTTCTGTAAAGACTTTAGTCAATCAACCTTACAAGTACGGGTTTGTCACCGATATTGAGTCGGATACCATTCCACGGGGATTAAGCGAGGATATCGTTCGTCTAATTTCAGCCAAAAAAAATGAGCCTGAGTTCATGCTGAACTTCCGGCTTCGGGCCTATCGCCAATGGCTAAAGATGACAGAACCAACCTGGCCCCAGGTTCATTATCCTGCGATTAACTATCAGGAGATCATCTACTACTCTGCCCCCAAGCTGAGTGAGAAAAAAGGCAGCTTGGATGAGGTTGATCCAACTCTCTTAGACACCTTTGAAAAGTTGGGAATTCCTTTATCCGAACAGAAGCGCTTGGCGAATGTTGCCGTTGATGCCGTGTTTGATAGCGTTTCCATCGCCACAACGTTTAAGGAAAAGTTGGCGGAAGACGGAGTCATTTTCTGCTCGATTTCAGAAGCGGTCAAGGATCACCCCGAACTGATTGAGAAGTATTTGGGTAGTGTGGTTCCCGTTGGAGACAACTTCTTTGCCGCCTTGAACTCTGCTGTATTCAGCGACGGTTCTTTCGTGTTCATTCCCAAAGGAGTGAAATGTCCGATGGATTTGTCTACCTACTTCCGAATCAACAACGGAGATTCTGGGCAGTTTGAACGGACGTTAATTGTGGCCGAGGCAGGCAGTTCTGTCACTTATCTAGAAGGCTGCACCGCCCCAATGTTTGATACCAACCAACTTCATGCCGCAGTCGTTGAACTGGTGGTGCTGGATAATGCCGAAATTAAGTATTCCACAGTGCAGAACTGGTTCGCTGGGGATGAAAACGGCAAAGGGGGAATTTACAACTTTGTCACCAAGCGCGGATTGTGCAAAGGGGTGAATTCCAAAATTTCCTGGACGCAGGTCGAAACCGGGTCTGCAATTACTTGGAAGTACCCGAGTTGCGTGCTGGTGGGGGATAACTCTGTTGGAGAGTTCTATTCCGTTGCCTTGACGAACCATAAGCAACAAGCTGACACAGGTACCAAAATGGTTCACATCGGCAAAAATACTCGCAGTACAATTATTTCCAAAGGAATATCTGCTGGGGGTTCCTCCAACAGTTATCGAGGGTTAGTGAAAATGGGGCCAAAGGCAAAGGGCGCTCGGAATTATTCCCAGTGTGATTCGATGTTGATCGGCGATCGCTCCCAAGCCAACACGTTTCCTTACATTCAGGTTGAGAATAATACGGCCAAGGTAGAACATGAAGCCTCAACTTCTAAAATTGGTGAAGATCAATTATTCTACTTAACCCAACGGGGGATTTCCGCGGAAGATGCGGTTTCCATGATTATCAGCGGGTTTTGTCGAGATGTGTTTAACAAGCTCCCGATGGAGTTTGCGGCTGAGGCGGATAAGTTACTCAGTCTGAAGTTGGAAGGAGCAGTGGGTTAGGCAATGAGAAGGTCGTTGAGGCTGGTTCGGTTTTCTTTTTTAACGGAGGATCTGGGGAGATCAATCCTACTCGGTCTCGTTGGGTGCGCGATCGCTCTGACATTAGGCTCCTTCAATCCTCCCTCAATTGCTCAAGACTCTCCAACATTTTATTCGGGTCGGTGGCCCGATCGGAATGGAGATTTCCCAATACGGCAGACCTATCACGGGACTTGGCAAGTTGCTGATCCTGATTCCAAAGGTTTGAACTGTCGGGCTAATATTCCGCCCTCTGCTGATAGCGACACCATTGTCACCACATTTCCCAAAGATACCCTGCTCAATACAGTCAAGCGGGAACGAGGAGTATTTGAAATTGGTGAAGATCGGCAAGGTTTTCCCTGGTTGCGGGTTCAACTCCATGGCGGGGGAAAACGTGAATGTTGGGTGCGAGCAAACCGCAAATATGTTGTCCCGATTAAATCTGAAATCGTTTTCTAGAGGTGGATTTAGAAATAATGGAAACACAAACAAAACCCTATGCAGGTGGATGTTTTTGTAGCAATATTCGCTATCAAATTCTGAGTGAACCTGTTTGGGTCGGGCACTGTCATTGCAACATCTGTCGGCGGTTTTCAGGATCAGCCTTTGCGACCATCGCGTTTTTCCCAAAGACTCAGGCTACTTTTCAGGGAGAATTAAGTTGGTTCAGATCTTCGGAACACGGGGAGCGGGGTTTTTGTCCAAACTGCGGGGTTCATGTTGCTTATCGGGATGCCAACTGGCCCGACCTGATTGAGGTAACTTTAGGTAGTTTGGATGATCCGAATGCTGTTGATCCTCAGGAAAACATTTGGGTATCCGACCGTTTGCAATGGCTGCACCTGAATGATGGCCTACCCGAATATCCGGAGAACCCTCCGATGGATACTGAAGCAATCACAACTTTTGTGGGTTAGGCATCCTGTCTAACATTAACCATAAAAAGCAACCCATAATTGAACAGAACTTACACATTTGATGGGAGCCAATGCGCTTTGTACGATCTCCACACCAAACTATAAAGTTGGATACTTTAACTGCATCAGTCCGGTTGAATTCTAGCGTCAACACAATCCAAGAAAATATAATTTAAGAAACCATGATTCGAGACAATAGCCCAGTCGTTCTTTCGGTTAAAAACTTAACGGCAACCGTTGAAGGAACTCCAATTCTTAAGGGAGTTAATCTAGAAATCAAGGCGGGAGAAATTCATGCCATCATGGGTCAGAATGGTTCTGGCAAGAGTACTTTTTCTAAAGTTCTAGCCGGTCATCCTGCCTACGAAGTTACAGCAGGTGAAGTCACATTTTTGGGACAGAACTTATTAGATCTCGAACCTAACGAACGAGCTTTGGCAGGGGTATTTCTTGCCTTCCAATATCCTTTAGAAATTCCTGGTGTAAGTAACACTGACTTTCTCCGAGCTGCTTACAACTCTCGGCAAAAACACTTGGGCTTGGAGGAATTAGATGCCTTTGATTTTGACGATTTAGTTCATGAAAAGTTAGAAGTTGTCAAAATGAAGCCGGAGTTCTTAGAACGCAGTGTGAATGAAGGATTTTCTGGGGGAGAAAAGAAGCGCAATGAAATTCTTCAAATGGCCTTACTTGAACCTAAATTAGCAATTTTAGATGAAACAGATTCTGGTTTAGATATTGATGCCCTGAAAATTGTTGCGAGCGGTGTGAATCAATTGGCAACAGTAGAAAATTCAATGTTGATCATCACCCACTACCAAAGGTTGTTGGACTACATCGTGCCAGATTATGTTCATGTTATGGCAGATGGACGAATGATTAAAACAGGCACAAAAGAGCTGGCTCTAGAACTGGAAGAAAAAGGCTATGATGATGTAATTGCTGGAGCAGCGGTAGGAATATAATGGTTATACAAGTACAAGAAAGATTAGCAGTTTCCTGTCTCAATCAACTGTTAGATTTAGCGACTGCCTCAGTAAATCTAGAAGCACCTTTTCTCAAGCAAGTTCGAGATCATGCCGCAGCCAAAGTGCAGGAGTTGGCTATCCCAACAAAACAGGATGAAGATTGGCGGTTTACAGATTTATCTCCACTATTGACCGTGCAATTCCAGACTCCTAAACTTACGAAATTGGGAGAGGAACACGTTGCAAGTTTAGTCCTAGCTGAAGCTGCTGAAAGCCGATTAGTTTTTGTCAATGGAACTTATGCCCCTGAATTCTCTAATACAGCAAAATTACCATCTGGAGTTTTTGTTGGCAGCTTAGAACAACTCCCTGAAAACTTGAGTAAGACTCTTGATCAGTACCTCGCAAAACAGCCAGGAAGCCAGGAAGTTTTCACGGCCTTAAATACTGCGGGATTGACAGATGCTGCAATCATTTGGGTTGAGAAGAATCAGGTGATAGAACCCCCCATTCATGTACTCCTAATTTCAACTGTAAATCAGCATTCAATTCTAAGTCAACCTCGGGTTTTATGTGTGGCTGAATCTGGAAGTTCAGTGACTTTTGTTGAGCACTTTGCGGCTGTTGCTTTTGGCTGTTCAGATCAAGTTCAAGCGACACCTGGCCTGACCAACGCGGTTGCCGAACTCTGGTTGGAAGAGAATGCTGAAGTCAAGCATATTCGAGTTCAACGGGATGCTGGGAGTGCCTTTCACATTGGTCGTACTGCCGTTTCTCAAGCTCGGAACAGCCGCTACACTTGTCATGCAGTGAGTTTGGGAGCCAAGCTCTCCCGCCACACCCTGGATGTTTATCAAACGGGTGAAGGCACTGAAACTATCTTGAATGGATTGACTTTAACTCATCAAGACCAGCTCGCTGATACCCACAGTGCCATGTTTTTGAACTATCCCCACGGGCGATATGTACAAGTTCATAAGCTTGTTGTTGATGATCAATCAGCCGGAGTTTTTAATGGTCGCGTTATTGTTCCTCAATCGGCTCAATTCACAGATGCAAGTCAGTTAAGCCGTAATTTGTTACTCTCTTCTAAAGCACGAGTTAATACGAAACCTCAACTGGAAATTACCGCAGATGATGTGAAGTGCTCCCACGGGGCAACCGTCAGTCAGTTAGAGGAAGATGAGATTTTTTATCTGCAAAGTCGAGGACTAGATGAAGAGACTAGCCGCCGATTACTGATTGATGGATTTTCGGCTGAAATTCTCGACCAAATCCCATTAAATTCCTTGAAAAAGATGCTAACTCGCTGTGTTGCCTGTCGAGTGGAATCAGATGAAGTAATAGCGAATCAAAATCACTTTTGACTTAGGGAAACCTAGGAAGATCAATACAGTAACATTTGAATAAAACGAAAGAAAAAATGACACTGACTCAAGCAAAAACTCTAGCAGATAAGGTTCGGAATGACTTTCCCATTCTTAATCAAAATGTTAACGATCAACCCTTGGTCTATCTAGATAATTCAGCGACTTCTCAAAAACCTTTAGCCGTTTTAAATGCCTTACAGGATTATTACATGGGCTATAACTCTAATGTCCATCGAGGAATCCATAGTCTGAGTGCTAGGGCAACAGATGAGTACGAGGCGGCTCGTCAAAAGCTGGCTCAATTTATTCATGCCCGATCCTATCAGGAAGTGATCTATACCCGTAATGCCAGTGAAGCCATTAATTTGGTTGCTTATTCTTGGGGTTTAAACAATCTGAAAGCTGGGGATGAAATCATTCTCACAGTGATGGAACATCACAGCAACTTTGTCCCCTGGCAAATGCTGGCTCAACGCACAGGGGCGATATTAAAGTTTGTTGAACTGACAGATACTCAAGAATTTGATTTAGAACAATTTAAAACTTTAATTTCTAATCAAACAAAATTAGTTTCAGTTGTTCATATTTCTAATGCTCTAGGCTGTATTAATCCAGTTGAGCAAATTTGTGAAATTGCTCATCAATTTGGCGCAAAAGTCTTAATTGATGCTTGCCAAAGTTTACCTCACCTCCCAATTAATGTTCAGCAAATGGATTGTGATTGGCTAGTGGGTTCCGGTCACAAAATGTGTGCCCCGACTGGCATTGGTTTTCTCTACGGCAAGTTGGATATACTGAAGGAAATGCCGCCTTTTCTGGGGGGAGGCGAGATGATTTCAGAGGTTTACTTAGACCACTTTACCTGTGGTGAATTGCCTCATAAGTTTGAAGCAGGAACTCCAGCTATCGGAGAAGCGATCGCCCTCGGCGCGGCAGTTGATTATCTAACTCAAATTGGCATGGAGCAAATCCATACTTACGAGCAGGAGTTAACGGCTTACTTATTTGAAAAACTCAAGGAAATTCCAGAACTAATTATTTACGGCCCCAGACCAAACGCCCAAGGAGAGGGTCGAGCGGCTTTAGTCACTTTTACAGTTGAGGGAATCCATGCCAATGATTTGGCAACCATGCTGAATGATTCTGGAGTGGCGATTCGTTCAGGCAATCACTGTACTCAACCTCTACACCGTTACTTGGGAGTGAATGCGACAGCGCGGGCTAGTTTTTACTTTTACAATACCAAAAGTGAAGTGGATCGGTTTGTTGCAGCCTTGAAAGAAGCGATCGCCTTTTTTAGCCAGTTTTTAGCTTAAAGCAAGCTGGCCCAAGCTCAGTAACAATTGTGCAGTGATTTCAGTGGAATCTCGTAGGCTTTAGTATCAACAATGTTTTCTAATGCCCTAATTTACCGTGTTCTTGCGGACAGGCCCTAATTATCTATGCAAAAAAAATCAGTAATATCAACGTTTTCAACCCATTGAGCAAACAGCTACTATAAGGACGGTAGATGTGAAGCTCGTTTTCCACCCCTGGCTCTCAAGGTCGGGGTTTATTTTGTTCAGGGCAGACTTGAAGCCTGTCAGTCTGCAACTGATCGTTGCTCTGGAGCAACCTCCATCTCCCGCAACGTTAAAATCTTTCAAGTTAGCTTTCAAGTCAATTTGAAAGTTGGCTTGAAGGTCAACGATGCCAAATCGTTTTTCCACCGGGCTGATCGATCAGAGTGATTCCAGCCCCCTTTAACTGATCTCGAAGGCGATCACCTTCTGCGTAATTTCTTGCTGTTCGGGCATTTTGACGCTGTTGGATTAAGTCTTCAATCTCGGCATCAGTTAGATCATCTTTGGATAAATTTTCCTCAACTTCAGGTTCGGCTTCTAGCCCTAAAACTTCGGCAAGCTTGACTAACGTTTGCCAGGTTTCTTGAACGGTTTCAACAGCAGTGTCAGTCTTTCCAGTATGAGTTAAAAGATTCGCATCTCGCTGTAATTTCTTGGCCAGTTCAAATAGCACAGCTAACCCACCTGGTGTATTAAAATCATCATCCATTGCCGTGTTAAACTGTTCAACTGCGATTGAATTTAATTGGGATGATTCTGGGGTTTTAGATAATTGTAAACCTAGCTGTTCACCAAACTGAGATTTGAAGAGTAATCCTTCTTTTAAGGTTTGCCAACTGTTTTCTGTAGAGGT
Organism: Microcoleaceae cyanobacterium; assembly: GCA_051652765.1. Classification (GTDB taxonomy): domain Bacteria; phylum Cyanobacteriota; class Cyanobacteriia; order Cyanobacteriales; family Microcoleaceae; genus JBHJGO01. The sequence continues at coordinate 8,634 of JBOFUV010000081.1, read as the reverse complement.
AATCGATGCATCTGTAAAGTCAATTGGCTTGCGATAGCTTGCCTGGAGTACAAATAGGCGAATCACCATTGGATCAACCTGTTTTAACAACTCTCGAATCGTGGTGAAATTCCCTAAAGATTTTGACATTTTCTCCCCCTGAATATTCACAAATCCGTTGTGCATCCAGTAGCGAGCCAAGGGATTTTGGGTGGAGGCTTCTGATTGAGCAATCTCATTTTCATGATGGGGAAAAATCAAATCCATTCCCCCTGAATGAATATCAATAGTATCCCCAAAAGTCTGTTTTACCATTGCCGAGCACTCAATATGCCAACCCGGACGACCCAAACCCCAAGGAGAGTCCCAAGGGGTGTAAGCGTTTAATTCCTGGGGTTTAGCGGCTTTCCAGAGGGTAAAATCAAGGGGATGCCGTTTCTTGGGCTCTGTCTCATCGACTCGCCCACTGGCTCCTGCTTCCATTTGATCCAGGACTCGCCCTGAAAGTTTGCCATAGTTGGGAAATCGTTCAACAGCATAGTAAACATCTCCCTCAACCGCATAGGCATAACCCTGTTTGATCAGAGATTGAATCAGCGCAATAATTTCAGGAATCACTTCCGTTGCCCTGGGATAGGCATTGGCTTCCAGAATATTTAATCGGGTCATATCCTCTTTGTAAGCTGTAATAAACCGTTCTGATACAGCTTGCATTGAGGAGTGTTCTGTTTGGGCGCGTTTTAGGATTTTGTCATCAATATCTGTGAAGTTTTGCACATAATTCACAACAAATCCTTGCCAGGTTAAATACCGTCGAACTGTGTCCCAGACGATGTAAGATCGGGCGTGTCCTAGGTGGCAATAGTCATACACTGTTACCCCACAGCAATACATTTTGACTTGTTCAGGTTCAAGGGGAATAAATTTTTCTTTTTTTCGGGTCTTGGTGTTATAAATTCTCAATGGCATCATTTCTAACTATAACTTTTCTGTAAACATTCACTGAATTGAAACTGCATTGAAGAAGCAACTTCTGACTCCTGTATGACAAGCAATATCTCCAATTTGTTCGACTTTAATCAAGAGCGCGTCAGCGTCACAGTCGTAGTAAAGTTCCTTGACTTTCTGAATGTTTCCTGAGGTTGCGCCTTTGTGCCAGAGTTCAGAACGGGAACGACTCCAGTAGTGAACTTCTCCTGTCTTCAAGGTTTTTTGAATCGAGGCTTTGTTCATCCAAGCCATCATTAAGACTGTGCCATCTTGATGATCTTGAGTAATCGCAGGAATCAGGTCTTGATCGTTGAATTTCAGAGCTTCAATCCACAAATCGGCTTGATTCATCATGGGTTTACGAGTAGCTTGATCAATAGCAACTAAGGGTCAGAACAACATTCTAAAGCTTTTTTTTGCATGGTTTTAAAGATATTGAAGAATCCATTGGCACGGGAGGGAGTTAAACTAGCTTGCAGCCCAGTTTCTTCAATAAAGTTTGGAGCAAGTTGGACAATTTCTTCAGCGGTCAATCCATTCAAGCCCCGAATTAGGAAGGCGACTAATCCCTTGGTTAACTGAGAATCAGAATCTCCTACAAACTGTACATTACCTGACTCATTCAGATGTGCAATCACATAGACTTGGGATACGCAACCAGGAACTTTATTCTCAGGAATTTTTGCTTCCACAGGAAATTTATCCAGCTTTTGTGCCAGGGCAATCAACTGTTCATAACGCAGTTTGTTGGAGGATGCTTGTTTAAAACGCTGTACCATCCGATCTAACAATGGGGGTAACGGAGTTGCGGTGGAAGACATAATACGTTCGAGATAGGATCTTTTCTTCAGCTTAACGGGTATTGCAATTTTTATGCCAAGCTCAATCAACCTTGTCAATATGCTATTGAAATGTTACTTTGCAAAACACTTTGTCTAGGATTTCTTTGCTTTCCAGGTTCCACCATAAACGTAGTGAGAATTCTTTGGGGCTATGGTCTGCCAACATCTAGAACAGACAAAATGCCACTCTCCTAAATCATCGTATTTGACCCGGTATAGAACAGATGCCATCTCACAACACAGTTCACAGCATTTTTGGCGCGATCGCCCCACCCCATTGCATCCTTGAATTTCAAAGCGTTTTGTTTTGCCTTCTTCAGCTTACAGCCATTTTTACAGGTTTAGCCCATTCTCCACTCTCAACTTCCTACTCCTCACCTCCTTGCAGGTCTGTTGATCTAAAAATTGCTGAACAACCCTTATTCTAAAGCACAGCGTTTTTGGGTGGCCTTCCGAAGCAACACTCTATAGTCCCGATCGCTGACAACATAGGCTCCAAATCGTTCTAGGTGAGGGTTATTCATTTGAGCATCAAACAAGACAAAGTTCCGAGCCCGCAGCCGCTCTACGAGTTTTACCATGGCCACTTTTGAACTTTCTGGAATCTGGAAAAACATTGATTCTCCAATAAATGCGCCCCCAATCACCAACCCTAAAATTCCCCCTGCAAGTTGTTCATTTTGCCAAGTTTCAAAGCTGTAGGCCCATCCAGTTTGATGCAGCAGATAATAAAGTTCCTTCAATTCTGCTGAAATCCAGGTTGTCTCTCGATTAGCACAGCCTTCAACGACAGCCTTAAAATCACGGTTGATCGCAATGCTAAAGCGGTCTTGATTTAATACTCTTTGCAGCGATCGCGGATAGCGAAATCTTTCGTCCAGCGGAATTAAAGCCCGTTGGCGGCTGGTATACCATCCCAAACTCCCCTCTCCCTCATTGGCCATGAGGAAATACCCCTGAGCGTATCCTTGAATAATGGCAGCAACATTGTATTGCATCGTTGAGACTCTGATATGATTGAGACCTTAGCATAATGATTGAAAAATCTTAATCTTTCCACGAACTGACCTATTTATTCACTTTATACTTCAAATGTTACTGTCAGATCTTTGCCCCATGCTCGAAATTACCCTAGGGCAGCTAGTTAATAAAACCGAAAAAAATTGGGGTTATTTCCAAGTCCATAAACGGGGAGAATTTTATATTCTGAATATTTTAGGGCGAGGGGATGATGTGCTGCGGTTTCAATGCAATGAAACGACCAACTCCTATCGTTTTTTTTGGTATAAGCGCCCTAACCCTTCAGTCTTTGTGCGTTCAAAAACCATAAAACCTGGAACTCCGGATTATAAAACCGTAGAGAATAAGAAAACTCAAAAGAGCTATCAGGTGCATTATCAAACAGAAGCAAACTCAGTAGAATCTTCAATTAATCGGCGCATTGCTCAATTAGTTAAAAGCAGAATTGTGGTGACTTCTGGTTCAGAGGGCTCCGGGCTTGTTTCTGTGTTGCAGGAATAGCTGGAGCTTGGAGATCTTGCTCGTGTAGCTGGGCTTAATTTATTGTGGTACTAACAGCTACTGAATCAAGCATTGCCGAATCAAGAACTACTCTACTCTTATGTCTAAACCTATTCAACCGATTGTTCTTCCTCCAGCTCAGAACCCACAACAGGAAGGAAAATGGCTACAACAAGCTCTAAGTAAGTGGCTGGATCAAGAATTCATTCCAGAACCTATTAATGAAAAGATCGCGGAGCGAGCGGCCCAAATCTTTGTGCGCCAACGAATGGAAGGAGAGAATGACTTGGGATCACTTGTGATCGCAATTGTGACTGAAATGCAAGCCTTTGATTTCTCCAAAAGCTTCTATGGAGAATTTGCGATCGCTAATGCGGTCAGCGATCTGCTACTCGATAGCCTTGGGATTGAGCGGTGCTGTGGTCAATAAACCAAGTCGGGTTGAACAGAGGTTCAAGCTTTAGAAAAGCAAAAAAGGGGCGAATGGCTGCCCCAAACCTTACCAACTTGACTTAGTTACACCGGGCAAAAGTCCTTTGTGTGCCATCTCTCGAAATTGATTTCGGCACAGGCCAAAATCACGATAATATCCTCTGGGACGACCCGTTGCCCAACACCGATTTCGAACTCGAGTCCGGGAGCTATTGCGGGGAAGTTGCTGAATCTTACGATGGATTTCGAGTTTTTCCATCTGATCCTCAGCCTGCTGGAACTCTTCTTTCAACGCTTGACGCTTGACTGCGTACTTGGCAACGATCTTCTTGCGTTTTTCGTCCCGCAAAATCATGCTTTTTTTAGCCATTTAAGAGGTATCTCCTTTCGGTTGGGGTTGATTTAATGTTAATTTAACTCAGTATTTGATGTAGCAGCTAGAGTAACAGCGTATCTTGGGGACTGAATTGGTTCTCCTGATCATGCCTAGGAACGCTGTGCTGCTTTGTCCGTCCCCCGTCTCCGTCAAGTTTGGCGGATGGGCATAACTCAACCAATTTACAATTGTAACACATTGGCTTCCTGGCTGTACAGACCGCTCGGCCATGATAAATCAGTCGAATTGACCAATTCTCCCAATCTGCTTGAGGAATTAACTGCATCAAGTCCCGCTCAATTCGGACTGGATCACTATCGCTGGTGAGGCCCAATCGTTGACTCAATCGCCTAACGTGGGTATCTACAGTCACTCCCATATTCAGTCCATAGGCATGAGCCAAAACCACATTGGCGGTCTTGCGCGCTACCCCAGGCAGTTCGAGCAACTGTTCCATAACTTGGGGCACGGAGCCACTAAACTTGTCTACAATCATTCGACAAGCACCCTTAATATTCTTGGCTTTATTGCGATAGAACCCAGTAGACCGAACTAAGATCTCCAGTTCCTCCTGCTCTGCTGCCGCTAGGGAAGCTGCATCTGGAAATCGTTCGAAGAGTGCAGGTGTAACTTTGTTGACACGCTCATCGGTGCATTGGGCAGACAGAATGGTGGCAACCAACAGTTGAACGGGGCTACTGTAGGTGAGACTACAGGTGGCATCAGGGTAAAGACGCTGAAGCCGGACTAAAATCTCCAGAGCCCGTTGCTTCTGACTTAACCGTCGGCGAATCGGCATTTCTAACTCAGTTTCCCTACTGCTGGAGGAGCAATCGCACCCAAGGCAAATTCACGGTATCCCGTAGGATCAGGAAAATCCCCAAACCTAGCAGCAACATTAACCCAGTCTGCATCACCCCTTCTTGAACTCGGTTGGGTAGGGGCTTGCCTCGAATCGCTTCAATCAATAAAAAGGCCAACTGTCCTCCGTCCAAAGCAGGCAACGGCAGAATATTGATAAACGCAAGGTTAATACTGATCAGAGCGGCAAACTGAAACAAATCTCCCGCATCAGAACGGGCAATATCCGCCCCAATCGCCACAATCCCTACAGGGCCAGAGAGCTGATTCGCAGTTTGGCGGAAGTTGCTAATCAGTTGGCCAAATCCCTGTACCGTCAGACGAATAATCCGCTGAAACTCATCCGCCCCTTGGGTGAAGGCATCAATCAACCCTTGTGCTTGCCGCCGGGTAACCTCGCGATTATGAGTGAGTTGGACTCCAATCCGACCCATCCCCTCCCCATCAGGTTCAGGGGTGACAGTTAATGCCAGCACCTGATCACCCCGCTTGACTTGCATGTCTAGGGGTTGACCAGGGTGAGTTTTGATCACATTGACTAGCTCTGGTAGAGATTCCTCCATTGAGCTTAACGACTGGCCAGCCACAGAGAGGATAATATCATTTGCTTGAATGCCTGCCTTCGTGGCTGCAGAGCTTACCTCAGTGGCCACTTGAGGTACCCTAACCCCTGGCTCATATTGAAACTCGGGAACTCCAACCAGACCCACCTGAGCCACCAACAAAAAGTAGGCAAAAATCAAGTTGGCAATTACGCCAGCACTAATCACAATTGCTCGATCTAAGATTGGGCGATTGCTCAACAGGTCAGGATCATCCTCGGGAATTTTGCTGTCAGGATCTTCATCGGGGAACCCAACAAATCCCCCCAAGGGAATTCCTCGCAGGGCATACTCAGTGTTTTCACCTTGGTACTTCCAGAGGATAGGGCCAAAGCCTATCGAAAAGCGGTTGACGTGAATGTTTTGAAACCGGGCCGCCATAAAGTGTCCCAGTTCGTGAACCACAATCAAAATTGCCAAAACGGCGATCGCTGCCAAAACGGACATGAAGACTCTCAGATAAATCTTAAACTGCTGATCTTTCTTATTCTGACATACTGCTATGGCAATCCCGCAGGATTTGGGAAATGGGGTGAAGGGGTCAGGGTGAAGGGGTCAGGGTGAAGGGGTCAGGGTGAAGGGGTATTGCCCGGTCTGTTTGTACAGTTCTCTGGTTCTAGCACCCTCGGGCATGAAAGCCCAAAATTAGTATAGAATCCTGACTGACGCTCTCAAGCTTGAAAGTAGAAAATATCACCTGTAGATTTCTAACTGAGTGAACCGCAAACTGGCATGACTGCGCTCTCTATTCCCACCATTCAACTTTCGGGAACCAACTGGTACACTTACCTCCGTCTCAAGCAGGCTCTATCTCTGAACCTGCGTCGTCAAGTTTTGATTGCAGTTTGTGATGATTTAAACCTACGGGATAGACTCGCAACTTCTCTTCGAAAAGATCTGGCAACGCTTCAAGACGAGACGAGTTCGGGTCGTTCTTCTCTTCTCTCCGCTGATTCCTCCACGATCACTGCGCCGTTTTCTGGTTCTTTATTTCTAGGTCAGCCTCAGGCTCAACCCAGTGCTCCAGATAACCTAAACCGCCCTTTGAATGCCAAAGTTCAGTTGGTGAGCTTATCCCTTGACCTGAACGATCCAAATCCCATTGGTCAGATTGAGCGGTGGCTGACTCGAAACACTATTTCTTTCATGCAACGGTCTGCCCTAGGCTTCCAGATTTTGGGAATTGAAAAGCTCACCCGCCAATCCCCTGGGATTCAGTGGACATTTTTACGGCATCTCCGTACCATCGAGGAGCACCTAATGTCTTTGGAGGCCAGTTTGCTGCTTTGGGTTCCTTCTCCTTGGCTGTGCTGCATTCAACAATCGGCCATGGAGTTCTGGCGGTGGCGAACGGGGGTGTTTCAGTTTGTTGGAGACCCCACCCCTCAGGAGCAAAGCTTGGGGCAAGACCTAGAACAAAACTCGATTGATTTATTTCAGGAAGACGCAACTGCCGCAACTGTTCAGCGGTCTGGGCCAGATCAAGACGTGATCGCTCAGATTTCTCAACCCGATCAACGGTCAGAGGAACTCAAACTACAGGAAATCAAATTACAAGAAATCAAGCACCTTAAACATCGAGGGATTTCTGGGGAAGAATTAGCCGTTGCCTATTGCCAACTGGGAAATCTCTATCGCGATCGCATTCAGGTTGGCAACAGCACCCCCCAGACCTTGGAATTGGCAATTCAAGCTTACGAGCAGACTTTAGAACACCTCGAAGGCAGCCCAATTTCAGGTTCTCTTGCCCCGACTGATGTGTTAAATGATTTGGGAATGCTGTACTGGATGCAGTATCATCAGCAGCTTCAAACAACTTCCCTCAGCGCCAAGACCCTATCCCATCTGGAAAAAAGTATCATTTTTTACCAAAAAGCCCTGATGGTGTTGAACCCTGAGGAACATCTGACATCCTATATCAGGCTGCAACGGAACCTCGGGGGAGCCTATGGAGACTTGGCCAAAATCCGGCAACCCGTCGAAAACCTGCAACAATCCATCGCCGCCTATCAAGAAGCCCTGCGCTATTCCCAGCAACAAGAGACAAGTCCCCTGTCCCCAGACAGTAAATCTTCAGACCCACTGTGGATCGCTCAATGTGTTGCCCTCTACAACAATTTAGGCACAGCACACTGGAATCTAGCCCAGCATATTGAAGGAACTGCCAATTTAAATGCAGCCATTACAGCCTATTCAGAAGCCCTGAAAGTCATCTCTCCCCGACAAGATTCCCTGCACTATGGGATGCTACAAACGAATCTAGGAACTGCTTACTGGAATTTGGCCCAGCATCAGCCTTCAGAGGACTTACTGTTGCAAGCGGTGAAAGCTTATCGCAGCGCTTTGCAGTACCGCACCGCAAAAGCTGATCCAATAGCCTGTGCCACTGTCCACAATAATTTAGGGATTGTCTATGGGCATTTAGCTCAATACCATCAGCGATCCGATGCTTATAGTCCCTATCTCAAACGGGTAATTGCAGCCTATGAAGCTGCTTTGACCTTGAGCCAACACTCAAATTCCGGCGACCTAACCTTCAGCCGAGTCGCAACCTACAATAACTTAGGGAATACGCATTATCAGTTGGGTACGGATAGCCAAATTACTGATTCTCAAGCAGAGCGACTTGCCCACCTGCAATCAGCCCTCCAACATCATCTTCAAGCAGAGCGCCTAGAGGCAGGAACCCTGAAACAGTCTGCCTCAGAAGACCTCGGCTCAACAAATCCTGTGCAAGAGCAGAAAATCTCTAAAAGTTTGGACGTTTCTAAACAGCATCACCCCTGTTTGAGCTATGTTGTAAAGGCAATTCGTGCACTCTATCATGAGGCAGGGGTGCCGGGGCAAAATCAGGCCCTTGCTCAACTTCCCGGTCATTTGCTACCAGAGGTCTTGCGATTTCTGTAACGCCATATAACTAAATTCACAGTAATTTAGGTTTGAGTTCAGTTTTTCCTTTACCATTGAAATGACCCAGTGCTATTGCATTACTCCCAGATCAACCTTGTGGTTATGGCTTCTGCAAAGATTC
>JBOFUV010000080.1:0-14359 GCA_051652765.1 Microcoleaceae cyanobacterium | reverse complement strand
TGAAAGTTTCATGGATGTTGAAATCTCCTTAGGGTGAAATAGATTCAGGAGACCTCGTCAGAGTCAATCAAGCAGGTAGGATGGGACGTGATGTGATTTGGCTGTAAACAAAGACCCTGAAGCGCAAACAAACCATGCTCTGAATTAATTGCAAAGTTAAGTGCCAGATTAATCTTGCGATTAATTGCAAAACCCAAACGTTATCAGCACCTGCGTTAATAGATGGTTTGACGTTTCCCATAAACACCCCCCCGCTGACGCTCAAACTAGGTCATGAGCGGACAGAATATAGCGTGATGCCGCTTCGTTAAACTGTCCACTCCCTTATACTGAACTTGATCGGATACTCCGGAGACATATCAAAATTTTTTACCACGATCTCAATATTAAGCTTTGCCGTGAGCTGGCTCTGTTAAAGGCATTTGAGGGTGAATGACATCAAAAGTTAAGGCCATGGAACAGTTGTATCAAAACTGTTCCATGGCCCAACCTTGGGAAATGCTACCGTTACTGAATGCAAAGCTCTAACTCTGAAGCTCAAACGCACCGATATCAATCACGTTCGTGCCCGTAGTAGGAGCGCCTGCAACTAGATCCGTCCCAACCCCTGGAATATCGATAAACCGGGAGAAGCCAGACCCCCGTTGATCGAAACTTCCGGGATTAGTGTAGGGAGACGAAAATGTCCCGCCCCCAGCATCAATGGCTGGACTTCCAGGTTGCAAAGCGATCACCGCCGTCAACCCATTCAGATTAAACCCAGGGGCAAGGAGGGCATCAATTGGGATCGCCGTTGTGCCGAGCAGATCTCCCACTCCAGTATTGGGATTGAATGATGTCCCGCTGGCAATGCCAACTAAGTTGTTGCCCCCACTGTTAATGGCGGAAGTAGCAGTTGGGGAGATGTCTGGGCCAATCAGAGCAATATTGTCAGCAACAATCGTGTTTTTCAGGTTGACAATGCCTGTGGTGGTGTTCACGCCAATGCCGCCCCCTTCTCCAGCAGGTTGGCCCGATCCATTAACGATGCTGTTCCGGGCAATGGTGCCATTCGTAACCGTTAAGGTGCCAAAGGATTCAAAAATTCCACCTCCAATCCGGAGGGCTGTGTTGTCAGCAACAGTGCTGTTATTCACCCGGAACGTCCCATCCACAATGGCAATTCCGCCCCCGTTAACGGCATCGTTCTCAATCACGGCACTATCAGTCAGGTTGATAATGCCGGAACTGGCGATCGCGCCTCCGTTATTGGCCTGATTGTTCTGCAACTGCACCCCATTCAAGTTAACCTGAGCTGAGGTCGAGGTCACACTGATGGCTCCACCTCGGTTTTCTGGTGTACTTTCCGTAAGATTGTTGAAATCCGTTGCTGGGGCAATCCCATTAGCCAGGGTCACGTTACTCAGGGTCACCGAACCACCATCAATCGTGAAAATCCGAAACTGGCTCGCAACCTCTGGCGATCGCTGAATCGTTAAATTCTGAGCATCAGAACCATCCAGTACCAAAGCATCACTGAGATTTGGCAGTGCGTCTTCTAAATTAACCTCGCTATTTGCAGGCAAGTCAATGAAGCCGATCCGGTTAATTCCACTAAACTCTTCGGCGTTGATCAGGGCTTGTCGCAGAGACCCTTCAACCGGGTTGGAATTCTCATCGAGATCTTCATCTGTAATCACATCGGTGTCGTTGAGAGCAATTCCAACGGTTCCCGTCGCACTATCCCCAATGACATAGGTGACCGCTTCACCGACAAGGGGCTGATCTGGTAGCAAGGTCAAGGTCAGGGATTCTTCAGCTTCTGCTTGAAAGTCATCCTTAGGAACCAGACTCAAACCAATGTCCGCAAATCCCCGGTTAAAGTTGAGGGTAACGGTTTCATCGGTATTGAGCTGGAGAGTGCCGCTGTTGGGGTTGGTGAGTCTAAGTTCATAATCATCTGAGACAATTCGACTCGATTCAACGGTAAATTCCGAAGAAATGCCATTAAATTCAAGGGAGAGAGTCACCGCCAGAGGGTTAGCGCCGCTGGGGTCAGACTCCTGCCGACTGACTTGAAATTGACCCGGAACAGGATTTGTTCTGACAAACTGAGTGAGGGGCTCATTAGGGTCGAAGTTGGGATTACTTGGGGGAACGGGCTGCTGATTGCCGTTGGCATCGAGAACAAAGGTTTGCTCGATGGATGTCGGAGTCGGATCTTGGAGGGTCACCGTTGGGATATCATTGTCAATGATTCTGACCCTAGCCGTTGCTGGGTCACCCGCAGCTCCAAGGCCCAGAATTTCATTGCCGCTAGTATCAAACAGTACAAAATCACTGAACTCTAGCCCAAAATACTCATCAGGCTCAACTAGGGTATCATCCACAATCGGAATCTCCAGAGTTTTCAACGTTTCTCCAGGAGCAAAGTTAAGCAGAATGGGAGTGGAGTCAAAATCCACTCCAGGGACACTGACATCAATACCGGGAGTTGCTGGGGCTCCAGGAGCCGGAATTTCTCCTGCGGGAAGGGCAACGGGGTTAACCGTTACTCCAGATTCAAAGGCCAGATTCCCAGACCGTTCGACTGCCACCGTCACAAAGGGATCTCCCTCCGTTACTTCATATTCTGCTAAGTCAAAGGTATAGATCGGGGGAGCATCATCATCAATAATCCTCAAGGTTGCTTCAGGAATCCGTCCATTCTGTCCTCCGGCTCGAGGCGTGCCATCAATAATAATTTGAAAGTTGTCAAAGCTGAGGCCCAGTTCTCTAGGGTCTTGCTCTATCGTATTTGGAATTAGAGTGATCGGGAATGACTCTTCAATGTCTCCGGAGGCAAAATTCAGAGTAATTTGGTTAGACTCTCCCAGAGGAATGTAGTCTACTCCAGCCTCGGTTGTTCGGTCTTCTAGCACAACATCCACTTGGGTTTGAAACTCTGACCCGAGATCGGAACGCTGAACCGTAATGATGGCTTGAGAGGGATTGGTCGGATCATTGCCCTCAATCACAATGAATTCCTCTTGAATAAAATCGTAGGCAGGCGGATCAGGAGGAGGATCATCATCTAGAATCGTGCCAACGGCTGAACCATTATCAGAGTCGGCATTATAGAGAAAACCATTATTGAGGGTGAGTTCTACGGTGCGGTTGGCTTCAAACTCAGTATTATCAATGGGAGTGACAATCACTTGGGCCGTAGAGTTGGCAGGGAAAGCAACGGTTACTAAGGTATTACTCACCAGGTTAACTCCGCCAGAGAGGGTGTAGTCTACCCCAAGTTGAGCCGTTCCACCCAGAGAAAAAGCCAACAGGAAAGTCGTATCCGTTGGCCCTGCGGTTCGGGTGAAGGTATAGATCAGAGTTTCGCTACCACTTTCCAGGACTCTCTCTGGGGCAACAGATACGGCAATTGTGGCCAGATCGGGCTGGGCAATGGGCGGGATAATAACCGGAGGAAGGCCGGGTTCAGGGGGTTGGGGCGGAGTGGTAGGGGCATCATCGTCTTCAATTGTGACGATCAGTTCTCCCTGTTCCCCAATGGTTGCTCCCCCAATCGGCTCTCCTAAACTCAGGCTGAAGGACTCACTCCCTTCAACACTGCTGTCATCCAGAACCGGAATCTCAATTTGCTGGAAGGTTTGGAAGGGTTCAAACACGACCTCAATCGCAGTACCGGGAAAATCGCTGTCTGCCGTCCCTGAACCACTGGTGAAGAACACCGTTGCTGCAACCGTGTTCAGGGGGGAACCTGTGCGCTGAATCCCAATTTCTAGGGGAGCAGTTTGACCTTCTCTTACACTAGCGCTTGTGTCTAGAAATTCTATAACGGAGGAAATCGTTGCAATGGAGCGCGTAAAGTTACTCCGGCTCAAAACATTGTTATTAGTATCTTGTAAAATCGCCAACTCTTCTCCAGAGTCGCGATCGCGAATTGTCGTATCGTTCCCGGTTTGAATAAACTCTAAATTCTCAACTCTTAAATCCTCTGCCAAGCCGATCAGGTCAAACCCAGGCCGAAAGTCAGTAATAATATCAGTCTGGCCTTGATTTAATCCTCGGCCAATCACAAATAAATCAGCCCCGACTCCACCTGTTAACGTGTTGAGACCTGGGCCAGTATAGAGAAGATCGTTATCGCGATCGCCAAAGAGTTGATCGTCACCCGCACCGTTGAAAATCGTGTCGTTCCCAAGGCCACCGTATAAAGTATCTGGGCCATCGCTATCGGTGACTAAATCATCGCCCTCATTCCCAAATAGGAAGTCATTTCCCAGATCCCCCTCCAGGGTATCATTGCCAAATTCACCAAAGAGTGAGTCATTCCCAGCGCCGCCCTGGAGCAAGTCACCGCCCCGACCTCCAATCAGAGAGTCATTCTCACTATTTCCCTGCAACGAGTCACTTCCTTGAAACCCTAGCAACGTGTCGTCTGCCTCTAACCCTTGAATTTGATCCGCTTCTAGCGTCCCGTCTAGAAAGTCTGGATTCAGTGTACCGATAATCACTGCCATTGTTAAAACGCTCCCTCACTCAATTAAATTAAGTACTTTTAAACCTCAAATGGGGGCGCAAGTCCTGCACCCCCACTTAAAACTTCAACCTTGGTGGTTGCTCGGTCTACAACAAGCCTAGGTTGACTTTGGAATAAGCTTGACCTTTGTTGCCAATCCCAAAATCTGGAAGAACCGAATTGTCATCCAGGTTAAATCAACTTCCCACCATTGCAGGCCATGCCGAGCGGAATATTGGAAGGCATGGTGATTATTGTGCCACCCTTCACCATAAGTGACTAGAGCAACCCACCAACAATTTGTAGAACTATCCGTTGTTTCGTAAGTGCGATAGCCAAACTTGTGCGTTGCACTGTTCACAAACCAAGTGCAATGAAACACCAGCACCAAACGGACAAAGACTCCCCAAATCAGAAATGGCCAACCTCCGATTAACAACAGCAACAAACCTAGGGCAACCTGAAAAGAGAGAACATGCTTGCTGAAGAACTGATAAACGGGATCATCAATAATATCTTGAGTGTAGCGAGGAACCAAAGCTTGGGCCGGACTCTTGCAAAAGATCCAGCCGATGTGACTCCACCAAAAGCCTTTTCTAGAGTCATGGGGATCAAGTTCTTGGTCAGAGTGTTGGTGGTGCATCCGATGCAGGCCAACCCAATCAATCACCCCACCCTCACTCGAGAGAACGCCACAGAATACCAAAAAGTATTCCAGCCATTTTGGGGTTTGAAAACTACGATGGGTGAGGAGCCGATGCCATCCTAGGGTAATTCCCAAGCCCCCCGTGACCCAATGCAGAAACACTGCAACTCCAACAGCTTTCCAGCTAAAGAATGCGGGAAACAGGGCTAGCAAGGCCATAACATGGACGATTGCTAGGCTAATCGCATGTTCCCAATGAATTTCAAGTTGTGATGTATTTGTTGCTGAAGTCATTCGATATTTTGTCATCCCTTCAAGGGGCATGAACTAAACAAACCAACAGATCTAGTACGTCGGTTGCATCTAATCAACCTCACACCGAGCCCTTGATCAACTGCCGGACAACAGCTCAATGAGCTTTATAGTCTGTCACAATCCCATTAAACCAATCCCTTAAACCCTGAAAGGTCTAGCCCAACTTTCGACTCAAAATGGGTTGGGTTGGACAGAGTCATATCCAAGTCCGGACTAATGATATACCTTCACAGGGCTGAAGCCTCTGGCACAAATGTTCTCACCTGTCCCGTCAAGGAACTTGCTCACATCGGCACGAAGTCTGCTGTAAACTGCATATGATTCACCCGGATGCAATATCCACTATGAGTTGGCTAGTTTTACTTTTTTAGCTAGACCTAGAGCCTGTAACCCCTGGATTGTTCGCCAAGTCAGGTCAATTTCCCACCATTTCAATCCATGCCGAGCCGAATATTGGAAAGCATGATGATTGTTGTGCCAGCCTTCGCCGTAGGTTACCACTGCCACCCACCAACAATTTGTGGATGAATCTCCAGAGTTATTGTAAGTGCGATAGCCAAATTTGTGAGTTGCACTATTCACCAACCAGGTGCAATGGAACACTACAACCACTCGGGCAAACACTCCCCAAACGACAAAAGGCCAACCTCCCAACCCAAACAGCACCATTCCCAGGGCAACCTGAACAGGAATAAAGTTTTTTTGAAAAAACTGATAAACAGGGTCATCCCCAATGTCTTTGGTATGGCGAGGAACGTCAGCTTTAGCTGGGTGTTTGTGCAGCATCCAGCCCATGTGACTCCACCAAAACCCTTGACGAGAGTCATGGGGGTCAAGCTCTGTATCTGAGTGCAGGTGATGAATCCGATGCATTCCGACCCATTCAATTGGCCCTCCCTGACAAGCTAGGGCACCACACAGCAAAAAAAAGTATTCCAGCCATTTGGGTGTTTCAAAGCTACGATGGGTCACTAGCCGATGCAGCCCCAGGGTAATTCCCAATCCCCCCGTGACCCAATGGAGAAAAACAGCGATACCGACCGCTACCCAGCTAAAGTTGCTAGGCAATAAGGCAAATAGCGCTCCGACATGAAGAAAGGCCATAAAACCAATCACTGTCCAGTCAAGATCAAGTTTTTTTGAAGTTGCAATCGTCATGAATGTATTGAATCAAGTTTAGTCAAGTTATCTGATGTACCTTACTTGCGTCATAATATCCACCACTCTCACAGAAAGTAGTTCCTATGATTAGCTACAGTTCCCAGCAGCTAGATGAAGCAAAACAAGCACTATGTTCGATTTTTGACGGAATCGACATCCAGGTCAAGCAAAACCTAGCAAAAGTTTTAGGGGCTTTCCAGAGATACCGAGTTGGAACTCACCACTTTGCCTCGGTTACAGGCTATGGCCATGATGATTTGGGCCGTCAGACCCTCGACAAGGTCTTTGCTGAAGTGATGGGGGCAGAAGCAGCAGCAGTGCGAGTGCAATTTGTCTCGGGAACTCATGCGATCGCCTGTGCTTTATTTGGTGTTCTGCGCCCAGGTGACGAACTGTTAGCCATTGCAGGTCAGCCCTATGACACTCTAGAAGAGGTGATTGGCCTCAGGGGAGAGAACCAAGGGTCTCTGAGGGAATTTGGTATCCAATACCGTCAACTAGACCTTACTCCAGCAGGCTCTGTTGACCGGGAAACTCTTCAGTCCGCCATTCAGCCCCATACTAAAGTAGCACTGATTCAACGATCCTGTGGATACTCTTGGCGTTCTAGTCTTTCAATCGCTGACATCGAAGCAATTGTCTGTAGCGTCAAAAAACAAAACCCGAACACAATTTGTTTTGTAGACAACTGTTATGGAGAATTTGTAGATATTCAGGAGCCTCCCGCCGTTGGTGCGGATTTAATCGCTGGATCTCTGATCAAAAATCCGGGTGGAACAATCGTTCCGGCGGGTGGATATGTGGCAGGACGAGCTGAACTCGTGGAAGCGGCAACCTGTCGTTTGACTGCCCCAGGAATTGGCAGCAGTGGCGGAGCTACCTTTGACCAAAATCGTTTACTCTTTCAGGGGCTATTTCTGGCTCCGCAGATGGTCGGAGAAGCCCTCAAAGGCACTCACTTAGTTGCCTATGTCTTTGACCAACTTGGTTATCCAGTGAATCCTCAACCCTTTGCACCCCGTCGAGATGTCATTCAAGCCATTAAATTGGGTTCTCCCCAAAAATTAATTGCCTTTTGTCGAGCGGTGCAGAAGTACTCTCCGATTGGTTCCTACCTTGACCCGGTTCCGGCTGAGATGCCGGGATACGAAAGTCAACTCGTGATGGCTGGAGGAACATTCATTGATGGCAGTACCTCGGAGTTTTCTGCTGATGGCCCGCTTCGAGAGCCTTATCTTGTGTTCTGTCAGGGCGGCAGCCATTGGACTCATGTGGCGATCGCCCTAGAAGCAGCAGTTGAAGCAATTCAAGGCTGACTGGAATTCTGATTGCCTGATGTTGACTTTAACAACTGTAGTGGTCTTGAACATTCATTGGACACTTTCTCAGTAAAATGCTACTATTCATAAATAATAAAAAAGTTAAAGAACAAAAAGTTAAAGCGGTTTGAGCTAGCAAGATTGCCTGATGTGTTCGGTATTGATGGGCTGTCATGGTGATAGCGCGATCTATACAGGTTTCGATTGTAGCTTGCAGTTCATTCGAGTCTGTCTTGTCTCGGGTTTGTGATTGGTAGAGTTTGATTGATAGAAGTTGCTCTTGTGAAAGTGCTTCTCATAAGTTTTTGATAAAGTTTCTAAGGAAAGATAGTTTTCTGAGTTGAATTTATGGATAGCTAGGAATTATTGCTCCTTTGTAAGGCGCAGACAGGTAACTGTTGTTGGATCTTGATTCCCTAGCCTAATCTCGGAAGAAAGAAAAAGCTCGCCATCTCTATGGCGAGCTTGCCTAATTGTGCTCGGTATTGTTGGGTTATTGTTACCATAGTAGATTACGGTAGTGTTTGTTAGTGTACTCATATACCAAGATGTATAACTTTGTTGAATATGTAAGGAGCAGGGTTCGGTCGTAGGTAGGAATCCTTTAGCAGATTTGATCAGGGAACAGGACAAGGCCCACCCTCAATGTCAGCCAATATCAGACAGCAAACATCCAATTTTCCAGTTTTTGACTAGTATTATCTTAGGGATTTGAGGCACACTCAGAGCTGACGTTTACTCCCTGAACTGAATTTTGTCAGGGTTATCTTGTAAACGTTCCAAGATTCCAGTTATCTGCCTGTCCTTTCTTTCTCAACACAAGTTACAACTCCCTTTATGTACTTACCTGTTTGGCCTGGTAACCCCTATCCCCTTGGTTCAGCCTGGGACGGGAAAGGAACAAATTTTTCGCTCTACAGTGAAAATGCGACCAGTGTTGAACTCTGCCTATTTGATAGCGAGGATTTAGAAACTCGAATTCCTCTCGCTGAAGTTACAAATTTTGTTTGGCATGGTTATATTCCGGGAGTTGCCCCTGGTCAACGTTATGGGTTTCGGGTGCATGGTTCCTACTCACCCCTAGAAGGTCATCGCTTCAATCCCAACAAGCTGCTGATTGATCCATATGCTAGGGCCCTGGATGGGGAGATTGGCTATGGAGAAGAGACTTTTGCCTATGTTTGGGAACACCCCAAAAAAGATCTATCCTTTTCAGACCTGGATGATGCTCATCTGATTCCTAAAGCGGTGGTGATCAATGACGCTTTTAACTGGGAAGGAGATGAACTGTTGCGGATTCCTGAACATGAAACCGTCATCTATGAGATGCATGTTAAGGGTCTGACAAAGCTGCATCCCGGCATTCCAGCAGCATTGCGAGGAACCTATGCTGGGTTGGGGCATCCAGCGGCGATCGCCTATCTTCAGTCCTTGGGCATCACAGCGGTGGAACTCATGCCAATTCATCACTTCTTATCAAAGCCGGGACACTTAGTAGACAAAGGACTGAGCAACTATTGGGGTTATGACTCGATCTGTTACTTCGCTCCCTACTCCGGATACAGCGCTAACAAAACTCCTGGCGCTCAGGTTCAAGAGTTCAAGGAAATGGTGAAAGCCCTTCATTCAGGGGGAATTGAAGTCATTCTCGATGTGGTCTATAACCACACCGGAGAAGGAAATCACCATGGCCCGACCCTGTCCCTGCGGGGAATTGATAATGCCGTGTACTATCGTTTGGTCGATGAGGATCAGCGCTACTACATGGACTTTACGGGGTGCGGCAACTCTCTGAACGTTTCCCATCCCCAAGTGTTGAAGCTGATTATGGATAGCCTGCGCTATTGGGTATTGGAGATGCACGTTGATGGGTTCCGGTTTGATTTGGCTTCGGCGTTGGCACGGGAACTGTATGAAGTCGATAGTCTGGCTGCCTTTTTCGATATTATTCACCAAGATCCAGTGTTGTCCAATGTCAAGCTGATTGCTGAGCCCTGGGATGTGGGGGAAGGGGGCTACCAAGTGGGGAAATTCCCCTTGCTCTGGTCAGAATGGAATGGCAAATACAGGGATACAATTCGGGATTTTTGGCGCGGGGAACAGAGTTCTCTGACAGAGTTTGCCTATCGTTTTACCGGTAGCTCTGATTTGTATAAAAATAACGGGCGGAATCCCCATGCCAGTATTAACTTTATCACTGCCCATGATGGATTTACTTTAAATGATTTGGTCAGCTACAACGAAAAACATAACAAAGACAATGGGGAAGGCAACCAGGATGGAGAGAGCCATAACCGTTCCTGGAACTGTGGTGCCGAGGGTGAAACGGATGAGATTGGTGTGCTTGCTCTTCGGAGCCGTCAACGGCGAAACTTCCTAGTCACCTTGATGCTGTCCCAAGGCGTGCCCATGATTGTGAGTGGGGATGAGTTGGGACGAACTCAACGGGGGAATAACAATGCCTACTGCCAGGACAATGAAGTGTCTTGGATTGATTGGGAACTTCAAGACAGTAACGCAACGTTGCTAGACTTTACCCGACAGTTGATTTACTTTCGGCGACTCCACCCGATATTTCGGCGACGCAAATGGTTTCAAGGACGAGCGATTTATGGGTCTGGGGTCAAAGATATTAGCTGGTACAATCCGGACGGTCGAGAAATGACAGAAGAACAATGGAATGCTGGGTTTGCCAAGGCCATTGGAGTCTTTCTCAATGGAGAGGAAATTCCAGTCCGTGGCCCTCAGGGAGAGCGAGTAATGGACGAAAGTTTTTTGATTTTGTTCAATGCTCATTATGAAAGGCTTGAGTTTTCTCTGCCAGAGCGTTTGTACCAGTGGCGCTGGCAGGTTTTAATTGACACAAAGGAACCCCATTTTATCAGTAACGAGATTTTCTTTACTAGAGAACAGGGGGTGCCAGTTTCATCTCGATCAATTGTAATGCTGCGAAGCGATTTAACCGATCAGGAAATCCAGTCAACACATTGAAGCACCTTGGAATTCAGTGAAATGGGAAGTAGACAGTCAAGAACGAGATCTAAACCAATCAAAACAGCCATGAACCTTTGACTTTCTGAGTGAATATTTTGAAGTGAATATTTTGAAGTGAATATTTTGATAAAAAATTCTTACCTTTTCATCAGTTATCTAGATCCTAACACATTTTATCAAGTGCATTTGCGTGTATTTTCACGGTGGTTCCGCAAGGTATTTAATTTAGTTCAGTGATTTCCCCGGGAGCGATTAACTTTCTAGAAACAAACGATTTCAGGTAAAGTTCAGTGAGCGTACTGTTGAATATAAGAGGTGTTATACCCTAATTTTGAAATAGAGTTTATTAGGCAAAAAAATGTCATCCAATCTCATGTGCGACACCCCTAGTTTGATTCGTTCTTTGCGTCAGCGGTTAGGATTATCTCAAGAGAAGCTAGCAGCATCCCTCGGAGTTTCCTTTCAAACTGTAAATCGTTGGGAGCGAGGTCATGCGAAGCCATCACAATTAGCGCTTCATGCTATTGAGCAAAAGCTTGCAGATATGAAAGATGAGGGAGCAGATCTCCTACAGAAATACTTTAAGCAGTAGTTCTAGCAACGATTTAGCAGTATTACAGTTGGCAAATCTTTCTAGGTTAATCAATTTGTTCCGACCGAGGGTTATATCTACACGTTAAGACTACTAACTTCTTCTATTATTCCAACTGGGTTTGGCAAGTTGAATCTATCAGCTTGCCAATTTCTATTTCAGTCATCTGAGAAGATCGTGATCGTCCTGGGAACTGATGTTGTCGTCAGTAAACAAAGCTGAATATCTTAAACTAGGATCTTAAACCAGGATCTTAAAAGCCAACCCAACACCCTAAACTCTAAACCATTTGACATTTAAAGCTCAGATTTATAGTAATCTTCAGGTTTGATTTCACCGACCAAATTTGGATCTTTATTGATGCATCCTGCCTGTGTGACAAACTGACAGACTCGGGCTGAAAGCTTGGCTCGTGTTCCTGGAGGCCCAGAAGAAAATAAGACCTGATCGCCTCCTAAAGACTTGACAATTTTCACACCACAAATGGGACAAGCTTGGGTATTTTCTTCTGACATATTTTCTTCTGACATCTCTATAGGACTCATTCAATTGAACGGGAAGATTATATCATTTGGAGAACTCTGGCTTTGGGTTGTTCTAATCCCTAGTAACTTTTCTCAATTAACCCCGTTCCTGTGAACAATATGCTCAATTTCCTAGTTTCAGATAGGACTCAACTCCTTCTCAGGCAAAACTCATTTTGCTGGGTTTGAATCAGAGCTATCGACTAGATTTTAGAATCATTGTCCTGTGCAACTCCAACCCCAAGGTTTTCTAAACTGTTCTCTGCTTCGAGCGGATCAGAATGCCAATGACTCCGCGTTGCTGGATCAGATTTTGGTGATTATTCCGATTTTGAATGAAGCATCGACAATCTCAACCGTGATTCAGTCTTTATATGGGTTAGGGTTGAGGACTATCCGAATTGTGGATAACGGGAGTACGGACAACAGTATTACCGAGGCAAGACGGGCAGGAGCTGACGTTTGGATTGAACCCATTGCAGGCTATGGTCAGGCGTGTTGGTGCGGACTGCAGCAGATTCCCGACCCGATTCGGTGGATTCTGTTTTGTGATGGCGATGGCAGCGATGATCTGAGTGAATTGCCTCAGTTTTTCGCTGTCATGGAGCAGGCTGACTTGATTCTGGGTAACCGTCGGGCGACTTCCCAGGGTCGATCGGCCCTGACCCCTGTACAGAATTTTGGCAATTCCCTGGCCACACTATTAATGAGTTGGGGGTGGGGGTATCGCTATCAAGATTTAGGGCCATTGCGCTTGATTCGTCGGACTGCTTTGGAGGCAATGCAGATGAGCGATCGCAGTTTTGGCTGGACTGTAGAAATGCAGGCTAAGGCCATTGAGTTAAAGTTGAGGATTTGCGAGCTTCCGGTTAATTACCGTCCTCGGCAGGGAGGGCGTTCCAAAATCTCTGGCACATTGATCGGTAGCGTAAAAGCTGGAACCGTTATTCTTTCAACCTTAGGAAAACTATACGGTCAGCGTTTGTTGCAAGGGCGTTTATCTCAAGAGCATTTATCTCAAGACTTACAGGCAGAAGACTTGCAAACAGAAGATCTACGGGCCAGACATCGGAATGTTCAGTTTCTCCTTGTTTGGGTCAGTGCTGTTCTGCTGTTAGCAGGATGTATTTGGATGGCTCCCCATGGGGATTTTCGTCAGGTTGGAGCCGTAGATCAGTTCTGGGTTGGGGCAGGTCTAATGGGAGGGGGGTTTTTGCTCAGCGGGTTGATCCACAAAATTTCTAGGCTGTGGTTTTGGGGAGTTGCTCTGCTCTCTCGGTTACTGTTGTTGCCCATGTATCCAGGGGACGATATCTGGCGCTATCTCTGGGAAGGATATATTCAAACTCTGGGGTTCAGTCCCTATCAATGGGCTCCCATTGCTCCTGAACTAGAACCCTATCGCACAGCTTGGTGGACGTTGATTAATAATGGTGGGACTTCTGCCATTTATCCACCGATTGCCCAACTGGGCTTTCGATTGTTGGCAGTGATTATGCCCTCGGTGCTGTTGTTTAAGCTAGCTTTTGTCGCCGCAGATGTGATTACCTGTTGGTTGCTCAGTCGTCGATTTGGGCTTCAGAAAGCGTTAATCTATGGCTGGAATCCCTTGGTCATTTATGCGTTTGCAGGGGGTGGGCACTATGACAGTTGGTTTATTCTTCCGGTTGTGGCAGCCTGGGTGATTTGTTGTCCCAAAAACTGGAGTTGGAGTGCTGTTTTGCTGGGAATCAGTATTGCGATCAAATGGATATCTCTGCCAATTTTAGTGGGGTTAGCCTGGTTACAATTGCCTCGATTTCGAGGGGCGATCGCAGTATTTTTTCTGGGGAGCTTACCGTTAATTCTGAGTGCTTTGCCGTTTTGTTCCTGGGACAGTTGTTCACTGATTCCCACCCGTTCAGGGTTTGTTTCCCATGGACGGAGTGCGGAATTTTTTCCCTATATTCTGCATCAACTTTGGCCTCAACTTCCTGCCAAGAATTCGATTTATTTAATTCCCTTGGTTTTAGTGCTGACTTGGATCATTGTTCAGGACTATTGGCAAACCTTTATTATTCGGTTAAATCAGACTTGGACAGAACGGTTTTTAAATTTTTCTCAGGCTTATCTAGTCAGTTTGATCGTTCTATCGCCGATTGTTCATGCTTGGTATTTTACCTGGCTTGTGCCTTTTGCGGTTGTAACTCAAAACTTGGGAATTCGGTTAGTGAGTGTGTCAGCATTTGTCTACTTTGCGTTGCAAAAACGTCAGGCTTTAGGAGATTTTAGCTGGCATCTGACTTTGTTTGAACGGTTCTTAATGTGGTC
>JBOFUV010000079.1:0-29369 GCA_051652765.1 Microcoleaceae cyanobacterium | reverse complement strand
GCGACTTCAATTCAAAGTCTATTTGACGGGAAAATTTCGTTATTTTTAGCAGAGGACACATTGGTCTTCAATGGCCTTCAACGCTTGCTAAATCAACAGTTTGAACGGCTATCTGAGCTAGAGAAAACGGTCATGTATTGGCTGGCCATTAATCGGGAATGGACATCAATCTCAGAACTGCTCGAAGACATTCAGCCTACTGTTACCCGCCAGCAAGTACTAGAAACTTTAGAATCTCTCAGTTGGCGAAGTTTAATTGAAACCCAGTCAGGACGCTACACACAACAACCTGTAGTCATGGAGTATATGACTGATCGATTTGTGGAGCAGATTAGCACTGAACTGATGACTGGAAAGCTTTCATTATTTGACCGTCACGCTATTATCAAAACGACCGTTAAAGACCACATCCGGGAAAGCCAAACTCGACTAACGTTAGAGTCCGTGAGCCATCAGTTGAAGACTGCCTTTCCAGAGGCTAAGCTGCTTAAACGGCAACTCCAATTTCTAGTACAAGAAATTCGTCATCTGCAAACCCCTTTCTTTAGTTACAGCGCTGGTAATTTAATTAATCTGTGTCTTTACCTGCAAATAAACCTTAACGGTTACGACTTTTCTAACTGTGAGATTCGTCAGGCCAATTTTCAGGGCAAACAAATTCTCCATCTTGATCTCTCCCATACCCTGTTCAAAGATTGTCTATTCACCCAGACCTTTGGCAGTATCCTGGCAGCAGCTTTTAGCCCAGACAACAAAATTCTGGCTTTGGGAGATATTAGCGGCACTATCCAGCTCTGGCAAACGGTAGAGAGCGAGGGAGTAAGGTCTACCTTGGGGCAGCCCTCTCTGACTTTAAGTGGGCACCTGAGCAGTATTACCTCCATTGCTTGGCATTCCGATGGATACAGGCTGATCAGTAGCAGCGATGACGCTACCCTCAAACTCTGGGACGCTCAAACGGGAAACTGTTTGCGTACATTTCAAGGCCATCACAAGGCAATTTGGGATGTTGCCTGGAGTCCAGATGGCAAGATGATTGCTACTAGTAGCAGTGACCAGACAATTAAGCTTTGGCATCTAGAAACGGGAGTATGTCTTGCAACCCTGGAGGGGCATCAAAGGTTGGTCTGGAGCGTTGATTGGAGTCCAGATGGAAAAGTTCTCGTCAGTGGCAGTGAAGATTGCTCAATTCGGCTGTGGAAGGCGCAGAGCGGTCAATGCCTCAAAATATTACCGCTTGCGGGGGCTCGGGTTCGTCGGGTAGCCTGGAGCCCCGATGGAAAAATCCTTGCCAGCGGGAGTTCAGACCAGTTCATTCGGCTTTGGGATGGTCAGACAGGCGAATTGATTAGAACCCTGTCGTCGCAGTCTATCTGGATTAATTCTCTGGCATGGAGTCCAGATGGGAAAACATTGGCCAGCGGGGGTAATCGGATTGTCAAACTCTGGAATCCAATTACGGGCCAGTGCTTACGAACTCTCCAGGGCCATCAAGAACACATTTGGGCTCTTCACTGGACTACTGATAGTAAAGTCCTCGTTACGGGTAGTCATGATCAAACCGTACGGTTCTGGAGTGCAGAAACAGGACACTGTCGCCACATCATGCAAGGGCATATTGTCTCAATTAGATCCGTGGTCTGGAGTCCCGAGGGTAACAAGCTCGCCAGTTGTAGTACGGATCGCACCATTAGAATTTGGGATGTTGAAACTGGATGCTGTGACATCACTTTAACAGGTCATCAGGGGTGGGTATTTTCAGTCAGTTGGCATCCTCAGAAGCCCTGGATTGCCAGTAGCAGTACAGACACGACAATCAAATTGTGGGATATCAATACAGGACAATGCTTGAGAACGTTAGAGAGCCATGTGAGTTGGGTCTGGTCGGTGGCCTGGAATCCAGATGGACAAACCCTGGCCAGTAGCAGCAGCACCAATGATTTAACAGTACGGGTGTGGGATGCTGCTACAGGGGACTGTTTGCGGGTACTTTCAGGTCATCAAAGCTGGATTTGGTGGGTTGTGTGGCATCCTGGCGGCAAAATTCTGGCAACGGCGGGGGATGATCAACGGATTAAGCTGTGGGATGTCCAGACGGGAGAATGTTTGAAAACACTGCACGATGAGCGCCTGTTGGGAGTTGCGATCGCCTGGAGTCCAGATGGCAAGTGGCTAGCAACCAGCAGCACGGAACAAACCCTGAGGCTCTGGGATATTGAAACTGGTATCTTTGAGCGAGAACTAGTGGGGCATCAAGGAATTGTTTGGGCGATTGATTGGAGCCCAGATGGCAAATGGCTCGTCAGTGGCAGTGATGATTGCACCCTCAAGCTTTGGGATTTGGAGACTGGTCAATGCTGTCAAACGTTCTTGGGGCATAAAGGTCGCATTTGGGATGTTGCTTGGAGCCCATCTGGAGATAGTTTTGCCAGCAGCAGCTTCGATGCTACGATTCGACTCTGGGATGCGTGGCAGGGGCAATGCTTGAAAGTGTTGAGGAGCGATCGCCCCTATGAGGGCATGAACATCACTGGGGTTAAGGGCTTAACAGAGGCGCAGAAAGCAACCTTGAAAGCCTTAGGAGCAATTGAGCAAATTGAGTAACTTTAAAACCCAGACTTGCTGAATCTGTAAAAAGGGACTTTCAAGCAAGACTTTTGTTTGAATTGGCCCACTTTACAATAGCTGCAGTTAATCCCGGTAGAGTGTATTCCGTAGCTTCGATGTCCACTCGTCCGAGCCACTGCTGACAGGCAATAGAGGTTTGGGGGCCAATGGAAGCAATGCCAACCCCTTCGAGTAAGTCCAAGCCAAACCCCTGTACAAGTTGGTAAAAATGTTTCACCGTTTTAGAACTGGCAAAACTCAGAATATCAATTTGATGCTGTTGCACAGCCAATAATACTTCAGGGTCAATTTCCTGAGGGCAGTAGGACTCATAAGCTGGAACTTCCACAACCATTGCGCCCTGAGTCGTTAGCTGCTGAACCAACACCTCTCTCCCCCCACTTTCAACCCGAGGAAACAGAATCCGCTGACCGGCTAACGCTTCCGGAAAATGCTCAACCAAGGAATCCGCAACAAACTCAGGGGGAATAAAATCAGACTGGAGACCATACTGTTGCAAAACATCCGCTGTTTTTTGCCCCACTACCGCAATCTGAAGGTGAGCTAAGGTGCGAGCATCTTTCCCCTGGGCAAACAACCGGGCAAAAAAGGAGCGAACGCCATTACTAGAAGTCAGAATCAACCAGTCAAACCTTTGACTAGAACTTTGACTAGAGCTGGGGTGAGCAGAGGGCTCAAGCTGGGCGATCGCCAGATCCAAAGCCGCCCAACTCGAGGGAGGGCCAATCACTAAGGTAGGCATTTCCATCACCGTTGCCCCTTGGGCCATAAGCAAGTCCCGGAACTGACTGGATTGCCCCTCTGAACGGGTGACAAGCAGGGTAATTCCAGTTAACGGGAGACGAGCGCTAACCGTTGGGGATTGCAGCATGGGTGAGAAAAGTTGAGGTGTCGTGTTTTGCAAGAGTTCTGTTGTCCCTGAAGGCGACAAAAAGTCTCGCAATCCCACCACTTCCCCGACCACAATCACACAGGGGGACAGGGACAAGGAAGTGATCGCTGTCTCTTTGATCAGATCTCTCAACGTGCTGACCCAAACCTGTTGCTTGAGGCAGCCTGCATTCTGAATGACAGCAATAGGAGTTTGGGGTGATCGCCCATGGCGTTGGAGTTGATGTAAAATCTCTACAAAATTCCGTCCCCCCATCAGAATTACCAAGGTCTCAAGCCGAGCCAAATCCTCCCAGTCCAAAGCTTCTGGTTCATGGGCTGTGATCACGGCAAAACATCGACTCATCACCGGATCGGTTAAGGGAATATTAGCCAGTAAGGGTGCAGCCAAGGCAGAAGACAAACCCGGAACGACTTCAAACTCACAATGAGCCTGGATTAACGCTTGAATTTCGGTCGTGGTGCGCCCAAAAACAAACGGATCACCGCCCTTCAGTCTGACAACCCTTTGCCCCTGTTGACAATACTGAACCAGTAATTGATTGATTTCAGCCTGGGTGGAACTGGGTTGCCCACCCCGTTTTCCAACGTTAAGCCTGAGGCAATTTGCCGGGGTCAGATCAATTACGGATTCATCGACTAGGGCATCATAAATTAACACTTCCGCCTGAGTCAGCAGATGATGGGCCTGTACCGTTAGATAGGCTGCATTCCCTGGCCCCCCTCCGACAATGTAAACTTTTCCCGGCGATCGCTGCGTCATAGTGATTTCATGCGCTTTGCTTTGGGCAATTTTAACACTCCTATCTTCAACAGCTTTTTTGTCAATGCTTAAGTCCTATTAGTTCTGTCATAGTAGTTTGCTTCGGGGCAGATACCCGACCTGCGGTATTTGCCCCGAGGATAGGATTTAGTACTAATTACTGGTTCACAAACTTTCACACACTCACTATTTAGCAAAATTTAGCAAACTATTTAGCAAATCCTTTGCCCCGATTATCAACGGGTAGACAGAGGCAATGCTCAAGCTGAGTCCGGAGTGTTGCATGATCTAAACCCTGACCAATCAAAACCAGTTGATTTTTTTTCTCCCCTGTCCACTCATCATCATCAATCGAAAATCGCTTGCCGCTCAGATGAAAAATATGACGGTTCGGACTTTCATCAAACCACATAATACCCTTCGCACGAAATACGGTACTTGGCAGTTGATTGTCCAAGAAATACTGGAATTTCCTTAGGGAAAAGGGGCGATCGCTCTGGAAAGACAGAGACGTAAATCCATCATTTTCTAGGTGGTTGGAATGATGGTCATGATCATGGCCGTGGTGATGTTCATGATGTTCGTGTTCGTGCTCTTCGTGCTCATGATCAGAGTGATGTTCCTGGAGATCCGTTTGGAGATACTGATCTGATTCGAACAATCCTACGCTTAAAATCAGCGGTAGAGGAACTTGAGATTTTGTTGTTCGCAGAATTCGGGCATCTCGTTTCATATCCCGAAGTCTGATTTCCAAGCTGTCTACATCAGCATCATCCACTAAATCTGTTTTATTCAGAACTAGAATATCCCCATAGGCGATCTGACTTTGAGCTGCTTGACTATTGAATAAATCCAGACTGAAGTTAGCACAATCAACTAGGGTAATAATAGAGTCTAAACGAGTCAAATCTCTCAATTCTGTCCCTAAAAAAGTTAATGCGACAGGAAGAGGATCAGCTAACCCAGTCGTTTCTACTACCAAATAATCTACTTTTTCAGGGCGTTCTAGAACTTTGTAAATGGCATTGACCAAATCTTCGTTGATCGTACAGCAAACACAGCCGTTGCTGAGTTCTACCATCGTGTTGTCCTCATCCGTTGTCACAATGAGTTCGTTGTCAATCCCAATCTCGCCAAACTCATTCACGAGAACAGCCGTTTTAAGACCTTGTTGGTTAGACAGAATATGGTTCAGCAGAGTTGTTTTTCCACTTCCCAGGAATCCAGTAATAATTGTAACGGGCAAGCCTCGCTTGGAGTCATCCATTACAGATTCAGAGTTTGGAGTAACTGTTGAGGTCATAGATGTTCTCTTTAGAGATGTTAACCATCAAATTGATATAGCTTCTAGTGTATCTTAGTCGATTTATTCGTGGGCTCTTGTTTCAAATGTGTTGTAAATGTGGGTTGGGTATCTTGCCCGCCCAGGCTAGAAGCCCACACCACAGATGTTTCACAAGTTATTATCGAGATTATTACTGAGATTATTACGGATTGCTATAGTCCTGATGACCACTGACGATAGGGATAGTTGACTAGGCTTGAATTAAAATATCGGGAATCATGGGTCACTTCTTCACCAATCCAGTCTGGTTTCTCAAACGCTTGGTTTTCCGCTTTTAGTTCAATTTCAGCAATAATGAGTCCCTGATTTTCTCCTGAAAATTCATCAACTTCCCAGATAAACCCAGCATTGGTAATTTTGTATCGTTTTTTCTCGATGAGAGGCTGAACACAGAGGGTTTCCAACAACTCTTCGGCATCTGTCACAGGAATTTCATACTCAAATTCGGCCCGACTTCGGCCCACAGTTGGCCCCTTAATAGTCAAGTAAGCTTGCTGACCCACAACCCGAACTCGAACAGTGCATTGTTCCTGAGTGGGGAGATAGCCTTGACGGTAAAGAATACCCTGGGTTAAGGAACGCCAGCGATCGCCCTTGACCAAAAATTTTCGTTCAATCTCAGTTGCCATATCTAATTAACTTTTTGAAGTAGGGATATTCTACCCTGGCCAAACCAGAGAGTGAGGGAGTTATCAAACGCAAAAGTGCAGTAGCAGTCGGTTAATCTTGGGTTAACTTGGGTGGACAGACTTTTGCCATTTCATCAACTAGGGTAGTGGCTTTCTGACTGAGTTCAGTGACTCTCTGTCCTGATTGATTCACCTGTTCAATTGCTTTGAGAAGTTCCGCTCGCCCTTCAACACTAACTTGAGATTTTTCTCCAGCCTCGAAGGCTTGTCCCATCTCATTGAGCATTTTGGAGAGGTCACGAAAAACTTCGGCAAAGCCTGTTTGAATTCGCTTCAGCTTGTTATTTGAAAGGCGCAGAGTTTCAACGGTATCTGCAACGGTATTTAACTCAGTTGCCAATCGTTTTGTTGTTATTGCATTGTAGGCTTTATCTTTGGTGCTGATCAGGATGTTGCCCTGATTAACTACTTCAAGAAGTTTAAGACATTGAGACTTTTTACTGCTACACCCTGTAATTGTTAAAATGACTAACGCTAGGATAATAATAGGTCGTTTGAGTTTAGAGTCCATTCCAGTTTCTAATCTAGCTAACATGTCGCAGTTGAGTTTCAGACCTGAACTTCAAGACCTGAACTTCAAGGGGTGAACTTTAAGGCGTGATTGCCTGATTGCTCAGGTTCTGCACAAGAAAGTATGTCAAAGAATCAACCCATCGGCAAGCTCACCGCTCATTGAACATTGGAAACTATGTCCAAGCCCACCTCAGAAACTCATCAGATTAACGGATATCTAACCCTCGGAATTCCGGCTGTGGTTCTTGTACTTTTGTTTAAAACAACGCTCCCCTGGCTGTTAGTGCTGGCTGGTGGAGTTGGTGGTTGGCGATTCTGGAGAGCACAACAGCAACGGGAGCAAGACAAACAGACGTACTTAGATCGTGTATTTTACCAGTTATTGCTGGAGCATCAAGGACGGATCACTCCCCTCGATTTGGCGATGAAGACCCGATTGCCAAGTTCAGACATTCAGCCCTATTTGGATCAGAAGGCCGTGGAATTTTCGGCCCAATTTGAAGTGACAGACCAGGGAGGTGTTCTGTATTATTTTCAGACGGTTCAAGCCCTCACTCCTGAAATGAAGACGGTCGGTTTTGAGGGTCAGCCCGTTGAGGAATTGAGTTTACAACTGCCGAAAGAGATTGCGTTATTTCCTTTGCCTGCTGGGTTTGAAGGGGAGAAAGACAAGTTTCCGCCCCCGTATTTGAATCAATCGGAGTTGGCTAAGCGTTTTCAGGTTCATCCCAATACCCTCAGTCGCTGGAAAACCAGACCTCAGTTTCAGCAGTGGAGTGCCCTGAAAGATCCGGCAGCGATCGCGTGGAGCTATTCTTCTGAAACCAAGTATTTTTCACCCGTTGTCAAGCAAGAGAATAGCCTGAAGTGGAAAAAATGGTTTAGGATTGACTCTTAACCCTTGATTTACAAGTTACCGAGGACTCCGCTCATAAACACTCATGGTAAATCGATCAATGTCCTGGGTTCCAGCCAAGCTCTCTTTGCTGACAAACTGCATTTGAGCCTGCTGGAGGATTTCCCAAATTTTTTGTCGCTCTGCTTCCGTTGCAGGCTGATCTGAAAATGAGGGTTTGTCACTGTCCAACAGAACAATTCGGGGAAAATTTTGAGCTTGGCTGGTCAAGTCATCAATCAGGTCAGGGGTGGGCTTAGCCAATAACATCACAGCCGCATTGGGATTAATGTAATACGCCAACCGCATCACATGGCCCCATCCTCTGGCATTCATTGCAATCAAGGTCGGCTGGGTCACATGTTGGTCAATCACCCGAGCCAGGGTTGTCATTCCTGTCCGTTGGCGCAGGGTGTAGTCTCCAATGCTAATGCTGCCGTACATTAACAGGAGCGCTAGGGCAATAGGAACCCGCCACCGACCCGCAGTCAGTTCCATCCAAATCGACAGCAATAGTAGGCAACCGGGCAGGATGAAAATCACACCGCGACCTGCGCCCCAAGGCAGAGTAGATTTTCCCGTCGCAATATCCACTCCAAAAGCAAGCGCCAGGGGCAGCAGCCCTAAAATCAAGCCTGTTCCCAGGCTGGGATATTCTTTCTGGCGGCTCAGACTCACGATACAGATTAAAAAAATTATCCCGGCGATCGCCCCTGCGGTTAGTTCAAGGGCGGGGGGTAAATCTGCCCCCCAATCTCCCAGAATAAACAGGTTCCCTAGAACACTTAAAAACCCGGTTAAATGGTGAACCCAGTGTTGAACCATAACGTTCCCTGCCTCCGAAGAGATGGCAAAGCGATTCAAGTCGATGTTGCTGAGTTGTTGGGGAATTGCCCACATCATCCAAGGGAGGGTCAGCAAGACTCCGCCTGTCAGGGGCAAGAGATATCGCCATGCCCGATTTCGTTCCAAGAATACAGCCAGAACAATCAGAGCAAACACAAAATAGGCAAAGAAATAGAGGGTTGTCAAACCACAGGCCACTGAGATGACCAACAATAGATTCCAGCCGATTTGAGCCGTCAGAGGTTGAGCAAGATGACGCTTCTGCTGACGAATCAGGTGCATCAAGGCCCAAGCACTTAGAGTGGCCCACAAGACTACTGGACAATACATCCTGACATTTAAAGAATGGGACAAAAAGAAGGGGTTAAGGGCCATCAACGCAGCCAAGAGTAACCCCCCCCGATGGCCCAGGACAACTTGTCCCAAACCGTAGGAACTGCCGATGGTGGCCGCGCTGATCAATGCATTGAGGCTGCGAGTGGACGCAACGCCATGACCCAACATCCGCAACCAGAAATGTTGCCCCAGGTAAAATAATGGCGGATGAGGTTCTCGCCACAAACTTTTGATCAAGGTTTCTAGGGTTTGCCAGCTATCCTGAACGCCATTTCCTAGTGTGTTTGCAACTGTGTCGGTGATGGGAAGATTGAGCAAGGCGGTATAGTTAGACAACAGCACAGGAAATTTTGCTGTGTCAGGGCCAGAATAGGCATTAAGATTTCCGGCAGAGATTAACACCGATAGTACTTCGTCATACCAAAACTCTCGCTGATCCAGAAACAGGATTCGCAAAATCACCCCCAGTCCAATTGCCATGCAGAACAGCAATTCTAAACCCAGCTTGCTCTGTCGCCTATCCGATTGAGTTGTCTTGCTCATGCTCTCCATCATTAGCGATCGCAATATTTTTCATCCCAGTATTCTCCTAGGATTTGCTACTGTCATTCAGGGAATCCCTCAGCATCCAAGCGACAAAGACTAAATTGTAGGAGCTAATCCAAGCTTGCCTAGGAGTTGAGCTAGAATCTCCGTCATTGTCTCTAAACTATAGTGGGCAACACATCTGGCCCGCGCTAGTTGACCTTGGGCTTGGGCCACTTCTAGATTTTCAAAGATCCACTGAATCTGGTCTGCCAGTTGTTGAGGAGCATCTGGATCAACCAAGTACCCAGTCTCACCCAGAATATTGGGGATATCGCCCACTCGACTGGCTAAAATCGGTTTTGCCATGGCCATACCATCGGTTAGTTTCAGGGGAAATTGGGCCAAGGCTGCCGGATCATCTCGCTGAGGAACAACGATTAAATCAGCCGCCGCAACCACCTCTGGCATTTGAAGATAGGAAACTTTGGGTAGCTTGATAATCCAGCGTCCCCACTGTTTTTGAAGTTGTTCATCATAATCATCGTAGGGACTCCCGCCAACAATTACCAACCGAAGTGTTGGATCATCCAGTAAATCTAGGGCGACTAGGACATCCTCAACTCCCTTATAAGGACGAGGAGCACCCGGAAACATTAGCACTCGATAATCAGACAAATTATACTTGGATTTGCTAGCCTGTGCAGAATAATTATCAGGGTTAAATAAACGGACATCCTTGCCATTTGGCAGATAAACCCCACCAAATTTTTGTTGTAAAAACTGGTTGTGGGTGGTGATTACATCTGCTCTTCGAGTTTGAGCTTCAATCCACTTTAAATACAAGGGGTGATCCGGATCTCTCAGTGCTCCCTCTGACTTGAAGAGATCCCTGGCCAATTGTTTTGGCCCCGGACGATAGTGCCAATTGTCCCCGCCATGCCAACTTAATTCCCAATCATCAATGTCTAGCAGCAGGGGGCGAGACTTGAAGGATTTCTTGAGCAGAGACAGACCAAAACTGGTGGGTTTTAACTTGTAAGCATAAAGAATATCACCATCAATCCGCTGGAGCAGTTCCCATGCTGAGATTGCAAACTTAGGATAGGGATAGCTCACCACAGGAACTATCGAAATTTCTGGGGTTTGAATCGCTCGAGTGCGATCGCCCCCCACCAGACCGACAATCTCTACGCCATAGTTCAGGGATTGCAATGCTCGACCCAGTAAGAAGGGCCTTACCCCACCCCCAGCCCACCTGCCAGCACCACTTTCAGACAGATCACTGACAATGATTGAAACTTTTTTTGCGGTAGGAGACGATAACACAGCCAGATTTAATCCTGCTTTTGCTCAAAGTATCTCCCCAGGCTTCTGAATCAACCTGGAGCGAGACAGACCTATGGTACACTTAATGAACTGAATTAGGAATAGATCAACATCACTTGGATTGGATTCCTACAGTTTTGTCTCGATCTATTCCGAATAAATCCTGGTCATTTTTGGGGTAATCATCGCAGGAGTTTCAATCAGAAGTCTAATGTAGGATAAAACTTCTACCTGGGTTTATCATTCCTAATATGAACCGCAATTTTTCTGACTTTCGGCTATTACTAGAGTCTATCAAACCTTATCCGGTTAGGTTTATATTCACCCTCATTCTTGGCTTTTCAAGTGCCATTTTTAGTGGGGTTAGTACCACTCTAATTGTCCCAGTTGTCCTGTCGTTTTTGGGACAGGATATGCAGCTTCAGGATGGCCCCCCAGTGATTCGAGCCCTCCTGAATCCTTTCGAGGGAGTGCCGGAGAACTATCGGCCTTTTTTAATGGCTGGAGTGATTGTGGTAGCGATCGCCCTCAAAAACGCAACGAGCTATCTGGCAATTCTAGTGTCCGGTTCCCTTTCAAGAGCCTTGATTTTTGATTTGCGAGAAGCAGGAATTAAGTTATTACTTGATGTAGATTTAGATTATTATTCTAAGGTAAAAGTTGGAGACTTAATCAATCGTTTGGGCAATGAAATTACCCGCACATCGGCTGCGATTGGGGCTCTAATTTCAATGTTTTCTATCGGGATCACCTTACTGTTTTATATCTTTTTACTCTTATCTATTTCTTGGCAACTGACTCTGATTACAACAGTGATGGTGTCAATTATTTTCTTCATGAATCAATGGGTGATCAAGCGCTCTAAATATTATGGAATTCGACAGTCGAAAGTGAGTAAGGAGTATTCTGTTGCTCTGCTAGAAACCCTAACGGGGATTCGCTTGATCAAGGGCATGGCCAATGAACACCAAGAGTACACTAGGATTGTTGGGCAGTTGAAAGAGCAGGAGCAGATTGCTTACATGAACCTGATGGTTCAATCTGCATTGCAACCTATTAATGAAGTCATTAGTATTGTTTCAATTCTGGTGATTGTCTTTTTTGGACGGATCTTTTTCTCCAGTCAATTGACCTCTCTATCAACGGTTTTACTGACGTATTTGTTTTTGTTGTTTCGCATGATGCCGCTGATTTCTCAGTTGAATAATGCCCGCAGTAAGTACGCCAGTGTTGCCGCTGGGGTAGAGGTGGTTCAGGACTTTCTCCGCAAGGATGATAAGCCGATTATGCAATCTGGCGCAGTTCCCTATGTCCCTATGCAACACGGGATTGAGTTCAATCATATTTATTTTTCCTATCCCGGCCACGATGCTGTGGTGCTCAAGGGTATTGATTTGCATGTGCCGAAGGGAACAACCCTGGCCTTGGTTGGGGGATCGGGGGCAGGGAAGTCAACCATTGCGGATTTATTGCCTCGGTTTTATGATCCAACCCAGGGATCGATTTCAATTGATGGCGTGGATCTGCGAGACTTTGACCTGAAATCCCTCCGACAGGCCATGGGGATTGTGAGTCAGGATACCTTTTTGTTTAATGCCTCAATCCGGGATAATATTGCTTACGCGCATCCCAGTGCCACAAATGAAGATATTCTCCAGGCGAGTGAACGGGCCAATGCTTATGAATTTATTGGCAATTTGCCCCAGGGATTTCATACCTTGATTGGCGATCGCGGCGTATTACTTTCAGGGGGTCAACGCCAGCGGATTTCCATTGCCCGAGCCTTACTGCAAAACCCGGAGATTCTGATTCTGGATGAAGCCACCAGTGCCCTAGACACTGTTTCTGAACGGTTGGTACAGGAGGCGATTGATGAATTGAGTCGGGATCGCACCACGATTGTGATTGCCCACCGATTGTCCACGGTGGAAAAGGCAGATCAAATTGCCGTTCTGGATCAAGGTAAAGTAGTAGAGCGAGGAACCCACAGTGAATTGCTCAGAAAGGGAGGGTATTTTGCTAAGTTGTACTCTCTGCAATTTGCGGATGAAGCGGCGCGGGATGAGGCGATTATCCGCAGTTCCTATGAAGTCCGAACTCGATTGAACCCGATGATTGGGTTTCTCAAGTTACTCCTGGATGATATGATCGATACCCCAGAGGAACGGGAGGAGTTAATTTTAGAGTCTTATAATTCAGCCACGAGTATTCTGGATAGAATTGAGTTTATTGAACGGAGTGCTAAGCTTCGTAGTTATTAGTTGTTTTATCCGTTATGTTAACAATTTGAACGCTTATTTTATGCCTCAAGTTCTATGAATCAAGGAATTTATATTGTTGCTAATGATCGGGTGATGGATAATGCGATCGCTCTGTTGAACAGTATTCGGAAGTACAACGCAGAGGTTCCGATCTTGATGATTCCATTCAATCAAGATTACCAGCAGGTTTTAGAGGTCTTGAACCGTTTACACCAAGTGCAACTGTTTCCTGATTTAGAACTAGTGGAACAGTTCACCCAGAATATTGGAGAGATTTTTGATCGAGATTTTCTAGCCCTGCCGAATAAAATGCGAAAGTTAGTCCAGTGGTTTGGGCCGCTTGATGAATTCCTCTATATTGATACCGATATTATTGTTTTTGAGGATATTGCGGCAAATTTAGCCGAGTTATCAACGGTTGATTTCTTCTGTTGTGACTATCATTTTTCTGGGCAAAAGTTGCGAAATATTTTCTCTCCGGTTGTCTTGGAACACGGGATTTTTACCGAAGCAGAGTTACAAGATGTGTTTAATAGTGGCTTTTGGGCCTCCCGTAAAGGAGTGATAACTTTGGAGCAAATGTACAATTCTCTGAAAGAATGCGCTCAACATCGAGAATATTTTGACTTTACTCAGGGGGTGACTGACCAACCAATTTTAAATTACCTGGTGCTAAAACATA
This sequence comes from Microcoleaceae cyanobacterium, assembly GCA_051652765.1. GTDB lineage: Bacteria > Cyanobacteriota > Cyanobacteriia > Cyanobacteriales > Microcoleaceae > JBHJGO01. The sequence continues at coordinate 15,666 of JBOFUV010000079.1, read as the reverse complement.
TTCCTAAACGGGGAAATTTAGTCAAGGTTCCCGGCGGTGGCCCTGGGAGTTGGGGTGGTTCTCCTCATTTTGTGGAAAAAGATCATGTGCTTTATGATCAGGGTAAGCGTTTGAAATATATTCACTGGGCTGGAACTCCGATGAAACCGGGGGGTTCTTACTGGAATATTTGGGAATATTACCGTTATTTGCATGATCCAAGACCAACATGGCAACGAAAACTTGCAGAACGTCTGCCTTTTGGCAAAACGGATGCCTAACGATAATACTCAACGATAAAACTTAACGATAAAACTCAAAATGTCTAACAATAAATTGCGATGCCCTGATAACGCCCAGCAAGAGGAATTCCAATATGACTGAGGGAATTTACACCCTAGCGAATGACGTAGTTTATGACCAGTTAGTCGCTTTGCTGAATAGCATTGAAGCGAACGCAGGTCGGGATCTGCCAGTTTGTGTGATTCCTTATAATAATCGCCTGGATCAGGTGCGGGCTGAAATTGCCCAACGCCCGAATGTTAGTCTGTTTGAGGATTGGGACTCGATTAACCGCTGGGAAAATTTTGCGACTCAAGCCTGGAACGCCCATCCAAAAGCCCAGGCAATGTGGCAAGAGAAAGGCATTTCAGGAACCTATCGGGTTGAGCGTCATCGGAAATACTGTTGCTTTGATGGGCCTTTTGATCAGTTTATTTTTTTTGATGCGGATACGTTGTTGATGCGTCCCTTGAACGAGGTGTATCAGAAGTTAGCCGAATACGACTGGATCACAAATGATTTCCAGTACAAGTCGGATCTGAAGTATATTTTTGACTGTTCCGAGGCAGAGTTACTGAAGATTTTTCCGCCTGAAACTATTCCCGCTAAAATTTTCTGTTCCGGTTGGTTTGCCGCTCACAAAGGTTTGTTTAATGCCCAAACCCAAGCCGAGTTACTCGAACACTTAAAGTCTGGAGAGGCCGAAGTCATGGCCTGGTGGGACTCCGACCAAACCCTGCTGAACTATATGGTGTGGCGCAGCGGCATTTCCTATTACAACTTTGCTTATGATGACGTTGCCAACGCCACCGGGTGTCACTGGTCTTCCCCCTTTGAAGTTCGAGATAATATTCTGTATGACAAGGGCAAACCCATCACCTATATTCACTATATGAGTGTTGCTTCCTCCCAGTTTCAAAAACTTTGTGCGGGGGAGAATGTCGGAGTTCCCTATCAAGATGTGTTCCTCCACTATCGCTATTTGAAATCTCCAGAACAACGGCCTCAACTCACGAAACCCAGTCCTGTAAATCAGTTCCAACGCACAGTTGGTCAATTCTGGAATCAGAAATTAGAAAACTGGAAACATCGCCTACGTCAGTTGAAGCCCTAGAGAAAAATCTGGGAATCCTTAATTTTAGAGAAGATTAACCCCATACCCATCAACACTCAGCCCAGAAATTCCTATGAACGGTATTTACACCCTGGCTAATGATAAAGTCTACGACCAGTTAATCGCTCTGCTCAACAGCATTGAAGTCAACATTGGGCCAGATTTTCCGGTTTGTATTCTGCCCTTTGACCACACCTTAGAGCGGATTAGGGCAGAGATCCAACATCGCCCCCAGGTGACCCTATTCGAGGATGATCAATCCTTAAAACGCTGGGATGAATTCACCCAAAAGATTTGGGACTTGCATCCCACAGCCAAGCAGTTCTGGTATCGCCACAACCTCACTTCAAACCCTGGGGACTACTACCGGATCACCATGCGCCGCAAGTTCTGTGCATTCGATGGGCCATTTGACAAGTTTATCTTTCTGGATGCAGACGTGTTGGTGTTTGACAACTTGAGTTTGGTGTTTGAGAAACTCGACCACTATGACTGGGTGATCTACGACTTTCTCTATCGCCAACCCAACCAAGCCTTCAATCTCAAAGCCGTTCAAAAATTCAATCTGTTCACGGAGGAACAGTTGAGCAAGGTCTTCTGTGCCGGGTTCTTTGCTTCCCACAAAGGGTTTTTCGACCGGGCTGAGATGGAGCAATTGTTGGGCTACCTGGCTGAAGGGGAAAGTGAAGTTCTGGTTCCTCGCATTCCCGACCAAACGATTACAAACTACATGGCCCTGCGTCCCGGACGTTCAGTGTATAACCTGGCTCAGGAACTTCCCCCAGAACAACGGGCTGGCAACTGTGTGACTTCCTCTCATTTCCAAAACATTGATCAGGTACTCTATGACCGCGATATTCGGTTAACTTACCTGCACTATATTTGCGTAACCTCAAAAATTCTCACGGCTGTGGCTCAGGGAGAAAATATTGATTTCCCGTATCGCAATGAATATCTGTACTATCGCTTTTTGAAAGAGCCTGAGAACGCGCCTCAATTTCCGCCCGATGAAACACCGATTGACTACAAGGAACTCCGACCCAAAACCACTGACGGTGCTTCTCCAGTCTCCTGGATTCCTGATGCTCTCTACCGCAAAGCAAACAGAATTTTGCAGAAAGTGACTACCCGATCTAAAGATTGAATCGAATTAATCGAAACCTCCTGACTCTGATCCACTCCCTGAGGAACTTTCTGAAGCACTGTCCGGGGAACCTTCAGAAGAATTCTCTAAACCATCTTTTTTATCCCCCTCAATTCCACCTTCATCAGCCATCCCCTGCTGAATTAAATCTATTTCGTCCGCATAAAATCGATAAAATAGCGGTTCGTCCTTGAAGTCATGTTCATCTAATGCATGGTGAATCATGTGTTGCTTCACCATTAACTGGCCAATCATAATGGCTTCTGGTCGAGTGGCCTGCTCGTTAATCATCAACCAATTGACTGCATCAGATCCCAGAAACGTTTTGGCAAAAACCCGCAACCGAAATCGCCGATCTTTAATTTCAACACCATTTTCTCCCCGCATGGCTGCTGCGATCGCCTCCCAATCATATTCATCTTGAACAATTGGCAGTTCTGGGAGTAGAGTTGTTGATTGCTCCAGATTACTAGCAGCTTTTAATCCGTCGTCTTCTGGGGCATTGATCTGAACCCAAGTCGCGATCGCCTGATCCAACTGAGGCACTTTGATATGCAAATCCTGTTGGGGAAAAGGGACTTCAATGTTGTACTTCCGCAGATGATATTCAATCTGGTTGTAGAGATGGGTTCTAACCTTAGGCTCTTTTAACGGATCTCGGATGAAGACCACAATTCGAAATTTCAACGAACTGGCTTGATAACCGCGAAATTGAGCCTTTGGGGGAGGATGGCGTAGAATGTCAGGGTGGGGAGCTTGGGCCGCTGCCAACAAGACTCGATGAATCAACTCAAAATCAATCCCATAGCTAATATCCGCATAGACTTTCACCCGCGTTAAACCACTGCGGTTCCAGTTCAAAACCTCCCCTTCAATAAAGCGAGAATTGGGGATCGTAATCACATATCGGTCAATATGAGAAATTTCTATGGTGCGAGCGCCGATGCGTTGAACTAATCCTTGAAACTCACCCACCTGGACTAATTCACCAATTTTGATTGGGCGGGTAACCAGTAGAATTAATCCGCTAATAAAATCTTTGGCAATATTTTGGAGGCCAAATCCAATTCCAATCCCAACTGCACTCAACAAAAATATTAAGGATTGCAGGCTCACACCGCCAGCACTTAGGATTAAAAGCAGGCCCAAAGAAATTAAGCCATATTCTACAAAAAAGGCGATGGAATCCTGTAAACTTCGATCCACTCCAGCCAGCGGTAAAATTCGAGTTTTTAGAAATCGAGTCAACCATCCAATCACAATCCAAAGAGCGATCGCCGTTGCTCCAATTCCCAATAATCGACTAAGGGAAATCGCTTCTTCTCCCACTCTAAACATAGAGGTATTGAAGGTTTGATCTAATAATTGAAATCCTTGATATAGCCACGTTCGAGTCCAGGGAAACAGACTCATGCCGTAGCAAATCCAGACAATCCACACGCCAAATTGCAACAGGTTCAAGCCCAGCAATTGTAACGATCCCTGCTCCACCTCCGAACGTTGGAGTTGTTGACGACGATAGCGACGGCTGAGGAAAAATAACACACTTTGAACTGCTAGGGCCACCCCAAACCCAATCGCCAAACTTTTTCCTGCCCAGTGTTTATAGGGCAGGGAATGTTCATAGGTTCCCCGTTCTAGAGCGGTTTCGAGCTGTTTTTCCCAAAGACGGGCTTGTTCTATGGGTTCCATTCCAGGGATAACATCAGCAGCAGTCACGGTCAAAAGATAGCGGTTATTGACTTGTAAAATAGCCTGGTTCTGTTGGGTGATCGCTTCAACATTGATCAGTTCATCTGTCAGTAAACGTCTGTGCAGTTTTTCCTGCAACACATGACTCACCATTTCGGCTCGTTCGACTGCAGAAAAACGGCCAGAACTTCCGAGTTTGAAGAGTTCTCGTCCATCTAACACAACAGAAGCTTTAACCGGATCGGGGGGTAACGACTCAGCCGTTGCTGTTCCCAAGGCAGGGAGCGTTCTAGACAAGAGGAATACAAAAATCCCAATGACTAACAGCATCTGAACCTTGAGTGAGTTCCTTTTGCCTTGGCTTGAGACCCTTTGCACCAATGGCTTGAAAACCGCTATCATGAAAACTTCTCCTGTTTTTTGGTTTTAGAGAAGTAAGCACATCCTCAGTGCTCTTCCTATGTCAAAGTTTTACACGATTTGTACTTGACTTTGTACTAAAAACGCTATGTTGATAACTTTGTGGTGGCAACTTTGTGCTGGCGAAGTACCTCCGTTACCGACGATGAGGGAACCTTTGAACTCTTTCCAGCGTCATGGGGATGTTTGAACAGGAGGTGACTGTGATTTTAAGCACTAATTGATTCCCCTAGCCCTCCTGAAACAGGGGAATCAGTGTCAGAGTCCCCATTCTTCAGGGAGATTTGGGGGGATCGAAATTGTTTTGCTGCGAACCGTGAGCGCGTTCAAACCTCCTTTAACACTTTGTGCAGAAGCGCAGAAATGTCATGCTCCTCCGTGAAATCTCTGTGAAATCTCCGTTCATATTCTGAGTTTCTTATGAATAACTTTGATCCAGTTTTGCAAAATAGAGCGCTTCAAATTTTTATTCGGGATCAAGTTAAATCTCCCCAAACCTTTCAATCTGTGATTTGTGAATCGGATGAAATGTACTTATTTGCATTAGAAAATCAGAAGTTTCCAGAACGGGCTGGAGTTCGATACTATTTTAACGGTTGCAGGATTTTAGATGCGGTTCGATCAATTGTTGATTGGCATTTTCAGGGATTTGAACAGGTGACCCGGTTTCTGGATTTTGCTAGTGGATATGGTCGCTTTACTCGATTTTTAGTGCAGGAATTAACACCTGAAAAAGTCTGGGTTTCTGATATTTTAGCCCCCGCGATCGCCTTCCAAAGAACACACTTTCGAGTGCATGGGATTGTTTCTCAAGCTCACCCTAGTTCTTACCCCGATCAAGCCCAATTTGACTGTATTTTGGCCTGTTCTTTTTTTAGCCACATGCCAGAGAAAACCTTTATTGAGTGGATGGAGGTTCTGTACAATCTGATTTCTCCGGGCGGGTTACTGTTATTTAGTGTTCATGATCGCGCCCTCCTGCCCAAACCTCTCCAGATTCAATCTTCAGAGATTTTGTTTATTCCTGAAAGTGAGAGTCGTTCTTTGGCGACTCAGGACTATGGAACAACTTATGTCGGGGAAGATTTTGTTGGCCAAGTATTACACAGGGTAAGTCAGGGACAGGGGAGTTATCATCGCATTCCCCAGGGAATTTGTCGGTATCAAGACTTGTATGTTGTTGCTAAAACTTCAACACCAGACTTTTCGACTTTACCCTTTAGTCATCATCCCCAGGGCCGTTTAGAACAGTGTTTCCTGACTCCGAAGGGGACGCTGCAACTCCGGGGTCAGATTTCAGAAATCAACCCAAACAGCCAGGTTGAAAAAATATTAGTCTTAATCAATGGGGAAATCGCGCATCAATGCCGTCCCACTTTAACACCAACTGCATCAGAGTCAACCTACTTCTGGTCTTGTGAGTTCCAACCCGAATCTATTTTGCCTCAAGATGCTCTCTTGATCAAAGCAGTGAATAGCCAAGGATTAGAATGGGTGTTTGATGCGGCAACCCTGGAATTTCTTGCTGGATTGTCTGTCAGGAGAGCTGATTAAATGCTAATTAAATAAACTCTAAAAAAATCTAGCCAGTGTTCTAGATATGTTATTCGCTACTGCTATCCTCTTAGCTACAGCCTCGTCAGGAAATCTCGTTCAGGACTATGATCAAAGTCGTTATCTTGGCAATATTTTCAGTGCTATTTGGTGGCCTTTTCTGTTTTGGGGGCTATCGCTTATTGATGGTGATGTTGCCGATATGGGCATTTTTTGGTGGGCTGTGGTTGGGAACAAAAGGGGTTTACTTTTTGCTGGGAGAGGGGTTCATCGCTACAACAACAGGTCTAACTACAGGAGTTGTCCTGGGGGTGTTTTCGGCTATCTTCTCCTGGCAATTCTATGAAATAGGTGTGGCATTGCTGAGTGGTGCGGCGGGGGCATGGCTGATATCTGGCTTCCTGATGGCGAATGGAATTGAGTCAGGGCAGTTGATTGCTCTAATGGCAGTGATTGTAGGAGTTGTAACTAGAATTCTCACTCGCGTTCGCAATTGGCAGCAATACTGGGTGATTGTTTTCACGGCACTGAGTGGTGCAAATGCTATGGTGCTGTCAGTCTTGCTCCTGATCGGGCATGTTTCTCTGGACAATTTGCAAGGGGCGGAAGATGTCATTCGTCCCATTTTGCAAGATTCTTGGTTTTGGCGAATGGTTTGGTCGGTTTTGGCGATCACGGGTATGGTGACGCAGTTGCGGAACTATCGACAGCTTACTTTTGTCAAGGAAGAATTTGTTAAATATTGGAGTTAGGGATCAATGTTTTATTTCGACCCAACTTATTTTCTGTTGATCGCGCTGCCAACTTTGGTTCTATCGGGCTTGGTACAGCTCTATTTGCAAAGGTCTTTTGCAAAATGGAGTCGGGTACAAAACTCAGAACGAATGACGGGGATGCAAGTTGGGGAAACCCTATTTGACCGAACCTCCCTGCGACCCATTCCGTTGGAACAGACCCGTGGCACCTTAACCGATCATTATGATCCTCATGTAAATGTAGTCCGGCTATCTACTCCAGTTGCAAATCAGCCCTCGGTTGCAGCCATGGCGGTCACGGCCCATGAGTTGGGCCATGTGCAGCAATACCAGACTGGCTCAGCCCTGATCAGAATGCGAAATGTGTTGCTCCCGGCAGTCCAATTCTCGCCCACGATCTCCTACATTGCTTTCACCATGGGGATCTTATTTAATGCGACGGGAATGATGTGGATTGGCGTGATTTTTTTTGGACTGATGGTGTTGTTCTCACTACTGACGCTGCCTGTGGAACTAGATGCTAGTCGTCGGGGATTAGCTCTGTTACAGGAAGCAGGATTGCTGGAGACTAAAGAAGACGTTAAAGGGGCTCGCCAGGTTTTAACGGCAGCAGCATTGACTTACCTAGCAGCAGCAGTTACCTCTGTGTTGCAGTTGTTTTACTACATTAACTTGATCCAAAGGCAGAAACGATATGACTGAGAATCTACCCTTTATTCGCACCGATCTAAATCAGTTTCAAGCCTATAAGCCCCATCCTGGGGGTGAATTTGGCAGTCCAGTCCAGTCCCCAATCAGTCTAGATCGGTTGGATACAAATGAATGTCCCTATGATTTACCTGAATTCCTGAAGCGGAAATTGGCTTGGGTTTATCAACATGAGATTGAAACTAATCGTTATCCTGATGGAAAACATGAGACTTTAAAGGCTGCCGTTGCTGAATACGTTAATGTCAATTGTTTAGAGGAATCAGCGAATGTTCAGCCTAGAAATATTTCTATTGGCAATGGTTCTGATGAATTGATTCGTTCTATTTTAATTGCAACTTGTTTGTCGGGAGAAGGCTCAGTTTTGGTTGCAAACCCAACGTTCTCCATGTATGCAATTCTGGCAGAAACTTTGGGAATTCCTGTTATTCAAATCAACCGATCTGAAGCCGATTTTTCTATGGATTTAAAGGCAGCGCAGCAGGCAATTGAACAAACTCAAACTCCACCGATTCGGGTTGTGTTTGTTGTCCATCCTAACTCGCCGACAGCGAATATATTAACTCAAGCTGAATTAAATTGGTTAAAAAATTTACCAGAACAAATCTTAGTGGTGATTGATGAAGCCTATTTTGAATTCAGCCAAACGACTCTGGTTGAAGAATTGCAACATCATCGAAACTGGATAATTCTGCGTACCTTTTCTAAAGCCTTTCGATTAGCAGCTCTACGAATTGGTTATGCGATCGCTCACCCCGACTTAATTGCAATTTTAGAGAAAGTTCGACTGCCCTATAATTTACCAGCTTTCTCTCAATTGGCAGCAGAATTTGCATTATCCCACCAAGCAGAATTGCTCTCAATTATTCCTGAAATTTTGGCACAGCGCCAGCAGTTATCTGAAGCCTTGAAACAGCATTCTAAGCTCAGAGTTTGGCCGAGTCATAGTAATTTTCTTTACACCCGGTTGGAGGCTGATCATCTAGATCGTTTAGAAATGTCTGCTGATGAAGCCTCAGAACATAGAACTTTAGAATATAAAACTTTAGAACATAGAACTTTAGTACAACTAAGGCAAACTCTACAAGCTCAGGGTACGCTAATTCGTCATACAGGCGGAGGCTTGAGAATTACAATTGGAACCCCGGCAGAAAATCAACGCACCCTTAAACGACTGTTCAATTGACTGTTCAATTGGAATTTTGTGGGTTAGGTAGGTAATAAAGACTAGTTTTTAAGCATGTACTTTCGCTAAGATACTTACAACAGTTTGTTGTAAATATTCAGTGTCAAAAGGTTTGGTTAAATATTCAGTTGCACCTGCCATCTTGCCTTGAACATGGTCAAAAGCTGCATCTCGTGCTGTCAACATCACGATAGGAATAGTTTGGAATTGGGGTAGAGTGCGAATGGTGCGACATAACTCTAAGCCACTAATTCCTGGCATATCGACATCCAAGAGTAACAAGGAAACTTTTTCATGGTAAATCAGGGAGAGAGCATCTGTAGCGTTGTCAGCAACCAGTACCCGATAGTGTTGTCCAAGCACTTTTTGAATGAGTCCACGCATTACTGCGCTATCGTCTACCGCTAAGATTGTCTTTTCGGGATTTATACTGATTGCCATAGGAACAAGTTCTCCTCAAAATATATTGTTTAATTCAGTGATCAGGGTTAGTCATCCGGTTAAGTTAGGATGCTCTTTCGAAGGCTTTGTCCTTTTTTCTCCGGCTTGCGATTAACTAAAAACTAATCCAGTTCAGGAGCCAATTCTCCTTGAATTGTCACATAAATCTCTCCTCGTAAACGAACAAATTGATTTGTATCAGGTTCATAGACCCAACCATGGACTACTGTTTCTCCAACTGGCAAATACCTGGCAGAAAACTTTAGACTCCATCGAGATCGGGTGTAACAATCAGAGTTTAAAAATTGAGCAACGTCAAGACTCTCTAAATTAATATCAGCGTTTGCAAAGAAAGACTTTTGATGATTACTGGATAAAAAAACTAAATTAGGCTGTTTTTGGCAGTTGGGCAGAATTGCCCAGCCATTAATCAAAACTTGATCATTGTGATTCAGGGTAATAGACTGTTCAGTTGTCTGAGGAAAACTAATATATCCATAATCCTGCTTAGCATCTTCTAGAAAACTTGCCTTTCGACTAAATTCTCTGAACCCAATTCTCTCCATTAGGTAAACGCCAGCCCGGATTAATTTGGGTTGAGGATGAAGCCGTAAAAAACAACTATTTTCTGAATCGTCAAAAAAAGTGGAATTTTCAAGATAGTGAATCAACTCCAAGCAGGTTTTTCCGGTTATTTGCAAATAATTGTGAAACGTACTCACATAGTTTAATGCTTGCAACGATCGGGCGCAGATCATACAAAGAAGTATTCCTAACACCAAGCCATAAATAGTATGCTTGAATTTTACTGAAATTCTCAAAATAGAGTGTTGACTCTTTAAGGTTCTGCGATAAAAAAGAAGTAGATAAAGTTGTAAACTAGCAATTATTAATAAAAGTGAATGAGTCGTATATCGAGATGCTTGAATTGCGTATATTGCACCCAACTCAAATCTACCTAATGTTGTTAAAATACAATAAAAGATTGAGAATAGACCCAATGAAATCCAAGGAACTGCAAATTTAGAAACAGATAGTGTTCCATTGACTTGCTCTATTTGAAATAGTATAGTCACTAGAAAACTTAGCAAGATTATGATTCCAAATATCCAACTCCACTCAGTATTTCCAGAGATTGGAGCAGTGATCATATTTAAGAAAAAGTGAATCAACAACCAAGATTGCGAATTCTCTGTAGAACTGATTTGTTCGGCTTCAGAATGATACTTAATTGCATAGATACTTCCTGTAACTAAAAATAGAATCACCCAAATAATAACTCTTTTAATTCTGATCTTTCTAGTTCCTGGCAGGGCAATAATAGACGGAATCAGAGCTAACCAAGTCACTAATCCCTGAAGCGATGAAAAACTTGAAACAACACAGAGTAAAGCAGAAAGGAGGAGTTTTTTCCCATGATTTAATCTTTCAGTAGTCAAAATTAAGCAACTTAAAACCAGGCAAAAATTAATTAAGAAAATTGCGAGTTGAAATCCCCATAGCCAGTTCTCTCGTTGAACCCATGAAAAAAATAAAATACTAGCGACAAGATTGGTTAAATGAAACCATAGGTTGCGATGACGTTGCGGGATTGTGAACTGGGCGAGGCGATATAATAGTCCAAACGTTATGAGGGCAAAAATTAAGCTGAAATAAATCTCTAGTCTAAGGTTCCAACCCGAGGTGAATGCCAAGAGAATAAAAATAATTCTTGGAAAAAAGATCCGATGGGTATTGTGTAGAGAAAATAAATTTTCTAGATCAAGATTTCCATGGGCTACTTTCTCAAATAAAAAAGGCAGATTCCACTGATCAAAAAAGGGAACATTTACACCAAATCGAGTAATAAACCAGAATATTCCTAAAGCAGGAATCATGTAAAGTATAGCTAAAGAGCCAGCTAAGAGCCTAGAAAAAGATGGAAGTCTATTAGCCATCTGAACTTAAGAATATAATAGTAAACTAGCAAATATACACGGGAACAATTAACAATCTTGAATATTTAAACAGTAAAGAGTCTAGAGATTTTGACCCGGTTTCTAAAACGCTGGCACTCTGATGTGTGACAAGCTATCCAGAACTACTGTAGCAATCTGACTTGAAGCGTTCACGTGGCGTAGGCTTGAAGCTTACCTGGGCAAGATGCCTGCATCACAACATTTCTAGAATCATTATACAGGAGATGGTAAACTACATCTATTGTAGAGCCAATTTTTAAATAAAATAGAAGTAGTAAAATAAAAGTAGGTTTAGTCTCCTAAAAATTGATGTTAATAAATCCTATGATCAATCAGAGATTTACTGCGATTGTATCTGCAATCTGTTATTCATTGATTGATAAACATTGTCGGTTTTATCAGAATGAACATCATTTTCCTCACAATAAAGTGGTTCATTTTGTTTTAGGACAACACCTCAGAATGCCTGATTATTTACAATTTCCAATTTTAATCCTAACGTTAATTTTTGACATTATTGGTGTTCTCCAAGGAAACAGACCATTTCATCATCAATCTCCTCAAGTACGTTCTCAACAGATTGATCTATGGCGAAATTCTTCAATTGGCTTTTGTCGAGATTTAATTCGTTTTTATGAAAGCTTAACTGTCCTGGCTTGGCAAAGTTATCTAGTCTCTCAGAATTTACTAGAATACTGAGTCGCGAATTTGTAATTTAATTTCAACTTTTTAACTTCAACTTTTTAGAATTAATGACTACTTTAAACCCTGATTTAATGATCACTCTAGATTCGGTTTTGAGTTGTGAAATCGCAGTAATTGGTTCTGGCCCTGGAGGATCAATTACGGCTTGTTTGCTCGCTGAGGCAGGGCGAGATGTGCTTTTAATTGAAGAGGGATCATTCTGGTCGCTAGAATCTTGTTGTCCCTTTTCCCAGGAAGAAATGATTCAAAAATATCGTAATGGTGGCTTAACTGCAGCCTTAGGAAAACCCAAAATTCAGTATGTTGAAGGACGATGTGTGGGGGGAGGGAGTGAAATCAATAGTGGCTTTTATCATCGGACACCGGCGGAAATTTTGGAAAATTGGCGAATAGAATTTGCAGTAGAAGCGTTGACAGAAAGTGACTTGATCCCTCATTTTGAAGCCTGTGAAAGGGCAATTAACGTTGGCTTATTCCCTGGTAAAGTACCAATCGCATCTTTAAAACTGCATGAAGGGGCAACTCAGTTAGGTTGGCAATCGATAGAAGTCCCCCGCTGGTTTCAATACGCAGAACAAATGGCTTCTGAATTAACCCCAAAAGGAACGCGCCAATCTATGACAAAAACGTTTATTCCTAGAGCATTAGCAGCAGGATGTAAACTCCTAACCAATACTCGAATTCAGAGCATTCGTAAACAAGGACAGAAATGGTTACTTCATGGTAATTTTTCTACTCTGAACCAATCCAAGAAACCCATTAAAGTTTTAGCAGAAACCTTGTTTATTTGTTGTGGAGCAATTCAAACTCCAGCCCTATTAAGACGAAGTGGAATCACTCAAAAAATTGGTAATACTTTAAGAATGCATCCAACGGTAAAGGTTATTGCTCAATTTCCTGAAGTCGTCAATTCTTTAGAGATGGGAGTTCCAATTCATCAAGTAAAAGAATTTTCGCCCAAATTTAGTTTTGGTTGTTCAATTAGTTCACCTCCTTATCTATCAGTTGGCATGATTGATCATCCTCAATACACTGACAGGGTTTGTAATCATTGGCAAAACATGGCAATTTACTACGCTATGATTACTGGAAAAAGCCAAGGTTCAGTGCGTTGTGTACCGGGATATCGTGATGCCTTGGTTCGTTATTCTCTAGCTCAAGAAGATTTACAGACCCTGGCAGATGCCCTCAAAAAACTTTCTAGTCTTTTATTTGAGGCAGGAGCAGAAGTGTTATATCCCAGTATTTCTAATAGTCAACGATTGATCAAACCCAGTGATATCAATCAAATCCCAGAAATTTTACCTGCTGATCAAACAAATTTAATGACAGTTCATGTATTTTCCACTTGTCCTATGGGAGAAGATCAACAGAAATGTGCTACAAATTCCTTTGGAAAGGTACATGGATTTGATAATCTTTATATTGCAGATGCAAGTTTGCTTTGTACAGCACCAGGGGTGAATCCTCAGGGATCGATTATGGCGATCGCCCGCCGCAATGCGCTAAAATTTTTGGGAAAACTTTGAGTTTTTATGGAATTTGGAACTAATCTTATTCTAGTCACTGGAGCTTCTGGATGGTTGGGAATCAGCCTAGTAAAAGCTTTGGTTCAGGGACTTTCAGGATGTGAAATCCTCAGTCAGCCTCAGCAAAACTTAAAAATTAGATGTCTAATCTTGCCAGAACAAGATCAGACTCCACTTCAAGAGCTTGCACCACAAATTGAAGTAATTCAGGGGGATTTAAGGAGTTCTAAAGATTGTGATCGCTTTTGTTCTGGAGCCAAAGGCGCAACTTTATTTCATACTGCTGGTATTATCCATCCTCAGCGAATTAAAGAGTTCTATCAAGTGAACCTGGAAGGAACTAAAAATTTATTAAACTCAGCAGTTATCAATCAAATTCAGCGAGCTATTATGGTTTCTTCCAACTCGCCCTGTGGCTATAATCTTCATCCCGATCATTTGTTTGATGAGGTTTCTCCTTATTATCCATATATGAACTATGGCCGATCTAAAATGCTCATGGAGTTAGCGGTTCAAGACTATTTTAAGTCTGGAAAACTCGAAACAGTGATTATTCGTGCTCCGTGGTTTTATGGGCCTAATCAACCTCTCCGACAAACTCTCTTTTTTAAACTAATTCAAGCAGGAAAAGGGCCAATTATTGGGACTGGAAATAACCTTAGATCAATGGCCTATATTGATAATCTCTGCCAGGGTTTAATTCTTGCTGCGATTACTGAAAAGGCAAAGGGACAGACCTATTGGATTGCAGATCAATATCCTTATTCAATGAATCAGATCATTGATACAATTGAGCAATTATTAGACTCTGAATTCAATCAAGTTTGTGCTCACAAACGTCTGAGACTCCCTGGAATGATGAGTGAACTTGCTCTGATTGCAGATTATTTAATTCAGTCATTAGGACTTTATAATCAGAAAATTCATGTCCTTTCAGAAATGAATAAAACCATTGCGTGTTCAATTGCGAAAGCTCAGCGGGAACTAGGTTACAATCCAGAAATTTCTTTGGAAGAAGGAATGCGACAAAGCTTAAATTGGGTATTTCAGCAGTATGGAGGACTTAACTAGTGAAGCATTTAATCACAGGTGGTTCTGGTTTTTTAGGGAATTTGATCGCACGGCGATTGTATGATCGGGGTGAGCAAGTCAAAGTTTTAGATATCTGGGAAGACTTAACTCGACCTCCTGGAATTGAATTTATTGACTGTGATATTCGTAACTATGATGGCGTACTTGCTGCCATGCAAGGGATAGATATTGTACATCATAATGTTGCTTTGGTTCCCCTGACAAAATCAGGAAATCAATTCTGGGATGTGAATGTTGAAGGAAGTCGAATTGCGGCGAAAGCTGCTGTTCAAGCAGGAGTTCAAAGCTTTGTTCATATGAGTTCTAGTGCGTTATTTGGTAATGCAAAATGTCCAATTACGTCTGAAACTTCAACTAGCCCTGTAGAAATATATGGCCGAGCAAAACTAGCAGGAGAACTGACTGTTCAAGACATTTGTGATCAAGCAAACCTACCATTAGTTGTCATTCGTCCCCGGACGATTTTAGGAGAAGGTCGGTTAGGGATTTTCCAAATTTTGTTTGAATGGATTCAAGATGGAAAAAATGTTTATGTAATCGGAGATGGAAATATCAAGTTCCAATTTGTTCATGCCTTGGATTTGATGGATGCCTATCTGTTAGCCTTAGATTTGGGGAAGCCTGGAGTTTATAATGTAGGTACAGATCGTTTTGGCACTCTCCGTCAGGGGCTAGAAAATCTGATTCATGCTGCTGGAACAGGGTCTCAGGTCAAAAGTCTTCCCATAGAATTAACGATTAGTAGTTTGAAGGTTCTGGATGTAATTGGCTTGAGCCCACTTGCACCTTGGCACTATCTTACTTATCACAAAGAGTTTTATTTTGATGTTGAACCCCTGTTAAGTTTGGGCTGGAAACCCAAGTATTCAAATGATGAAATGTTTCAAGAGAGTTATCATTGGTTTCAAACAAACTACGATTACTTAAACGCAGAAAAAGCAGGTTCAGCTCACCGTCGTCCAGTCAAAGAAAAGCTACTGTGGGTATTGAAACAGTTCTCCTGAGTCCGTGATGTTCAGATTTAGAATGTCTAAACGCATTGACTGAATAGAGAATCAATCAATTTCTTAGGCTTTTATTTATAAATCAGTTCTTGGGTTTGCGGGA
>JBOFUV010000078.1:0-21340 GCA_051652765.1 Microcoleaceae cyanobacterium | reverse complement strand
CCATTCTTGAAGGAAATATCAATCTCCTCAAAGCCTGCAAAGGCATCTCCCAGCAAACCTGCTGCCAGGTATTCCTCGGCATAGAAGTCGTTGGCATCGGCGGTCAGGCTTCCCAAGTTGGTTTCCTGAGTCCGAACGTCGCCGCGAATTCCATTCAGGAAGACATCGGTTTGGCCAAAGATATTGGCATCTAGAGTATTGACATATTCACCAATGCCGTTGATGATGCCGACCAGTTCGGGGTCAGCAAGCGCTTTCACGTCATCAATATCTTCAACGGTTGCTTCAGGATAAAGCTGAGCAACTCCGGCAATATCCGTTGCAAAGGTACCGCTTTCGTCGCCAATTTCAGTGATGACTCCATTGTCATCAAAGTTGGCGACCAACTGGCTGAGGTAACGGTAGTTGGCTCCAGTGTTGATGTAGTAGACGGTGTTTTCTGCATCGTCATCCCCAGGGTTGGTAAAGGGTTGGGGATAGGGGATTAACAATTGCCCGCTGTTCTGCTGGGTTTCGTCTGCTCGCAGGGGTGGAATTGTATTCTCATTGGTCATTACCCGGTGAGAACCACCCCCGATGTGTACGTCTACGGAAATATCTTGATCCGCCAAGGCTTGGGCTAATGCCTGCTCAATTTCAGCTTCTTGCAGGTGAGTCATCAGGATAATCTTGTTGACTCCAGCATCGGTGAGGGCTTGAACTTCTGGCTGCAAATTGGCAACCAAGGCATCCACTTGCTGGGCGATGGGGGTTGCAGAAGTAAATCCCTCACCGGTTGTGATGACTACATCTCCAATCCCAGCAATGGAAGGGAGGTAAGGAGTGACTGCTGACAGCACACCCACTTGCTCTCCGTTCACGTCAACGATGACGCTGCCTGTGAGGCTATTGGGCTGGGGTGCGCCTCCATTTTCAACAACAGTTAACCCTGGAGGTAACGTAATGTTGGAGTAGTCTAGGTTGTTGGACAGGTAAGGGAAAGAGGCACCAGGATAGGTTCCTGTAATTCCCACACCGCCACCTGTACCATTTATAATTGCAGGGTTTGGGGCGAGGAGATTGAAAAACGTGCTGCTTCCCGCATCAAATTCATGATTTCCAACTGCCGCCGCATCCCAACCGAGTTCGTTCTGAATCAGGATATCAGCCACACCGGGTAGACCTTCGGAGCCGCCGCCATCGTAGATTTTGCGGCTAGCATCGAAGAATGGCCCTGCAATAAATAAGTCCCCAGAACTCAACTTAATGGTGTTGGCAAAGTCGCCTTCCAGGGCATTTAAAACCGCAGAAAGTCCGGGGGCATCGTTTAGTGCCGGAATTCCGGCTTCCTGATCGGATGTATGCAGAATTTGTAGTTCAAAAGCCATGATTAGTTCAGGTAATTCAGGGTTAATAGTAAATTGACTCACAATCTCAGCAGACTATGGCTGGTAACACTCTCAGGATTAGCTGCGAGTTCAGCTTTAACGTAAGCAGGAATACAGTGAGGAGTGACCGTTAACGATTGCACACTGGGGTTAATGTAACTGCGTCCGCCTCAAAATGTAGGTTGCATCATCCCCCTGCAAAAGCTCGGCATCAACTGAGCCTTCCACCACAGCAAGGTTATCATTCAAACCAACCTAACTATGTGAATATTCGAGCCTCAAAAAACGCAGCTACACTGTCTTCAACTGATTGTGAAGAAGCTAACTCCGATGATATCTTAGAAGATCTCAATCTAGATTAAAAGCCCTAAACTTACAAAAATTTTACAAAAACCTTGTGAAAATGAACCCTAATGAATTCCAGCAAGTTAATTCCAGCAAGTTAATTCCAGCAAAATTGGCCTCGCTTGAGTTAGCAAGGTTAAGAAAAGATTTATTAAAGGTTAAAGTATTAAGTACAGCGCTTTCTAAATTTCAGCCCTCTAATAAATTGTCCCTAAATTTAAGCCAATCGATTTGACCGCAATACAATAGAATGACGACCGGGACGCAGAATAATGCCTTGAGCCTCTAAGCGACACATCATCCGAGTGACACTAACTCGAGTTGTACCGATGACATCAGAGATTTCCAAATGAGTCAGTCGCAAATCAATAAGTCGCCCCATGTCCGTTGATTGACCAAACTTTTTGGCCAACCAGTTGAGAAAGCTGAGTAACCGTTGGTCTGTACCTTGAGTCTGCACAATACTATGAAGCTCTTGGGCTTGTTGAGTGTGGGACAAGATTGCGTCTAGCTCCTGTGACCATTGCTGTGGAGGAATCAAGTCAGCGGATACTGGGGTCAAACACTCAATTTGATAAGGGTCAAGGCGGGTCAGGGGCTGCCCAACAACATCACCCTTTCCCCAATATCCCAGGCTAATCAGGGTTCCTTCCTCACTCCAAGTTAAAGTGCGGACAACTCCCTGTTCAATTTTCCACAAAGCATCAGGCCAGAGAGGAACAAGATCACGGCGGCCAAAGCTGCGCGATGTCTGATCTACAAGCACAACCACGTTAGAAGCTGCCACAATAAAGCCATAAAACTCTTAACTATATTTTGAGCTATCAAAGTTAACTTCAGGTTCAGCTCGGGTTAAACTTTGAAGAGCTATAAAGCAAAAAACCTATACAATGACTACAACTGCCCTCCTAGAAGGTTTCTCCAAAGATACCCCCATCTAAAACTGACAGTCTGATGCAGCCCTCAATCGATTGTCTTTAGGCTATTGCGCGTTTTACAGAAACAAACCCACAAAAACAAATTTGCAGAGACAAACTATAAAAACAAAACCAGCACCCTAGATGCAATACGCGGCACTTTAGCCTTCGTAGTACCAGTATTATTGCTAAATCTGTCCTGTTCGTCAAATTTCTGGGATAGATTTCAGGGGTGAAGCTAGAGTCTTGTTTCGTTACCTGAAGCTGGATACATCAAGTTTCCCATGACATAAGTCGCGTGAGTTGCGCGATCATCTCCTAGCATCATTAGGGTAAAGATCTGGTCAGCGATTTCTTCAACTGTTTTTGCACCTGCAGCATTCTGAGTTCTCAGGGATAAAAGGGGAGTAGACTGCCAATCTAGAACCACAAAATCTGCCTCTTTCCCAACCTCAAAATTACCAATTTGATGATCAAGTGAGAGGGCTCTCGCTCCTCCCAAGGTGGCCAGAAACAATCCCTGCAAACCAGAGAATGGATTTCCCTGTAAATGACCGATTTTATATGCCTCACTTGCAGTTTGTAGCAGAGAGAAACTCGTCCCTGCACCAATGTCTGTTCCTAAACCTATTTTAATCGGAGTTTGCCAAGATTTTGCAGTATGAAGTTTAAACAAACCACTGCCTAAAAATAAATTTGACGTAGGGCAAAATGCAATCATTGCTTCCGCCTTTGATAATCGTTGAAACTCGGATTCTGAAAGATGAATTCCATGGGCAAAAACAGATCGTTGAGTCACTAAATCAAACTGCTCATAAACATTTAGGTAATCTGCACTCTTTGGAAAAAGTTCAAGGGTAAGTTCAAGTTCTTTTAGATTCTCAGACAGATGAGTATGAAGATAAACATCTGGAAACTCCCGCAATAGTCTTCCTGCTAGTGAAAGTTGTTCGGAGGTGGATGTGATCGCAAACCGGGGAGTTACAGCATAGGAAAGTCGATTTTTCCCATGCCATTTTTGAATGAGTTGATAGCTTTGTTCATAAGATGCTCCAGTAGTCTCCAATAATGGTTCAGGTGCATTCCGATTCATCATCACTTTTCCCGAAATCATCCTCAGATTACGACGACTAGCTTCTTCAAAAAAAGCATCAACTGATTCAGGAAAAACAGTCGCTAGAACTAACGCAGTTGTTGTTCCATTCCGCAGGAGTTCATCTAGAAAAAAACAAGCCATTGTTCGCGCATAATCTTGATCCTTAAACCTGGCTTCTGTGGGAAAAGTATACTTATTCAACCACTCCAAGAGTTGTTCGCCATAGGCGGCAATCATTTCTGTTTGGGGATAGTGAACATGCAGATCAATAAACCCTGGAACAATTAGTTTATCAGAATAAGATATGATGGCTAAATCAGGATATTTTCTTTGTAAAACTTGGTAATTTCCAAAGTCTTTAACCTTGCCATTCTCAATCACTAGTAAGCCATCAGGAAAATACCGAGTACAGTCTGATTCCTGACAATAAAAAGGATCATCAATAAAATCTAAAAATGAACTTCGAAAACCATGAATAGTAGCAGATTTAGACATCAAATAAGTTTTAAGATAACCAATTAAAATAACCTAAGAGCTTAAACACGTTAGTAAAGCAAAAAGTAGAGACATTTGTTTAAGGGCTTTGTCGCTAAACCTGCTTTGATTTCTTCATCACTGATTTAGGCTTGATCAGCTAGTGGATTTTAGGATCTGTGATTGTTTGCAGAACAAGACTGTAATATTATAACCCTTGCCAGCATTGGGTTTTGTGCCTGAACATCTCAACCTACATATCTCTTCAATCTTCCATCTCCTGATATTGATCGCCAGTATATTAATTCTTATTGATTATCTTACCGTTTTAGGGTTGAGTTTCAAGACTAAGGCTCTACAATTTAACCTGTTGGACTCAAAGTTAATTCAGGAATTCATTTATGGAGCGCCTTGTTTCCTTACTGGGGATATTAACTTTTATTGCGATTGGATATTTAATGTCATCTAGTCGGAGTTCGATTAGATGGCGACCTGTTCTCTGGGGATTCGCATTACAGTTCATCATTGCCATCTTTGTTCTAAAAATACCAGGAGCTTATTTAGTCTTTGATGCCATAGGACAAATCATTACACGATTTTTAGATTTCACAGTAGAAGGATCAAAATTTGTTTTTGGGGAAAGTTATGATCAACACCCTTTTGCCTTTAAGGTTTTACCAACAATTGTTTTCTTCTCTTCCTTTATTTCGATCTTATACTATCTTGGAATCCTACAACAAATTGTCAAAATTGCTGCTTGGATAATGTTGAAAACAGCTCGGACTTCAGGGGCGGAATCTTTATCTAATGCTGCCAATGTTTTTGTTGGAATGACTGAGGCTCCTTTGTTAGTCAAACCCTTTATTTCAACAATGACGAAGTCGGAGTTAAATACTATCATGACGGGGGGATTTGCAACTGTTGCAGGGGGAGTTTTAGCTGCTTATATTTCTTTTGGAATCTCTGCCCAAGATTTAATTACTGCTTCAGTAATGGCTGCTCCCTGCGCTTTAGGAGTTTCTAAACTACTCTATCCCGAAACTGAGAAACCTGAAACAGCAGGAAAGCTAGAACTTGAGATTGAAAAAACTGCAGTTAATGTCATTGATGCAGCTGCAGGAGGAGCAATTGAGGGAGCAAAACTAGCAATTAATATTTCAGCACTTATGATTGCATTTATCGCTTTAATTGCTTTATTAAATAGTATTTTAGGTTGGTTTGGAAGCTGGTTTGGGTTTCCCCAGCTTTCTTTGGACTCTATTCTAGGAATGCTCTTATATCCAGTTGCTATCCTGATGGGTATTCCAATCTCAGATGCCAGTCAAGTTGCTGCCTTACTAGGCAAGAAAATAGTCTTAAATGAATTTATTGCTTATATTGATTTAGTAGAACTTGTTAAGAACAATGCGATTTCTGAACGGGCAACCCGAATTGTCACATTTGCACTCTGTAGCTTTGCCAACATTGGTTCCATTGGAATTCAAATTGGTGGGTTAAGTGGAATTGCCCCTGAACGCCGAGGCGAAATTGCTGAACTTGGGATTCGCGCTATGGTTGGCGGAGTTTTAGCAAACTTAATTGTAGCTTCTACAGCAGGATTCTTGCTGTAATTTAACTTGAGAGGTCATTAAAAAAACTCACTTGTAAAGGGTCTCGATCAGCATCAGCAAACCAGACCCACAGCAAAAATAGGGAGATTTTAAGCGGTACTGCCCAATTTGTTGGGTAGCAACTCCAACCTTTCACACACCCTCTGAAACTAAAAGTTTTAAGTCTTCTACTAAACAAGTTAATAAATTAACAGAGTCTATGGATGATGCAACCCATGAATTTGCGGAAAACTTTGGCTTATGTCGATGGTCAAATAGCGTTTTTCCACGAGTAAAATTACCCGAGACCTCGATATGAGTTCTAGCTCGATAAAACTGTAAAGTCTCTGGATAAAATAAATATGCTAAAGTAACGGCATCGTGAATCAGAAACCCTTTATTTCCTTGAGTTTCTCGATGAGCAAGAGCTGCTTTTGTCATTGAATTACACAGTTCTTTAATAAACCGAGTAATTTTATGGTTTGGATAACTTTGATAGAGTTCATACGCCATATCTGTAGTAAAAATCAATGATCGTGTCACATCCAAAGGTAATACAACCAAACTGTTGCAATGATCAAAAATTGTTGCAGCGGCTTTGGGATTATAAGCAATATTAAATTCAGCTTCTGGGGTCACATTCCCCGGAACCTGAAACGCTCCTCCCATCAACACAATTTCTTTAGCTAAATTAAGAATTCCTGGATTTTTCATGACTGCAGCAGCTAAATTTGTCAGTGGCCCGAGTGCAACAATCGTAATTTCTCCAGGATATTTAGTCAGCATTTCTATTAGGATTTCATCTGAAAATCTAGCTTTTACATAGAATTGATGAGGTTCTAGTAAGGTGCAAGCTAGATTCCCTAAGCCATCATCACCATGAATATGTGTTGCATTCTTATGAAGTTGTTCTGGTTTTGGTATTCCGCGACCAACTTCAACTTGATCTAAGCCTATCAGTTGGAGTAGTTTACATGCATTACTAAATGTTAGATCGGCAGAAACATTCCCTTCTGTTGAAGTTACTGCAATTAACTCTGCAAATCCTTGTTTTACTAAACTTGCAAGCCATAAGAATGCAAAGGCATCATCTCCACCTGGATCAGTATCTAGAAGAATTTTTATCATATTAAAAAATCATTTAAACCAGAAGTTTTTGCGCTGCAATTTCTACGACTTTTTTAAATACCCTAAGTTCAGTATAATATACTTCAGGTTCAACAGATTCATAGGCAATTGCCCCTCCACTTTCAACCGTGGCACTCTCTAACATCAGATTATCAATCATTTCAAACTGC
This sequence comes from Microcoleaceae cyanobacterium, assembly GCA_051652765.1. Lineage (GTDB taxonomy): Bacteria > Cyanobacteriota > Cyanobacteriia > Cyanobacteriales > Microcoleaceae > JBHJGO01. The sequence goes on along the minus strand of JBOFUV010000078.1, from coordinate 14,254 downwards.
TCAATAAACATTCCAACTTGATCTAGGGTTGAAGCGCCTTGAGCAATCACCCGTTCAGTGTAAAGACGGTCATCGTTACTGTAGCAAAATATTGGCTTACCTTGAGCAGTCATATACCCAATTTCAAATGCTGTTCCTACATCTAAACTAGGACTGCGAAACGGAGTCATATTTGCAATAATCAAGCTACAACTATTCATTAACTGAATATTACTACGATAAATTGCCAGACCTGCATCTCGAGGATTTAACTTTTCTATGTTGAGGGTTTGATCGAGAGGAAATAGTCCAACAAACCCATATCTTTGACAGATTTCTTGTTTTGCATGTGCAGTTTTTTCTGGATCAGGCAAAAAAACATCAGGGCCTGCTAGATAAGCTCGCATAATAATTTTGTAATCTTGCATTTTCTTAACCTTTCTTAGTTTATCACTTTTAAGATTACTCTAAGACTAAAATACAGATCAAATGTGGATTTTTGGCTCAGACTTAACTTTAAAAATCATTATGAGTTTAATTGTTTTTGGTAGTATTAATATGGATTTGATAACTCAGACTGCTCGATTACCTCTGCCGGGAGAAACACTACAGGGGCATCACTTCTTCATCGTTCCAGGTGGTAAAGGTGCTAATCAAGCTGTTGCTGCTGCTCGTTTAAAAACCAAGACTTATATGATAGGACGGGTTGGAGATGATCAATTGGGTCAAGAGTTACTAGTAAGTTTAACGAAGTCTAATGTTCAAATTGATAGCGTTACAATTAGCCCTCAAACTAGTTCTGGAGTTGCATTAATTACCGTCAGTCATACCGGGGAAAATACAATTATTGTGATTCCTGGAGCAAATGGCCAAGTAGGTTCTCTTGAAGTTCAGCAACTAATTAATATTTTGCCTGATGTCAGCACTGTATTATTACAGTTAGAAATTCCAATGGCAACAATTATTACAGCTGCTGAAATAGCTCATCAAGCTGGCATAATAGTTGTACTTGATCCAGCGCCAGCTCCAGAATTATTTCCTGAGGAACTTTATTCTTTAATTGATATTATTACTCCGAATGAGACAGAAGCTCATCGCCTAGTTGGCTTTGAAATGATAGATGAGCAAGCGTGGGAAAAAGCTGGACAAATATTGATTGAAAAAGGAGTCAAGACCGTTGTCATCAAGCTAGGAAGTCGAGGTGTTTTTTACATGAATCAATCTGAAAAAGTCTGGATTGAACCGTTTAAAGTTAAGGTTGTCGATACAGTCGCGGCTGGAGATGCATTTAATGGAGCAATGGCTGCTGCCCTTGATCGAGGTTTGCCCATACAAGAGTCGATGATTTGGGGTGCTGCCGCTGGAGCATTAGCAACTACAAAATCGGGAGCACAGCCCTCATTACCTGACTGGGAAACATTCAAAGAATTTCTCAAAAAGTGCTCCTAGATATAGTCAACTAACGTTTGATGATGGATTTCTAGCAAACTTGTATTAGGACAGTTTGCCTGAATAATATATTGAGATATTCCCTAATACTGTCGTAAAGTTTCTAAACTGTAAGTGAATTGAAATTTACCCCTTTCTCGCTAGTTTTGTTTGATACTTTCATTTTCTAGTCCACAGGAAAAGATTTCCGTAAAAAACAATTATGAGTTGTATAATACATTTATGGCATTTAGAAATTATGACTCATTAGTTAACTCTAAATGCTGGTTTTAGCCGCTTAAAATCAAGATTAACTTTAGACCTCAGATTCATCTGCTGTAAGATAGCAAGTAAGCTTGTAACATATCTTAATATGGTAGATGTGAGCTGAATAGAATTCTGAGGATAAGGCCATGGGAGACATTCAAAGGAAAAAATGGGATGTGGGACGATTTGTCAAGACGCTGGTTTATTTTGGCATTGTCCCGTTTATTGGAAGTGTGGGATGGTTGCAGCAACGATTTAGCAAGAAGAGCCAAGCCTTGATCTCAACCGAACCCAATGTAATTTTAGTGGCTGGAGCAACGGGGGGCGTGGGCAAGCGGGTTGTCCAACGACTGCGCCAAAAGGGAATCAAGGTGCGAGCGCTTGTTCGAGATACAAAGCGGGCCCGTGCCTTATTGGGTAACTCAGGAGGAAATGCCCTTGAGTTTGTGGAAGGGGACATTACCATTGCCGAAACCTTAACCCCGCAAGTTATGCAGAACGTGGCTGCAATTATTTGTTGTACCGGAACCAGAGTGCAGCCTGTGGAAGGAGACACACCCACCCGTGAAAAGTATTATCAGGGCGTTAAATTCTATATGCCTGAAGTGGTAGACGTTCCAGAAATTGTTGAATATAAAGGCTTACAAAATTTAGTCAATGCTGCTCCAGCGTATTTAAAAAATAGAGGTGAGAAAGTAATTTTTGACTTTACAAAACCCTCTCAAAACCTCAAAGAACTTTGGGGTGCATTAGATGATGTTGTGATGGGAGGAGTCAGTGAAAGTTCAATTCAAATCATCAGTAATACAACATTTTTTATGGGCAATGTTTCCACCGAAAATTCTGGGGGATTTGCATCTATTCGCACAAAAAACTTCGACCCTCCCCTTGATTTGTCAGCCTATTCAGGTATTGATTTGCGGGTGAAGGGAGATGGAAAACGATATAAATTTATCCTTCGTAGCGATGATAAATGGGATAGCATTGCTTACAGCTATTCTTTCGATACCCTTTACAATATTCCCATAAATATTCGGGTTCCATTTGATCAGGTTATTCCCCTATTTCGTGCAAAAACTGTTCAAGGTGGGCAACCCTTTGATCCTAGTCGAGTGTATTCTATTCAGCTAATGTTGAGTAAGTTTGAATACGATGGTGCTCTCAACCCAAAATTTTCACCCGGAACCTTTCAGGTAGAATTAGAATCGATCAAAGCTTATGGAAGAGAATGTTTCTCTCGGTTTGTAATGGTTAGTTCAGCAGGCGTAACTCGCCCTGGAAAACCGGGATTAAACTTAGATGAAGAGCCGCCCGCAGTTCGTTTGAATGATCAATTGGGAAGGATCTTAACCTGGAAATTACGAGGAGAAGAAGCAGTTCGTTTCAGTGGTATTCCTTATACGATTGTTCGGCCTTGTGCCTTAACTGAAGAACCGGGTGGAGAGGAGTTGATCGTGGCTCAGGGAGATACAATTAAAGGAAAAGTCAGCCGGGAGGACATCGCGGAACTCTGTATTCAAGCCCTAAGTTGCCCTCAGGCTTGTAATATTACCTTTGAGGTCAAATCTACCCAGAATGAACAGGTTTCTGGAGACTGGAATGAGTTATTTTCTAGAGTTAAACCTGGTTAATACCCAATCCCATCGTAGATTTTAAAATAAAGATGGGCTGTGCTGCCATCGCTCATCTTTAACCTTGGTGACTCTAATAAAAAAGCACCTTCTCAAAGATCTCTCAAAAAGATCTCTTTGAGAATGCCTTTCGAGGAACCCGAACCAGTTGATAAACAGAGGCTTGATCAAGAATCTGATATTGTTCAGGCTGTAAACCTAAGTTTTGAAATTCCCTAGGATAGGCAACTAGTAAAAATGTTTCAGAACTTGTATCCTGACTTGAAGACTGAAAACTAGGAGAACTGAAGGCAGCGATCGCATCCGTGGAGTATTCGTAATATTGCACAGGATTCTTGGTGTAAAAAACTAAACTAGGCTTAATGAACCCAACTGCGACGAGCGGTTCATTTGATATTTTTTGTTGTATAACTGCTTGGGCAATTTCTCGCAAAGGAGCTTGTCTTTGCTGATCAAGCAGATTAAAAATTGGCACAACAGCAACGATAAAACAGATCACAAATCCTAAAAGATTTATGGGTAAAATCCAGGAAATTTGCTGCCGCCAGAGCAATACGGCAACTGTGACAGCCGTGAGTAACCAAGTCAAACTAGCCCTGAATAAAAATCCAGACTCTTGCAACCGTTGAGGAAAAGCAGGCATGTCTGGATCATAGGCCAACCAATTCACTGTATTAAAACTGGCAAAGGCCAGCACTAACAGAAAGACAATATTTAACAGTAAAGATCCTTTAAAAAAAAGGCGCATGAATACTGTATTAGAAGACGAACTATTTCCCAAAATTGCTTCGGGTTCAAGCATCATCTCACTCCAAAATAATGCAATTAAAATGGCGCAAGCTGGCATCAGCGGAAGCACATAACTGGGTAGCTTCGTAACAGAAATCGTAAAAAAAACAAAGATACAAAGAAACCAAATAAAAGCAAATATTTTTAGGTGATGCCAGCGAGGTTGATATTGCCAGGATTGACGTTGCCAAAACCGGATCTGAAATAGAGAGATCGGTAGATAAGTTGAATTGGGTAAGCAGCCTAGTAGAACAACAATAAAATAGAAATACCAAGGTGCACTGTGATGATTGACAACCTGAGTAAAGCGTTGGAAATTGTGATACCCAAAGAATGTATTTAGAAATGCCGTGCCATTAGCAAGGGTTACCAAAATGTACCAAGGCAAAGTAATAATTAAAATCAATCCTAGTCCTTGAACTGGCCGAACTTCTCGCCAGACCTGATGAAAGTTGCCCATATAAAGGGTAAAAGTTCCAGTCACTAACATAGGTAGAACAAATCCAACAGGCCCTTTTGTTAAAATTGCTAGAGCAATAAAGAGATGAAAGATTAAATACCAAAGACTTGAAGTCTGGATCTTTGTATTTTTGTCAAGTATAGCAATTTCAAGGAAATCAGATCCTAAACTGTTTTCAAAGCTTAAATAGCCCAAAAAAAATGCAAGCAATGCAATCCCAATACAGCTCACCAATAGCATATCTGAAACACCAACTCTTCCCCAGGCAATCATTTGTGGATTTAACGCAATCAAGGCTGAACCGATCCAAGGTAACGGATGAAAAAGGTGATTTTTGTTGGCGTGATCGTGTTGATGATTTTGCAAATCACTTGTTTGATCAGCAGTCAGAATTGCAGTGGCTTTTTGTTGAGCTTGAAGCTGGGTTTGAACGTAATACCACAGCGTATAAAAGCCTAAACAAGTTAATCCAAAGGCAGCGATCGCAGAGGGTAGCCTCACGCCCCAAGTATTAACCCCAAAAATCTGGTAAGAAATTACCATGAGCCAATAAATCAATGGAGGCTTATCAAATCGAGTGACCTCATTGTAATAGGGCGTAATCCAATCTCCTGTGACTAGCATCTGACGGGCTGCTTCTGCAAACAGAGGTTCGGTCTCGTCTAGTAACCCGGTGCTACCTAATTGCAAAAACAATGCAATACCACTGAGCCAGCTAATCCACAGCAAAGGCAGTAACCACCCAAACTTTGAAGCTTGAATTGAGTGGAGCAGTTTCCACAGCCGAATCGATTTTGATTTCATCCAGTGCACTAGACTTAAATACGCTAAATGGGCCGTTGATCGAGATTAATTAGCCCATTCACGACTGTACACCTTAATGTCTGGTCTGGCGATTTAGGGTTGGACAGCTTAGGATCGTACAGCTTAAGGTTGCACGGTTAACTGCCACGCTTGATCCGTCTTACTCCACTCGGGTAAAGCGGTTTCATCGACAATATATGGCCCCCAGTAGCGTCGAGAACCATCTTGAGCAAAGACAACTAAGACATCTCCAGGGACTAGAGTCAAACCCTCATCTGGGAGAGCCAGAGTCAGCCCCTTGACACTGCCTTCCTGGGGCGCAAAATCCCAGTGAATCGGTTGAGCACTTGAGCCAGACGCTGAACGACGCTTGAGCACAACTCGGACTGGATGTTGGGTTTGGTTGCCCACCCGAACGCTTCCTGGAGTATTCAATTGGATAGGATTCAGACTGGGAGAAGGAGAAGGAGACGACGATCGAGTGGGTGATTGAGACTCAGCTTGAGAGACAACCTGAGACTCAGACTCAGAGATCGTTACTGCACCCATAGGCAGATCAGACAAATTAGAGTCTAACGGTTCCGTAGATTCAACGATTTCTCTTTGGGGAACCGAATTGGAACTCGATATTAACCATAGGGATTTCAACGCTACACTAGCTACCAGGACAAGCCCAGCAATCCAAGCCGTTGGGTAAAGTTTGAGCTTAATCATCTCATATCTCGATACTGGATAAGAACACCCATCAATCTCTGAACCTATGCAAAGCACTCGTCTCAACCAGTTAGCTAGTGTTACAGGAAATCGTCTTGGACAGTGGTTTCAAAATCCCTGGCGACGAATCTCTTTAACTATACTTAGCCTGTTGTTTGGTAATTTTCTTGGGGTTGCAATCGCCTCTGTCTCTGGACAACAGTCAAGATGGGATATTGCTGTGGCCACCTTCCTAGTCCTCACAACCGAATTGGTTAGCTGGCTAACTTACCGTCTAAAGCCCCAAGGCCAACAACCTCTCTGGTTAGAAATGGTGAACTCGCTCAAAATTGGCGTTGTTTACAGCTTATACCTATTAGCATTTATAGTAGGATCGTAACGACAATTCAGGAAAAAATTAAGGAATTCCTTAAGCATGGATAGTCTCAAGGCTTGGGCAATCGGTGCAGAGCCTCAAGCTGAGGAATTGCAGGTTTTGACTCATCTAGAACTTGCAGACTCCAAAAGGGCTGCTGCCTTTGGGGTTACCCCCGAAACCGTTGTCGGGCACATTCAAGAGCGAGCTCGTTTGTTCTGCTCAGTCTGCCAGCACAAAGAATCCCTCCCGCAAATTCCAGGCTGGGAGACGTTACTCTGGCAACTCTGGCTCCCCCTTACTTTGCAACTGATCGCCCAGCATCAATCCCTGGGTCGTCCGACTGTTCAAGGCATTCTCGGAGGTCAAGGCACTGGAAAAACGACCTTAGGGGCCGCCTTAACTCAACTCCTAAACCTTCAGGGGTATCGCACCCTGAGTCTGTCCCTAGACGATCTCTATAAAAGTTATGCAGATCGGGAACAGCTTCGCCAAGTTGACCCCCGGTTGATCTGGCGCGGGCCACCCGGAACCCACGATGTTAAAATTGGCCTTCAAGTTTTAGATCAACTGCGCCACCCTCAACCGAGCCAGTTAATTTCAGTGCCTCAGTTTGATAAATCTCTTTGGCAAGGTATGGGCGATCGCATTGCACCCAAGTCAGTGACAGAAGTTGATATTGTGCTGTTTGAAGGGTGGTTTGTTGGATGTCGGCCTGTTAATCCCGTAGTATTTGAGACTGCGCCAGAACCCATTATAACGACTGAAGATCGACAATTTGCCCAAGACATGAACCGAAAATTACAAGATTACGTGCCACTTTGGGAACGTTTAGATCGGCTAATGGTGTTGAAGCCAGTGGATTATAAATTATCTAAACAGTGGCGTAAACAGGCTGAACACAATATGATTGCTCAGGGCAAATCCGGCATGAGCGATGCAGAAGTCGAACAATTTGTAGATTATTTCTGGAAAGCTTTACATCCAGAATTATTGATCAAACCTTTACTTCAAAACCCAAATCTAGTTGATCTAGTGGTTGAGATTAACGCGGATCATTCTGTGGGAAGAATTTATCAACCTTAGCAATCTATTAAGATTCAGTTATTGAGATTCAGTTATTAAGATTCAGCCATAACTCACGCATGACTCAAACCCTTACGGGACGTATGGCGATTGAGATTGCCAAGTGTTGCCTCCTCTTTGTTGCCATTACTCTCTGGGAAAAAAGTAGGCTGCTTGGGGCTAGATTTTGAGGAGTCACTCGGGTTTGCAGTTGGGGTTGGGCTGGGAGCAGGGTTTGGCTCAGGAATGGGCTGAACTTCGGGGGGAGTTTCGGGCTTGGGGTCTGGGGTCGGTTCAGGTTCAACGGTTGGTTCGGGCGTTGGTTCGGGCTCTGGGTTTGGAGTCGGGATTGGCTCTTCAGGGTCTGGGGCCGGTTCAGGTTCAACAGTTGGCTCGGGTGTTGGTTCGGGTGTTGGTTCGGGCGTAATTGGGGGTAGGGAATCTACAAGCTGAATTTCGAGGGTGTAGTTGCTTTCTGCTAAACCGGGTAAGGTTCTGAGCTGAACCGTATGATCCCCATCTGTGAGTAAAGTCCCCTGCCAGAAGGAAACCCCCTCAGCGCGGCTATCAACTGGATTTTGGCGAGGATCTAATAAGGTTAGCAGCACTCCATCCCCAGAAACAAATGTATAGAGCTGTTGTCCCTTGGCAACAGACAGTAAATAGTTAACGGTTCCATTGGATTGGAGATAGCCTTCGATCGCAGTGGGTTCTCCGGGAATCACGTTGAGACGACGGGTCAGAACCTTTGGTACGGAGGGAGGTTCTGAAACAGGAGGAGGAACTGGAGTCGGTGAGAACTCAGGGGTAGGAGTCGGCGTAGGTTCAGGGGTGGGCTCAGGTAGGGGTTTTAGGGTGGGCTCAGGATTTAGCTTGGCTGTTGGTGTGGGGCGAGGTTTATTGCCGGTGGAATCCAGCAAAGCACTGAGCAATACCCACGATCCCCAAAGGGTAAGGAGAGCAATCACGATGCCAGAGGTGATTGCTGCTAGGGGATTTTCCCAGAGAGATTTTCCCAGGCCACCAGAGGCTCGGGGAGCAGGTTGCTGAGGGGAATTGACATTTAGGGCCGGTCGTCCTACTGCAACTGTTTTCATCTCAGACAGACTCAAGGGAACCGGTTGAGTGGGCTGGGCTTTGGCTGATGTGGAATTTGCCAATGCCTGTTCAATTTCGGCGGCAGATTGATAGCGATCGCCCGGTTGCCGACTCAACATCCGGTTCAAAATGTAGGCAAGCTCAGGACTAACATTCACCCCCTGTTGCCAGTTCCAAGTCAAGGTAGTCTGATCCATCAGTTGTTGAGGCTCCTGACCGGTCAGCAAAACAATGGCGGTAACGGCAAGGGCATAAAGATCACTGCTGGGAGAAACCCGTCCCATTTGCAACTGTTCAACGGGAGCATAGCCGACTTTCCCAACTCGAGTGGCGGGGGGTAACGTCAGGTTCTGAGATCGAACCTGAGTCACTACCTCATTCACAACGCCAAAGTCAATCAACACAGGCAGTTGATCCCGTTGACGCAGAATGATGTTATCTGGAGAAATGTCTCGATGGATGATTCTTAAACTGTGAATATAAGCCAGCACAGGCAACATCTGCTTCAGAAACAACAGTACCTCGACCTCAGAAAAAGCTTTTGGCTCGCTCGTAGAGGTGCGGCGTTCGTTCAGGAGTTTGTGATACGTCTTTCCTTCCACGTAGTCCTGCACCAGAAACAGGCGATGACCATCCTCAAACACGGCACAAAACTGAGGAATCTGCGGGTGGCAAATTTGATACAGGACTTGGGCTTCTCGCTGGAAGAGTTCTTGAGATTTCTCAAAGGGACAGTTTCCAGTCTCAGGGGGAATAAATTCTTTCAGGGCACAGCGTTCGTTAAAGCGCCCTAAGTCCTCAGCTAGATAGGTACGACCAAATCCCCCTTGACCCAAGAGATCAATCAAGCGATAGCGGCGTTGCAGAACAGTTCCGAGCGGAATAGCAGGTTGCATAGTGTGCTTGAAGCAGAATAGAAGAGCCAGAAACAAGGTCAAGAAAACAAAGCATCGATAAACGTTTGAACGTGACTGATGATCAGTAGCTTGATCATCAGAACTCTTTCAGATCAGAATTTTCTTATACAAAGATTCACTCCTTCTATAGAACTTCAGCAAGTTTTTCCCGAATTTCGTTAACTGCAATTAGTGTTATCAGTACAAGTCTACTAGGGTATTGCTAAGGTGATAAGCAAAATTCAAGTTGAAATGCGGTGCTGACTGATCACCATCAGACTTCTAAGGAAGCTTGGATTTAACAATATCTTGAACCTTCTTACCATCGGCTTGACCCTTCAACCGCTGCATCGCAGGCCCCATGACTTTCCCCATATCTTTTGCCGAACTTGCTCCCACTTCAACAATCATCTCATCAATTACGGCGGCAATTTCTGCGTCAGAGAGTTGCTTGGGCAGATACTCCTCAATGATGGTCAACTCTGCGGCCTCGTTTTCAGCCAGATCCTCCCGTCCTACCTGGCGATACTGCTCAATGGAGTCACGTCGTTGTTTGGCCTGCTGAGTCAGGACTTCGAGTTCTTGCTCGGGGGTCAAGACTTCCTGTCCTTCCCCTCGAACCGTGGATTCTTTTTCCAGGATCACTTTCTTAATGCTGCGAACGGTTTCTAGTCGCACCTTGTCCTTTGCTTTCATCGCGGCCTTGATATCTTCTGTAATGCGATCTTTTAAACTCATTGGCTCTGTCCTCAAACTCGTATTCAGTAAAATCTTAAACACTCAACAAAATCTTAAACACTCAACCCAGATTCTAAACGGATAAAATTGCAACAATAGTTTATGATATGCCCTTGGAGTAATTTTCCAGTCTGCGCGTGCCAGATCCCGCTCCACGTTCATCCTTTAAATCAGACTGCTATGGCAATCCTAAATCAATCCTGAGAAAACTGAACAGGGTTTCGGGGCTAAAGTTCCCCAGCCAGGAAAACGCTCCTTCACTCCACTTTACTGATCACTTTGGATTGTTATAATCTCTGACTCTTAATATCACTCGAGGGTGAATGCTAAGATTGCCATGAATTGAACTGCGAGGCATGGCCGTGATCCAATCTGCTACTCTACCTCTTCCGAGCGCTGAATCACCAACAGATCATCACCGACTCCGACTCTTTTCAGGATCTGCGAATGTTCCCCTGGCAATAGAAGTCAGTCGATATCTAGGGATTGACTTAGGCCCAATGGTTCGTAAGCGATTTGCGGACGGGGAATTGTATATTCAAATTCAAGAATCTATCCGAGGCTGTGATGTTTATCTCATTCAACCTTGTTGCTGTCCAGTCAATGACAACTTGATGGAATTACTGATTATGATCGATGCCTGTCGGCGGGCATCGGCGAGGCAAATTACTGCCGTAATTCCTTACTATGGTTATGCTAGGGCAGATCGCAAAACGGCAGGCCGAGAATCAATTACAGCAAAGTTGGTTGCAAACCTGATCACTGAAGCTGGAGCCAGTCGAATCTTAGCAATGGATTTGCATTCTGCCCAAATTCAGGGGTATTTTGACATCCCGTTTGACCATGTATACGGTTCTCCTGTGATCCTAGATTATCTGCTCGGGAAGCAACTCTCAGACATTGTTGTCGTTTCCCCAGATGTGGGAGGGGTGGCGCGGGCGCGGGCGTTTGCCAAGAAGCTAGATGATGCTCCTCTGGCAATTATTGACAAGCGTCGTCAGGCTCACAACGTGGCAGAGGTTTTAAATGTCATTGGGGATGTTGAGGGTAAGGTTGCCGTATTAGTCGATGATATGATCGACACTGCTGGCACAATCACTGAAGGCGCAAAATTGCTCCGAGAAAAGGGAGCAAGTCAGGTGTATGCCTGTGCAACCCATCCTGTGTTTTCGTCCCCTGCTGCTGAGCGATTGTCTGAAACAGGGTTGTTTGAAGAGGTCATTGTCACTAACACAATTCCCGTCCTAGAAGACAAACGATTTGCTCAACTCACCATGTTGTCAGTTGCAAATCTTTTAGGTGAAACAATTTGGCGAATCCATGAAGATAGTTCGGTCAGTATCATGTTCCGATAGTGAGCTACTTTGCGCTGAACGTTTTCTTGACATTTGATTAACGCTGTTAATGAACGCTTTGTAGAGACGTTAATCAAACGTCTCTACAGGATTTTTTGATCTAGCCTCCCCAAACTTTCTTCAAGACTTCATTGGGTGAAATATCTGCCATATTTTCGGTGGGGGACTTGATGCCAATCAGGCGATCGCTCTTCGGTAATAACTTGACTGGGTCAGTGGGGCCAAATAGGGCAATCGTATAAGTTCCAACAGCAACGGCGAGATGCATCGGCGCACTATCGGTACAAATCATCAAATTTGCGGCTGCGATCATAGCAGCTAACTTGCCGATATCCTCCGGGGTCGTGACTTTGAGATTAGGGCAGTGCTGCAAGAGTCCACTCACAAAGGCAGTATCTTCTGGCCCATTGACAACCACGACTGGAAGGTTAGGCTGGCGCTGTTGCAACTCTTGAATAATCTGTTGCCATTGCTCCGCAGGATAAATTTTATCAATCCCCTTGGTTTGCGCGAGTTGACTTGATCCGCCGTGAATTAAGACGTATCCGCTTTCCTTGACTCCTAAACGCTGCTGTTCTGTGTCGGCCCAATCCAGGTCTAGTTTTGGGACATTAACGGCTAACCCTGAAAATGGTAGGTTGATTCCCAACCCCTGCAGCAAGTCATGATACATTTCAGCGGCATATTGCTCTGTTTTTAGGGGAACGGGATGGGTGAGGAATCGAGCCCCTGCACTGCCCATGTAGCCCACTCGGGTCGGAATTCCCGTCAGCCAAAGGGCAAACCCCACTGTCCAGCGCTGTCCCAGGGAAAGTACCACATCATATTCGCGATCGCGAATGATTTCTAAAATATTGGCAAAGTCTGCTAAGCCGTTGCGATCTTTAAAATCATAGGTCAGTACCTCCGAAACCGATTTGCAAACTCGGTAGGCTCCCTTCGACCTGGGTTCAGTGATCACAGAGATTTTGGCAGGGGGACAGGTTTGCTTCAAATCATCTAGAGTTGGAAAGAATAGAATCTGATCACCGATTCCACCGGGAACAAGAGCTAGTATTTTCATCTTTAAGGGGTTAATCTACTGATCGGCTCCATTCTAATAGAATTTAATAGAAGACTCGCTTCCATACTCAAAATCTCAAGATGTATTTATTAATTCCAGCCGCAGGTTCAGGACGACGCATGGGGAGTCAGCGCAATAAGCTGTTACTCAAAGTGTTGGATCAACCGTTACTGGCTTGGACGTTGCTGGCCGCCGAGAGTGCTGCGGCGATTCGCTGGATTGGTATTATTGGGCAGCCTGTGGACTTTCCGGATTTTGAGACGATCTTAATTGACCTTGCCCTGAAAACCCCGGTGCAGATTATTCAGGGGGGAGACACTCGTCAGCAGTCAGTTTACAACGGGTTGTGTGCCCTGCCACCCGAGGCCGAACGGGTGCTCGTTCACGATGGCGCTAGATGTTTGGTCACACCAGAATTGTTCAATCGCTGCACTGATTTTTTGTCAACGTGTTCAGGATTGATTGCGGCAGTTCCAGTCAAAGATACGATTAAGGTGGTAGGTGCTCAGGGTCTGATTCAAAATACTCCTGACCGCAGTCAATTGTGGGCAGCCCAAACCCCTCAAGGGTTTGAGGTGAAGTTACTCAAACACTGCCATGAACAGGGTTTATACCAGGGTTGGGAAGTAACGGATGATGCAGCTTTGTTTGAAAAGTGTAACTTGCCTGTACAGATTGTTCAGGGAGAAGAGACCAATCTCAAGGTGACAACGCCGGTTGATCTCAAGGTTGCAGAGTTTATCCTCAAGGATCGGTTCCAGGTTTAATGCAGTTCGGTTCCAGCGTCTTATCTACCAACGGGCTCAATGTCCGAATACCAAATACAGGTTATGCCCTTCTCAACATAGTCCGCAGCAAGGGGGTCATACATGGGCAGACAGACATCTCCACTACATTGAGGAGTGTAGACTTCTTCCACTAGGGTTTGCCAAATTCCGTTCTGGTCGCTACAGGCTTGCCCTAATTGTATTTCTTGTTGAGGAGGTAGACTGAGGTTTGCCCATTGGCAACTCGGATTCATTTTTTGATTGATCCATGTCCCGCCCTGATCACGACACCAAGCTTGGCGATCACCTTGACCGGCACTAGGGTCAACATTGGCTTGAGTCAGGGCAACACGATGGCAAAGTAAAGACAAACCCATTAGCCCAATTGATTCAAGCACTAGATTTCGGAGTGTCTTAATATTCATCAGAGATCCTCCCAACAAACTCAGTATTTTGCCGGAAGCCAATACGAGCTGTGTTGCTCCCTTGTCTTTTACAAAGGAAGCTTTTCAGGGTTTATGCATTGTTTATACATTCATTGTTTATGCATTCATCCCTAGGAACCTAATCTAGGAACCTGAGTTAATCGGGTGAGCCTGCTCGCGTCTGCTAGGGTTGAGCCGGAAACCTGGATCGGTTTCATCAGGGAGTAGGGGTCGTCGGTGGAGTTGTTTCAGCGAGCTGGGCGATAGTTTCTTTCATTCGAGGTGTTGCCAGAAACCTTGCAGTGTCACCAATCAGGCGATCGCCCCAAAGATTTTCCTTGAGAAAATCAACGTCGGCATAGCGACCATCGATCTTCAAGGCTGTTTCCCCTGTCGCTAAACCCTCCTCAACTTTGCCTT
>JBOFUV010000077.1:0-41940 GCA_051652765.1 Microcoleaceae cyanobacterium | reverse complement strand
GGTTGTACTGACCCAGGTTTCTGGCAAAGGCGGTGGCTTTGAGACCGACAACCACTCCTTCTTGCTGAGCGACAGCGGTTTTAACCCTGAAACCAACAAGAGCGTTCCTGAGCCTGGAATGGTTTTGGGTCTGCTCGCCTTGGGTGGCATGTTTGCTGCAAAGCACAAAGCGAACAAGGTCTAGTCTAAGTCGAAGGAAAGCTAGCGTCCTCATCGTCTGTTCATTCTTCCAAAAGCACGGTTCCGACCGTGCTTTTGAGCTGCGATACAGAATTACCTTAGAACTGTTCAATCAGCTCAGTTAAAGTTACCACCCGATACTGATGCGCCCTGAGATAGGCTAGGGCTTGTCGCAGAGCAATCGCCGTATTTTTGACTCGTTCTGCTGAGCCCCCATGAAAGACTAAAATTGCTCCCGGAAAGACAAACTTGGAAATATAACGCATCGTAAAATCAGGATGATTGGTTAGCTCATAGGTATCCAGAGGAATCATCGAAGCCAGGGCAAATTGAGGGTAATATCCCGGCATTAACTTCAGGGTATCTAGCATCGTTTTGTTGTAGCGTCCTCGCCCTGGTCTAAACCACTTTGGTTTGGCATTTGTCTGCTGAACTAAAGTCTCGTGAGCTTGATGAAATTCTCGCTCAAACTCTTCAGGACTCAAGGCGGCATGGGTATGATCGTAGACTCCATGGTTCCCGAGTTCGTGGTTTTGCTTGAGCAGTTTTTCCAGAATACTATCATCTTCCTGGAGAAAACTAGTGGTGATAAAGAAGGTGGCTGTTGCCTGTTCTGTGGGATTATTAACCTGTTGATTATGTTGAGAAATAATCTCTAAAAGTGTCTCAGTTGAAGGATCTCCGACATCATCTATTGTTAGGGCTACTACGGATTTAGTAGTTTCTTTAGAAAATAATCCATCTGGAAAGATCTTAGCAATTAAGATAGCCAGCTCATGAGGTGCAATGAACATAATTAATTAGGTAGAAGCATTTGCACACTATTCTCTAATCCTAAACTGTCATTGTAAAGCAGTTCTGGAATTTCTCTGGAATTTTGTTGAGGTTCTGAAAAAAATCTCATCCTTGATCATCTTTAAATCCCTGAAGCTGAAAGTAAACGAGAACTAATGCAACGGCAAGTAAAAGAGTTGCTCCGGCTGCAGCATAGCCAAAGTCAAACTGAGCAAATGCTTGTTCATAAATGAAGTAAACAAGCAGGTTTGTTGTATTTAAGGGGCCACCTCCAGTAATGATATAGACCTGTTCAAAACTGCGTAGGGTGAAAATGATCGTTGTCACGGCAGCAAAGACCAAGGTTGGCTGCAATCCTGGTAACGTAATATACCAAAATTGCTGCCACGGCCCTGCCCCATCCAGTTCGGCAGCTTCATAACGACTGGCTGGAATCGCTTGTAATCCAGACAGAAAGACAACCATGTTAAAGCCAATTTGCTTCCAAATACTGAGCAAAATTAAGACAGGCATGGCCCAGACAGTACTACTCAACCAGGGAATCGGATTTACTCCCAGGTGAGTTAATGCTGCATTCACCGGGCCATCAGTTTGAAATAGCCAGCGCCATCCTAAACCCACCGCAACCAGAGACGTAATCGAAGGAATAAAATAAGCTGTTCGCAGGAATCCTCGTAGAGCCAAACTTTGATTCAGAAGCACCGCTAGTCCTAAAGGAATCACCAGACTTGGAATCACGGTGGCAACGGTAAAGTAAATTGTATTGCCGATCACCTGCCAAAAATCAGGGCTGCTGAATAAACGCCAATAGTTTTTCAAGCCAACCCACTGCATCCCCGCCAAGGTGAAACTACCTGTCGTGAAACTGAGATAGCAGAGATACAGGATCGGCCACAATACAAAGATTGCCAGCAGGATCAGGGCAGGAGCCAAGAATATCCAGGCTGCAACCCCTTCATTGTCAAGCCAGTGAGCCGAAGAAGTCTGTCGCGGGATCATCCAGTAGATTAACTTTAGTAGATTAACTTTAGTAGATTAACTTCTGATCAACTCAGCATAGAATTATTCTACTGACAGTTTAAAACTAAAGGTTTAAAACTGAAGGTTTAAAACTAAAGGTTTAAAAGTAAGACCAATCCCAAGGATTTTAACGTGAGCTATCCAGAAATCAGTTTAATTTCGCCACCCCTGCTCGCCTCACTATTTGTAACAGGGGAACCGTTGAAGCTAGGTGTACTCGCGTCAGGGAGCGGCAGTAACTTTGAGGCGATCGCCCAAGCCATTCAAGAAGGAAAGCTCAACGCCGAAATTCAAGTGGTAATCTACAATAATCCTGAAGCCAAAGTCGTTGAACGAGCTAAAAAATTCGGCATTCCCACCTATCTACTGAACCATCGGAATTATCGGACTCGAGAAGATCTGGATCATACAATTGTTGAAGTGCTCAACCAAAACCAAGTCGAGTGGGTAATCATGGCAGGTTGGATGCGAATTGTGACTCAAGTTTTAATTAATGCATTCCCTCAAAAAATCATCAACGTCCACCCTAGTTTGTTACCTAGTTTTCCAGGGATTCACGCTGTCGAGCAAGCTTTAGCCGCAGGGGTTAAAATCACAGGTTGCACCGTACATCTGGTTGAACTTGCCGTTGATCGGGGCCCGGTTTTAATCCAATCAGCAGTTCCCGTCTTACCCAATGATACGCCTGAAACCTTACATGCTCGAATTCAGGTCGAGGAACATCAGATTATTGTGGGGGCGATCGCTCAAGTTCAAGCAGGGTCAATTTTGTAGGATCTGCTCGATATAATCAATCGTTGTCGCAGCCTTTTCCTGATAGTGAGTCACCTTTAGCTTCAAGGAATTTTGAACAACATGTCGCTGCTGCCAGAGACTACAAACTTTTTCACTGAGAGTTTTAGAGAAAAACTGGTCTAAATCCAACATCCATTCTTCCTGACCAATTGCCCTTAGAAAATAGGGAATTTTTTCGGCATAGGCAATCCCAATGACAGGAATATAAGCAGCGGCTGCAAAGATTAAAGCATGAAGTCTAACCCCAATTACTAAGTCAAGTTGACCTAAGATTCCTTTTAGTTCAGCCGGACTATAATTCCCAGAAATATTCTCAGAAACATTCCCAGAAATAGTCCTAGCAAGAGTGAGTGCAGACTGGGAATATTGCATTTTACTAATAATTCGCTCGGAACTGAGAACATCATTATCTACACCAGTATTCTGCATAGGAACAAATAGAATACTAACGCCCAACTTCATTACTAATTCATCAGCCAACTGAGACAGCTCCAACTCAATTTCAGCAGCAGAACGAGTCGCCGTATGAATATTTGCTTTCGGGCAAATGCCAATTACAGGTCTATTTAGAAAAATTTCAATCTCTTCAGGAGGTTTTATTTCTTGAAGCACTGAAGCCAAATGAATTGGAGAACTTGGGAGGTTAATTCCAGGATCTCCAGTCACAACAATCTGAGGTTGAGTAACTCCAATATCTAACAAATTTTCCTTTGAGTTGCTATCTCGCAAGGTGATCAAGCTGACTCGATTGACCAAAAATCTGGTGATCCATCGAGTGAGTTTTGTTTCTAACTTTTCTACCCCTTGAGCATAAAAAAATACAGGGACACGATAGAGAATTGCAACCCCCATACAAAACCAAATTGGCAGCATCGCTACAGGATTATCCGCCGTTAAAGTGCCTCCACCAATGATGAATAAATCTGACTGTTGAATAGTCTGAACAATCTGAAAGAAACCTTTTGTCAATTTTTTTGGAATTGCTGAAACTTGATACATGGCAGACGTTTTCTTGGGATTAGCTGAAAAAACCCAATATTTTGCCTGTGGAAAAGACTGGCGGAGGGAGGATAACATGACGGTCAGGATCGCTTCATCACCACAGTTGTCATTGCCATACCAGCCCAGAATTGAGATACGGTAATCTTCTGATAAGGCTAAGGTTTGCTGAGGGTGATGTTCAGTATATTGGGTCATTGCTGTTGCCTTGAAATTGTAGGTTTATTTTGAAGTTTTAAAGGGCAACGCTCCTTTACCCCATTTCACCTGTCATGTACATGTAGGATGGCTATAGCTTAACAAGCTAGACGAACAAGCTGCCAGTACAAATTGAGACAACGACTGATGACTTCTTTAAGTCGAGAAAATGATGATTTTGAGGCAACAATGCTGGTAGAGACATAAAGTTCTCCAGCTTTTAGCCAGTCACGATCGCGCTTGATTTTGAGGGCTTGAAATTGCTGTCTTTTCTGCAAAATATCTGGGATGTGCTGTAAAACTTCGTAGTTGGCTTTCCAATAGTCTTGCCAATGTCCTTGAACGATCAATAACAACGCTTGGGCAATTTCAAATAACAACAAGACGGGGAAAGACAAAATTAATGTTCTCCAACTGTAAATCTTGAGCATGAAGTACCAGCGATTCCGTACCATATAAAATGCTTTTGAAGCTCCCCTAGGTTTTCCTAAGTGATAAACAATTGCCTGAGGAACGTTTACACAGTGATACCCAGTTAAGGTGAACCGAATCACAAAATCACCATCTTCCCAGTTAAAAAAGTAATCTTCATCAAATCCTCCAATCATTAAAGCAGCTTTACGATCAACTAACATCGCTGCCCCAGAAACAACATCAAAAATTTCGTATTCTGGTCGCTCTCCTTTATCATTATTTCTAGAGATATAAGCCCCCAAATAATGAATCCATCCCCCGTTATAGTGATAAACCATTGGATCTGTTGGATCACAGATTTCAGGGTGGCAAACTGCAACATTTGGCACAGTTTGCATCACATTCATGAGATAGATTAAGGTATCAGCTTCCAGGGTAATATCATTATCTAAGAACAAAATATAATTGCTTGTGGATGCTTGAAGAATGGCATTGCGACCTCCGGCAGGGCCTCGATTTTCTGCCAAACAGAGACGTTGCACATCGGGATAGTTTTCTGTGAGCCACTCTCGACTGCCGTCTGTAGAAAAATTATCCGCGACAACAACTGTAAAATCTGAGTATTTCAACCGCTGAATTGATTCTATCGTTTGAGGTAGGGTAGCCTTGCCGTTGTAGTTAACAATTCCAATCGTAACTTTTTCCATATTAGTAGATAGTTAATAGAGGGTTAGTGAATAGTTAGTAAATATCTATAGTTGTCGCTCGGCGACGGAGTTTAGACTGAAAGATTTGCAATAAAGATTGCCGACCTTCCCCTGGTAATCGGAATAAATAGTCGTCTTTTAGGCGGGGAATATGGAAAGGGGAATCTCCAGATCGATTGGTATTGCGATGATCTAACGAAACCCAGAAATTACTCTGATAGCCAACCTTTTGACTTAGCTCAATCGCTTTCTGACTGCCGACACCCCAGGGGTAACAAAGATGTTGAATCGGTTTATTCAAGCGACTTGATAAAACAGATTTAGATTGGATTAAATCTTCTAACATCTGTTCTTGCTGTTGTTGTACAGTTTCATATTGAGGCAGAAGGACAGTCTTTTTCGCCGTTTGATAGTACTGAGTGAGTTCCTGCCGCCAGGTACTTTTCTGAAAAAATTCAACGCCGCCCTGAGATTCAACCCAAGTAATACAAGCCTCCCTAACCCCGGCATCATCCACATATCTCAAGTGACCTTCAAGCCGAGGGGCATAACTATAAATTGGCGTACCCCATTTTAACTGATTGGTATAGGAACCGTTATTGCCAATCCAAGGTACATCTAAACCCAAAGTATCAGGCACTTGTGGATTAAAAAAATCTATGAGTTTGGGTTCGATAAAAATCCGCGCATGGTATTGACTGTGAGACTCAATTTCAATCACACCGCTCTGATCCAATTCAACTAATTCAGGCCAAGACAGCCAACTTTTTTCTGAAGTTTTTGAAGTAGATTTTTCTTGAAGGTGTTGCTCTTGAATGGGTTGTTCTTGAATGTAGTAAGGAACAACAAAACCGACTGCATGAAACCCATATTGTTTTAACAACGGATAAGCAGTGTCATACCAACTTTTCTCACCATCATCAAACGTTAACAAAACTGAAGGTGCTTCTAACTGAATTTCTCCCCGCAGAAATGCCATAAATGTCGTTAGGTTTAGGGTTCGATAGCCATTGACGTGTAGGAACTCTAACTGACTTTGAAAGGTTGAGTGGTGAACCGTGTGAAACATGAAAACTGGAACTTCATGCTTTAACGTTTCAAGTCCTCCCCCCGTTACAAATTTGGGATATTTCTGCTGCAAAAACCGTTGTAACTCAATCGGAACTTCCTGAAATGCCTTAACAACTTTTTGGAGTATGGCCATAACAACCCCTTGTTATTGAGAATAAATCCTTTAAATTTGTGCACAATTAGCGAGTAAGATTAGCGGGTAAAATTTAGCTTGTTTCAAACAACTTAGAACTTACAAACCAGACATTACAAACCAGACATAAAATAACGTGAGACCCAGGCTAATCTTGGTGTTCAGAAAGACGCGATCGCAAGACCTTTGCTGGAACCCCAGCGGCGACACTGTAAGCGGGTAAGTCTTTTGTGACAACGGCTCCCGCCCCAATAATCGAGCCTTTGCCAATCGTTACCCCATCCAAAACCGTTGCCCCTGCCCCTAACCAAACATCATCTTCAATCACGACTGGGCCTTTTGTGTAGATTCCTTGCTCCATCATCGGAATATCTAAACGGTCTGTTCCATAACGTCCGCCACCGAGATAGCAATTGGATGCAATCAAAACCGATTTGCCGATGTAAATTCCAGAGCTTGAGGTCAAAACAACATTGCACCCGAGGTCAGTTTTATCCCCAATGATCACTGGGCCTGTTTTCCCCTGAATCACACAATTCTTCGAGACAATTACATTATCTCCTAAATAGATTCCTTCTTCACCCGCCCCACTGCCATCAATTAATCCATAGTCATCAATTGCAACGCGATCGCCCAAGCTGATTTTTCCAGGATGGCGCAACACTAAACCTTGCCCTAAAATCACTCCTGAGCCCACCTGCTTCAACAGTCTGGGGTACAGGAATTTTCTCAACAGATACCCTAAGCTACCCGGTAACCCGCTACACAGCACCGTGATCAATTCATACTGTAAAAACGGCATCCATTCAGATGTGCCTAGAACTTTATCCTGGTAGCGTTTGAGGGGAGAAACTTGCGCTTGAGTTAACTGTTCCGAGAGGGGAACTTTAGCAATGAAGATTTCATCATACTTTTGATCGGGTGACACAATTATTGCTTGCCTGCTTGCTTAATTACTGGCTAATTGATCTGCTCAACGATTTAAGCTTTAATGCTTAACTTCAGACCCCAACTTGAAGTCCTAACTTCAGTCTTTTAGATCACAGGATCAGGGATTGGCTTCTGAACAGTAATCCAGCCCTGCTCAAGATACCATTGTGCCAGTTCTTGTAGTCCATCTTGATTGGAATAAACCGGAGTAAATCCCAGCAAATCTTGCATTTTTGAGATATCAAAGGAGCGGTCTTTAGTATAGAACGCTAAACGACGGCGATAAATTGGTGGTTCAATGCCAAAAGGGCGACAAATAAATTCCAGCATATCCCCGAGGGCAAATATCGGAGCCGCAGGAAACTGCATTAATTTAGGCTTAACTCGATAATAACTCGCTACCAACTCCACCATCTGCTTGAATGTAATTGCTTGATGGCTACCACAAATAAACGCTTCGCCAACTGCTGTTGGATGGGTCGCCGCTAACAGCAAAAAGTTGGTCAAATCTTCCACATGGATGAAGTGCAGTAAGTTGCTGCCATTTCCAATCACAGGAACTCTTTGCTTGGCAACCCATTTGTAAATTTTGAGCAGGCGTTTCTCTCCTGGGCCATAGATTCCAGTCGGACGAACAACAGTGACTGGAAGTCCTGATTGCTCTGCAAACTCCCGAATCCAACGCTCCCCTTCGAGTTTTGTGCTTTGATAGATGTCCCCTGGTTCCATCGGAGAGTTTTCATCGCCAGGGGGATTCGCAACATGACTGTGAACACCAATCGTTGAAACATGGACAAATCTTCTAAAGTCAGGCTGATTCAGAGCTGCTTTTGCTAAGTGTTGGGTACTTAAAACATGAACATTGTGATAAACACTATCAGGAGATTTGGCCTCCCGAAATGGAGTTGCCATATGAAAAACGTAGTTAACATTTTTCATGGCCTGATTAATCAGGTTTTCATCAAAGACATGACCTCGGAGCCACTCAATCGGCATTCTGCTAAAGGGTTCCAGATTAGAAGTTGGACGGGCGATCGCAGTAATATTGACCCCTTGATCAATGAGTTTCTTCAGTAAAGCCGACCCTGTAAATCCCGTACCGCCCGTGACAAGAACACGAGAACCTGAGGGAAGTGTATACTGAGGCTCTTCCATTTTTAATACTCCTGCTAAGCTAAAAACCCATGAAGTGATTAATGAACCCAACGCTTTGCACCTTTATTCCCTACTATACTCACATGACCTTCAAAAGTCACAGATCATTCGAAAAACCTATTAACCCCCACTCATAAGTATAGGCAGGGGTAATAGGCAGGATGAAACTTTGGTTTTTTTGGCTTAACAGAGGATGTTTGGTGGCTAATCTTGCTGGGAGTTGTCTATAAAATCTCCTAGCAAGGGAACTTAAGGATTTTCCCTTTTAACATTTAACAAACCGTCGTGTACACAGGAATTATTAACGTCAAGCATGGTTGGTAACAGGAACTTCCACAGGGGTTTCTACTGGAGCTTCTGCTTCTGTTGCGGTTCGGTAACGCACCACCCGTGCTGGGACTCCAGCAACAATGGCATAGGCAGGAACGTCTTTTGTTACCACTGCACCGGCAGCAACAATTGCTCCCTGACCAATCGTTATGCCATCCATGAGCGTTGCCCTAGCGCCAATCCAAGCCCCCTCTTCAATGCGAGTTCCCCCGCGAGGGTTAATTCCCTGGGCCGCAATGGGAATGTCGATTTGGTCAAAGTGGTAACTGTGCCCACCAATATAGGTGTAGTGTCCAATCAGAACGTTGTCGGCAATATCAACCTGGTTGCCTGCGACCGCATAAATACCAGTATTCGCACCAATGTTGACGTTATTTCCAATCCGAATGTCACCATCTTTACAGATGATCATGGCATTCTGGGAGAAAATCACACTGTTGCCAACGACAATTCCAGTGTTGTTTTCACCTCGGGCATCCAGGACACATCCATCTGTAATTACTACCGTATCTCCCAATGCAATTTTTTTGGGATGGCGGAACATAACGCGACTGCCAAATAAAGCTTTGCGTCCGAGACTTTTAAACAAGGGCTTATAGAATTTCTGGCGCAGCACCAACCCTAAGGCACCAGGCAATCCCCCCAATAGTCCTAGCAGAAGTTCATATTGCAGGGTAAAGGTTAGGCTATCAGAACCAACCACAAGACTCTGATAGCGCTTAAGGGCGGGTTGGGATTCATCCGAGATTTGAGCGTGGGCTTTTTTCTGACTCATAACTGAAATGGGTTTGCTAAAGGGCTGGCTGAAGTGGGTATTTGTGAATTAACAATTAAATAATTCCCTTAAATAATTCCTTTTTCGCGATACCATTTGGCTGTTGCAGATAGCCCATCCTCTAAGTTCACGCGGGGCTGATAACCCAGTTCTTTCCTGGCTTTTTCAATACTAAAGGCCCGATTTTGCCGGAACCAGTCCACGCGGCGACGGAACAACGGCGGATCAACATTTGGAAAAGGCTTGTAAGCCATTTCAGTTAAAAAAGCTGCGAGCCATAAAGGCCCAAAGGGAAGATGTTGAATTTTGAGATCGATCTCCATGGACTTGGCGATCGCAGTCACCAGATCGTTTAAGGCGTAGTATTTTTCATCGGCAATCAAGTAGGCTTCTCCATGGCATTTATCCGAGGCGGCAGCCAGTTCGAGGGCATCAACTAAGTTTTCAATATAGAGGGGATGATAACAGCATTTTCCATCCCCAAACATCAGAAACCTTCCACCTTTTACACGCTTAAATAGGATTGAAAATCGCTCTGGATCTCCAGGCCCATAAATTGCTGCGGGTCTCAAGGTCACAACTTTTAAGCCTTTTTCGACATATTCAGGGATCACCTTTTCCCCTTCGTGTTTTGTATATTGATAATAATCTGCGGGGGCGATAGGTGCAGTTTCATCTGCCGGAAACTCCTTCACATTCCCATGAACTCCACAGGTGCTGCAGTACACAAACTTTTGTACACCATGGTTGAGAGCAGCCTCTAATAAGTATCGAGTTCCCTCTACATTCACATTCCAATAAACGGACTCTGGTAGACTTACTTGACGAAATGCTGCTGCCAGGTGGTGAACAACCTCACACCCTTCAGTCAATTTATTGACGAGTTCTTTATCCGTAACACTCCCAATATGAAGCTCTGCTCCAAGCTGTTTCAATTCATCGAAAAATAATCCAGGCTGGTTATCTAAGGCAACAACATGATGTCCTTTTTCAAGTAGGCGACGGGTCAGATGGCTCCCCGTAAAACCTGTTCCCCCTGTAACAAAAATCTTCATCTTACTCTCCTCTCCTCAGAAAATTGGCTGTGAACTTTACAGTATGTTGGGTTTTATACTAACAGGATTTGTCAAGCTATTTCCTGTTAACCCTAGCATAACTGACGCAACTAAGAACGGCAAGGTTTTTTAATGACTCAACTCGTTCATTGAAGTAGATTATTTCGTGAATTTAGCAATGACAGGTGATCCCAAAAAATGGGTTAGTCCAACTAAGTGAAATGGAATTTCCAAGACAGATGAAGCTTTAGGTGATTTCAAGGCTCGATGCAACACCATCGGCACAAAAAACTGAGGGCAGCGTTCTGTTTGTTTGAGTCCTAGGGACTTGAAAAACTCTACCAGTTCGGGTTCTTGATAGGAGATATAAGTTCTTGTATTGCCTTCTAAACCCTTTTTAAACTTAAACAAATAAGGAGCAATTGAATTGACACTCCGAACCGTTGGATAATCAACAATTACGGCTTTTTTTGCTACCCTGGCAAGTTCCGAGACGAATTGTTGCCATTGGGTAACATGGGCAAGAAATCGATAGCTAATCACCACATCAAAGGCATTATCAGCATAGGGTAAAGCCAACACATTTCCCACTTGAAAAGTACAGAGATTCGCATCTACAAAACTCTGAATCCGGGTCTTGCAACTCTCGTCACTCCCGAGAATTGTTACTTGATAACCCTGTTGAAGTAAAGGTTCTAAGGTTTGTCCATGGCCGCCTCCCACATCCAAAACCGTTGCCTTGGGATAGGGTTTTAACAATTTTAAGGTTGCCTGTTCTTGAACCTTTAATAACCACAGTCCAGTCTCCCCCGAAAAACGACTGGCATAGTCATCAGAAGACGTTTCAATGTCCGCAGTTTCAGGAAATTGATGACTTGATTCCAATGGATGGGTTAAGTCTGGTTGCATATTTTTCTGTTGTAGACTTGCGGCAGAAGTTTGACTTTGTTTTGGTTTTTGGGCTCGCAGTGAAACTTGATTCTGCACAAATCGCCAGGGGTTTTCTAGGGAACCATAGGGGTGAATGGTTGCCTGAGAGTTTAACAACCACTGCTTCAGGCTCTTTCCTGGTTGCTGTTGATCAAATTCTCCAACAATCCAAAAACCAAAACTACCGGGACGATCCGCTTCTGAGTCAATCGAAAGCGGATCAGTTCCAGGTAAAACAGGCCGACCTTGAGCTTCCGCGAGTTTGAAATAAGGAGAGTAGGGCCAAAACCCAGGTCGCCCGCTATTATCTCCCAAGAACACTCTAGATGAGACCTTGGAACCCATGACCGCTGCAATTCGCTTTCCCCGTGGCCCCACCCATTTGCCCACAGCCCAAGGCAGCACCGGAATTGCGCCGACTTGCTCAATCTGTTGGAGGGTCTGATCCAGGGATAAATCATCCGAAATCTGTTCTGGAGTGCCCAGGGCCAAGACCTCAAGTCGTTCTGTAGTTACGACCTGACGACCTGCAATTAAAAAAATCCCCTCGCCAGATAAATGTTGGGCATAAACCGATTCTGGTTCTGCGGTACTGTGAAATGTCCAACCCGGAACAGGACTAGTCTTGCCTGCGTCCTTAATAAACTGGGCAAAGTAATGGGTTGGAGCAATCTCGGTCAAACACATCAAGAACTTTGTTGTTTCTACGGTTGCTGTTCCTGGCGTTGCATTCGCAACTGTCTTTGATTTTGCTGTGTCTAACTTTGCCAATACAGCTAGAGCATTTCTTTTAAAATTCCCTAAGGCCGAATTCAAAAATCGATCCAGTTGAAAGCAGTCATGGATGTGAACATGAGAATCAACCAGAACAATTGATGTTCCAGGTTTAGTTTCAGCAGAACATTCAGTGATCATATTTCAGTCCCTTCAATCCCCAAAAGTCTAACGGTCTCTAGTGTGCCCTTTCATTCCAGGCATTCATTCAGAGCGTTTATTCAGAAAGATGCTTGGATTGTTTTGTCGTTTGCCACAGCCTCAACCCAACTAAGATGAGCAAGGCGTAGCATAACTCCCAACTGACAAACACCAGATGACTCAAATCTAACAGCCCTCGGGAGTGATGTACGGGCGGAAACAAAGATAGGGGAGATTTGAAATAAGTCGTTGTCATGGGCCACAAGAGCTGCATCCCCAAACCTCCAGCCGTTAGCCAGTCTAGAACCAGATGAGAACTATAGAGAATGAAGGTGAACTTCACCATTTGTCCGTAAGAGACTTTCAAGCAACGACCGATGGGCCAAGCCCAGAGCAAACTGAAACCAAGGGCAAAAATGAGCGTGTGGGTGATCCCTCGGTGAAAGTCTGCCCCGGTCAACACTTGGGGAATAAAGTCAAAATCAGCAGCGATCGCCACAAATATAGCGTAATAGTCTTGGACTGAAATATTCAGCTGAGGCCGATCTGGAGTTGAATTTATAGGCAGGAGCCGAGACAGCACATAGCCAGAAACGGCGTGGGCAATGGGTGAGGGCATAGGTTCCTGAGAAAGACAGAATTTAAGGCAACAAAAATTAGGCGACGGTAACTAATACTTAATTACAGGCCGAAACTGTAGGCATCTGGACAGAATAGCGCTGACAAACCGTTTGTAACTCTTGCTCCAGCCGAGCTTGATGCCAACCCAGGGCTTGAGCCATTGTCTCAGCCCCCATTCGTAAGATCTCTTCCCCTGGATATCCAGCGCTTCCGAGTTCAGTTCGTCGGAAGAATACATCACTTAAGGTTTGGGCCATTTCTTCTTCTACCGCATGTCGCACTTCTGCTTGGGCAACAGCCAGGTTGTCGGGCGGCAACTGGGCAGCATCTGAGGTTTGATTTAGATACGACAGCACAATTGGATAGTTGGAACCATAGTTGTAGACCAAACGGCGAGTGGTCTCTGCAGAAAAACACTCAGACGCGATCGCCTTCTGCAAGAACCCATTAAAGTCCGTAATTTGTCCACCATACACGGGGGTGACGGCAGACGTTGAGGTAGGCATCGACTGTCCCCAAGACTTGTAGATCTGCTGGACGACTTTCTGGGCCACATCCCGAGCCGTTGTATACTTAACCCCGACAACCGAGATCAGTCCAGGACACCCATCCTTGGCATGATCGTGAATCCGATAGTGCTTCGCTAATTTTGGCTCTCCCGTATCAGACTCAACCCCATCACAAGGCAATAACCCCCCATGCACCCAGGCAACATCCTCGCGATTTAGCCTAGCTCCCGGATACGTTAGATTGACTTGGTCAATAAATTCCTGAATCTGAACCTCTGTCAGCTTAAACTGGTCAGGGTCACCTCGATAGACCCCATACCAAGTGCCAACAATCGATCGACCCCGCCAAGGCGCAATAAACAGAAAGCGACTGCCCACTTCACTCGAACCCGGTAGACCTACCGCATAGGTTTCAAACAAGGGTCGCGTCGTCACCAAGTTCATTGCTTGAGCTAGCACAGGGGAAGGTTTGGCCGACTGTTTGTCTAGTAACCCAGCGACCTGATCCAACCAAGGGCCACTGGTATTAATCACTATTTTGGCCTGGATCTCAAATTGGTTCCCCTCCAGTTCATCCTGGGCCTGAACCCCAATCACCTGATTGCCCTGACGGAGTAACCCGGTGACTTTCACGTAGTTGGCAACGTTAGCTCCGGCCTGACTGGCGGAGTGAAGAAACGCCAAGGTGAGTCGTTCAGAGTTGTAAACTTGGCCATCATAAAACATTGCCCCCCCTGTGAGCCCTTCAGGCCGAATTCCAGGGA
This sequence comes from Microcoleaceae cyanobacterium, assembly GCA_051652765.1. Taxonomy (GTDB): domain Bacteria; phylum Cyanobacteriota; class Cyanobacteriia; order Cyanobacteriales; family Microcoleaceae; genus JBHJGO01. The sequence continues at coordinate 27,644 of JBOFUV010000077.1, read as the reverse complement.
GCGCCGATTGACAGTGCTGCCTGGAAATGACTCGACCCCTGGGAATATGCTTTTGCTCATCAGACAGCCGATTGCGATCAAAGCTAATGATATCATTCAGGGCCAAAGCGATTTTGAGAATTTCTTTCCCTTTCATGCCATGACCATAGGTTGGCACTAACACGGGTAAAGGATGAACTAAATGGGGCGCAATCTGCATCAGGGCTCTGCGCTCATAGATAGATTCTCGCATCCGTTTGATATCGGCATTCTGCAGATAGCGGAATCCACCATGAATGGTTTTCAAACTATTGGCTGAGGTGGCACCCCCAAAATCAGCCTGTTCAACCAACGCTACAGACAATCCTTGCAGACTTGCTTCCCATGCCACACAAGCGCCATAGATCCCTCCACCGATCACCAGAATGTCATAGACCTGACGAGTCAGCGCAACTAGACTTCTTTTCATCATCACATTTTCATCATTGCAATCAACTATCTCACTTGATACTGAGGAGGAAGCAACTCACTGGCCAACCAGTCATAAAGCTCGCTAACAGTTTTGTGGAAGGCCCGATAGCTGTGCTTTTCTTGCACAAGCTGTTGACCTGCTAATCCCAACTCCTGGCGGAGAGCTACATCTTGAGCTAGGGTGACCATACCTGATGCAAAGCTTTCTGGGCTGGGCTCAGCCAACTGAGACACCTGGTCGTTCAGAACCTGGGTATGGGTCAACAGGTTTGTTGCTAGCACCGCTTTGCCACTGTCGAGATAGGAATAAATTTTCATCGGCGTATTCTTGCCCTTCGTGCGGGGAGACACCAAGATGTCAGCCTGCGATAGGTAGCTACTCAAGTGTTTGGCAGGACGAGGCCCCATAAAATGAACCTTGTGACCTGCTCCTAGTTGTGCAGCTTTCTGGCGGTAGTGGGCAATGCTGTCTGGTTCTCCTCCAATAATCACGAGGTCAAGGGTGCTGTCTTGGCGCAAGGCCATGGCAAACCCCTCCAACATCAGGTCAATACCCTGATATCCTTCTAGATTGCCGACATACATTAACATCGTGCCGCCAAGCTTGAGGTCAGACCGCAAATCTTCATCAACCTCAGGATGCCCTTCTTCCTGCAGCAATGAAATATCAGGCAAAATCGTCACCTTTTCAGGGTTGTATTGGGCAATGTCTTCGGCGATCGCATCACACACAGGAATAACAGCTTTTGCTCGCTTTACAGCTAGCCCTTCCAACCAGTTCAAAACTGGGGCCAAGGGAGACAGCCAGGGAAGCTGTTCAATCATTTGTTGAGCAATTGAGGAATCCATGTCATAGACATAGGGAATATTCAACAGCACTTTGAACAAGAGGGCAATAAACACCGACTCTTCAATGGCCTGAACCATGTCATATTGTTTCTTGGAAACCAGTTGAGCTGCCTTGATGACCATCAAAGCATCGTAAACTAGCTTTTTCCAAGAGAACCCAGGCCGCACATTGGATACAAAAGGACATTTGACGGTGCGGTGAATCGTGACGTTCTCATATTCAATGTCCCGACCCTCTGGGTAAGCCAGAACATCAACTTGATGCTGATCCTCAGACAGAGCTTTGAGAAAAATACTGCTGTTGATCGGAGTTCCCCGATCTTGATAGAAGGGATGAGGTGCTAAAAATAAAATTCTGAGCTTTTCTCCTCTAGGTGATTCAGCACGCCAAAAGATGTCTCTGGAGTGTTTGACCTGAGAGTTGACATATCCCTTTCCGTGTGAACCTTGGGCTTGCGAAATCATTGGTTTCCCCCTTAATGAATCCTTGTGAAATGTTGCTCTCCACTCCAAGAGTTAATCTTTGATGTTTCCCCTCACACATAAGCTCCCCCCTGGTATTCCTGCGCCTAGGAAGAAACTTGAAAACTCCTAACCTATCTAGATCCTATAATCCTGCCCTATTAAAAGTCATGGCAGTTTTGTAAAAACTTACCGAGAATTGATGAGAACTCTGTAAAGATTCCATGAAGGGTTTAACTCATAAAAATTTTAAGGATCAATATGGACTTTAATAACTAGAAAATCCGATGCTACCCTATCCGCAACTAAGCTACACTCAACTCAGTAAGCATCAAAAAAGACCATACCCGTCAACAAACCTGTGCCCTTCTCGCAACTCAGACTCTCAAATAATATGCACCATAACTAGCATTAGTCGCAAAAGGCCCGAACACAAAAACCCTGTAACCCTAAGTAAAACCGTGCTCACTGCCTAAGTAGAGCATCGTTATTGTACAGCAATACATTGTGAGCTTTAGGTCTCAAGGTCTCAATTTATACCAGACTGAAGATGCTGGCAAAATGATTTTCTGCTTTTTGTAACGGCAACATCTGTAACCGTGAGCTACGGAGCCTATTTGTAGAGAGATTTTCAATCCCGATAGCGATCTAACTCCTAACCTTGAGGATTCGATCTCTGACCTTGACCCCTGTATTCTGTTCAGGATTTGTATACTGATTTGCCTAATTTAGAAGTTGACGTGGGCAAGTCTGACTGACCTGTTCAGCGTTTGATGAAGCCAGATAGTTTCTTAGCCAGACACAGGCATCGCTGGATTCATCTGAGGATAAAATTTGTTTCAGGTTCCAGAGGTGAATGCTTTGATCCTCTCCGGCTGAGGCGAGTACGTTTCCGGTTCGATCAAACTTGACCTGCCAAATCGCGCTTTCATGGCGGTAAAGCGTTTTTAGCAAGGTTCCAGATCGACTCCAAAGTTTAAGGGTTCGATCTAAACCTGCTGAGACCAGCATTTGGCCATCAGGACTGAAAGCAACGCCTAAAGTCCCATCCCGATGGCCAATAAAGGTTTCTCGCATCAGTCCTGTGCGACTCCATAGACGAATTGTGCCATCCAAACTAGCTGAGGCAATTAAATCCCCGCGTGGATTAAAGGCAACATCAGCAACCCCGTCTCGATGTCCGGTCAAGGTATGCAGCAAGGTTCCCGATCGGGTCCAAATTTTGAGGGCTCGATCGAGGCTGGCTGAGGCAAACAACTGTCCGTCGGGGCTGAAGGCGATCGCCCTGATTTCATTCTGATGACCTTTGAAGGTTTTGGTATTCTGAAACTTGCCTTGGGGATCGATCTGCCAAAGCTTGATCAGGCCATCTCGGTCGGCGGAAGCAATCAAGCGACCGTCGGGACTAAACTGGGCATCCCAGACGGGGCCATTATGACCGACTAGAGTTTGTTGGAGTTTTCCCTCGGCAGTCCAGAGTTTAACTGTTTTGTCCCAACTGGCCGAGACGATTTGCTGCCCATCGACGCTAAACCCAACCCCTAAAACACCTGCTGTGTGCCCCCTGAGGGTTGCGAGCAAGGTGCCATCAAACTTCCACAGTTTGAGCGTCTGGTCATCACTCCCTGAAATAATTTGCTGAGTTTTGGAATTCACGGCGAGGGCAATTACCCCAGCCGTATGACCTCTGAGGGTTGTTATCAGAGGATGCTGGAGTTGCCAGAGTTTCACCGTTTTATCTTCACTGGAGGACGCAATGAATTCTCCATTTGGACTGAAAGCGAGCCCCCGGAGTCTTTCCTGATGGCCCTCTAAAGTTCTCAACAGCGTTCCATCCAACGACCAGAATTTCACGGTGCGATCCCAGCTTGCGGTTGCGATGGTTTTACCGTCAGGACTAAAAACTGCACTCCAGATTGCAGCCTGATGTCCGGTTAGGGTGCGCTTCAACTGACCCTGTTCCCAGAGCCTGATCGTTTTATCATCCCCCACTGAGACTAACGGATAACGATTCAGGAGGTCAGAACTCGACCGGGGAGAATAGGCAACTCCCCAAACAGGGCCTTGATGACCTTGTAGGGTTTGCTCCAAATTGCCCTTAAGGCTCCAAAGTCTAACTGTACCATCTTCACTCGCAGAGGCAATTTGTTGACTGTCAGGGCGAAACGCAACCCGCCAAATCCCGGCGGTGTGGCCTGTCAAGGTGTTCTGGAGTTGACCAGAACGGTTCCAGAGTTTGAGGGTTTTGTCTTCACTGGCAGAGACCAGGAATTGACCATCTGGACTAAAGGCCACGCTCCAAACCCCGGCCGTATGACCCGACAAAGTCCGTTCGAGCTGTCCGTCAATTGTCCAGAGTTTCACGGTGTTGTCCCAACTCCCAGAAGCCAGGGTTTGGCTGTCAGGACTGAAGACCACGCCCCAAACCGGGCCTTGATGAGCTTTAAGGGTTCTTAAAAATTTGCCATTGGACTGCCATAGCTTAACCATGTTGTCCCCGCCTGCGGTAGCAATGTAGCGCCCATCTGGACTGAAGGCAACATCCCAAACTGCTTTCTGATGGCCGATTAAACGGTTGGATTCTTCCGTTTGGTAAAGGGCCTTCCGGAGGGTCACCGTGACAGAAGCCTGGACTTTGGGATCAACATTCGGTAACTTGTCTAGTTTTTGTTTGGCCTTCAGGGCTTCAACTAAGGCTTCTAATTTCTGACCAGACGCGAGTAATGCCTCTGAAGACAAGGCAATGGCTTGAATTTCACTCAACTGAGCGTTGCGATACTGGTAAAAGATCGTCAAACCCAGTCCGCCCACAATCACGAAGGCCGTACTGATCATCCCCAAGAGCGATCGCTGTAACCGACTGACTTTCTGTTCTTGTCTCAACCGGGCCAGAACTTCTTTTGTGCGTTCTGCTTCCAGGGCGGTTTGCTTCTCCTGCCAGTCGAGTTCTTGGCTCGCCACAATAAATTGATAATCTAAATCACTTAAGCTTTTGCCTTGGGCCCAGTATTGGGCATCTTGAAGGGCTTGCCCCCGGAGGAGGCGAGAGTGATCCCGTTGATTGGAGACGATCCAAGCATCGAAGGTTTGGGAATAGGGACGGAGCTTGGCCAGTTGACGCTTGACCCACTCCAGGTTGAACACTTCTTGATAGATCGGATTTTTAACCTGGAGTCGGCCCTGATGTCTGACGACTAAGCCACTCAGCAACAACTCAATTTGTTCTCGGCTGTCATCTACCTCAACGTCAAGCCCATAGAGCATGTGTTGGTAAAGGGCGAGGATGCGTCCCATGTAAGGACTCTTCTGATCCAAGAGGCGATCGCGAATGGTGCGTAGGTGTTCCGGTTCATCTTGGGTTTCCCAGCGATCAATCATGTGAGAACGGATGACTTGTTCAATCCAGAAGGGCTCTGTCCCTGGCGGGAGCGCTAATTTACCGTCACTGATCTTGCTCTGACTGAGTTGCCAGACAATCTGACAGAGTTTTTGGGTGAGAAACGGTTGCCCCTGCGTCCAGTTTAAAATTTCTTGCAATAGGGCTTCTGGCTTTTGCACATACTCTGCCAATCCCTGGGCCAACGGAGCAACTTCAGTCTCGCGAAAGCCGTGAAGTTCAATCGATTGGCCGATATTAAACGGGTTCAGGGTGCGATTTTGAATCAGATCAGCAGGGGCAGCTACGCCGAATACAGCAAAGTTAATTCGGTGATACTCAGGGTTAATCGCGCGCTGATTGTAACAGTAACGAATCAAAGAAAAAAAATCGTCAGCCTTGAACGGTAGCCGCAGGATGCTATCAATTTCATCGATTAAGATAAATAGGTTTTGCTGCGGAAAGTGAGTCAGTAATAACTCAGCAAAAAATCGACCTAGACGCTGTAACGCTGAAAATTCTGCTTCCGACTGCCACCAGGATTTCACATTAAAGGTTCCCAGCAGATTCAGCTCTAGCCAGAGTTGAGCAACAATGCCTTTATACCACTGGGCTGAAGTGGTTTCTTCACTCACCAAACTGGTCATGTCTAGGGTCGCACAGACATAACCTTGTTGTTCTAAGCGGCGCTTGATCCGAACTAACAGGGAAGACTTTCCCATTTGTCGGGAATTCAACACATAACAGAACTCCCCCTGTCGAAGTGCGGTGTGAAGCTGTACATCTGCATCTCGTTCTACATAGTGAGGATTGTCATTTGATAAACATCCCCCAACTTGATACCTGCGAGCAACCATGCTGACCCAAAACCCAAAACTCTCGGTTAAAGAAACAATGAACTCTCTTTATCGCGCTGCTACCTGCGGAACAATAAAGGCTCTGGACATTTTAGTCCTAGCCAGAGGAATAATGCCGCTCCTCCTAAATTTGTCCTTTATCGATTCAGGTAAAAGCGAGCGTAAGGTCAATGCTGACCCAGTTAACTTAACCTTGAACCTTGAGTTGCTCTTGGCTCACTTGAAAGTGACTTACGGTAACTCGGTTGCGGCCCTTGCGCTTTGATTCATGCAGCGCCCGTTCAGCCCCTTGAATCAAGGCATGGTGAGACTCACTTGCGTTAGGAATGGTGCTCGCCACGCCCACACTCACCGTCACAAATTCTTCAGGAAACCCGCCAAATTTGTAGCTCTTAATATCAATTCCTAGGGCCTTGATCTGCTCACGAATTCTCTCTGCCACACAGACCGCCCCAGACACATCGGTTCGCGGTAACAGCACCATGAATTCCTCTCCGCCATAGCGAGCCACCAAGTCATCAGGCCGATTGATACAGTCTCGAATGGTTTGGGCAATTTGCTGAAGACAGCTATCCCCGGCAGAGTAGCCATAGATCGCATTAAAAATCTTAAAAAAGTCTATATCCGCTAGGACAACTGAAAGATGAGTTTGATCTCGGAGCGATCGCTGCCATTCGAGCTTGAGATAGCTGTCGAAGTAGCGCTTGTTGGCGAGTTGCGTGAGTTCATCGAGATTACAAAGTTGCTGTAACTCCAGGTTTTCTTTTTTGAGCTGTTCGGGTTTGCCCAGTAACTTTAAGGTTGGGTTAGCGTTACCCAAAAAGTCAGACCCTTGGTCAACCTCGGCTTCCACCAGTGCACTCACCCGGTCAGACTGTATGAGTTGATGTCGGAAATAGACGGCATAGAGTTGGCAACTCGGAGTCGTGTAATCCCCATCCAAATTGACCAGTCCCAAACTGTTGAGTTTGTAGGCTAGGGTCGGCTCAAGAGAAACCCCCTGATCACTCGAAACAACCTGTTGGAGGGCTAGCCGCAGATGGGAATCAGATTGCACCATAGATAGCATCCGGCGCAAATGATCATTGTAAATCCCTGCTTCTGTAGGAGCCTGACGCAGCAAGTCTTGTAGTCGTTGTCGTTGTTGTTCCCAGGTTTCTGTGCGATCTCTAGCGGGTGGCATAAACAGGGCTGACATTGGATTGAGAGAATGTTGGGGAAATGTCAAGTGGTGGAGCGCGAGTTGAATCAAGTAGGGATGTCCACCCACAATTCCCATCAATTGGTCAATATCAACCTGACTGCACCAAGTTAAACCATAGCGTCGAGCCAGCTCTAACACCTGCTCAGGGGTGAAGGGAGGCAGAGTCAAAGGCAGCCCAATATTGAAAGGAGACTGGTTCAAACTCAGGGGAATGTAAACCTCTGTAGAATAGGATACGATTAAGCGGAGCTTTTGCCAGATTTCAGTTTTGCGAGCCTGTTCATGCCAAAAGCGCAACAACGGTAGGAACTCTTTGGCAATTTCAGGATATTCAAAGACTCGATCAATCTCAGTCAAGGCAAGCACTAAAGGTGCGGACAATTGAGCGAGCAAACACGTTTGAACATAAATGGTACAGCTTACCTTGCTGCCAATATCCTCATCCCAGTATTCATTTAAATTGGGAACCTGGTTTAGCTCTCGGCTCATATTGGCACAGAACCACCGCAGGAACCGATCCAAACTCGAAAAGACCGCACTGTCAGCCTGACCCAAGTCGAGATGAATAATCTGATAGTTCTCTTGACTCGCCCGATCCAGAATATGCAGAATCAGCGAACTTTTGCCCATTTTGCGAGGAGCCTTGATCCGGATTAAGCTGCCCGGTTCTAGCAGCTTTGCATGGGCTAAATCTTCAATGGGGGGGCGCGGAATATAGAACTCAGAGTCAGGAGCCAAGGGACTGTCAGGAAATTCCAGATTTGGAATAGAACTGAGGCTTGAGCGACTTCGAATCGACTGTTGTTGAGCTGGACTCAGGGGTCGAGGTTCTAGCAGCTTGCGAAAATTCGCTTTGCTAATCGGCTCTCCCAAAACCTCACTGGCCAATAACCATAGTCCGGCTGCAACTTTCCGAACCCGTTCTGCTCCATAAAATGCTTCTTGGGCAATCACCGTATAGGTTTTGCCGTCCCAAGCATGACGCAGAATAAGTTCCTGGAGGGCAGTCAGAGGACTGGGCTGACTAGCATTGAGTAACTGGATCAATTCATCAATGGTCATGGGATTTAAAGTGGCTGGAGGAACTTTACGAGTAAGACACTTGATGTTAGCTATGTTACTCGATATGACAGATGAGATGCTAACCCCGTTTTCAATGCATCTTCATAATGTCCATAGTGCATTTCTGGAATCGGCACACCCTCTCTGCCAGTTCTATCTCCGTTTTTTACTGCTTTGGATAGAACTCTAGCTACACTCTATACTAGTAGAGAAGTTGAATATCGTTCATATTATTCGAATTCAGAGTCAAGTCTCCCACAGCATCAGGATTGAGTAGTTCATCTCCAAGTCGCCGACATCTAGCGAGCTTGCCGTCGTAAGCTTGTTCTAGGGCCGTTGCTTGCACCCCAAACCAAAGGGGTAAGAGGAGTTTATTCTGTCTGTTTGGCCTTAGTTAGAACGGGTGCTTTGTCAAGCTGATCTTGGGTTGTGTCTGCTGGTGTCGAGGTTGCGAGACTAAAGCTCAAAACCAACGCTCTCAAAGGCTGATTGGGTTTCCTAGCGTCAATCCAGTCTACACAGTTGATCTAGGCAAACCACTTGCGGGCTAGTCGAATCAGGTCAGGCTGGCATTCTAATATTTCACAACTCTTCAAAAGTTGTGGCTCAAAGCTAAGATTTAACTACTTAGACCGATTAGATTTAACGGCTAAAATAGCTAATATTTAGCAGCAATCCTCTGAATGAGGTTACGTGTTGTGCAAGAAATATGGGAGAAATTTTAGGCATTATCTTGTCAGAGACAAACAGTTACCTCGGTTTATTCCAGGGTCAATTCTTAACTCAGTTACAGAACCTAGTCAGCGACTTAGCGCTTTTGTTGGCCTATGGTTCATGTATTCATCTGTTCCACAAGCATCCTCAATGGCTAACCGCTCGCCCTCAAACCTTTTTTAAACAACTTCTAATCGTCTGGGGTGGATTGGGACTATTCAGCAGTATTCTGCATCTGCTCGAACAGATGATCGAACTGAATTTTTGGAGATCTGCCAGTCCTCTAGATTGGCTGGAAGGATTGCTGACTCTTGCGATAGGAACCCTAGCGTTTTGGTTAACATATCAACTGAGGAAACCAGCTCTGTCCAGAACAGTGCAAGCATCCCTAGAGCAGCCCGATCATTCCAGTCTCACCTGCGAACAAAGTAAAACGTTCGCAACGCTCTTGGGGCATCTGGTCAACGAAACAGCCTCCGTGACTGGGCAGCCTTTTTTTGCAACCCTGGTTCAACAATTGGCCCTTGTTCTAGATGTTCCCCATGTTGTTTTAGCCGAAGTCCTAATCCAGAAACCTCTCACCTTCAAAACCCTAGCATTTTGGTCTGGAGGGCAGCTTCAGGAGAATCGAGAGTGTCTGGCGGGGCAGCCTTGTGAGCAAGTGATTCAATCTGGCCAGCTCCAGTTCTTTCAATCTGGAGTGAGGGAATTGTTTCCAGAAAGTCTTGATTTACAACATTTGAAGGCGGAGTGCTATCTAGGATTACCCTTGTGCGATCAGTCTCAGTCTCCGATTGGGGTGCTGTGCATTGTCAGTGATCGTCCCCTCAAGGATGAAGCAATTCCCCAAGCGGTACTCACAATCTTTGCGGCGAGAGCGGCGGCTGAACTACAACGCCTACAGACAGAGAAAGCGCTTCAAGAGACTCACGGTCAGTTGGCCATGCGAGTTCAAGCGGCCACCAAAGCCCTACAGCAACGAACGATGGATTTAGAACTGGCCAATGTCGCCCTGGAACGAGAGGTTCAGGATCGGGTTGTGGCCGAGTTTAGCTTGTTAACCAGTGGAATTCGACTGAGAAAGCAACAGGGAGGATTGCTAGAACTGGCTCAAAGTCAACAGATTTATGAGGGGAATCTGGAAGAGGCGTTGCAGGAAATTGCTGGAGTTGCGGCTCGCACCCTGAGTGTTGAAGGGGCAAGTATTTGGCTCTACAGCAGCGATCGCACTCACCTCCGTCGGACTTACCGCTATGACAATCTAGAGATCCCTGTTTCAACAAAGGAGTTCCCTGACTATTTGACCGACAAGCTAGAGCGTGCAGACTATCCCTGTTATTTTCAGGTCATGGACTCCGAGCGGATGATCAGTGCTGTGAGCGTTCAGACTGATCCTCGCACTCAAGAACTCACTGATGTTTACTGGGCCCCCGGAAAAGTCACCTCTGTTTTGATTGTGCCGATCCAACTGAAGGGACAAGTTCAGGGGGCAATCTGGTTAGAACAACTCCAATCTCAGCATGAATGGGTGATTGAAGAACAGAACTTCGCCAGCTACCTCGCTTACATGGCGGCTTTGGCCATAGAATCTCAGGAACACAAGCAAGCGGAAGAAGCATTGCGGGCCAGTCAGCTCTGGGTTCAGCGGATTGCCGATGCTAGTCCCAGTATTCTCTATTTGTACGATCTAGAAGCACAGAAAAACCTCTACATCAACCCAACTGTGGTTGACATTTTGGGCTACACCGCCGCAGAAATTCAGGCAATGGATCAAACCCTGATGCAGGCTCTAATGTGTCCTGAGGATCTGGCTCGGATGGAGGACTACTATGCCCAGATGGCCATTGGATATGAGGGAGATATCTTCGAGGTTGAGTATCGGATGCAGCACCAGCATGGTCATTGGTTATGGCTGGTGAGTCGAGACACGGTGTTTAGTAAGGCAAAATCTGGCCTCCCTCAACAAATTTTAGGCACTGCCAGCGACATTACGGAAATCAAGCAGGCCGAAACCGCCTTGAAAGCCAGCGAAGCCTTTCTCAATCGGGTCATCAATGCCGTCGCCGATCCCATTTTTGTCAAAGATCAGGATCATCGCTGGACAATGGTGAATGAAGCATTTTGTCAGTTGGTGGGGCGTCCTCGACAGGCACTGCTGGGTTATCTTGATACCGAGACCATGCCCTTGACTCAAGCTCAAGTCTTTGCCGACAGCGACGATCAAGTACTGGCTTCTAAGACTGAGGTGGAGCAGGAAGAAACCTTTATTGATGCTCAGAACATTACCCATACGTTAATTACAAAAAAAATTGGGTTTACCGATTTGTCTGGCAATCCAGCCTTGGTGGGCGTTGTCCATGACATCACAGAACGCAAGCGCACAGAAGCAACCCTGCGACAGCAAGTTCAGATCTCTGCCCTGCGAGCAGATATTGGCACAGCTCTCACCGAAGTAGAGTCCTTGCAGGATATGCTGGAGCGCTGTGCGATCGCCCTTCAGGCACATCTAGATGCCACTCTTGCCTGTATTTGGCTGCTCGATCCAGATCAGCAATGGCTTCAGCTTGAAGCCGATGTTGGCGTGAAAGAGTCCCGTCTTTGGGGCAACAGCTACGATCGGATTTCGGTTGATCAATCTCGGTTCAGGGAGATTGTTCACGATCACCAACCCTATCTCACCAACACCCTGCACCAAGACAAAGAATTTTTAGGCCATGATTGGATTGTTCAAGAGCAGATTGTTGCTTTTGCAGGATATTCCCTGGTGATCAAGGATGAACTCTTAGGAGTTATGGCCATTTTTTCCCCCCATCCATTGCCTGAAATTTTGCTGGAAGAAGTTGCTTCTATTGCCAGCAGTATTGCCTTGGGCATCGACCGCAAACAGGCTGAAGACAAGCTGCGATCCAGTGAATCCAGTCTAGCAACAGCCCAGCGGGTTGCCCATGTTGGGAATTGGGACTGGGAGATCTTGACTCAAAAAGTCACCTGGTCAGAGGAAATGTTTAGGATTTTCGGACAACACCCAAACCAGGGGGAACCTGGCTATGCTCAATTGATCCGGCAAATTCATCCTGAGGATCGGGAACTCTGGCGGAGGAATGTGAAGCAGGTCTTGGATGTGGGTCAATTTGCTGAGTTTGACTGTCGGATTGTGCATCCAGATGGTTCAGTGCACCACATCGAAGCGAGGGGAGAAGGTCTCTATGATAGTCAGGGGAGAATGATTCGCGCCCTGGGAACAGCCCTCGATATCACCGAACGCAAGCACTCAGAAGGCAAGGTACGGCAGATGGCAGAGCGAGAAAAGGCCCTCTCCAATATCATTCAGCAAATGCGGCGATCGCTCGAACTGGAGACAATCTTTAGATGCACAGTGCAGGAGTTAAGGGCGGCAACGAAGAGCGACCGGGTCGTGATCTACCAATTCAATCCCGACTGGAGTGGCAAATTTGTTGCAGAGTCTGTGACTGAGGATTGGACTTCCCTGATGCAACTGCAAACTCAGGATCAAGAACAGTCCTCGATTGTGACTCAGCAAGCTATTCAGGCAGATGATTGTGTCGTCCAAAAATTGGTTCAAGTAGAGAAGAAAACCCTCCAGGATACCTATCTCCAAGAAACTCAAGGAGGAGCCTATCGTCAGGGAGCGAGTTATCTCTGTGTTCACGATATTTACCAGGCAAACTTTGAACTCTGCTACGTTGAACTCCTAGAGCAGTTCCAGGCCAAAGCCTACATTACCGTACCCATCTTTTGTGGTACTCAACTCTGGGGATTGCTGGCAACCTATCAAAATTCCAGTCCCCGGCAGTGGCAGGAAGTCGAAATTCAGATGGTGGTTCAGGTCGGAACCCAGTTAGGTGTGGCGGTACAGCAAGCAGAACTCTTGGCTAAAACCCAGCAACAGGCAGAAGAATTAAAACAGGCGAAGGAGTCTGCCGATGCCGCCAATCGTTCTAAGAGTGAATTTTTGGCTAACATGAGCCATGAACTTCGCACTCCCCTGAATGCGATCCTGGGCTTTACTCAACTGATGAACCATGACTCTGGTTTGTCCGAAGAGCATCAACAGTATGTCGGCATTATTGCCCGTTCTGGGGAACATCTCCTGAGTCTGATCAACGACATTTTGGAGATGTCAAAAATCGAAGCCGGACGAATTCTCCTCAATCCCTCAGACTTTGATCTGCATCGCCTCTTGCAGAGTTTATATGAAATGCTCCACCTCAAAGCCAAATCAAAAGGTTTAGACCTGATCTTCGACTGGAGTGCTGATGTTTCCCAGTACGTTAAAACAGATGAGAACAAACTGCGTCAAGTTTTAATCAACCTCCTGGGCAACGCCATTAAGTTCACCCAACGGGGGCTAGTGACCCTGAGAGTGTCATTAGCTCTGGGTCAAGCTTCAGATTCTGAAGGAAAACCTCTAACAATTTCCTTTGAAATAGAAGATACAGGGCCAGGAATTGCAAACCAAGAATTGGATCAACTGTTTGAAGCCTTTAATCAGACCGAAGTCGGGATCAAATCAGGGGAAGGAACGGGTTTAGGGTTGCCCATTAGCCAAAAGTTTGTCCAACTGATGGGTGGGGAAATCCAGGTGTATTCGCAGTTGGGCGTGGGTAGTCTGTTTAAGTTTGATATTCAGGCTGAATTGTCAGACGTACAGGCGACTCAATCTGGGTTGTTTCCACAAAAAGTCATTGGGCTCCTCCCCCAACAGCCAATCCCCCGCATCCTCGTAGTGGAAGATAAGTTCACGAACCGCCTGCTGTTAGTCAAACTGCTAGAAGGGTTAGGATTCAAAGTGAAACAGGCAGAGAATGGGCAAGAGGCGATCGATATTTGGATAGACTGGCATCCTGACTTGATTTTGATGGATATGCGAATGCCTGTCATGGATGGCTACGAAGCAACAAAACGGATCAAAGCCCTGGATGAATCCGAGAAAACAGTGATCATTGCTTTGACTGCTAGTGCGTTTGAAGAGGAGCGACAGTTGATCTTATCAATTGGTTGTGATGACTTTGTGCGGAAGCCTTATCAAGAGACAGGACTGCTGGCAACGATTGGTCAGCACTTAGGCATCGAGTATCTCTATGAAGTGGAAGATCCGGCTCTGTCCAGTGTGGCTGCAGCCCGCCGGAATTCATCAGCGTTCGTGCTGAATCCTGAGTCCTTATGGGTGATGCCCCAAGGGTGGCTCGAGGAATTGCACAATGCTGCGTCTCAGTGTAGTGATTTGCTGACCTCTCAACTGATTGAACAAATTCCGCCGGAGCACACAGACCTGAACGCAGCACTTCGGGATTTGGTAGACAACTTCCGCTTTGACCGAATCATGGAGCTGACTAAAATCTAGCCTTACCAGACTGATTTGTGCCAAGACTGATGCACAATCAAGCGGTTTCCTAGGGGATCGTAGGCATAAATTTCTTGGCCGTGGGCCGCAGTGATAATGGCTCCAGACGGAGGATAGCCAAGATGGTGCAAGTGAGCGATCGCTTGTTCTAAATTCTCCACTTCCAGACACAAGCTGATCGATGTTTTCTGGTGGTGGGCAAACTCGTCAGCGTTGGTCTCTTTTGGCTTGAAAATTCCTAAGCGGAAGCCACCCAGGTGAAATTCAGCATAAGCTTGCGCCTGGTAAATTTGAGGTTGAATCCCCAGCAATTGGCAGTAAAATCCTACCAACGGCTCAATCTCAAGGCTGGCAATCGTGACAAAAGCACTCTGACAATTTAAAGCCATTGTTTTGAATGTTGAGATTTAATGTTAGGGTGATTCGACGACGGGGTGATTCATTGGGGTGATTCATTTAAGTTTAGGGCTAAAGCATGGGACGAATTTTTCTCTCCGCCGGGCACGGGGGACTTGAGAATGGCATCAGAGATCCGGGAGTGGTCGCTGGAGGCACGACAGAAGCTCAAGAAATGATTCGGATTCGCGAGTGGCTTGCCGTTGAGTTGCGTTCCAGGGGTCATACCGCCTATTCTATCCCTGATACTTACAACCAAGTCCAAACGATTGACTGGATTAACTACTATGGTCGCCAGGGTGATGTGGCTATTGAGCTACAAACTGGGGGGTCACCGAATCCTTCAGTTCGAGGGGTAACGATGTTTCACATTGCCAACAACACGCAACGGCGAGCCGATGCTCAGTTGGTATTAAAGTTGCTGCTGCGGCAAGTGCCTCAATTTCCCAATCGCGGTGTGAAACCTGATACAGACTCAGGACTAGGCCGTTTAATTTTTTGTCGCTGGGTGATCATCCCGTCCCTGTATGTTGAAATCGGCTACCTGACGAATCCTCAAGATCGGGCCTTGATTCAGACCCGTTATCAAGATATTGCTAGGGGTTTAGCAGATGGGCTGATTGCTTGGGTTGGCAGTGAATCCATCAATCCAACGCCCCCTCTGCCGCCGGGAACCCCTGTGTATGACTCGATTGGCGTGCAGATTAATGGTCAGTACTATGGCAATCTGGGCATTTTGGTGAATGGCAATGCTCACATTCCAGTTGACTTAGTGGATAAAGTTGGAATTGATGCTGTGGAATTGCAACAAATCCAACGAATTCGCTATCGAAATGTTGTTTATGCTAGAGCCATTGACCTGAGAAATTTTGGTGTATCGGTCACTTGGGACAATCCCAATCGCACTGTAATCTTGCGCTCCGTTTCCCGACTGTTCTCCAGCCAAATTGACCAGATTATGGGGCGAGGCAATGTGGCAGAGGCTCAACTAGTGCTGTTTTTGAAATCTGAACATCCGGCAGGGTTAATCCAGTTTCCTGAGATTACCCAGCATTATGTTCGGGAAGCTGGAATTGAGGGGGTCAATCATGATATTGCCTTCTGTCAGATGTGCCTGGAGACAGAATTTCTCAGATTTAATCCAGAAACCAAAGCCTCACAAAATAATTTTGCTAGTTTAGGTGCAGCCCGAGTTGAAGCAGGAACTGCTACTTTCCCTAACCCTAAAACAGGAGTTCGTGCCCATATTCAACATCTCAAAGCTTACGCCAGTACTGAACCCTTGGTTCAAGCAGTCGTTGATCCTCGGTTTTCTGACATTCAACGGGGAGTTGCGCCTTCGGTTTTACAGTTGGGAGGACGCTGGTCAGCCGATTTACGGTATGGCGATCGCATTTTAGCTCTCGTTCAAAGACTGTACGAAGCAGCAGACTTGCTCTAAGGGTTCCCGAGATGAACCTTAAATGTTTCTATAGGAACGCTTTAACGCTTTAATAGGGGTGTTGTGAGAGGGGTCAAACCGTTGATGCAAGCATTGAAATTGAGTGAATTAGTCAACCGATTGGCTGACGGCATTGTGTCCCAGAGCCTAACCGTTGCGCCAGAGTTAGATCCCGAAGTTTGGGGCGTAGAAGCAATTGAGCGGGCTCAAGCCGGAACCCTGAGCTACATTGAAGGGGCAAAGTTTGCTGGGTTCGTTCAAACTACTGCTGCCAGCATTCTTGTCCTTCCCCTCGACGAAACCCTTCAACATCAAGCCCTGGAACGTAATATTGCCTGGATCGCCTCCCCTGACCCTCGGTTGTTGTTTGCTCAGGCGATCGCCTTATTTTATCAACCCTATCAACCCCAACCTCAAATTCATCCGACCGCTGTGATTGATCCGAGCGCTCAGATTGGAACAGCGGTTTATATTGGGCCCCATGTCGTGATTCAAGCCCATGCTCAGATTGGCAATCAGGTTTGTCTTCATCCCAATGTTGTGGTTTATCCAGAAGTCGAAATTGGCGATCGCACAGTTCTCCACGCAAACTGTACGATTCATGAGCGCACTCGCCTGGGCAAAGATTGCGTGATTCATAGCGGTGCCGTGATCGGGTCAGAGGGATTTGGGTTTGTCCCAACTCCTCAGGGCTGGTTCAAGATGGAACAATCGGGCATTGCTGTTTTGGAAGATGGCGTTGAAGTTGGCTGTAATAGCACTATTGATCGTCCGGCGGTGGGAGAAACTCGCATTGGCAAAAATACCAAGCTGGATAACTTGGTTCACATCGGTCATGGGTGTCAAGTGGGTCAGAATTGTGTTTTTGCAGGTCATGTCGGCTTGGCTGGAGGGGTGACTATAGGAAATCAAGTCGTCTTAGCAGGTCAAGTTGGGGTTGCGAATCAAGCCAAGGTCGGAGATGGGGCAATTATTACCGCAAAATCAGGGGTTCACAGCACCATTAAAGCTGGGGAAGTGGTTTCTGGGACTCCCGCAATTCCTCATAAACTCTTTTTGAAAAGCATTACAATTTTCAAGCATTTGCCTGAAATTCAACAAGCGGTTAAAGATCTACAGCGTCATTTGAATTCCAAATCCAATTGAACTTTTCTAGGAGATTATGCCTCGCTGAATCGCAATAATTGCAGCTTGAGTGCGATCGCGGACATCTAGTTTTTGTAAAATCACATGAACATGAACCCGCACTGTTCCGACTGAAATTGATAGTTCTTGAGCAATTTCTTGGTTGGCTTTGCCGCAGGCAATTAGAGCTAAAACCTCTTGTTCTCTGTGGGTTAAAGGTGTTTCTAATGGCTGAAGTTGAGGGGCAGAATTTATCGATTTTCTGGCAAACACTGCCCGAATTTCCGTTGTGCTCCGCTGATCCCACCAAGATGCCCCTGAAACAACTGAACGCAAAGCCAGCACTAGGTTCTCCGCATCAATGCCTTTGAGGCAATAGCCATCGGCTCCGGCTGCAATCAAGCGTTCAATCAGTTGTTTTTGCGAATGGGAAGTCAGGACTAAAACAGCCAAATGAGGATGTCGCTGTTTAATCTGTACACAAGCTTCAATACCCCCAATTCCTGGCAAGCCAATATCGAGTAAAACCACATCGGGTCGGTATTGATTGGTCAATTCAATGGCAACATCTCCATCACCTGTTTCTGCAACGATTTCAAAACCTGATTCTCGTTGTAAACGAGTCGATAACCCGAGTCGAAAAAGTTCATCATCTTCGACTAGAAGAATCCGTAGGGAAGCGTTAAGACTCATCAGCATTTATCCAACAGGCAGGTAGGCAGCAACCAAAAATCGCCCCTCCAGTAGAACGATTTCTAGCCCAAATTTTACCATCATGTGCCTCAACAATCTGACGACTGAGATAAAGCCCCAAACCCGATCCTTTAGCCTGACGGTTGCTATGTCCCTGATAAAATCGTTCAAAAATTTGAGGCAGTTCACTATCAGTAATTCCAAGCCCCTGATCCAAGATCGAAACATATTGTTGATTGTCTTTTGAAGTCAGGATAATTTCTACACTACTGCCTCGGGGAGAGTGGTTAATCGCATTACTCAAGAGATTTAAAAATACCCGTTTGAGTTGGAGGGAGTCCCCTTTAATCCAAAGGTTTTTCCGAGTGTCCGGCGGCGAGTGAGAAAGTCGAATATAAACCCGACGAGATTGTGCTAAATCTGTTAGAGTTGTGACAATTTCTTCGAGCAAGGTCGTTAAATTGACAGATTCCCAGTGGAGTTGTAATCCTTCCGCATCAATTCGATAAATATCAAGGACAGTTTCTACAAGTTGGAGCGTTGATTGATGGGAACGACACATCATATCTAAAACTTTTTGCTGCATTGGAGTCACCAAACCAAAGTGGCCCGACTGAAAATATTTTAGAGTTTCGATGGCACCAAGCAATGGAGTTTTTAGATCATGGGTCAAAGTTGAAACAAAATCTTCTCGAATTCTAGAGAGGTTTTCTTGAGCATAAATCTGAGCCCGTTGCAGGATAATTTGTTCTTCATAAATTCGATTGCGAACACATAACCATCCAGTAATAACCAGAGAAATTGATGCAATCACTCGATTACTAATGATAGAAAATTGATCAATTTTTGAAGTGGGAAAAACTAAATTAATGAGAGTTAATGCAGCAGCTATCAGGGCAATCGGCATCACAGACTGACGACTCAACTTGTAGTTGGCGAGTAAGATCGCACCAATGTAGAGATAACTAAAAACAAAAGCAGAAGGCGTTGTATATTCCATCAGAATTGTCAATAAAAAAATTGCGGTGAGCAATCCATAAAACCGAAAACTAGGTTTGGCCAAGGCTTGTAAGGAGCGTTTTGTCATTTTTTTAGCTGCGCCAGGGTTGAGGATAAATTTGATAGCGATCGCCCAACTCAAACTCATCTTAACTCAATCAATGGTGGAGGTTTATAGCACTGACCTTAGCCTACCCCAATCAATCCCCAACCTAATGATCGCCATATATCCCAAAGTATAGATAGTCCTGAATATCATAGGGCGATCCAATTTCAATATCCTCCTGGTTAAATCAAATCCTCATGGGGGCTAAAGCCCTTCCCACGAGGATTCATCAATGATGACTGATTGCTATATATCTGTTGATGGATTTACGAAACATGGAGGATCAGCAATAATTCTGGGTGATTCCCAGGCTAGAAATTCCTAGAACGTCCTAAGTTAGATTTTTCTCTAGTCAAACTTCTAAAAATTCACGCAACGATGATAGAAGAATTTTTTCAAAT
Source organism: Microcoleaceae cyanobacterium (assembly GCA_051652765.1). Taxonomy (GTDB): domain Bacteria; phylum Cyanobacteriota; class Cyanobacteriia; order Cyanobacteriales; family Microcoleaceae; genus JBHJGO01. The sequence goes on along the minus strand of JBOFUV010000077.1, from coordinate 8,144 downwards.
AGTCCTGACCTTGTTAATTTTGGTCATTCTTTCCCCTCTCTTTGGCGGTTACATTGTCAAGGTTTATTCCAGTCAAGTCACGGCTCTCGATTCTGTTTTCCTTCCTTTGGAAAAGGTAATTTATGGAGCCAGTGGTGTTCGAGTTCAACGGGAAATGACCGGATGGCCATATGCTAGGGCAGTCCTGTTTAGTAACTTAATGATGGGGATTTTTGTCTTTGCAGTTTTTGTGCTGCAAGGGAGTTTACCCCTGAACCCAACTGAACTTTCATCCCCCAGTTGGCACTTGGCGCTCCACACCATGATCTCATTTGTTACTAATACAGATCAGCAACATTATTCTGGAGAAACAACATTCAGTTATGCCAGTCAGATGTTGGCTTTAGGGTTTTTGATGTTCACTTCAGCAGCCACTGGATTGGCCGTTGCCATTGCTTTTATTCGGGGGCTAACAGGGCAATCTTTAGGAAATTTTTATGTAGATTTAACCCGCTCAATTACCCGAATTTTGTTGCCTATTTCAATAATTTTTGGAATTCTGTTAATGATTGCAGGCGTTCCTGAAACCTTAGCAGGGCCAGCAACTGCAACTACTTTAGAAGGAGCAACCCAAACGATTGCCAGAGGGCCAGTTGCTCATTTTGAAGTGATCAAGCAGTTGGGAGAAAATGGCGGTGGTTTTTTTGGGATCAACTCAGCCCATCCTTTTGAAAATCCGAGTGCTTTTACCAATTTAGTTGAAACGATTTTGATGGTGATTATTCCTGCTTCCTTGATCTACACCTACGGGAGCATGGCTAACAACAAGAAACAGGGATGGCTGATTTTTGGCATGGTGTTGATCATTTACGCGACTCTGATTTCGATCACGGCGATTGGGGAGTTTGAAGGGAATCCCTTGGTGAGCTCCCTAACAGGCGAAGCCTCTGCCAATTTGGAAGGCAAGGAAATTCGCTTTGGTTGGGCCCAGACTGCCCTTTGGGCAGTGACAACGACCGGAACTATGTGCGGGGCTGTGAATGGAATGCACGATTCCTTGATGCCACCGGGCGGGTTTTCAACGCTGTTTAATCTGTTCTTACAAGTGGTTTGGGGCGGTCAGGGGACGGGAACAGCTTACATTTTTGTATTCCTGATTTTGACCGTGTTTCTGACTGGACTCATGGTGGGTCGTACCCCAGAGTTTCTAGGCCGCAAGATCGAAAAGCCCGAGATTGTTTTAGCCAGCGTGATTTTGTTGGTACATCCCTTTGCAGTTTTAATTCCGAGTGCAATTACTTTGGGATTTGCCGAGGGTCTGGCTGGCATTAGTAATCCCGGATTTCACGGCCTGTCTCAGGTCGTTTATGAATATGCCTCTGCCGCTGCCAACAATGGTTCGGGGTTTGAAGGATTGGGAGATAACACCCTCTGGTGGAATCTCAGTACTAGCGTTGTGCTGTTGCTCGGTCGCTATTTACCCATTATTGCTCTCCTGTTACTCGCTGATAGAATGCGCCAAAAACAACCTGTGCCTGAAACAACGGGAACGCTACGGACAGATACGGGGCTGTTTACGACGGTAACCGCAGGGGTGATTCTAATTCTGGGGGCATTGACCTTTTTACCAATTCTAGCCCTTGGCCCCATCGCCGAAGCTTTTGACATTGCCGCCAAATTGTGAAGTGGATTAGGTCTCTTGCCTGACTCGCACAGTTTGCCCAACTTCATCCCAGCTACTCCACAAGATTAGGTTCAGGATTAAGTTCAGGATTAAGTTCAAGACTAAGTTCAGGATTTTATATTTTCATCAATTCAGTTAACTAATGCCCTGTCATGAATAGACAACCTCCATCTTCTCGTAAACAACCCTACAAAGCTGAACGTTCCCAACATCGGCAGCAGAAGAAACAACAACAGGTGAGTTTCCAGGGACTTTATCAGCGGGCTTTTCGGGATGCTTTTGCCAAACTGCATCCCAGGGTGATGCTGAAAAACCCGGTCATGTTTGTGGTCTGGGTGGGAACGATCATTACTGCCCTGCTCACCCTTGACCCAAACCTATTCGGCACTGCCCCTGGGGACAATCAGCGAGTGTTCAATGGTCTAGTCACGGTGATTTTGTTCCTCACCCTGCTATTTGCCAACTTTGCTGAGGCGATCGCCGAGGGCCGAGGGAAGGCTCAGGCTGATTCTTTACGCAGTACTAAAGCTGATACCATTGCCCGCCGACTGCTGGCAGACGATCAAGTAGAAGAAGTCAGTTCAACTCAACTGCAAAAGGGCGATCGCATTAAGGTAGTCTCTGGGGATATTATTCCAGCCGATGGGGAAGTGTTGGCAGGGGTTGCCTCCGTCGATGAATCGGCCATTACAGGAGAATCTGCTCCTGTTTTGAAGGAACCTGGGTCAGACGTAGCTAGCTCTGTTACTGGGGGGACTCGAATTATCTCGGATGAACTGGTGATCAAAGTGACTGCCGATCCCGGTAAGGGATTTCTAGAGCGGATGATTGCTTTGGTAGAAGGAGCAGAACGGACGAAAACCCCGAATGAAATTGCCCTGACGGTGTTGCTAGCCGTATTGACCCAAGTGTTTCTAGTGGTTGTTGCGACGATTCCTCCCATTGCCAACTATGTCGGAAGCCCCGTCGGTGTGGTGACGTTAATTGCCTTGCTGGTAGCTTTGATTCCAACAACGATTGGCGGGTTGCTCAGTGCCATTGGGATTGCTGGGATGGATCGGGTAGCTCAGTTCAACGTGGTCGCCACTTCAGGACGGGCGGTAGAAGCCTGCGGTGATATTAACACCCTAGTTTTGGACAAAACTGGAACGATTACCTTAGGGAATCGATTGGCAGAGGAGTTTATCCCAGTGAACGGTCACCCAGCAGCAAAACTCGCGGAAGCGGCCTTGGCTGCCAGCGTATTTGATGAAACCCCTGAAGGAAAATCCATTGTGAAGTTGGCGAAAACACTAGGAGCCTCTGTGGACTTTGATCTAGATCAAGCTGAGGGTCTCGAATTTTCCGCTAGAACCCGCATGAGTGGCACGGATTTGCCCAACGGAGTTAAAGCCCGGAAAGGAGCAGTCGATGCAATTAAAGGATTCGTCCGTTCACGGGGAGGAAACTTCAATCCTGATTTAACTGCTGCCTACGAACGGGTCTCTCAATTGGGAGGCACTCCCCTAGCGGTTGCCTTGGATAGTGAAGTCTATGGGGTGATTTACCTGAAGGATATTATCAAACCCGGCATCCGAGAACGGTTTGACCAACTGCGTCGGATGGGGGTGCGGAGCGTCATGCTCACTGGGGACAACCGCATTACGGCATCGGTGATTGCCAAGGAAGCGGGGGTTGACGACTTCATTGCTGAAGCGACTCCAGAAGATAAGATTGCCGTGATTCAGCAAGAACAGGCCAAAGGTAAATTAGTGGCGATGACTGGAGACGGCACCAACGATGCTCCCGCTCTTGCTCAAGCGAATGTCGGGGTAGCCATGAACTCCGGGACTCAAGCGGCAAAAGAAGCAGCCAACATGGTTGACTTGGATTCTGATCCGACAAAGTTAATTGACCTAGTCACCATTGGGAAGCAGTTATTGATTACCCGAGGCGCATTAACCACCTTTTCCCTTGCCAATGATATTGCCAAATATTTTGCAATTATTCCGGCGATGTTTGCCGCCGCTGGGATTGGGAGCCTGAATGTGATGGGTTTAGTGAGTAGCCAATCGGCGATTCTCTCCGCATTAATTTACAATGCGATCATTATTCCAATGTTGATTCCTTTGGCTTTAAAAGGGGTGGAATTTAGACCTTTAACGGCCAATCAATTACTGCGACGCAATATCTTAATTTACGGTTTGGGGGGAATTATTGCCCCATTTATTGGCATCAAAATTATTGATGTAGCCATTTCAGCAATCGGATTAGCCTAGTTGGTTTGCAAAAAATACACCGACAAAAAATACACGATGAAACTCACAACAATTACCTCCTCTCTATCCCTTACCTGGAATCAACTGATTCAACCCTTACAGCAGCAGAAACGCTTTAACCCAATGGCTTTTGCCTTGTTCTTTTCCCTGTGCTTTAACTTAGTGATTGCTCCGGTGATCTATGCCGCCACCGGAGAAGATTTGACTCGAAAAGCCGCCTATGCTTTGGGAATTCTTTTGTTAGTTGTGGTAGCGTTGTCAGTTTATCTCTTTGTTGTCATCTTTCAACCCGAACGCTTCTAGCAAAAAACTTAGTTAGCAAAAAACTTAGCAGGAAAAAAACTATGCTTCGCGAATTGATTGTTGGATTTCGTAGCACCCTAGCGTTGTGGGTTTTAACGGCTCTGGTTTATCCATTTTTCATGATATTTTTGGGTCAGGTGATGTTTTCAAATCAAGCCAATGGTAGTCTAATCACAAATTCTCAAGGACAGATTGTTGGTTCTGCCCTAATTGGCCAAACCTTTACCTCTCCTCAATACTTTCGTTCCCGTCCCAGCGCAGTGAACTACAGTGAAGGAGCCGATGCTCAACCCACCGGACTCTCTGGTGCTAGCAATCTCGCCCCAAATAATCCTGCCTTGCTGGAGCGGGTACAGGAAACCGTTGCTAAACTCAAACAAGCTGGAATTCAGCCCCAGGCAGATTTAGTTTATAGCTCCGGCTCAGGACTAGATCCCCACATTAGTCCGGAGGCAGCTCAGGCCCAAATACAACGGATAGCAACCACTCGCTCCCTTGACCCCAATCAACTTGAATTGTTGATTGTTAAAAACACTGAAAGGCGCTTTCTGGGAATTTTTGGAGAGCCCGGAGTGAATGTCCTGAAGTTGAATCTCGCCGTTGATGCTCTGCAAAATCCCCCAGCTTAAGGGGTTATCAAGAATTGTAATGGCTAGGAGTTAGGGCAGCGCTACTTCTGTGGAGCAGGGGTGCCTTGCCCCGACAGTAATTTTCAAGTAATTTTCAGATGAATACTCCAATGAAATGAGAGGCCAGAAGTAGGGTGTAGAGAACGGGTTCAAACCAGTCAAAACATCTGTCATCAAAGGTTTGAGTTGCTAAACCTAAAATATCTATCTCAGGTTTAGCAACTCAAGTCGTAGGGTTCGTAACTCCCTAAACATCTTCCTCTAAAATAGAATCTAAGATTAACAAACCTAAACTTTTCTATCATTTTATGATCAATGGTCATGAGTTGATTAACCCCGTTGCAACCGAAATCAAGCGTCAAACTCAGGCAGGTCAACACCGAATCTACATTGGCATGGCCCCTGGGGTTGGGAAAACCTATCGCATGTTGCAAGAAGCCAATGCCTTGAAAAAAGAAGGCGTTGATGTTGTGATTGGTGTGCTAGAAACCCATGGCCGTGAAGGAACCGCAGAACAGTTACAGAGCTTGGAACGGATTCCCCTGTTAGAGATTCTCTATCAGGGTAAAGTTCTTAGGGAGCTAAATGTAGAGGCGATTATCAAGCGTCAGCCTCAGTTGGTACTCGTTGATGAACTTGCCCACACCAATATTCCAGGCTCAGTGCGAGAAAAACGTTATCAAGATGTTGAAATCTTACGCAATGCTGGAATTGATGTATTTTCCACGGTTAATATTCAGCATTTTGAAAGCTTAAATGATCTAGTTACTAAAATTACTGGCGTTGTAGTCAGGGAAAGAATTCCTGACCGATTACTCGAAGAAGCGGATGAAGTCATTGTTGTAGATGTCACACCGGAAACCCTGCAAGAACGATTGTCAGAGGGCAAAATCTACGCCCCAGAAAAAATTGAACAATCCCTCCAAAACTTTTTTCAACGGCGAAACTTAGTTGCCCTTCGAGAGCTTGCCCTCCGAGAAGTCGCTGATAATCTTGAAGAAACCAATGATTCAAATGGGGCAAATGGACACTTTTGTAGTATTCAAGAACGGGTCTTAGCTTGCCTTTCAACGAACCCCTATTCAGCCCGACTCCTACGACGGGGCGCTAGATTGGCCAGTCAAATGAAGGCTCGGCTCTATGTGCTGTTTGTTGATCATCCCGATTCTTTTCTCACCAAGGAAGAAGCACTTTATGTGGAAATGTGTGAAAACCTTTGTAAAGAATTAGGGGGTGAATTCATTCGGGTTGCTGATTCAAACATTGCTCGGGCAATTTCCACTGTTGCCCATCAGCATCATATTACTCAAGTTGTGATCGGACAGACTCAGCGATCGCGCTGGCGGTTGCTATTACAGGGTTCTACCGTTCAGCATCTCATGCAACATTTAAAAGATATAGACTTGCACATTATTGGTAATGAATAGTTTCGTATAGCAATCACGAATGATTGATGAGAAGGCAAATTTGCGGCGTTCTTTGCTCAAGGTACGTCGAGCTTTATCGACTCAAGCGTGGGATGCGAAGAGCGATCGCCTCTGTCATCACCTAGAGCACTCAACCCTCTTTCAGAACGCTAAGACAGTCTTGGCCTACGTCAGTTTTCGTCAGGAGCCAAATCTCCATTTTTTGTGGCAAAGATCCCTGAAACGCTGGGGACTGCCTCGCTGTGTTGGTCAGTCTTTAGACTGGCATCATTGGCAACCCGGAGAAGGATTGGAATCAGGAGCCTTTGGTATTTTAGAACCGAGGGCTTCAGCTCCCGTTCTCACTCCGGCAACTGTGGATTTAGTTCTCGTTCCAGCGGTTGCCTGCGATCGCCGAGGCTATCGGTTAGGGTATGGAGGTGGATTTTATGACAGAATGTTGAGTCTACCGGAGTGGCGGTCTGTGCCAACCCTTGGGATTGTTTTTGAGTTTGCGTATGTAGCGGAACTTCCAACCGAACCTTGGGATCAGCCGATGACGGGGATTTGTACGGAGGAGCAGTTTGTTTGGATTTGAGCTTGATTAACGTTCATAACAGTCCTAAATTATTTGTCAGATGTCTGTGGAGCAGGCTTCTAGTCTGCGCGGGCAAGATGCCCACTCCACATTTACAATTCAAATCGGATTGCAATATGGATGATCACAATGAAACGATTGAAAGCTCAACCGATTTTAAACGCTGGATTAACCTATGGGTTGCTGAGTGCGATCGCTCTGCTGATGCTGTTTCCGTTACTGTGGCTGGTGAGTACAGCATTTAAGTCCCCTACAGAAAATATTTTTCAGTTTCCGCCGCAACTGATTCCGGCTAAACCCACGATTGAGAACTTTGTGAAAGTTTGGCAAACGAACCCTTTCGGGCGCTACCTCTGGAATAGTACTTTGGTTGCGGGGTTAACCGTCGGATGTAATTTACTGTTTTGTTCCCTGGCCGCCTATCCCCTAGCACGACTCAACTTTCAGGGGCGGGAGTGGATTTTTACGGGAATGATTGCCACGATTATGATTCCCTTCCAAATTGTGATGATTCCCCTGTATGTACTTGCGGTTCAACTGGGGCTGAGAAATAGCTACTTCGGATTGATTTTGCCGAGTTTGGCCTCTGCCTTTGGGATTTTTCTGCTGCGTCAAGCTTTTCAGGGCGTTCCTAAGGAGTTGGAAGAAGCGGCCCGGATGGATGGCTGTTCTGAGCTGGGAATTTGGTGGCATGTGATGTTGCCAGCGGTACGACCCGCGTTAATCACCCTAGGAATTTTTGTGTTTATTGGCTCTTGGAGTGACTTTCTCTGGCCGTTACTGATTCTGGATCAGCCAGAATATTACACCTTGCCCTTAGGCGTGGCCAAACTCGCCGGAACGTTTTCTCTGGATTGGCGTTTGGTGGCAGCGGGTTCAGTGATCTCAATCATTCCTGTCTTGTTCCTGTTTCTGCTGTTGCAACGTTATCTGGTGCCAACAGATGCGGCAACTGGAGTAAAAGGTTAAGGAGAATAAATTAAGGAAAGTAAATTTTTGATAAAACCTTGATAGAAATCATTGACAGATCACTTTTCTTGTAGACAAGGTTCCTTAAAAGGTGACAAGGGTGTTAAAAAGCTGTGCCAGAGGAAGGTCTAGCCAAAAGCACCCAAAAAAGAATAGGGTGGTTGATGACCACCCAAAATTCAAAAAATGTTACCTCAATCCTATCACAGAGTCCTGGAAAAGCACCTGAACGAGAAGCAGTACCTAACAGTTCAACTGTTGATATTGATGATCCAAAGCTTTCGCCAGGTCAAACTATCGACTCTAGCGAGCGTGTTT
>JBOFUV010000076.1:0-6104 GCA_051652765.1 Microcoleaceae cyanobacterium | reverse complement strand
ACCTGTACCATCAGGGCCTTGATCGCCGTTAACGTTGTAAGTGGCGCGATCGCCAAACGTGTCAGCCAGGAAGAAGATGACTTCTCCAGTCAACTTTGTTGTAGTGGAGAACTGATTGGCCTCTAGTTCAGCCGTCCGCGCTTCAAGTACGGTCACTCGACCTCTGAGGGAAGCTAGTTCGGCTGCGAACTCTTCCATCAAGCGTTGCAGCTTCGCCAAATCCTCTCGGGTGACAAGGTCTGAAGTTGCTGCATCGATCAGCTCATTAATTCTCTCTAAGCAGGCGTTGACCCCAGCCGCAAACTCAAAGCGGGTTAACGCTCGATTACCCTTAAAGGTTCCATCCGGATATCCCGCAATACAGCCATAACGTTCTACCAGAGATTGCAACGCTTGGAAGGCCCAGTCTGTAGGTTGTACGTCTGAAAGCTGGGAAACGGAGGTGACTTGCGATTGCTTTTTGGCACTTCTGCCCCGACCTTCCCGAATGTAGTCATTAAACTGACCTTCAGTCCCTTCATTAACTGAACTCGTGCTCTCTAGGGGAGCCTGTATGTCTGCAACAGAAGGCTGAGGGGCAACTTGAATCTGATCAACTTGTTGTGGGCCGAGTGAACCCCCTTGAGGATTCACTGGAACCTGAACCAAAGGCTCGGAGAAAGTTACCGTCGGGACTTGAGACTCGACAAGGGCGCTCTCAACGATGGTATTTTCAACAGTACCTTCACTTTCAATACCTGATACATTCTCTGCTAGGGCCGCAGAAGAAAGGATCAAGCTTGCTCCTAAAACAGCGGGGCTAAGTAGCCAAGCTTTTGAAAATCGTTGTGACACTCTCTCTCTCCTCACACAAATCTAGGTTTTATGAACTTTGGGACGAGGAGATCAAAGCTCCCCCCGATATTTTACATCGATTGCCAAGTTCTTACGAGACCTTAGAGCTTATTGTACCTGATCTCTCCAGGACGAGCACAATTGATCTCCCTAACCTGAAATTCAGTCGAAACATTTGCCAAATTAATAGCATATTTTTCTCATCTCCGCCATCGTCCCCTTGTTCTTCCAGTCTCTAAACGGTTCAAGACAAAGATGCCGCTGAACTCTACTCAAGCCAGTCAAACTCTGTAGAACTCTATAGAAAGGTGGATCTTTCTTCTACAAAATCTGAAGTTTGTGTCAGAATTGTTAGCAGTTTTGCCCACTCTGTAAAGAACTATAAACGTACTCCTACGTCATGGAACCGCTCTATCAATACGCTTGGTTGATTCCAGTGCTCCCCCTTGTGGGGGCGACTTTGGTCGGGATCGGACTGATTGCCTTTAATCGGTTGACCAATGGCTTTCGCAGAGGATCTGCCACTTTTATTGTGTCTCTTTTGGGAGCCTCAATGGTACTTTCCTTTGCGGTGCTCTGGAGTCAACTCAATGGTCACGAGCCTTATACCCGGATGATTGAATGGGCAGCCGCAGGTGACTTCAAGATTACAATGGGCTATGCCATTGACCATCTGACAGCAGTCATGTTGGTGATTGTGACAACCGTAGCTTTTCTGGTTATGGTCTACACCGATGGCTACATGGCTCATGATTCGGGATATGTGCGTTTCTATGCTTACCTCAGCCTTTTTAGCTCTTCAATGTTGGGGTTGGTGCTTTGCCCCAATTTGGTTCAGGTTTATGTCTTTTGGGAACTGGTGGGAATGTGCTCCTACTTGCTGATTGGGTTCTGGCATGATCGCAAAGCTGCGGCTGATGCTTGCCAGAAAGCCTTTGTTGCAAACCGAGTCGGTGACTTTGGTTTGCTGCTGGGAATGCTGGGACTTTATTGGGCTACCAACACCTTTGAGTTTGACTTGATGGGAGAACGATTAGAAGCGCTAGTTGAATCGGGTTCCCTCAGTGTTGTTTTGGCCAGTGTGCTGGCGGTGCTTGTATTTTTGGGGCCCGTTGCTAAATCGGCCCAGTTCCCGCTCCATGTTTGGCTTCCAGACGCAATGGAAGGCCCAACTCCGATTTCTGCCTTGATTCACGCTGCAACAATGGTAGCTGCCGGAGTATTCTTAGTAGCTCGGATGTACCCTGTGTTCGAAGGGTTACCTGTGGTCATGAACGTGATTGCTTGTACAGGAGCATTTACCTCATTCTTGGGAGCCACCATTGCTCTGACTCAGAACGACATCAAGAAAGGACTGGCCTACTCTACCATTTCTCAACTCGGGTACATGGTGATGGCCATGGGTGTGGGAGCCTACACGGCTGGGCTGTTTCATCTGATGACCCATGCTTACTTCAAGGCGATGCTGTTCCTCTGCTCAGGTTCAGTCATTCATGGGATGGAAGAGGTGGTTGGGCACAATCCTGATTTAGCTCAAGACATGCGGATGATGGGGGGCCTGCGGAAATACATGCCGATTACGGCGACTTGCTTCCTGATTGGCACCTTGGCAATTTCTGGGATTCCTCCCTTGGCTGGATTTTGGTCAAAGGATGAGATCCTGGGAAGTACCTTTGCGGTTCATCCAGGACTTTGGGTTGTCGGTTGGCTAACGGCAGGGATGACGGCGTTTTACATGTTCCGGATGTATTTCATGACCTTTGAGGGTGAGTTTCGGGGAAATGATGCAACGGTTCGTCAGCAACTGCTGACCGCCACAGGTCGCCCTAACTATGCTTTTGGCCCTGGGGCAATGAATCCTCAAGAGTTGGTTGCTGAGATGGAAGCCCATGATCACGAGGATCATGATCACCATCACAGTGAGTCCCCCCATGAATCTCCCTGGGCAATGACCATTCCGCTGATGGTACTGGCAATTCCCTCTGTATTGATTGGGTTTGTGGGGACACCCTTTGCCAATCGCTTTGAACAGTTTGTGTTTGCCCCGAGTGAAACCTTGGCAGAGGTGGTGGAGAAAACGGCTGAGTTTGATCAGCAAGAGTTTTTGATCATGGCAGGCAGTTCCGTTGGGATTGCGCTCCTGGGAATTACCCTGGCTTCGCTGATGTATCGTCTTCACAAGATTGACCCAGCGGCGATCACGGCGAAGGTCAAGCCCCTCTATCTGTTTTCTCTGAACAAATGGTATCTGGACGACATCAATGACTTCTTGTTTGTCAAGGGTAGCCGTCGTTTAGCCCGCCAAGTCATGGAGGTAGACTATCGAGTGGTCGATGGCGCAGTGAACCTAACGGGTTTAGCGGCCCTCCTCTCCGGCCAGGGGTTGAAATATCTTGAAAACGGTCGCGCTCAGTTTTACGCCCTGGTTGTATTCGTGGCCGTGCTTGGGTTTGTTGTATTTTCTGGTGTTAGTTAGAAGGACAACTTCACTATGTCTGATTTTCCTTGGCTGACAACGGTAATCATGTTTCCGATTCTGGCAGCTTTAGTCGTTCCTTTTTTACCGGAGGATAATGGCAAAACTGCTCGTTGGTTTGCTCTGAGTGTTGGGTTGATTGATTTTGTCCTGATTGTCTGTGCCTTCTATGTTGGCTATGACTTGAATACTCCAGGTCTGCAACTGGTAGAGCGCTATGCTTGGATTCCTCAACTTGATTTAAATTGGTCAGTTGGAGCAGATGGGTTGGCCATGCCCTTAATCTTGCTCACTGGATTTATTACGACTTTGGCGATCTTGGCCGCTTGGCCTGTGACCTTCAAGCCTCGGTTGTTTTATTTCCTGATGCTGGCCATGTATGGAGGTCAGATCGCGGTATTTGCGGTTCAGGATATGTTGCTGTTCTTCCTGGCCTGGGAACTTGAACTAGTTCCGGTTTATATGATTCTGGCCATTTGGGGAGGGAAAAGACGGCAGTATGCCGCGACTAAGTTTATTCTCTACACGGCGGGGGGTTCTCTGTTTATCCTGCTCGCAGCCCTAACCATGGCTTTTTATGGGGATACGGTAACCTTTGATATGCGGGCGATCGCGGCCAAAGATTATCCCATCAAGATGGAACTCTTACTCTATGCAGGTTTCCTAGTTGCCTATGGGGTAAAGTTGCCCATTTTCCCCCTCCATACCTGGTTGCCCGATGCCCATGGTGAAGCCACAGCTCCGGCCCATATGTTGTTGGCTGGGATCTTGCTAAAGATGGGAGGATACGCTTTATTGCGAATGAATGTGGGAATGCTCCCTGATGCCCATGCTACCTTTGCGCCAATCTTGGTCATTTTGGGGGTGGTGAATATTGTCTACGCGGCTTTGACATCTTTTGCCCAACGGAATCTGAAGCGAAAGATTGCTTATTCTTCGATTTCTCATATGGGGTTTGTGCTGATTGGCCTTGCTTCATTCACCAATGTTGGCATGAGTGGTGCAATGTTGCAGATGATCTCCCATGGGTTGATCGGGGCAAGTTTATTTTTCCTAGTTGGATGTACCTACGACCGTACCCATACTTTAATGTTGGATGAGATGGGGGGTGTCGGGATCAAAATGAAGAAAGTGTTTGCTATGTGGACAGCCTGTTGCATGGCTTCCTTGGCCTTGCCAGGAATGAGTGGGTTTGTGGCTGAACTCATGGTGTTTATTGGTTTTGCTACCAGTGATGCCTACAACCCGACGTTCAAAGTTTTAGTGGTGTTTTTGGCAGCGGTCGGGGTGATTTTAACTCCAATTTATTTACTCTCGATGCTGCGGGAAATTCTCTATGGGCCTGAGAATAAAGAGTTGGTGTCCCATGAGAAGCTGGTTGATGCTGAACCCCGTGAGGTGTTTATCATTGGATGTCTGCTGGTGCCAATTATTGGGATTGGACTATATCCCAAGGTCGTCACTCAGATCTATGATGCTACAACGGTTCAACTCACGGCCTTGATCCGTCAATCAGTGCCTACTCTAGTTGGGAATCCGCCCATCGCTCAACTTGATCGACAGCTCGGCGAACAAGGTGCGATCACACTGAGAGCGCCCAGCCTAGACAATTAACTGAATGAATGTGAGTTCAAAAGATTTGCTTTTGAACTCACGCTCTGCTAGAAAATTACTGTTTTCCAAAGATATTCATTAAAATCGCAACTTTAGTTTGTAATGAAGCATGGTTGCTCATGCTCACAGGTTTTTGGCGTTGCTTAATAGTGGTATGGTTGCTTCCCTTCGCCCCTCAATTCTGGGGAGAACTGGAGATTGGTTGAAGTTCAAAGCCCCCAACATTGGGGGTTTTGGGGGCTCTTGTTAAGCTGAACTGATATGATAATAGTAGAGATGCACTCCAACGCTAGGTCTCTTTTTCTTCATTCAGAGGGTCGGAGAATCATGACCACAACCCTTAAACTTAGTCCCATCATCCAACTGACGGACGAACAGTTCTATCGTCTGTGTCAGTTCAACCCGGATCTAAGACTGGAACGAAATGCTCAAGGAGAACTGATTGTGAATCCCCCCACTGGCGGCGATACCGGAGCTGCAAATGCTGGCTTAACCGCTAAATTTTGGAATTGGAGCGAAGAGAATAGACTAGGCAAGATTTTTGATTCCTCTACTGGGTTCAAACTGCCCAATGGAGCCACCCGATCCCCTGATGTTTCCTGGATTCACTCCGAGCGCTGGAACCAACTGTCCCCAAAACAGCAAGCCAGTTTTCCCCCCATCGCCCCTGACTTTGTTCTGGAACTGATGTCCCCCAGTGATGACCTGAGAGAGATTCGGGACAAGATGAGAGAGTACATGGAAAACGGCGTTCAACTAGGATGGCTGATCAATCGCAAAGAGTCTAATATTGAAATCTATCGCTCTCATCAACCCATTCAGACGGTAAAAATGCCCACCAAGCTCAGCGGCGAACAGGTATTGCCAGGGTTTGAGTTGGAGGTTTAGGAATTTAAGGGCGCGATCGCTATTCTTCTAAAATCGCCATTCTAAAATTCTGGATGTGGAACCACCCATCTCACTGGCCCAGAGAACTAAAATTAGGCTTTTGCTATCACATTACAATTCGCTGCAACAATCGGGAACTCAAGCTCACCCGGTTTGAGTATCGCCATTACAAACCTTCGATTGTGGAGATGATATAAAGGAATACGGATCAATAAAATAGCAGATCTACTAAGGCTAGATTATGCTCAGAGTCCTTAAATAAAATCCGTGATTAAAATCACCTGACCTATTC
>JBOFUV010000075.1:0-4599 GCA_051652765.1 Microcoleaceae cyanobacterium | reverse complement strand
CTGTACTACTTTTCTTTGCCGGAAAGTGCTGCCATTACAGGGTTGTGGCTGGGAGAAAGTCCCGATTTGGCAAGTCGCTATCGGTTTGTGGTTTCGCCTCGCGGCGCTGCCCAGAAGGTTTACACCGATCAGGTTCATCGGGTGAATCCGACCGACCCAGCTTTGTTGGAACAGGTGGGGCCTAGGAACTATCGGTTAAGGGCCTTCCCAATTTTGCCTAGGGGTCAAGGCAAGATGCACCTGTGGCTAACGTACAAAGTGTTGCAGCAAGATTCGGGTTGGACTATGCCTGTGTTGCATGAAAAGCGCAACCTGTTCTGGACAAGCGCGACCAAACGGTTTGTCAACGGCAAACGAGTGCGAGCCAAGGATCAATGGTTACCCAACACGTTACCTGCGAAAGCCGCCGAACCAGTTGCTCACCAGATGCCCTTGTCTTGGGGAGGGAACGTTCTGGCGGTTCCCTATGGTCAGGACAAGCTGCAACTGCCTCAAGGCAAACGGTTTGCTTTAGTCTTGGACGGTTCCTACAGCATGAACGCCCATCAACAGGACGTGAATCAAACCTTCAAATGGTTGGAGCAGAATTTACTCCCTCAAAACCAGGCCGACTTGTACTTAACAGCGGCAACTCCAGCCCAACCCCAACGCCTGGATCAGATTCAGTCATTTGATCTAAAGTCCAATTCAAAGATAACTGCATTCTACGGCTCTATGGAACCCCGGACGATGTTGTCCCAGTTCCTCGAACTTCGTCAAGACCGTGCCTATGATGCCGTGATCTTGATCACCGATCCAGGTAGCTATGAATTGAGCAAAGATGAAAAAGCAGTGTTGAATCTGCCAGCGCCCCTGTGGCTTGTTCATTTGGGTGGGTTACAGTTGGCTTATGATGATGCCACTTTGCAGGCAATTCAGGACAGTGGCGGCGGTATCAGTACAACGGTTCAAGAGGTCGCCTATCGGTTGGGCACACAACCCACCCTAGGGGAGGACACCTCGCTCATCAACTTAACTGATGGTTACGCCTGGTTCCTAAGTAAAACGCCCAATGCTTCGGCATCAGCGGATGAAGGCTTTTACCCCGTGAATACCCGCCAGTGGATTGCTCAATTGGGTGAGGAGGTCAAACCCGGTGAGTTGGCTCAACTGGACACAATTCATGCCCTCGCCCAGGAACAGGAAATTGTAACTCCCTATTCCTCCATGTTGGTGTTGGTCAATGCTGAACAACGGGCAGCGTTGAAGGCTGCTGAACAACAGGGCGATCGCTTTAACCGCGAACTAGAAGATCAACAGTTGCCTCAACCTAGTAGTAGTAGTTTACATAGTTCTGTTGTGGGAGTTCCGGAACCTCAGGAATGGTTGCTCCTATTTGTAACAGTTGGCTTGCTAGGGGTCGTCTATCGTCTGCGTCAACAACAGGAAACGGTCATTTAGCCCCATGATTTGTGAGCTGGGGTGAAGGGGTTCTGGTTGAGAACTTTGTCCCTTTACCCCGCTTTAATTTTTTTGTGACTGAGTTTAGGACTAATATATCTAGTGTGTTAGAACCATTGGAAAAAGCTATGACCACCCTGAAAGAGTTTCTTGAAGCCTGTGATACCCTCGGGACATTGCGATTAATCGTGACCAGTAGCGCAGCCGTGTTGGAAGCCCGCAATAAAATTCAGAAGCTATTTTACGCTGAGTTACCCAAGGGCAAATATGCCAATATGCACACCGAGGATTTTGAATTTCACTTAAATATGGACAAAATTAAACAGGTGAAATTTGAAACGGGGGAAGCAAAACGAGGCAACTTTACGACCTATGCAATTCGGTTTATTGATGATGAAGCAGCAGTCGCATTAAGTGCTTTTTTACAGTGGGGTAAGCCTGGAGAATACGAACCTGGTCAAGTAGAAGCATGGCAGGATTTAAAAGCGAAATACGGCGAAATGTGGGAACCTGATCCGGTCGAAGCCTTGGAATAAGTTAATGTTTTAAACCCCTTTCAAGAAAACTGATCTGGAGAATTGAAAACTAGCTGCTCTTTTCCGTGATTTAGAGTCGGATTGGGTTGAGCGCAAGGCTTTAAGTTCAGATTGTCCTACTTTTGGGCAAAGTGCTGTAGGAGAGCCGAAGTCTAATTTTCTTGCCCTGTTGTAGAAGTAGGGACTCTGTAAGCAAGTCTGTGCCAAGGTCGGGACAACTTCAGTGCACATTCATGACTCAGACTGTTGGTCAGCAAAGCCTGGAATATAGGCGCGCTAAATAAAAATTTTGGAAAAACTAGAAGAAAGTTGTGATATACTAGAGAACCCTCTAGAAGCTAACATAACTTAATTCTTGGGTTGGGGGGTTTTGAAAAACCCAAGCCGGTGCTACATGATCTGCTCAAGGCTCTGCTTTAACCCAAACAACTTTTTATGACCGTCGTCGCTACGTTAAGTCAGGTTTAAAAGGTTAAAGGAGGGAGATCCGTTCGCGGACAGACGGACTGCTACATCCTGGGCAAGAGCTAGCTTGAATAAACTGAATTTGTGATAAAACGATTTTGCCTAGTCTAAGAGTGGGTTATGCTCTCTAACGCTTGGTCAAAAAAATTAATGTGATTTACCGTTTTTCTTTACCTTAAGTTAACCTAGTACTCATAAAATTAAGCTCGTCTTCCCTAAGTAGTTATTGAGTAACAATCGAGTCACGCTGGAGTAGGCTATGTTTCAACAGTTTGTCTCAAGGCCAGCAGGTAATTGGGGTAACTCTCTTTGGATTCTCCCTCTGAGCACGGGGACAGCTCTCTTGAATTCTGATGTGCTACATCATGAACTCACTAGCAACTGGAAACATATTCAGGTTGGATGGAATGTAGAACCCTGGAATTCTACATTGGGCTCAATGGTCACCTTCTTCTAGCCTAGAACTTCTTATTCAGAACTTTCTAGCCCAATTATTTCTTGTCTAAGCCTTCTCTCCTGTTAGAAACTCTCTACAAGTCGCTAGGAATAAATTTATGTTTTCTCCAGAACTCAGCAAGAGCCCCTACCGCTCAGATGTCAGTTGTACAGGTCAGATTTTACTGCTGGAAGACGAAGAGCCTTGGCGAGATATGCTAAATCTTGCCCTCAAGGAACATGGTTATAGTGTTTCAATTGCCCTAGATAGTCGAGAAGTTATTCCCTCTTTACAATCAACTTCTCCGATTATTGGGGAGTTTCCTTTTAACCTACTTATACTAGATTCAATCAACGGTCTTGATTTGTGTCGGATGCTACGACATCAAGGAAACTCTGTTCCTATCCT
Organism: Microcoleaceae cyanobacterium; assembly: GCA_051652765.1. Lineage (GTDB taxonomy): Bacteria > Cyanobacteriota > Cyanobacteriia > Cyanobacteriales > Microcoleaceae > JBHJGO01. The sequence continues at coordinate 1,314 of JBOFUV010000075.1, read as the reverse complement.
CATTGTTGGCAACCGTGAGACCGCCAATAATTGTGCTTTCTACCTTGAAGCTGGAGCCGACGACTACCTGACAAAGCCCTTTGGAATGCGGGAATTTATTGCCCGCTGTCGGGCTCTGATGCGCCGCCAACGGCTGGGGCAATTGCCAGGATTAGTAATGTTGCAGTACAAAGACGTGCTGCTGTATCAGGAGGAGTGTCGGGTGGTTGTTCGAGGAGAGGAAATCAAGCTTTCTCCTAAGCAGTTTCGTCTGTTGGAATTATTCATGAGTTATCCTCGCCGAGTTTGGTCTCGCGAACAGTTGCTGGATCTAATTTGGGGGCCAGACTTTATTGGAGATAGCAAGACTGTAGATGTTCATATTCGCTGGTTGCGCGAGAAGCTAGAAACCGATCCGAGCACCCCAGAATACGTGGTCACCGTGCGAGGGTTTGGCTATCGGTTTGGGTAGATCGTAGAGATCCTCAATTCACCTAGGCCCAATCCGATTATTCGACGCTAGAATACGGGTGAGTAACCATTCTTGTGGCTAATCTGGCAATCGGATTTGAGTGGTGGAGTGGGCATTCTGCTCGCCCAAGCTAGAAGCCCGCTCCATAGATATCTTATAAATCATTGCTGATTGCTGTATGGAGCGGAGTTTTTCAACTAATTAGCTCAGTCTGGGTGTCTTCGTTTAACTCATCCTTTAGTTCTTAATTTAGTTTTATGAGATTCAGACGCAGAGAGTTTTTGCTCTTTATGGGAGCAAGCCTAGGCACTGCGGCCCTTGCTTCCTGTCGAGAGCAGATTAGTTTCAATCTGCCGCCAGCAGATCAGGCTTCTCCCAAGTTGCCAAAGACCCCTTTGAGCTTTAAACCTATCCAAGGGCCTTTGCCCCTGGCAACGGACTCGATAGAGCTTGAAGTAGGGCAGGCCGTCCAAGTGAGTACAGCCTCGGCAGATGCTCAGATGCAAGCGTACAAAGCTTACGAAGTCATTGATGATATCGTCTTACCTGAAGGCTTTACCTATGAGGTGATTGCAGCTTGGGGTGATCGCGTTGGGGATTCTCGTTTTGGCTATAACAACGACTATCTCTCTTTTGTCCCGACGGGGGAAAATGAGGGCTTCCTCACCGTGAATTTTGAATATATTAGCCCGATTCCTTGGCTCCAAGCCTACGAGAAAGTGATTGGCAAATCCTTGCCCATGGCAAAATTGGAAGCCGCCCTAAAATCCTCTAAGAATGCGGAAATTAATGCTTTTGGGCTTAAGGCAGATAATGCAGCGCGACAAGCTGTTCTCAAGGTGTCTCAAGAAGGATTGACGGAT
>JBOFUV010000074.1:0-96181 GCA_051652765.1 Microcoleaceae cyanobacterium | reverse complement strand
GCTTGACCACCAACACATTATTAACGCTGGAGGCTCCGGTTTGGAGTGCTTGATCAACTTGTTCTTTCAGGGGCACAATAGCATCCTTGCGCCAGCCCCCATCGGCAGTGATCACCAACTTGGCTTCCGCGTCTTCCAGGCGATCCTTCAAGGCTTCTGCACTAAACCCTCCAAATACAACGTTATGAGGGGCACCAATCCGCGCACAGGCCAACATCGCAATGGCAGCCTCCGGAATCATCGGCATGTAAATTCCAACGCGATCGCCTTTTTGTACGCCAAGTTGTTTGATCACATTGGCCATCTGGCAAACTTCTCGGTGCAGTTGGGCATAGGTTAACGTGCGGGAATCTCCCGGCTCCCCTTCCCAAATCAGGGCAGCTTTGTTGCGTCTCCAGGTCGTGAGATGACGATCCAAACAATTGTGGGAAATATTGATCTTGCCGCCGACAAACCATTTAGCAAAAGGAGGTTGCCAGTCTAGCACCACATCCCATTTTTGAAACCACTCCAGTTCCTGTTCCGCCAATTCCGCCCAAAATCCCTCAGGGTCAGCTTTTGCCCGTTCGTAAAGCTGCTGATACGCGGCTAAACTTTTGATGTGAGCATTCTGCGAAAATTCTGCCGAAGGCTCAAAAAGTCGCTTTTCATTCAGAATTGATTCAATGGTTGGTTGTGACATTGCAATAACGGTGCTCTGGTTACGGTTCCTTAATCTCTCATTGTCAAGCTAGAGTGTCATTCCTGCCATTCCCTTCAAATTTTTTAACGGGAGGCTTTTAACAGCAAGGTTGAACAGGAAGATTCTAACAGCAAGGTTGAACGACATGGGAAAATCTGAGTGTTGAACCCCCTAAGTACTATTGAATTAATAATGATGGATTCTCCCAACTCAAATTCCCTAACAACCCCCCACAGCGGATATCACTGGAATGGCAGCGATCGCCGTTTTTTTGAGGGTTGGTACTACCGGGTGACGTTGCCAGACTCAGGTCAAACCTTCGCGTTCATGTATTCCATCGAAGATCCCATCGGCAATCGGCCTTATAGTGGGGGTGGGGCTCAAATTTTGGGGCCAGAGGATGGTTATCTGTGTACATTCTTCCCGGACGTTAATCAATTCTGGGCTGATTCTCAAGAACTTGCTTTAGGGCATTGGGGAGTCACAGATCTGACCGCAACATCGGGATATCTTGATCCGAATGGGTTCGACCGTCACATTCAACAGGGCTATCAAGCCACGGCAACCCAGCATCAGGGAAACTTGATCGATTTAGAGACCCAACATTCCTGTCGTTGGCATTATGAAATTCATCCGGTCTATGGCTGGGCAAGCCAGGGGAATTTGCAGCAGTCTACTGCGGGGTGGTTATCGTTTCTACCTGTGTTTGAGCCGGGGTGGCAAATTCTGATGGCTCATGGTTGGGCCAATGGGTGGATTGAGTGGCAAGACAAACGGTATGAATTTACCCAAGCCCCTGCCTATGGGGAGAAAAATTGGGGGGGTGCATTTCCCCGGAAATGGTTCTGGGTGAACTGCAATTGTTTTGAGGATGAACCAGACCTGGCATTGACCGCAGGCGGTGGCCAACGGGGCGTGTTGTGGTGGATGGAATCCGTAGCCCTAGTAGGAATTCACTACCGAGGCAAGTTCTACGAATTTGTCCCCTGGAATTCTGAAGTTCACTGGCAAATTGAACCCTGGGGCAAATGGCAAATCCAAGCTAGGAACGAGCGCTATTCAGTTTCCTTAACCGCAACAACCCACCGACCCGGAACTCAACTGAGGGCCCCCACTGAACAAGGGTTAATTTTCTTTTGTCGAGATACCATGAACGCTGAGATTACCCTGGAGTTGTGGGAAGGAGACAGAACGATTCTTACCGCCCACAGTTCTCTATGCGGGGTTGAAGTCGGGGGTCGCCCTTGGGAAAACACTTGGATAGTTTAAGGGTTGGGCTCACAGAGAGTACTGAATGAAAGCCTGATTTGTTAGTATAGAAAAGCCAAGTTAATTCAGGAAATTAACTCAAAAAGTTAACTTAGAGCAATTCGTTTGGGGCTGTGGCTCAGTTGGATAGAGCAAGCGCCTCCTGAAAATCGGGCACCCTAGGCGGAAACGCTAGGTGTGAATGTGGTCAAACTCAAGGAAGCCTAAGTTCGTAATAAATCTTGCGTCAAATTTGAGACAACAGATTTGAGGCTAGGTTATTGATTGCGAATACGGTAATCTTGAGCCAAGCTCTACAAAATGAGGGGTAGAGAAGGTGCAGAGACTGGTTCGAGGAGTCAAACCCAAATCTTCTTGAACATACGGCCACCACCTAAGGGTTGTCACCTACGGTGAAGGAATAGTCCAGAGAGTGGGGAAACTCACACCAATCTGAAGCGCTAGGTCGCCGGTTCAAATCCGGCCAGTCCCGTTAGGCTAGGTAGAACTACGCTAGATAGAACAAACTGAAACCCAACAAGCTCAAGAGTTTGTTGGGTTTCAAAAACTTGACCCACTGACACAATCCACAAGTTGACCCACCTAATCCAGAACCTTAAAAGACTCTACGTCTAGCACAGGGCCAATCATGGCCAGGGTGACAATATCTTCGCGAACTTGACCGATAACTTCAACCGTTAACCCTGCCTGCTTTAGCTCCGGAGGCGCATTTTTTAACTCATAGGTCTGGTTGCTCGTCACCAAGGCCCAAGTTCCAGTCCCAAACCCCTTGCGTTCTAGCTTGCCCTGAACAGTAATACTCATACTGGTTTAGTCTCCGCTCCTAACGCCAAACGAGCCAACCCCATGCACAGCAGAGCATTGACCAGCAAGAAACTCCGAGCAACTATGCCCGTGCCCAACCCCCAAACTGCCGGATGCAGTGCAGCACTTACAACCAGGCAACTGGCAACGCCAATCGTTGTGCCAATTGCTGCCCACTTCCAATGAGGGTGTCCTAAGAACAGCAACACCAGACCTAATGGTATGAGCACACTTGCAAAACCTGGATTTAGCAGACTACTGCCCTGAATTGCGCCACCCAGTTCTGGAATTGAACTCCCCATCATTCGCATGGGCCATTGAGGTAAATCAAAAATGTAAAATCCTCTGAGGAAAAACAATCCACTGCTGCCAGCAATCAGCCCTCCTGTGAATAATCCTGTCCATTGGAAAGGGAAATAGTTTCTGAGGAACCAAGCAAACAGATAAGACCCCAGAACCATGACAATTTTAGGGAACAGGGCCACAGCACCCCCATCAATCCAAAACCGTGGATTTAGATAGCCGCTATCCCGCAGCCAACGGAAGAAATCTCGGACGGTAATTTGTCCTTTCAGAGCCAGTTGAACCGCACTGCCCGCATCGACTTGACCTGCGCCATAATGGTTCAGCGGATCATCTTCAGGCTGACGGGCTGACTCTTTCAAGATCCGAATCACGTCTTCTGGCTCCGTAATCCCAGATGCTTTCACCAACGCCACAACCCCAGCAACGTGAGGAGAAGCCATGCTCGTTCCTTGGAAGGATGCAAAGGTCGAGGCTCCGGTTTCTGGGTCAACGGTTTCCTGTAAAATCCCTCCCGCGTCACCTACATCAGTTAAACCACCGGGCGCTGAAAGATCGACCCCCGCCCCAAAATTAGAGTATGGTGTTTTGTTGCCCGTGGCATCCAGGGCAGAAACCCCAATTACATGGGGATAACGGGCCGGATATCCCGCTGCGTTCTCTCCAGAGTTCCCCGCCGCTGCAACAATCACAACGCCCTGGCTGTAGGCATAGTCAATGGCTTCCTGCATCAAATAGCTTTCTCCACTGCCCCCCAAGCTCAGGTTAATCACCCCAGCTCCATGGTCTGCTGCAAACTTAATCGCCTCAGCAATATCGGAGATTGTGCCACCCCCCTCAGCACTCAACACTTTCAAGGGCATAATTTTGGCCCCATAGGCAATTCCGGCCACACCATAGCCATTATTCGTAGATTGGGCAATGGTTCCAGCAACGTGGGTGCCGTGGCCGTTATCGTCCTTGACTTCAGCGTGATCATTCACAAAGTCATAGCCGGAAACCAACTCGGTCTCCTGTAAATCTGGAACTTGACTGACTCCTGTGTCAATCACAGCAACGATAATCCCTTCTCCGTGGGTCTCATTCCATGCTGTTTCCACGTTGATGCTACGAAGGTTCCACTGTTTGCTGTAGAAAGGATCGTTTGGAACTGTGGAGAGGACATCAAACAGGATTCCCTCTGGAGTCTGAGCCGTCTGATCAACGGCGTAAATGTAATTGGGTTCAACAAATTCAGTGCTCTTGCTTAACGTGTTTTGTAGCGATCGCAGGAGCTTCTGATCTCCCCGAACCACATAGACATTGTCACTTTGGGAAAATTTGCTGTTAAGCGTGGGGACAATCTGGTATTTCTCAGCGATCGCTTGAACTTGATTGGCAATCTGCTCTTGTCCTAGCTCTTCACGAAAGTCAAGTACAATCGAAGTGTAGGAACCCTGGTTGGCTAGACCAGAGAAATTTGAGACTGCCCAACCAAGACCAAAGAGGAACAAGCAAAGGAAAAAGAGTCGTTTCATGGTTCTGTGTCGTGGGTCACAGGCTAATTGCCTAGCTATAGAACAAATAGCTGAATAGTTTTATTCTATCCGGCATTTCTCGGAATGGAGTTTAGGAAAGTTAGCAATCTAAAGTTAGTACTCTAAAGTTAGTACTCTAAAGTTAGTACTCTAAAGTTAAGCAATGTAAGACCATGGAGAGAGGGTTATTGTGGCTTCCCCTGCTGGGGGTTTTTATTGGGTTGGCCTGGTCAGGCTGGAACGAATATCAAAAAGTAGAAGCTTATCGGGTTTGGGCCAAGGAATTTCAAAACTCGAAGTACGATATTTTCTCGGTTTTGGGTCAAAAGGGCACTGAACTCACCTGGGGAAAACCAACCCGAAAAGGGCCTGTGAATTTAGTGGCTTTTTCCTTAACGGACGTGCAATCGATTCGGCTCCTGATTGATGGTCAGTCTGTCGATTTAGATCGCTTGCCTGAACGGGGCAGAACCGTTGAACTGGAGTTACAACTGAAAAATTCTCAAGTTCTGACTCGGATTCCCTTCACGGAAGTTAATCTAGCGGCTCTCTGGGCTAAATCCTTAACAGAAATGACAGGGCTTTTTTCCGGGTAAATGCTCAAGGGTAAGTCCCTTGAGACCAGATTTATGAAGAAATCTGGTTAGAACTTTATCAAACTTCCTCAACCCTTTACTATGGAGAGCTTAGCGTTAGATCATTAGCACTAGATCATCGCAGGTACAGCAAAACAAAAGTTTTGTAAGAGGTGAAGGAGTCAAACCCGATTGAGGCGAACCTCCCAAACCCCCAGGTTGCAGAACTTTATGGGTGCAACACTAGAGCAATTTTAGGAGAGGTTGAACGAGAAATGCTGCAACGTTTACAGGAACAGGTCGCAATTGTAACGGGTGCATCCAGAGGAATTGGACGAGCAATCGCCCTAGCCCTTGGAACTGAAGGTGCAACTGTCGTCGTGAATTACGCCAGTTCTAGCTCGGCTGCCGATGAGGTTGTAGCAGAAATTACTCAGGCAGAAGGAAATGCCGTTGCTTTGCAAGCAGATGTTTCTGAAGCCGATCAGGTGGACAACTTGATCAACACCGTGATGGAAAAATGGGGACGAGTTAATATTTTGGTCAATAATGCTGGAATTACCCGCGACACCTTGCTGCTGAGAATGAAACTAGAGGAGTGGCAAGCCGTAATTGACCTGAATTTAACAGGGGTGTTCCTCTGCACCCGTGCAGTCAGCAAAATCATGTTAAAACAGCGATCAGGCCGAATTATTAATATTGCTTCTGTGGCAGGCCAAATGGGAAATCCAGGTCAGGCTAACTATAGTGCTGCCAAGGCTGGAGTGATTGGGTTTACCAAAACCGTGGCCAAAGAATTAGCGAGTCGTGGCGTTTTAGTGAACGCGGTTTCCCCTGGATTTATTGAAACGGACATGACCCGAGATCTGAAAAACCTAGAAGAGATCCTCAAGTTCATTCCCCTGGGTCGCTATGGTCGCCCTGAAGACGTTGCGGGCATGGTTAAGTTTCTGGCCGCTGATGATGCTGCTGCCTATATCACAGGTCAGGTTTTTAATGTTGATGGCGGTATGGTGATGAGTTAAGGCAAGCTATTCCAGGCTTCCCCTACAATTTCACTCAGCCAAGTCCGCTGTTCCACATTGAGCAGGTTGTCGTCAGCCATGACTTCAGCTTTTAAATCTTCTAGAGATTGGTGCTGAGACCGAGCAATTTGAATCACGCCAGCGATCGCCCTCGCTACTAACTCTTCATCAACAGGTTGGCCTTGAAGGGATAACATCTCTCGCAGATTTGTCGGGATAGAATAATTCATAGGGATATAACTATGGGCTGAGTTTGGGGAAGCGTAGGTGGTCACCCCTGATAACCGAGTGTAGCCTATCAGCTTACACTACAGAGAAGGTATATTTCCTTCGAAAGCATCTGAGATCAAACCAACTTGGGGGTCTTATGGAACCAACTGTACTAATTGCCCGGGTTTTTCTCTCTAGAGCACTAAGCTTACTGATTTCTATCCACATTGAAGCATTTGTTTTTAGAACAAATCTGAGGTTCACGCCAAGGGAAAGCGTGAAGTACGCAACTGCAGTTAATCTGTTTGCAGAAATTATTGGATACTTCATCTTTTTCTCGATTTTCTTGGGGGCTTCTGAGGACTTTCAGTTCAGCATCATGTCATATCTGAGTCGATATCAAATGGATCAGTTCTCAGTTAATTTACTTTCAATTATTATCTTTTACTTCCTGCTTTTCTTGCTTGTTAAAATCCAAGGATTTGAAATTTTAAAAATCCTGGTTAATGATGATGGTTTTACCAGGAGTTCGAGAGGTTCTAATACTTTGGCTACTTCTCCAGTTTTTATGCAAGGCATCGTGAGTCGATTTAAAACTGTCCTAAGGGCTCATACCGTGAGCTATTTAGCGAATATGTTGATCCTTGTATTGCAGGTGTCAATTCGGAGTTAGTCGATGAACTTTAAAATTTGTCGGATCTTCCCACCTTCGGCATCTCCTTTGTGTGTTCAGTTTAATTGTCTCTACCTAACTAACTAGAATGAAAAGTTTAAATTGGCTGAAGGGATCGGTAACTCCTGCCCTTCCACCCCGATTTCTGCATTGGAAAACATTGCTGCTATTCAGTGTTGGGATTTGGCTGACTTCCCTGTTTCTTCAGGATGAAAGCTCCTTTAAAGACAACTTGGCAAGCTTGGGGTGGATCTTATTAACCCTGGGGATTTGCTGGCGAACGACTCAGCCTCCTTTTGTTATTGCGGGAATTCCCCTCAGTCCTTGGATTACAGGAACCTTAATTTGTGCTGCGATCTATCAAGATAATCCTTACTTAGCCATCAAGCTTTGGCCCTTGATTTCATCTGTCCTGTTCATTGTGATTGAGCTGTTTCAGGTGAGATTTGGCTTTAAGACCTCCACTTTGTTTGATCGATCTCAGCTTATTTTGCTACTGCTGATACATCTCCTTTTTATCTGTTGGATTGAATTCTATCTCGTCGGTTCCCAGTGGTTAGAAAAAAATCCAGCCTTTCTGAAGAATGCACCGATTATTCGACAGACCGATTTGCCACCCGTGAAGCTTGACAACTGGGTTGCGGTTTTAGGCTCTAGAGCGTTGCAGAATATTACTGGATTATAGATTGCAGTTGATCAACCGGGGCCTTTGATAAACGGGGGCCGTGGATCTGCACAACTTGAGCCCCTAGATAATTTCCCCAACGGGCTGCTTGCTGGGTCGTCAGACCATTGGTTAATCCGTACAATACCCCCCCAGCAAAGGCATCCCCTGCTCCTACGGTATCCACAGGTTTTGCCGGGAACCCAGGAACTTGAAGAATCTGATTGTTTTCAAGCACCCAGCACCCTTTCTCACTATTGGTCACGAACGCCGTGTCTACGATCTTGCTCAGTTGTTTCACGCCGTCTTCTAGGGACTCGGTTTGATAGAGATGGCAGAGTTCGTCAGCATTGCAAAACACAACATCACAGTAGGTTTTTACCAAGTGCAGAAAGTCATCGGCGAAGCGATCTAACAAAAACCCATCAGAGAAGGTAAATGCAACCTTGACTCCATGTCGTTTAGACTGTTCCATCGTTTCAATACTGGCGTTGCGGGGATCGGGTGCATCCCAGAGATACCCTTCAACATAGCTATACTGGCAACGGCTGAGGTGGTCAACGTTAATATCAGTAGCCGCTAAGGTGCTAGAAACGCCTAAGGTTGTACACATTGTTCGTTCTGCATCCGGGGTAGTCAGCACCAAACAGGTTCCGGTGGCTCCGCCTGAGCTTTGATGGGGCGCAATTTCAAAGCCAATGCCAACCGCCATCATGTCTTGACGGTAAAACTCACCATTGGTGTCTGCCGCAACTTTTCCGGTGTAATACCCTGTGCCACCGCTTTGGGCGATCGCAATCATGGTGTTTGCTGCCGAGCCTCCGCAATGCAGTTCTAGGGATTGATTTTCTAGCTTCTGGAGGAGCATACCTTGCGTCTCAACATTGACTAGAGTCATCGACCCTCGGTTCAGACTGTGGGTTCGGATGAACTCGTCATCGACGAGTGCCAAAATATCTAGGAGGGCATTCCCCACACCAAATACATCTACGGGATTTGAGCCTAAGCTGCTTGCTGTCATTGGATTTTTGGGATGAACTCAGTTAGTATTCCAACCTACCACAGGACTGAATTTCCAGAAACAAGAAGCCGCTTCGCATCTAGAAAAAAGGGACTCGAGTGGCTGAGATGTCCCTCACTGACTTAAAAAGCCCATCGTTCTTGACGTAGTTCTTAAAGTAGTTCTTAAAGTAGTTCTTGAAATATGAGAAAAATTACCAGGGACTACCAATCATCGTGAAGGCCGCCCAATAGTAGGGATGGGACAGATCCGAGATATAACGTTCAGCAAGTTCTGGAGAAACAACAATTTCTCCTCGATTGGGCAGAATCAAGCGATCGCCTTCAAACTGCATTTCTCCCCGCAGCATGGCAATTTGGGCCTGTCGCAAGGCTTCAGCCCTGATTGGGGCATTTGCAAGACGCTGGTAGAATTCTGCCATCAATGCAAAAGTTCCTTTGTCATTCACTGACCATAAGCTTGCTAGCACAGAGTCAACTCCTGCTTTAGCCGCAAATCCGGCAAATCCCAACTCAGCTTGGCGATCGCCTATTGTTGTTTCGCAGGCACTCAGGACTAATAACTTCACAGGCGGTTGATTCAAGCCCAAATCTTGGACTTGATCCAGTCCAAGTCGCTCATTCCAGAATTGAATATAGGAGCTATCTGGTTCTCCTGAATTAAATACCGCATGGGTACCAAGATGAAGGATACCGAAGGGAGTTATATTTCGCTGAGCTTTAAGATTCTCGACAGTAAAGGCTTCATTTAGCAATAATTTTCCTTCCCAAGAGCTTTGAAAAATTGTCGAAAGTTCTAGAGGAACAGCAGGTAATGAACCCAGATTAGAGCCACTAACCTGCTCGTTAAATTCATTAAATTCTGAGGCTCCCATGGCCAGAACTTTGGCCTCTTTAATATTGCTATAGCGAGTTTCAGTTAGGGTTAAGCTGGGTGCTAGACCAACACTGTAGTTTTCGATTAAAAATTGTTGACCATCATGGAGAGTTGCCAAAGGCAAAGACCGGAGTCCTTCATCCATAATAAAAATAAGATTTTCAACATCTTTAGATTGTAACTCTGCCTCAATGGGTGCAATTAACCACTGATAGAGCTGTTGAGCCGAGGGTAAATAACTTTGATTTCCTCGTTGTTCTGAACGATATAATGCACCATGAAATTGGTTAACTTCTCGCTCAACTTTGGTACGAGTCACGCCAGGAACTCGTTTGCGAATAGGTTGACCTTCAGCGGTGACAAGGATAATTTCAAGTTCATCCGTTCCTTGATTTTGAGGAGATTCTGGGGATTCAATTAATGCTGATGGCTTAACTTCTAAGGAGTTTTGATCCGCTGTAAGGTCATAATCTACAGGCACGAAGTTTGCATAGATCACCGCAGGTTTGATTCCTGTAACTCCAGCAATATCTCCCAGAGCATTGCAAACTTCTACTGAACTTTTTACAGCATCATCGGTTGAAATTCCCCAATATTCTGCAAACTCTTGAGTATAGCTTCGCTCAATCGCCATAACGCCAGCATCAATCGGAACACAAGGTAACTCAGTGGCAATTTCCAAGGATTCTACAGGTTCTTTTCGAGGAATTAAATCTCCAAGCGTCCGAAGTCTTTCTTGTTGAGAATTTTGATCCTCAGCTTCATCACTTAGTTCATTACCTAACAATGATTGAGGGATTAAATCATCAGTCTCAATTGAAATATTTCCTAACTGGAAAGACCCTTCAAAAGAGTTGGGTTCACCAATTGTAAATTCTCCTGTTGTAATAGCCGCTGCGGTTCCATTTTCAGTAAGACTTGCTCCCACCACAAACCTTGCCCTTGGATCTTGCAAAAGCCCGCCACCATGGCGAATGGTAACAGAGCCACCACCCTGACCGCTAACTGTAGAAATACTAGATTCTACATTATTTTGATCATTGAAGGAACCGGTTGCTCGGAAAAATCGTTCCGTGCTGATCAATACATCTCCACCTCGACCACTAGGGCCACCCTGAGCATTGATAAACTCAACTTCGATGTCATTTTCGGGATCGAGGCTAACGTTACCCCCATTGCCAAGGCTACCACTGCTGTTGATTTCTCCTGCTGTGATGGCGATCACAGCATCAACCGTGATTGCCCCTCCGGCAGAGCCGGAACTGTTGAGATCATCGGTTGTGACTCCGCCAGTTCGGGCTGTCAGGTTAATTGCGCCGCCTTGACCTGAAGTGTTACTGGCATCCAGGGGAATTGTGTTGAGGATCTCTGTACCGTTGAAGCTGATGTTTCCACCTGCTGTCTGTACCTGACCTAAACCAGAGAGTTGAATCATGCCGGAACCATTGACGGAGAAGTCACCACCATTGGTTAAAATAGTTGGGTTCCTTAAGTTCAAGTTTTGACTGGGAGAAAGAGTCACTGCTCCTCCATCTGTGGTTAAGTTGACGGGATTGGCAACTAGATCGCCTAAAGTGATAGAACCGTTGGCGGTGGTTAAGCTCACTGAACGGTTGGGATTGAAGATTCCTCCAACATTGATATTTTGATTGGCTTCTAAAGTTAAAGTGGCGTTATCGGCTCCACTGAAGGTGAAATCTGGTGCTTGAATAGAACTCAAACCAGAACGAATAGTGACTGGATCGTTGAAGATGATATTTCCCATAACGTTGATCTGACCTGTTTCAGCACTGCCAATGGTCAGGGAATTAAAGCCATTCTGTGAGGCATTCAGGAGTAAATTCAGTTCAGTATTGGTTAGATTAAGGCTGTTAGGAATATTACTTGTATTGCCTAAATTTACTGCTCGATTTGAGCTAAAAGGCTGTAAAGTCAAGTCAAAATTATTTCCAGATACAGTGCCTTCAAAGTTGATTTCATCCCCGGTTAAAGTCAGATTATCTAGAATTATCAGGCTGTCATTATAAGTTTGACCTGCTAATCCACTGGTAGTAACATTTCCATTGAGTTGAGTGATGCCTTCAGGGTTAGTTGTTAAACTTTCTGCATTAACTGTACTGTTCAATAAAGTGGTTCCAGTACTGTTGACTGTTAAGTTCTGCAGAGGAATATTGCTGCCAAGTGTTCCTAGTGTGATATTTCCTGAATTCGCATTCAAGCTTAGGTCAAAAGTTCCATCAATATTCCCGCCATTCAGATTAATTTCCCCATTCCCTGAACTGCTATCAATAACGACATCAGAAATCAAATCAACATTCGATGCGCCGCTGAAGTTTACTGCTCCTGAAGTTGTAATATTTCCACCCAAATTAGTTTGACCTGCGGTGTTAACAGTTAAGGATGCGATTGGATTTTGATCTCCTATAATTCCCAAATCAACCTGACCGTTGACAGTATTAATTGTCAGATTCCCAGTCCCCTCGCCAGAAGCATTAACAGGAACGAACAAATTAATCGCTCCAGTTTCACTCGTAGTTTGAAGAATAATCTCAGTTCCCAAAAGATTAACCGTTTCTGCCCCTGAGAAATCTAAACCATTATTGGTAAAAATATTGCTTGAAAGATTCACGTCAGTTGCACTTTCAATCGTCAAACGTCCTAAGGGTTGATTGAGGCTTCCTACACCTCCTAGACTGATATTGCCTGCTCCAGCATTAACAATTAATGCACTGTTACCAGTAACTAGTGAGCCTGTAAAATTAACATTTCCATCATCGCTGTTGGTTTGAAGTCGAATCTCACTAGCCTCAAGACTAATTGCTTCTACACCTGAGAAGTCTATGCCTCCATCCGTGAAAATATTGCCTGAAAGATTGATGTTAGTTGCACTTTCAATGGTTAATCCTCCCAGTACATTTTCTTTAGTTCCTACCGATCCCAAACCAACATTTCCTGCCCCGGCGTTAATCACTAATGCACTGTTACCAGTAACTAGTGAGCCTGTAAAATTAACATTTCCATCATCGCTGTTGGTTTGAAGTCGAATCTCACTGGCCTCAAGATTAATTGCTTCTGCACCTGAGAAGTCTATGCCTCCATCCGTGAAAATATTGCCTGAAAGATTGATGTTAGTTGCACTTTCAATGGTTAATCCTCCTAGTACATTTTCTTTAGTTCCTACCGATCCCAAACCAACATTTCCTGTTCCAACATTAATAATTAACTGACCTTCATCTGTAATCAGTGCATTAGCAAGATTAACATCTCCATTATCACTATCAGTTTCTAACGTAATTAAATCTGCATTTAGATTGATGGTTGTTACAGTTGGAAATTGTATTCCTCCATTGGTAAAAATGTTGCCAAATAAGTTAACAATATTAGCATTACCAATAACTAATTCTCCAAGTTCTCCTCCCTGACTTCCTACATTGTCTAAAGAGACTTCATTCGGAGTATCAAAAGTTAAACTGTTCCCTTCTCCCGAAATTGGACTACCATTAAATAAAATACTACCGTTGTTGCTGGTAATTATAGTATTAGTATTAATCTGTGTTCCACCTGTTACTTTTGTGAAGTCAATACTCTCGTTTGTCGTTAGGTTTCCATCTAGTATTACTGAACCTGAAGTACGAATACTGAGAGAGTTTAGGGCTTCGTTGCTTCCTACTTGACCCAAGAAAATTTCTCCTGAACCTGAATCTAACCCCAAGGCAACGGCTCCATTGACTGTTCCACCATTTAAGAGAATTACTCCACTGTCTAAACCTTTACTGCCACTTGTATTGATACCAATATCAGCAGTCAGATTAAGTGCCGTAATATCTGAAAAATTAACTCCTCCAGCTCCACTTGTTGTAATATTTCCACTTAAATTAGTTTGGCCTGAACTACTAGCTGTCAGAGAAGAAAGAGGTGTGTTTTCTCCAATCACTCCTAACGTAATATCACCATCTCCTGCTATCAGTCTAAGATTAAAGTTTCCATCAACAGTTCCACCACTAAAATCAATTCCTGCTGTTCCTGCACTAACATCAATCATAACATCAGAGGTTAGTAGAATATTCGGCGGATTAGTAAAGTTCAGCCCGCCTGAGCCTTCAATATTAATGTTACCCCCTAAATTAGTTTGACCTGTCGTATTAATGATTAGGGAAGATAAGGGTGTTTGATCTCCAACTATTCCTAGAACAATATTTCCTAATCCAGAATTTAGTTGTAGATTGGAATTTCCATTCAAAGTTGATCTGAATTCAATATTTCCATCCTCTAAACTGCTATCAAGAATAATGTCTCCGAGAAGACTGACTGCATCATTATAAATTTGATCATTTGTAGTTGTAATATCAGCGTTAAGTTCAGTCGTTCCCTCATTATCAGTTGTTAAACTATTAGCTAGAACTCTTGCATTAAACTGAGTGACATCCCCACTTTCAACTCTGATATCTCCGACGGGTTGAGTCAGACCAACTTGGCTCGAGACTATCACACTCCCATCCGGTACAGAGAGGTTAAGTTCACCTCCAGAAGTAGCAATTGAAACTCTCGTCGTAATTGTGCTGTCATTTCCTAAAGCTGTAAGGTTTATATTTCCTCCATCAGTTCTAACTGGGCCTATTTCAATAGAACTGGGAGTAGTTGAGGCTTCATTTCCCGCTGTGAAAGTAACGTTTCCTCCAACTCCACCTTCTCTATCTGTTCTAATATCACCAAACCCAGTTGCACTACTAATAGTTTCAATTCTACTTCCATTTCCCAAAACAGTAAGAGTAATATCTCCTCCATTAGTATTAATAGCATCTAAAAGTATTGAACTTGGATTAGTTGCAGCACTATTCCCCACAGTAACCTCAAAATTTCCGCCCTCTACAGTTCGGTTAGTTGGATCACCTGTTCGAGTATCAGCAGTGGTGACTGTGCCACCATTACCAAGAACTTCAATCGTAATATCTCCACCTGGAGTACTGCCAGAACTATCAAAAGTACTAATCGACCCTAAATTAATAGAACTAGGATTTTCTGAAGTATTACTACCTGCTGTTAAAGTAACAGAGCCTCCATTCGTAATAATGTCTTCTGTTGTAATTTCAGAACCATTTCCTAGTGCTTGAAGGTTGACATTTCCACCACTTCCATTGCTACTTGTTTCAATAAGGTTATTAATTTGAATTAAACTGGGCTGATTAGCTGTTGTATTACCTGCTGTAACAGAAACATTTCCACCAGTCGTATTTAAATTACCTAAAGTAATTTCGCTACCACTGCCCGGAGCGTTAATTGTAATGCTAGCATCTCTGTTGGAGTCATCCAGATCATTCGTCAGATCAGGATCGAGATCACCTCGGTCTGTATCAATTTGTTCAATCTGAATTGAGTTCCCTGAGCTATTTGAATTACCTACATTAATATTGACACTCCCGCCTGTTGTGCGAATATCACCTGGAATAGCAAGAAAACTATTATTTCCGAGAAGATTAATATTAACTGCACCACCTTTGATCCCAGATGTTCCAATGAAGCGTTCTACGGTAATCGAGCTGAGTTGGGTCGCGGTTTCACTACCAACATTAAAATTAATGATTCCTCTAGATGCAGCGATTGTTGTAGCATTAATTTCACTGCCACTGCCTAAAGCATTCAGATTGATTGTAATCGGAGTAGGCGAAAAGACAGTTGCAATTCCACTCCCCCTAATCTGAATAGAACCCCCATCGCTGGCTGCTGCATTTCCAGCAGTGAGGTTAATATTTCCTGCATCAGTAATTAGACTAGAAATGTTTCCTTCAAGAATAATTTGACTGTTATTTCCAGGGGCAAAAAGATTGATTTCTCCCGCTCCACTGGTTAATAAAGCATTGGTATCCTCCGGAGAACGAACATCAATTGTAGTGCTATCTCCCAAAGCATTTAGATTAATATTACCATTTCTATCTCCGCGACCATCAATGATACCAACTGTAATATTTACACCTGAAATACTAATGCTTCTACCAGAAGTTGTAATGGATTGAGATTGAGCCATTTGAAAGTTACCAATATTATCTTGATTTGCGTCGGCAGTAAATGTTATGTCTTCTCCTGGAACAAAACTCAGTGAAGCTCCTTCTGCAATTGTGATGTTATCACTGGCCTCTAGAATAATTTCGCCTGTCTGATTTTGCAAAGAATCTCGGTTAATTGTTATCTCTTCATTCTCAAAGTTATCTTGATTAATGATTGAAAATTCCTCATCAACTCCTGATGAACTTGGGTCATTGGAAATCGTAATATTTCGAGGATCAAGGAGTAACGTTCCTGGATTTCCCATCGGGGCACTCACATCAACAGTTCCCTGAAAATCCAAATACTCTCTTCCAGAAACCTCAACAAAACCGCCATTCCCCGATTCATTACCACCCCGTGCATTAGCCTGACCATAAAATCCAGTGGCTTCATCCGCCCACACAATCACCCGTCCGCCTTCACCATTCATCAGGGCATCCGCGCTAATCACTGAATCCTGATCAACAAAACTTCTCAGGGCATTTGGTACATCGCCTTGGCCTTTGTACCCACCTCCCACCAACACCGTTCCGCCGCCCTGGGTTCCAGAGGCATCTATCTCAGCAGCAATCACCCCGATTTTTTCACCGAAAATTCCAATGGTTCCTCCAGCCTCCCCCGAACTGTCCAAACGCCCCGAAACCACTGCCGTTCCAGCATCGACTGGAATAGTCGTTTCCTCAACCTGTAATTCCACCGTGCCGTCTGGGTTTACCCGTGCCTCCATTCCATAGCCCTCTGCCCCTCGGGTAAGCAGATCAGGCAGGGCCGTAATCGGCAGAGACCAATCATTCGGGCGATCGCTATCTGGAGTGATCGGTCGAATTTCCAGACTAAGCAACTGGCCATCCTGGCTAATTCGCACGAAATTTTCTCCCGGTACCGCTGTAACTATAATCTGACCTTCAGGGGCGCTGAGTTGTCCCCCATTGATCACTGTTCCCCCCAGCAACGTCAGGTTGTGCCCCGGCTCCAGGGCCAAGGTTCCCAGGTTAACCACGCTGCCAGGATTGGCCATCGTGAAGGCAAACCCCGTAGGATTCCCGACCAGAGTTTCATAGGTGCTGAGCCCCTCCGCATTGAACCAGTGGTCTCCGAATTGCACGCCATTGGCAGTTGTGGCGGTGAAGTCCCCTGGCAGGTTCAGGCTGGCATTGGGGCCAAAGATAATTCCCGCAGGATTGATCAGAAATAAGTTGGATGAGCCCCCTGTCACCTGGATGAGCCCGTTAATGATCGAGGCATCGCCCCCCACCACTCGGCTCAAAATGTTGCGAATGTCAGGATTGGATAAAAAGTTAGCGATCTCGCCCGCATCTAAACCAAATTTCTCAAAACTATGGAACAAATTAGCTCCATCTCCCGAACGAGTTCCACCGTCGATATTGAATTGGTTGCCTTCTGGGCTGACAAGAGTGCCTGTACCGTCATTCGCAGGGGTGATGGCCTGAGTCAAAAGTAGTACAGAATTTTGGGTTGGATGCTCAAGTTCTGAAAACTCAAGTTCTAAAAACTCAAGTTCTAAAAATTCAGGTTCTAAAAATTCAGGTTCTGAAAACTCAAGAGCAGAGTATGATTTCAATAAAGATTTTTCCGAATCTAAAGCAGAACTTGTCAGGCCAACTGCTGGGGGGAATGGGAAATTTAGCAGAATAGTAGTAGGCAAGACCAGTAGCAATCGAAACCAGATAGAAAACTTGACCGCGTTCATAGTTGCACCCTGGGAGAAAAAAACGATGGGGTTAATGTTGAGATTTGCTAATCTTAATCCAGGATGGGAAAGAAAAAGTGTGCCCTTAATAGTCCTTTTTGACTTTTGGATTAATTCCTGGTTTAAATTCCGGATTAAGTCCTGGATTAAAGCCTGGATGATTTATGGGTCAATGTTAGTTACTTTTGTATCCCCTTCCGTAAAAGCGCAGCATTGTTGTGAATCAAAGTCTATTGATAGAGTATCAAAAATAACAATAGAAGATTTATTGTTTGCTCCTGAAAGTCAGGAAAATTTAGATCTTCTAACTCAAGCTCAAGATGCACCTGATGAACCTACTTCTAACCCTGAATCCATACAGATTTTTGTGCGTGAACTTAACGTTACAGGAAGTACGGTTTTTACTGAAGCTGACTTTAATTCAGTCACTCAACCCTATGAAAATCGAAAATTAACCCTGGAAGAACTGCGTCAGATTGCCGATGAGATTACTCAGCTTTACATCAACGCAGGTTATATTACTTCTCTAGCCAGACCTGTCTCTCAAACTATTGAGGAAGGAATTCTTGAGATTCGAGTGACTGAGGGAGAATTGACCCGAATTGAGATTGAAGGAAATCAGCGAGTTAATACGAGCTATATTCGTAGTCGGATTGAACTGGGAGCCACAACACCCCTGAATGTTGGCAAGCTGGAAGATCAACTCAGGTTATTAAGAATTGACCCATTATTTAATAATATTGAAGCTAGTTTACGACCCGAAGGAGAAGCTGGAAAAAGTATTTTAATTGTTCGAGTTAATGAAGCAAGTCCTTTCATTGCTAATCTTAGCTTTGATAATTACTCACCTCCTAGCGTAGGTGGAGAACGCATCGGAATTGGTTTAGGTTTTCGCAATATCCACGGGGTAGGAGATGCAATTTCGGCCTCCTATTCCCGCACCACAACAGGCGGAGCCAATGTATTGGATTTTGCCTATAGCATTCCTGTCAATCCGATGAATGGGACAATTCAACTGCGAGTTTCACCCAACTGGAATGAAGTCACTCAAGATCCATTTGACGATTTAGGCATTCGAGGAGAACAGATTCGTTATGAATTGAACTATTATCAACCTGTGATCCGAAACCCCAGAGAAGAACTCATTCTTTCCCTGGGTTTTGCCCTACAAAATGGCCAGACTTTTGCCTTTGATAATATTCCTCAACCCTTTGGAATCGGCCCAGATGAGGATGGTAACAGTTACACTCGGGTATTGCAATTTGGTCAGGATTACATCAAACGAGATCCCCATGGTTCCTGGTCAATGCGATCGCAATTTAACTTTGGCCTGGGAATTGTTAGCGCAACTAATAATGATTCTCCTGTACCCGATGGGGAATTTTTTAGTTGGTTAGGTCAGGTGCAACGGGCGCAGCTATTGGGAGAGAGACACTTATTAGTTATTCGTGGGGATTTACAACTGGCTGCTGATAGTTTGTTGCCTTCTGAACAGTTGGTCATTGGTGGTGTTCAGTCCGTTAGGGGCTATCGCCAAAATGTCCGAACGGGAGACAGTGGTTTTCGCTTTTCAATTGAAGATCGGGTGACTATAACCCGCAATGCTTCGGGAAATCCCGTGATCCAAATTATTCCCTTTATAGAACTAGGTTCAGTCTGGAACCAGCCCAATAATCCCAATGAGTTGCTGAGTCAAAACTTTCTGGCTGGAACTGGATTGGGATTAATCTGGGAACCATTTCTGGGAATTAAAGGGATGAGTTTAAAGTTAGATTATGGACTGCCTTTGGTGGATTTGAGCGATCGCCGGAATAATATTCAAGATGACGGCATTTACTTTAATATTAATTATCATTTTTGAATTGAGTTCTGCTAAATCACCCATGAAATTCTGGAATAAAGCCAAAACTGCATAAAAACCTGAGTGCAAAAAACTATAAGCAATCAGATTGAAATCCGGCATCATCTATGACAATTCCACCTTATTTTCGCCTGAAGGTTCGCTCTGTTGAGCAGGTTTGTTTCTTTGAACTGACTTGTGGAACTGGTATAGAGTTGGGCACTCAGATTGTCTATCCGCAAACGGTTATTCTTGCCTATCGTAGGTGGCGTGAGGCATATCTCAACTTCTATCAGTCAATGCGAGCGCGGGTAAAGGCTAGTGGAAATTTGAACATCGTGAATGATGGTCAAATTGACTGGCGCAAGCAGGTGGCTCAGGCAGAGGCAGAACTATTATCTGAGTTTCACGGGTGGCTCAGCGATGGAAAGCTTTTAGAAATTAGAGAAACCCTTTCTCAGGCAGTTGTTTCATTTAATGCTATCAATCATTCATCATCTGTTTATGTGGATATTTTCCTAACTTGCTACTCTGAGGAACTATCGAGGCTACCCTGGGAAGCATGGGAAATTGGAGTTCAGCTTACAGCTAGAAAAATGATTCGAATCGCTCGAACTCCAGCCAGTATGAAAGCCGATATCAGACAATCCTCTCCTCGACGAACAACCAGAGTATTAGTTATTTCAGGAGATGATACGGGCTTGAACTTCGTTCGGGAAACACAGGCAATTCAATCCCTGATTCAACGAAGAGTTAAAGTTAGTTTTATTGGCTGGCAAGGAGATAACTTGGAGAATCTAAAAGAACAAGTTTGTCAGACCATTGCTGATAATGAAGGATGGGATTTATTGATTTTTATGGGGCATAGTAATGAGACTCAAATCACAGGAGGAGAACTGGCGATCGCTCCCAATACCGGAATTTTGATCACAGAACTTTTACCTTACTTAAAACAGGCTCAACAGCGAGGACTACAATTTGCATTGTTTAACTCTTGTGAGGGTTTGAGTATTGCAAACACACTAATTGATGCCGTTGGTTTAGGTCAGGTTGCAGTGATGCGAGAACCCATTCACAACAAAGTAGCAGAAGAATTTTTAATTCGCTTTCTAGATGAGATTAAAAACTATAAAGATGTTCATGAAGCCATTTTGTTGACCTGTGAGCAACTAAAAAAGACCTGCCACATTACCTATCCTTCTGGTCATTTAGTTCCTTCCTTATTTCGTCATCCAGATACTCCATTATTTCAGCTCAAACCCCTAGGTTATTGTCTCACTCGAAGGGAAATAACTACGTTACTAATTTTCTTGTGCTTGAGCTTACTACCTACTGAAAATCTGTTATTATATCCTCGATTATGGGTACAAGCATTTTATCGAGACATCACTCACCAAATTCCTCAGACTGCGCCATTAGTTAAGTTAGTCACAATTGATGAAGAGACCATACAAAGACAAAAAATTGCCGCAACAAAAGTTCATCCAATTGACCGAATCTTACTAGCAAAGATTTTGGAACAGTTACTTTATTCTCAACCCAATGTAATTGGAATTGACTACATTCTTGATCGCCCTTTTGCAGATCCCAAAGAAGATTTAGCCCTTGAAAAAGTTGTACATCAGGCAATAAAACAGGAAACCTGGATTGTGTTTGCTAGTTTGCAAGACCCAATGAATGGGAGAGAAAGTAATGTTGTTGTGGCTAAATCAGAGCACAGTTTAAAGGGCTATATTGACTTTACCGACTCTGTTATTGAGCAACTTCCAGCCGCTCAATCCTGTCAGTTTGCCTGTCCATTCTCCTATATTCTGGCTCTCTCCAGTGAACTTCAACAGGAGCCTTCATCTCTCTTATCCTCTGAGCAACCTGCTAACAATACAAAAGATTTTCGCAGCAGAATTCTGAATATTGCCCAAGATAGCATAAAAAATCAACGAGCTTCCCCAACTTTGATTTTTCTTCAAAAGCATTTGAATGTACCTCCCTGGCAACGACTGTTCAATGGGCCAAAACCAATTATTGACTTTTCCATTCCCCCTGAACAGGTTTATGACTCAATCCCGGCCTGGAAGCTTTTGGATCAGCCAATTCAACGGCCTCAGACAGTGTTGAATTCAGGTCTTCAATATCAGATTCCTATCCTGACCCCTGGAGGGTATGACGAAGCGGGCATTGCTCTGGGAGAAGACACATTCCCCATGCCCCTCCCCATGGCTTACTGGCGGCGAGACACAAAGTTAGTCATCGGAGCCGAATTTCATGCCTACATGATTCATCATTGGCTACACAGACATTTTGTCTGGCAGATTCCGCCATTGTGGCTAATTCCTTTGGCAGCTCTGCTGGGTAAAGTAACAACGATGCTTTACCCAACTGAACAGTATTGGCTTCGGCAGGGGTTGCTAGTAACAGTACTCTATGGAGTATTTAGCTTGCAGTTATTCGTTTCGGCAAATATTTTGTTGCCTTGGTTGTTGCCCTCAGCAGTTTACTGGATCTATCTATTACCGTCCTACAAGGAGAAAATTAAATGAAAATTAGTCATGGTTTTTTAAAACTTAATTCTTTAAAACTTAATTCTTTAAAACTTAATTCTCTAGAATATAACCTTTTAAGATCGTCTCGACTTCTCTTTCCATGGGTAATTGTGGGAACTGCTCTATTTGGAGTTGTCACAGATCTTGCCTTGGCTAATCATCCAAACACAGAAACCTCTGAAATTCATCTGGCGACTCAAACGAATTCCTGGGAAGAAATTGAAGCGGCAATCAATTCTGGACAGCGACGGCGAGGGGGCTCTCGCGGAGAAATTTGTACCATTGCTCCAGGTCAATCTATGACAATAGAAGCCATCTGGACTTTAAAACCAACATTTATCTGGCAAGGTAATGTAGCTCGGGTTGAATTGCATTTACAAGAGAGTGATATTGATACAAAGCCCCTGTGGAGTTGGACAAAAATACCTCAGGAATCTCCAGTAAATTATGTTGTTGTACAATATGATGGAGAACCTTTAACACCAGGTCAAACTTACGAATGGCGAGTGTTTGAAACTGCTACTAGCTCTAGAATGGCTATGCCGCCTGTGCAATTCAAAGTTGTCGATACTGAACAACATCGACAGATCCAAACTGAATTAAATCAACTAAAACTCTCTCCGGTTGATTCATCAGAAAGGATGACTCTGGAACGGGCAAATTACTTTACCCAAAAACAGCTCTGGGCAGATGCTCTCCAGGAAATCTATGGGGTAAAGAATCCTTCCCCAGAATTGAATAGAGTTGCTGAAAGGCTGACTTCACAATTTTGTCGTTCGTGAGATGGGCGTAGAGATGTGCATAAAATTGCAGGCTCGTAGAACTAGTATTAAGAGAAGACAGGCCATTAGGAACCAAGCCTGCTAACCATCAGGGAAATGTTTATGCATGAACTATCTTGGTACTGGACATTTGTCAGAATAACAGATGGAGGAAATTACATTCGGCAAAATATACCTCAAGCAAAAACCCATTTTGCTTGTCTTTTAGAGAAAGCTAACGATGAACGTTTAGTGGCAGACAATCAAAAGCTCAAAAGAGTTCAAACTCAATTGTTTGATCAACTGCAAAATTCACCTGATTCAGCTACTCAATTTGTAGCAGAGATCTGCCTACGGTGCTATATCTCCAATGCAATTTTGCAATCTAGTCAATACTTACTCCATCAATTTAGTCACCAATGCAGTATTAAGCTTACTGAAGTTCTTGTATTGATCCTGAATGATGTTGATATCACTTCATCTATTCTTGATTCTCTCTGCCATAGTTACCAATCTTTTGCTGTTGAAATCATAAAATCATTTAACCCCAAACTGAGTAGTTTAGGGACTTGGATTAGGTTAAAAATTCGGCAACATCCAGACGTGCGTCGATTGTTTTTAGAACATGGAATTCTAATGGCTACTAACTGGGCTTTGTTAAATCAAACACAGCCTAAAGACTTACAAGTTCTGGCAAATTGTGGTGTTTTGACCGACAAAGAAGTGACTGAGAATCAGCTTCTACTTCAATGCTATCATCAGGTTTATCGGGCTCAGTGGCGTAACAGCAAAAAAAAGGGAGTTTGTCCTTTACCTACAGAAATACAAATCAAAGAAATCGCGTCTGAATTTGAGACAAGATTAGGAATTAGTTTATTCCCTAATATTATTCTGCAAAACCTACTTGATTTGGCACAAAAAATACGAGTCCACAAAATCCGTGAGGCAGGAGGAATAACTTTAAAAGACTCAATAGATCATTCCAAAATACTTGAAAGAATTCCAAACCCCTCTGCTGAAGCTGATGAACTCGAAGAACAAATGAGTTCAGTCGTTGAATGTTTAGATCAGGCAATTGTAGAAACAATTCAAACCCGGCTAGTTGCTCTCAATCGTCGTACTCCAGATAAGGTTGCCAAATATCCTGTAGCTCTCAAACTTTATTTTTGTTCGGAGAAAACTACTAAAACCATGACAATGAATGATATTGCCGAGCGGATTAATCTTAAGGGTCAATATGAAGTTACACGGTTATTGGAAGTCGGAAAGTTCTACCCTAGTGTTCAAAACCGAACAGTAGCACATCTAAAAGATCGTTTTTCAAAGTACATTAATGTCTTTAACAGTCCAGATCGCTTGGAGCAGATTAGAGATGCCGTATGTCAGTTGATAGAGCGACCTCAAAAATCTAGCATATCTCATTGTGAGAGCTTATTTATTCAACGACTTGGTCTAGTCATAGAGCACTTTTTGCATGAATGAATTTGAAAATTTAACTATCTAAATCAAGATTTAAAATATCACTCCATTGGAGCAATATCATGAACAGCTTTTCAAGAAATCTAGACGGTATCCATCCTGAGTTCGAGCGCTTGCCAACTGAAGCAGTTGCCCTCAGTCAAGACCAGATTGATCAAGCGATTAAAATTAGTAACCAAGCAGTAGGTGAATCACAACAGTGGAGCATTTATCTAGATGCTCTGGCACTCTTTGGGTTTGAAAAATGGCTGAGTGAAAATTATCCAGAACTGATGACTAATCGAGAATATTGCTCTTTATTTCAGCTTTCCCAGGCTAACATTCTTGGGGCAATTTGTCATCTAAAAGTTGGAGATTTTAAGCTCTGTCTTTTAAAGATAAACGGCTTAGGAGAGACAATTGAGCTTCCCCAGCTAACGTTGGAATTACCACAATTCATTGCTCATTTTTATGTTGTTACTAATGTACTAGAAGAAGATGGCTATGTTCAAATCTGGGGATTTGCTCGTTATGACCAGTTAGTAAAACAATTGCAGATTAACTCTTTACAACCGGGTCTGGATTGGTGCTATCTTTTGCCTATCAGTTGGTTTGATCAAGATATCAGTAAGTTGTTGCTACATCTTTCTTGTCTAGAACCAATGGCAATTGTTCTACCCAATAAGCTGACTTCTCCTATACCTGACTTTGCTAAAATTCAAGCTGAATTAACCCAAGTTTTACAGCAATTTCCCTCCCCTGAAATAAAGTTGTGGGAAATCCTGACCTGGGAACAGGGAAAGATGATTTTCAATCATCCTGAACTGCTAGATTGGCTTTATCAACTTCAAATTCAGAAGATAGGTGATTCTAGTGCCTCTCAACGTCAAGCGAGCTTAAAAAGACTATCTGAACCCGCAATTAACTTTGCGCTCTGGATCAGAAATGAATTAGATGAGGTAGCAAAAAATCTATCCTGGACACTATTACCTCCCCTGATTTCGGGCAGTTTTCGAGGTAGTTATACAGATAATCTACAAAGTTTAGAAACTACTTCCCTCTCAATTCAAGAACTTCCAACTCGAGTTGATACTCTTTCAATTCTCAATACTTTCTTGCAAGAAGCCGGGGTTTTAATTCCTTCTGAAGCTTGCATAGGCTATCAAGATTTTGATCTGGCGGGAAACTCACTACGTTTGTACGCCATAACATGGCTATTAAAACAACCATCTCCAGATCTCGACTGGACATTATTAATTATTTTAGGAGCAAGGTCAGGAGATAGCCTGCCTGATGCGATCCAGTTGTTGATTCGTGATGAAGAACAAGTGCTAGATCAACAAGTTAAAACCATAGATTCAACTCATCTCTACAGCGAAGTGCTTGGAGCATGTGATGAAAAAGTTTGGGTTACAGTCACTTTAAAAACAGGTGATACTCTGACTTTTCCTGCATTTATCTATCAATCTCAATGTTAAATGTAGTCTTAGAAAAGTCTTCTACTTGATCTCAAGAGTTGAAGGTTATCTAGCCATCCTAAATAATTCATGAAAATTTGTAGTACAGGCCAGAGGTTTGAACGGACAAAAGTAGGAAAAGCCCTTACTCCGTTTTGCTTAAGTTGACAATTAACTGTCAATGAATTGAAGATTGAGAAGGGGCAGGTTGGTAGAGTTACCAACCTATTTTTATGCTTTTTCCTAACTCAAGTTGAGATCCAAACTGCATATTTTTAAATCGCCTGCAAACTATATTTTCACAGGAAATGAGTTTTAAAAAATCCTAAAATATTTTAAAACTATTGCCTAAACCTGATCTTTATTCGGAGAAAGTTTATGGATATTCTAGAACTCGATTCAGCATTTTTTCTGAGTTTAGAACAGCAACCGGATAATATCTTGGTCTTCAGTGGTTCTGCCTCTAGTGATGCTATTTTGGGAAGCCAGGATTCTGATGTATTAGTAGGATTTTCAGGAAGTGATACCCTCCAGGCTTTGTCAGGCGATGATTGGTTAAATGGAAATGCGGATAATGATTGGCTGAATGGAAATCTTGGTGAAGATACCATTTACGGTGGCCAAGGGACAGACACCATTTACGGTGGAAAAAGCCAGGACATCTTATCAGGAAACCAGGAGAAAGATTGGCTGAGCGGCAACCGCGAGCAAGATACTATCTATGGTGGAGAAGATGATGACATCATCTATGGTGGGCAAGAAAATGACCTGCTCCATGGCGGCTCTGGAGCAGATACCTTATTGGGAGATGCTGGAATAGATAGCCTCACGGGTGGCGATGGACTAGATGTATTCATGGTAGGTCAATCTGTAGAAAGCTCTACTTCTACTGCAGCTGATATGATTATGGATTTCCAGCCCGGTGAGGATTTGATTGACTTGGTTGAGGGCTTAACACCCATCGATTTGAGCTTGGAAGATACTGGTTCCGGTGATGTTGCCATTCGGATTGGAGCAACAGGAGAAACATTGGCCGTTGTTCGAGGCATTGATACCGAGACCTTTGACTTGCGTAGCTTTGTGAATGGGGCAGAAGCACTAGAAGAAAATACATCTGAGCCTTTGCCGATCTCCGACTCCGAACCAGAGCCAGAACCGGTTCCCACTCCCGCCCCTGCCCCTGCACCTGAGGTTCCCCCTGAACCAATTGAAGCACCCGCCCCGATCACCTTGAATTTAGCTAATGATACGGGCGATCGCGGTGATGATCGGGTGACTTCTGATCCCACCATTACTGGCACTATTCCCAATCAGGGCACAATTCAATCCTTCCGGGCGGGATTTGATGACACCCCTGTAGAAGAGTTTGTTGATATCTCGGCCAGCTTGCAGGAAGATGGCAGCTTTGAACTGAACCGGGAACGACTGGAAGAAATCAAAGGTGAAACTTTAGAGAATGGAGAATATACCCTCAAGCTTCAGATCATAGATGCGGCAACTAGTGAGCCGGAAATCCTTGAGTTAGGCTTTGTTCTGGCAGAGGATAATCCGCCGAATAACGATACTCCCCCCAACACTGATGGCCCTGATTTTGCTGATAAAGTTGTAGAAATCGCTCGGGGAGAATGGGAGTTCTTCAATCAGGGAAGCCTCAAAGAAGGTGAAGATGGCGCATGGCAAAAGGTTACGGAATATTGGCAAGTTGTAGATCGGCCTGATGTTGATACCAGTGAAGAAGTCAGTAGCGACGAGAACCCCTGGTCTGCGGCGTTTATTTCCTGGGTGATGAACCAAGCCGGAGCGGGGGATCAGTTTGAATATTCTGCAAGCCATTCTAATTATATTACCGATGCTATTCAAGATCGGGAGACCAATGATGGTATTGCTGCGTTCTTTGGCTACAGGCTAGACGAATATTCTCCCAAACCGGGTGATCTAGTGGGCTATGCCCGCCAAGATGGAGTGGGTTACGATACTCCAGCTCCTTATCAATCACACACTGACATTGTGGTTGCGGTCAGGGACGGTGAAATTGATGTGATCGGGGGCAATGTTTCTGATTCAGTAACTCTAAAAACCCTGAAAACTGATGCTGAAGGTCGCTTAATTGATACATCAGAAGACTGGTTTGTGGTGTTGAGTAATCAACTCAGCGATGGGAATACAGTCACACCCCCCTCTGATGACGCAGGTGAGCCGCCCTATCCCGGTTATTTATTCACTTACGAACCGGGAGAAACCCTAACCTACGATGCCAATGTTGAATTGTGGCAGCAACAGATGAAAGATCTGGGCTTTGACATTGACGTAGATGGACTCTATGG
Source organism: Microcoleaceae cyanobacterium (assembly GCA_051652765.1). Lineage (GTDB taxonomy): Bacteria > Cyanobacteriota > Cyanobacteriia > Cyanobacteriales > Microcoleaceae > JBHJGO01. The sequence continues at coordinate 68,429 of JBOFUV010000074.1, read as the reverse complement.
CCCAGAAAGTGAATCTGTTGCCCGTCAGTTTCAGGAATCTAAAGGACTTGATGTCGATGGTGTTGTTGGGCCGGATACCTGGGAAGCTTCCTTCGGTACTGATAGTGTTGAACCTCCATCTGAACCGCCCGTTGATAGTGGGGACGTTCCCCCTTATCCCGGTTATCTTCTCACTTACGAACCGGGAGAAACCTTGAGCTACGATGCCAATGTTGAGTTGTGGCAGCAACAGATGAAAGATCTGGGCTTTGAGATTGACGTAGATGGACTCTATGGCCCCCAAAGTGAAGCCATTGCCCGTCAGTTTCAGGAATCTAAAGGACTTGATGTCGATGGTGTCGTTGGGCCGGATACCTGGGATGCTTCCTTCGGTACTGATAGTGTTGATATTCCCCCGGATGAAAATCCTGGAACTCTACCCGGAGAGGTAACTCCTGATCCGCTCTACCCTAATTACTCCGGGGAAATTACAGTTAATGACGATCTGAGTCCCAACATCAGGGCTTTCCTAGACACGATTGCTCACGCTGAAGGAACCTATGACCCCGAGGGATATCGTATTATGTTTGGGGGAAACAGATTTGATAGCTTTGGAGCCCATCCTAATGTGCGCGTGCCCTTTGGAGATACTTATTCCACGGCGGCTGGTCGCTATCAATTTCTCAACAGTACATGGGATGATCTTGTCTCTGCCTTAGGATTATCAGACTTTAGTCCAGAAAATCAAGACTTAGCTGCTGTACAACTTATCAAAGGGGAAGGTGCTTTCGAAGATGTAGAAGCTGGCAAGTTTGAAGAGGCTGCTGGAAAAGTCGCGAATATCTGGGCAAGTTTCCCAGGGGCAGGCTACGGTCAACCCGAGAAAAACCTACAAGAACTTAAGCAATTTTATGAAACAACCCTGCAAAGGTATGTTTAATAGGCAATGTCAAAAGAGGAGTAGAGCACTATCTTAAAAGAGCGTTTGAAGACTCTTATTATCGGTAGCAAAATAGCTTTGACCCTCCTAATTCCTCCTTATTAAGGGGGAATTTGATGATGTGCCCCCTTCTCACAAATCATTATGATACGAGTAATTCAAGAGGGACTGGAATGGGTTTTGAGGATTCGTGCAAGAGGTTTATTAGTGCGGTTTCCCCCCAGATATTCCCCTCGTCAAAGCCATGAAATTTACCCGTCCAACCTTGATTCTTACTTCTACACATGCTAGCTAGATACTCTGCATAACTCTGAACTGAAGATTATTACTAGCGTTGTAGACCCCTTAACGATACTGCCACACCTTCACTTGACCTTCCCAACCTCCGCTGACAATTGTGGTTCCATCCGGGCTGATTCTAACGACGTTCACGTAGCTAGAGTGGCCCGTTAGGTTCCCTTTGAGTTGACCCGTAGGCAGATCCCAGAGCTTAACAGTTTTGTCCCAACTGCCACTGACTAAAGTTTTACCATCGGCACTAATAGCAATCGACCACACTCCATCTGTATGACCCTGTAAACGCTGCAACGGTTGACCCGTTGATGGGCTCCAGAGGGTAATCGTTCCGTCGGCACTGCCACTTGCTAAAAGGTCTCCCCTAGGACTGATAGCAAGGGATAAAATGGGCAGGGATTTTGAGTCCAAAGTCCGAATCAATTCTCCAGTTTGAACCGTCCACAGTTTAATCGTGCTGTCCTTCCCGCCGCTCACCAAGAGTTGACCATCCGGAGAAAAAGCGACTGCACTGACCAGTTGAGTATGTCCGGTTAAGGTTTGGAGAAGTTCTCCAGTTTGTAAGTTCCACAGCTTGACTGTATTATCCCAACTGCCACTTGCAACAAGCTGATTATTTGGACTAATGGCAACTGTTAAAACTGCATTGGTATGTGCTTTTAAAGTGTGGATTAGAGGAACTGTTTCTGTCTCCGAGATCCGGGTCAAATCCCAGAGTTTAATCGTGCCATCATCACTTCCCGTCACTAGAATTTTTCCATCTCTATCCGTTGCAACCGAATTGATTGCACTCGAATGCCCCCGCCATATTTTTTTTGGTTCTCCAGTTGCCAGATTCCAAATAGAGATATTACCATTACTATTCCCGCTAATGGCATAGGAGGGCATTAAAGCTAGGGACAAAATCTCCCCAGACTCTTCGCGCAAGCTTGTTGCCAGGGTGAAGTTGCCATTAGAAACATTGGTATTTATTCCAGAACTGGGAGGCAAATTAACCGCCCTAGGTTCGACAGAATTAGACTGTGTTGGACGATTGGCAAGGCCCTGAGGAAGTGTGGGTAAACTCGCTGTTTTTCGCCACTCCAAAAATCGATTGATCTCAATTCCAGCAGAGACAATAGTGTCTGGATCAGTACCCAATTGAACGATGCCATTAATCCCTAATAACTTCCCTGTTTCATTCAGGATGGGGCCGCCACTCATGCCACTCCGAACTAAATTGGTATAGACTAAGGTGTAACCATTTTGAGGCGGTTGTCGTCGAGTCACCGTCCCTTTTGTACTTAGAAATAATCGTTGTCTCAAGCTTCCCCCAGAACGAGGCCAACCCGCAACATAGACGGTACTATTCTCCGTAACTTGGTTAGAATCTGTGGAGGAAGCGACTGGGTACTGTTTAACACTATTAAAAGGCAGAATGGCTAAATCCATGCCGGGAATTTGCCGAATTAAGCTGTAGTAAACCGAGTAACGTTGACCATCAGCAGTCTGAATTTCATAGTCTCCAACTCGATTCACAACGTGCCAATTGGTCAGAACATAATAAGTATTATTTTGCTTTTCAATTAACACTCCAGACCCTCCTCTTGGCCCATCAATTCGAACGGTGATTTCATGGGCAACCGTGTTAATTTCTATCGGAGTGAGAACGTTTGGGATTGGAACACTTTGTTGAGCAAGTTTTACAGGGGATGTTCTGGCCTCAATCCAAGGCGCTTTAACCGGTGAGTTAATCAGATGGAGGGACAGTGAATCTTGGCTGAGAACTGTCAGAATAGTCGTTGACGCGATCGCTATCCCGCCTAATAGGGCTTTGATTAACTGGAGAACTCCTCGAACCTGTATTTGCTGTTGCTTCATGAATTCAACGGATTAGGACACTGAATACGGTTACTTTCCTATTCTGTCAAACCCGATCTCAGTTTTGACGTTTTAGCTTTGATGTTTTACCTTTGACGTTGCTGAGCCCTCAAGCCATAATTAAAGAATATAGCGACCAGGAATGATTTATGAGATATCTGTAGTGTTTGCTTCCAGCTTGTGAAGGCAAGATGCTGACTCCACATTCACACTTCAAATCAGATTGCTATGGTATACGTTTTTTAAAACCCAGGGTAGGTCGGGAGTTATGTTGAAATACGGACTGTTGAAATACGGACTGACTGTTTTAGTATCTTTGATGTTGGTCTTATTGAGTTCTGTGATGGTTTCACCCACTCAGGCTACGGTGGCTAACGATACCCAAGTTTACATCTGGGACTATGTTTCTGTTGGGAGCCCTGAAATAGCCTGTAAGCAAGTCATTTTTCATCCAAGAGCGCAAGTTCAGTTTCAGACCGAATCTCAACCTATCAGTATTCGTTCAGTCGTGGTTGATCAGAGCAACTGTGTAGGATTAGCCAGACTTAACTAGACTTAACCAAACTTAAATGGAATTTATACAAGAGTAACTTGGGTAGATTCTTTGTAACTATTTTTGTGCTTAAGTTCTCTGATTAAGTCTTCTGATCAAGTTTGGAACCGAAAGTCTTAGACCATAGATTTAATAGGTTGGATTTCCAGCGAAACCCAAAGTACTTTAAATGATTAATGGGGTTAAGGCGACCTGGATAGAAATGCACAAACTCTGACTTGGAGATCCCATCACGACTGACAACAAAATAAGGGGGCTCAACACCCGGATCAAAGTGATCTAGAGACATATATTCAATAACATAGGCCCAGCGAGGGTTTTGGGTCACGTTTGGGTCAGTCTTGTGGAGCATAAATGATGAAAACAACACCACATCACCGGGTTCAGCCGCAATGAATACAGCATCTTTTGGAGTACCTGCATAGGTTAGGTGATTTCCCACTCGCCGATGGGGAAGTAGTTGTTTGTGGCTACCGGGAACTAACCACAGTCCCCCATTTTCAGGAGTCATCTCAGTCAGGGCAACCCACAGTTGATAGTAGCCGTCCTTAAGGTCACTATAAGCGTTATCCTGATGCCAGGGAAAAGTTCCTGAACCTGATCCCTTGGCAACGGCTTGATCCCATCTCACCCAGCAATCTGTGCCAATGATTGGCTTCAAGAAATCTACAATGCGTTGTTGGGAAATGAATGACTGGATAGGCTCACTATAAAAAAACAGACTGCTGTAGAAAGTCAATGCACCACGATTTAAACCGCTAACCCCATTTCTGGTTTTCGCAGATTTGATTTCTGTAATGAGGATTTCCATTTCTTGCGGAGAAAAGAAATTTTTGGCAATAACGTATCCATTCTCTTCAAATTTTTCTCGGAAGCAGTGAGTTGTGGTTTGCATAGTTTTTTTCTAAAGGTTATTTTCCTAAAAGTACGTAAGTTCGAGATAATTCGGGATGATTTTTCCTATCCCTTAACTAGTTTTTTGACTGCTCGGATGACATCTTCTACATCCTCATCTGTCAATTTAGCGGACAATGGCAAACTCACAGTACTTCTCCCAATTGCCATTGCATTCGGATAATCTTCAGGCTTCCAACCGAAGGTTTTCTGATAGTAAGGATGCTCAGGAATGCTGAGATAATGCACCCCAATCCCAATATTTTCTGCGGTCATTCTATCCAAAAAGTCATCTCGGCTAATGCCCGTTTTCGCCTCATTCACTAAAATGGTGTAAAGGTGGTAAGCGTGGCGGGTTCCTGGCTCCAAGTCAGGGGGTAAACCGATAGGAAAATCTTCAAATGCCTGTTGGTAAATGGCCCAAATTTCTTGACGACGTTTCCAGTAAGGTTCTATTCTTTGCAATTGATGAATTCCGATGGCTGCTTGCAAGTCCATCATGTTGTACTTAAAGCCACATTCTGTCACTTTGTAGTGCTTGTAGCCTTGATCTCCAAAGCGTCTCCAAGCATCCTTGCTCATGCCATGAAGAGCTAGTACCCTGAGTCGGGCGGCATCTTCCTCTCGACTCGTCAAGATCATTCCCCCCTCACCTGTGACAATATTTTTTGTAACATAGAAGCTGAAACATCCAAAGTCACCAAAGGTTCCAGCTTTCTGCCCATGGTACTCAGTTTCAATTGCATGGGCACAATCCTCAATGATTTTCAGATTGTGGCGTTGGGAAATGTTAAGGATGGCATCCATATTGCAGGGGCGACCTGCAAAGTGAACGGGTATGATCACCTTCGTTCTCGGGGTAATTTTGGACTCGATCTCGGCTGGTTCGATATTCATTGTCACTGGATCAATATCAGCTAAAACCGGCGTTGCTCCAGTGTGGAGAATTGAATTCACAGTTGCACAGAATGTGAGTGAGGTCGTGATCACTTCATCTCCTGGCCCCAGCCCAGCAGCCAGCATGGCCAAATGTAAAGCGGCTGTGCAGGAATTAACTGCTACAGCTTCCTCGCTATCTTTGTAGGTCTTGAAGTCCTCTTCAAACTGCGCCACCTTCGGGCCAGTCCCAAGCCAGCCCGTGATCATACTGGCAACAACTTCTTGAATTTCGGCTTCCTCAATCGCCGGGGAACCAAAAATCAGAAACTTCTCTTTTGGACGGATCGGCCCTTGTTTTTGTTCAATAGTAACCATAGAGCTTCGCATGATAATCGGTTGTCAATAAAAAATCAGGGCTGGTAAACAAGTGCTAGGGATTGTCGCTGATCAGATTGTCTGAGTAACTCAGTTGTTCTAACCCTGGAACATTGACAATTGCAAGCTAGCTGTACAACCCTCTCCGGGATTAACCTCAATATTCAAACCGATTGAAATAACTAGATATTCAGATATTCAGGAGTTGACTTGGGCCTTATACTCAATCAGGCTTGAGGGCTTCCCCAATAAACGGTTTCGATGAAATTGGAGCTGACCGAGGATCTGAGGGAATTTCCCGAGGACGCAAAAGCTACTGTACAAAGCCGTTTCTTGAAAATTCCAACCATGGACTTGCAGGGATCGAAACGTCTTCACCACCATCAATGGATACCCAGCCAGTAGCACCAAAGTCCACCCCCCAGAGAACCAGGTACCAATAAGGGCAATTACGGGAATCAAAAGACCCCAAAGCCAAATGCTGCGACTTTCCTTGACCCAGTGCTTTTCTGGACTACGCCCGTACCTCCATGCCCCCTCAGCATAGGCGTGACCTGCCCGTAGGGAACGTTTCCACCATTGACCAAATCGGGTCATCTGAGCATCGTGGCGAGTCATTTCGGCATCCAGCCGCCAGATTCTCCAACCCTGTTGCCGGAGACGAATACAGAGTTCTGGATCTTCTCCGGCAATCAAGGTCGGATCATAACCATTCACCTGCTGAAAGGCGATCGCTCGCATGAGGGCATCACCACTACTGGTTTTGACTTCACCGCTGGGAACATCCCATTCTAAATCGCAGAGCAAGTTGTAGATCGAAGCTTGGGGAAACCGTTCGCGTCGCCGACCACAGACAACCCCAATTTGAGGTTCAGATTGGAAAATCTCCATTCCATAATCAAGCCAGTCCTCAACAATTTCACAATCTCCGTCCACAAACTGAACAAACTCCAACTCTGGATTCAGCTCTAAGAGTCTCTTGAAGCCTGCATTGCGGGCACGGGCAGCGGTGAATGGAATAGACAAGTCCAGCTCAACACTCTCAACTCCGAGGGAATGGGCAAGCTCAATGCTGCCATCTGTAGAACCTGAATCCACATATACAATCAGAGCAACTTTTCCAAGGATCGAACGAAGGCAATGTTTAAGGCGATCGCCTTCATTCCTGCCAATCGCCACAACTCCAATTTGCGGTTTGTTAAACATGAGCGTGTTTCCAAGTTATGTTTCCAAGTTATGTTTCTAAGTTATGTTTCTAAGGTACGAGTTAGAAGCCGCAAGCTAAGTTATGTTGAGGAGCAGTCTGTTGACTAGAGGTATCTTTCTTCACTTTTTGTAATGCCTGATATACTTCCAAACGCCGTCCCTCAAATTGCCCTTCTACAAACGTTGCCACACCTGAGGTACGGGTGGTTTTACATTGCAATATAAAGCCAGCATCGTGGATTCTTGGTTGATGCACCCCTGTCTGGCTAATGATAATATCATCGCTCCAGTATTCAATCGATTCCTGCGATGCATAACCCTTGGCTACGATTGCGGCTGCGTATTCCAAGTACCTCTGAATATGAGTCTTGGTCACTGCGTATATATTGTATAAAAAAGCAACCTCTGTCTCCTGTTGCATCACATATTCACCATCAGAACGACGACCAATGAAACCATGGGGAGATTCGGGCTCCTCAATCAGCCGCTGAAACAACATCACAAGTTGATCGGGATAGATGAGTAGGTCATCATCAATTACCACAAAATAATCGGAGCTTTGTTGACTAGCAACTATCCAGCCATATCCACATCCACGTCTGACGGGTTGATTGATCAGCATGACTCGAGCATCATCGCTCACTTCCACCCAATCTTCAAGCCGGATCAGAGGGTTATGGTTGCTAATAATGATTTTTTCAACAAAGTCACATTTTAAAACAGAGCGAATCAGAGGCTGGATGTTTCTCGCACGGCTAGCATGATAGCTAGGAACAATTACAGTTAGTTTCTGATTGGTTGACACAGATAGATTCTGGCCTATGTGTCCATCCAAAACCCATTTCCAATAAAGAATTTCTCTTATTTCAGCCAGGAAAAACCCCCATAAAGATTTGAGTCTATCCTTAGGCATTGAGATAACCTTGCGTAACTGTTGGCCAAAGTTCTGACTCATACTTGCCCAGCGCTATTATTATGTTAGTTAGTTTTGCTGCACGCTATATGTTGGCCTTTACCAACAATTCTTCAATTGCCCTTTGTAAATGAAGTTGTCAGATCAGACTTTTCGCATCGTTACTTTTTTAAAAGAACTACACTGACTTCTTAGATGCATTCCTGTTTAACCTAACTGTACTGAGAGGTTGAATATATGCAATTTTATAAGCAGCTTACAAACAAAACATTAGCGTAAGTTCTGGATAAGCTTGGAACCCCGTTCTGTTTTGGCTATAATCTCTATTTATTGGGCTTTGTTAGACTGAGGAATGAATCCATTCAGCAGGTGAATTCAGCACTAAACCCCCATAGATTAAAGGGCCTCTCGCAGAGTACCCTCAAGCTTGGAGCTCTGAGCAACCCATTCCCCCCAGAATTTGGAGGACTACGAGGGCAGAGTCATAAAACTACTTGTCAAGGCTGGTACTTGAGCCTGAGAAACTTCTGAGGGTGAACTGGAAGTAGAACAATACACTTCACAAGAATTGTTCGGGCTTTCGATCAACTTCACTCTGTACAATGTGGCCCCTAGATTGTAAATGGGAGCTTGCAGCAAGTCCCGAATGTGAACCGCAATGTTCTCAGCCGTTGGAACAACTTCAGCAAAGTAGGCAATGTCTTTATTCAAAAACGTGTGGTCAAAGGGCTCCACAACAACATCATCAATCACCTGTTGCAGGGCTGCTAAATCTACAATCATTCCTGTACAGGAATCAATTGTGCCTTTGACCGTAATTTCTAGGTGATAGTTGTGACCATGACCGTTAGGACGAGCACACTTCCCATAAATTTCGCAGTTTTCTTCGTAGCTCAATTTAGGGTGGGCAAGACGATGAGCTGCACTAAAATGAGTGCTAACCGTGAGATAGGCTTCCATAGAATTTCCTTGATAATCTGCCCAGAGTTCAGAGTGTTCAAAAAGTTGAATATTGACGATGGGGAGGTGGGGAGCAAGTCGCTGCCAAATTACCCAAGCAATATACTCAGTCGTCGGCAACGTCTGCTGAAATTCTGGCCAAACATCATTCAGGTAAGAAAAGTCTAGATGACTTGTCACTTCCTGCTTGATGATGTGCTTGACATCCGACAGGTTCAGCACCATGCCGTAAGAGTCTAGCTCGCCCATCATAGAGACATAAAGCTCATAGTTATGACCATGGCCAGGAAAACGAGCCGTTGGGCCAAATCGCTCAAAGTTCTCGGCTTCGTTCAGTTCGGGCAGCCAATACCGATGACTGGCAGAGAACTGAGCACGGCGTTTAATGATGCATTCCATAAATGCACACGTTATCCATATTGTTAAGTTCTGTAACTATAATTTAATGGTTTTTCTGACAAATATCAACTTGGAGACATCTTTATGGTGCAACTTATGCGATATTCTTTAGCTCTTCTTGGGCAACTCGGCGCAGACTTACCGCCATTCTGAACAATTCTTGACCCGTATGTAGCGAGGAATCATCATAGTTCAGAGAAAATGTCTCTAGCTCTTCAATCCCATCTCCCACATGATTCAAGATGTAATAAAGCTGGGCCGCCACTCCTGCGGCATTTGAAGGGTTTGGGACAGAACGAAACATATGCTGGGCCTGTTCAAAACAAGTGCGACAGAGACCAACATAAGATTGAAATTCCTCCATGAGTTCATCGTCAAAGGGATCGGCAGATAACTTGTCAATTTCTTGTTTGAGAGGCTTAAGAATTCGATTTAAGCTGCGATTAATCGGTTGATAAACCTGACGAACCCACTGAGTCAATTCGATATCGGTTTCCTGACCTGTTTTTCGAGTGAAACGGGAAGGAGATTGAACAGTGCGAGTTGTTGCATAAACTGGAGGCGAAATCTGGCTATCATAAGAATTGCGACGCAGAGGATCGCCTAGCACTTCATAGGCCGCATTAATCCGAACAATTTGTTCATGATCAGCCGTTGCGCTTTGACTATCCGGATGAAATTGCCTTGCTAGGCGACGATAGGCCCGCTTGATTTCTGCTTGTGTTGCAGTTTGCTTGACCTCCAAAGTTTCGTAATAGTTAGATACCATCTCTGTTAAATCTTAAACTTATAAATCTTAAACTTAAAAGTCTTAAACTTGTAAATCTTAAACTTACTAAGTAAACGACTTTCAATAATACCCTAGAACCCTTGAGATAAAGATTACCTGATCTATGGTTTCTATGATTTGGAACATTTAGGACAGAGGGTCAGTATTAGAACTGAATACTCAGAATTAAAGATCAAAACAGATGGCCACAATTTAGAATTGTAGTCGTTCTTTTGATCATAGAATATATTTTACAGTGAACATTTCCCAGTTGGCTACTTATACCAATTTACTTTTTACATGCTACAGATCAAGATCCCCCTTGGTTTCAGTATCCCCTTTAAAAAAGGGGGCTGAGGGGATTAATGCAGGGATTTGTATCGTCCCATACTTAGCGAGCTAGTTAACTAGCTCGCTAAGTATGATGTCTTGCTTGGAAGTTGCTTTTTAAGCAAGACCATTAGCACAAACTTAAACTTTTGTCCAAGATGTTGCAGTTAAACTCTTGTTCGAGATTTTCAGGATGGGTTCAGGGGCTTTTGATGCTGTCTGCCTCTATGCTCTATCCGTGATTTCTAGCCATGAATTCTAGGGTTATCCACACTGGTATCGAGTAGCAATTACTCAGGTCAATCACGAGTCCAAGTCATTGAATAATTACACCTAGCCGTAAATTCTAATTCGGTTTGAACATCTAGTTTGAACCGGATTCTTCTCAGATATAGTACATGAGGTTAATTTGCCGTTTGGCATCCAACTTTTCACACAAGTCTTTCAAGGTATACTTTTGTAAAATCGAATTGGCTACTTGGTGCGCTTCTTGCCAAACTTCTTGAACCACAGAATTCTCAGGAGTGCGGCTACAGGAAAGATGGGCCTTGCCGGGGCTTGAGCCCTCTAAGCAATCAATAATATCTAACAGGGTAATGTGCTGAGGGTCTTTTGCTAACCGATACCCTCCTTTGGCTCCCCGCTGGCTAGAAACAAACCCTCTCCGTCTTAAAGTGGCAAGTAGTTGTTCTAGATAGCGATCTGGAATATTCTGATGGACTGCAATCTGGCGAACCTGGATCGGCTCGCCGTCACTATGATGAGTAGCCAGCTCCAACAGAGCCAACAAAGCGTACTGGCTTTTGCAAGAAAGTTCCACAGAAAAACGCCGATTTTTTAACCTTTCTCCAGTATACTCCGGTTTTCCGATTGGATTTTAGTAACTTCCAGCAATTGTTGGAGTCTTTGAACTCGTTCTTAAAACAAATTCTTAGAATAAAATACAGGTATCTTTAAAGGAGACACCTGTAGCCGTATTGCATGACTCGTCTTAGATCGGCAGCCTTAGGACTGGCAACCTTAAAGACTAGCTATCCTCAAAGTATTCAGTTAATAAATCAGCTCCTACTCTCCCCATTTCAACTAATTTTTGCTTAATGGCACCGAGAGCCAAATGAGAAGGTTTTGTATGTCCCCGTTCCCAACGATTGACCGTTTGAAACGAGACTCCGAGTTCGGCAGCCAGTTTTTCTTGGGAGATTCCCAAGCGCTGCCGCATCGTTGAAATCAAATCAGAAATGTCAGTTTTCATTGTGATTAACATAGAATTTCCTGTTGAGCAGTAGAAGAATTTAGCGATTGGTATAAAACCATCTGTTTTAATCTTCGTTTATTGGTTTATCCTTGCCCTCCTGCAGTCCGATGAATCAATCCGATGAAAACAAATTCACCCGACTAGGGGATGTCAATGGATCGGTAATTTTGAAGACAAAATGTGATGAAGGCAAGATGCCTGCAAGCGGAGACTTGACCTGTTAAACTTTGATGACCTCTGAGAACCCAAATCCTTACCGAAGGGTATGACCCCTCCCTCAATTCATCAAAATTACTGTAGCAAACTCCAGAGGCTCAGAAGTATCTCGCTTGCCAGCTAGAAGTTTGCACCATCGGTACATCACGAGGATTGATTTTGCTTGTGTATTTATCGTTCAATCGCAATAACTTTTCCACTTGCTCTGAATTGTTTGGGTTCAGACAGGGTTTCACACTGGGGTTTCAGGAGAAGGGTTTCAGGAGAAGGGTTTCAGGAGAAGGGTTTCAGGAAAAGGGTTTCAGGCAAAAAGAGCAAACATTCGAGGGAGTCTATGACTTAGAATGAAGGGATGGACGCATCTTATAGGTGTCTTAGTCCAAGCGGTAGTGACTATAGCCCTGAGCGCTCTCCCAAGTTTTTGTCCTATTTCTTCAAGTATTCCATGACTACAGCTACAGTTGATCAAATTGCCCCTCAACTTCCCCCGTTGATTTCCCGTGAGATTCTTTTTGGTAATCCGGAGCGCACCAGTCCGTCTCTATCAAATAGTGGCGAGTTGCTTGCCTACATCGCCCCTGATGAAAGCAACGTCCTTCAGGTTTGGTTGCAAACCGTTGGACAGGCCGATAGCCGTAAACTGACTGCAGATCGCAAGCGGGGGATTCGAGCTTTTTTCTGGACGTACAACCCCGAACTCTTAATCTATGCCCAGGATGCTGACGGAGACGAGAATTGGCATCTTTACCTGGTTAATGTTCACTCCAACCAGGTCAGAGATTTAACCCCCTTCCAAGGAGTCCGGGCCCAAGTCGTTGCCCTTGACCCCAATTTCCCTGACGAAGTGTTGGTGGGGATGAACCTGCGAAATCCTCAAGTATTTGATGTGTATCGCGTGAACTTGAACAACGGTGCAGTTGACTTCTCCGCTGAAAATCCAGGCAATATTGTCAGTTGGACAGCCGATGCTGAGTTTCAACTGCGATCCGCCACAGCAACGACTCCGGATGGGGGGTATGACCTGCTCCATCGGGCCACCCCTGAACACCCTTGGGAAACCTTGCGTCATTGGCCAGCAGACGAGGAAGGGGGAACCGTCGCATTTTCCCAAGATGGCCAAACCCTTTATATTCTGGGTAATCACGAGGCTAATGCAGAACGGTTAATTGCATTGGACTTGAACACGCGCCAGGAAACCGTGATTGCTGAAGACCCACGGTACGACGTAGGCGGAATTTTCTTGAATTTAGCCACCCGCACCATTGAAGCAGTATCTTTTTATCGAGCTAAGAAAGAATGGCAAATCCTGGACTCTAGTATTGAGGCGGATTTTCAGGCAATTCAAGGGATTCGGGCCGGAGAATTCAGCATCAGCCGGACGTTAAGCAACCAGAAGTGGCTGGTGAGTTTTCTCACGGACGATGGCCCAGTTCATTATTACATTTACGACCGTGGGTCTAAAACCAGCTCGTTTCTGTTTACCAACAAACCCAAGCTAGCAGGGCTGCCCCTTGCACCGATGGAACCCATTTCCTTCCCAGCCAGGGATGGACTAACCCTAGAAGGATACCTCACAAAACCTGTGGGTATTCCGACCCCAGTGCCAACGGTTCTGTTGGTTCATGGTGGCCCTTGGGCACGGGACACTTGGGGCTATAACCCTCAGGCACAATGGTTGGCTAATCGAGGTTATGGAGTCCTTCAGATTAATTACCGAGGTTCAACCGGCTACGGCAAGGCGTTCATCAACGCGGGGAACCGAGAGTGGGCGGGAAAAATGCATGATGATCTGATCGATGGAGTGAACTGGTTGATGGATCAGGGCATTGCTCAACGGGACAAGATTGCGATTATGGGAGGTTCCTACGGAGGATATGCTACCCTAGTGGGATTGACATTCACGCCAGAGATCTTTACCTGTGGGGTAGATATTGTCGGCCCCAGCAATCTGATCACTTTAATGCAGAGCATTCCTCCCTACTGGGAGCCGATTCGGGCTAATTTTTACCATCGGGTAGGCAATCTGGAAACAGAGGAGGAGTTTCTCAGATCTCGATCTCCCTTATTTTTTGTTGATCGGATTCAAAAGCCTTTGTTGATTGGTCAAGGTGCTAATGATCCTCGCGTCAAGCAGGCAGAAAGTGAGCAAATTGTTACGGCCATGAAACAGGCTGGGAAACCGGTCGAGTATGTGCTATACACTGACGAAGGTCATGGCTTTGCTCGTCCTGAGAATCGGCTCCATTTCTATGCGATCGCAGAGGAATTTCTGGCCAAATATCTCGGGGGACGATGTGAACCCCAAGGGGATGAGATTGTCAACCATTCCGGTATTATCGAATCATTTGAATGATTTATAGCTGTGATTTATGGCTAATTTTTTACAGGGTTTGTTCTCAAAGCCGAAGCCAGGGATCGGAATTGAGATTGCGTCTGAGCGCATCAACATTGTTGAGCTTAAGCGCAAAGGGAATGTGACTAAACTGGCAACCTTAGCCAGCGTTGAGGTTCCTGAAGATGCGGTTCAGGAAGGTCAGATCATTGATACGCCAACGGTATCTGAGCTGATTCAGTCTGCCTTGGCAGACAAAAACATTAAGTCCAAGCGTGTGGCCACCTCAATTCCTGGGCGGGAGGCGGTAACTCGGATGATTTCAGTGCCCGCAGAACTCAACGCCGATGAACTCCGAGACTACATGAATGCGGAAGCAGGACTTTATCTGCCGTTCTCTCGGGAAGAAGCAGATGTAGACTATCAAAAGTTAGGGCTGTTTGTCGATGAAGACGGCATCGAAAAAATGCAGGTGCTTTTGGTTGCGACTCGCAAAGAAGTCACCGATACCTATCTAAACGTCTTTGAGCAGGCAGGACTACAAATTGATGTTCTAGAAGTCAGCAGCTTTGCTCTGATTCGGATGTTGCGGCGACAACTTGAACAGTTTTCCTCCAGTGAAGCTGCGATTATTGCTGATATTGAGTTTGACAACACAGAGCTCTCCATTGTAGTCAATGGTGTGCCTCAGTTTAACCGCACGATTCCCATTGGGGTATTTCAGGTGCAGAGCGCCCTGAACAACGCCATGAACCTACCGCCATCCCGAGATGTGCGGGAGTTACAGGCCATGACCCTTCCTGTAACAGACACCCTGGGCTCACTAAGTGACACCAATCCAGGGACAAGTGCTATTATCAAGGTCTTATCAGACCTTGCTGATGAGCTGCGTCGTTCGGTTGATTTTTATATCAATCAGAGTGATGGCTTAGAAATTGCCCAACTTTTGCTGACTGGGCCAGGAGCCGCGATTGGTCAGCTTGACGAGTTTTTCATGCAACGTCTAGCCATGCCTGCAACTCAAATTGATCCAATTAATACCCTTGCCCTAGAGGTTGATCAGGACATTTCTCCCGAGCAACGTGCTAGTTTAGGGGTAGCCATTGGTTTAGGATTGCGGGTAACCTAGGGTATTGCTCTAAACACCCATCCCCCCTTGATTTTCAGAGGTTTGAGGTTATGTACAGCCTTGATATCAACTTCTTAAATGACCGCCCTGACTACAAACCCCAAGCTGAGAAGCGATCGCTGACTCCTAGCGGTGCTCCACTTAATCGCAGGCCAATTTTAATTGGAACTGCGGTTGCCCTAGCTGCAAATGCCTTGATGGGTGGGGTTTGGTTAGTGTTTAGTCAACGAAATGCTCAGCTTCAGCGGGAACTCGATGAGTTGACTGCACGGCTGGGTGAAAAAACTGCTAAGGTTCAGGCGCTGGATCAAATTGAAGCCCAAGCGAAACAAGCCAACGAAGAAGCAGATGCGTTAGCCAGTGTATTTAACAAAGTTAAGCCCTGGTCTGCCTTATCTGTTGAATTGGCTGAGCTGATGCAAACGGCTGGAGTTCGGATCAAGCAGATTCAGGAAACAGCTCCAGTCCCTGTGGCTCCAGCGGCTCCGGCGGCTCCCCCCGCAGAAGGTCAACCTCCTGCTGCAGCCCCTCCTCCGCCTCCCCTAGAAACTGCAACTTTAACAATTTCTGGGGAGGCCAACTCTTTCACCCAGGTGAATGACTTTATCCTGCTTTTGGATCAGTCTCCCTTTGTTGATGGAGGGAAAACGAGGCTTGTTTCAGGAGCTCTAAAGGATAATCCAACCCAGTTGGTTGCCGAGTCTCAGTCCGGAGGCAACGCAAGTAATGCCCCAGAGTTACAGCCTATTGTGGAGTACAAAGTCGAAACTAAGCTGAGTCCGAAAACTGCTTCTGAACTGCTACCAGAGCTTAAGAATAATGGTGCTGCAGGCTTAGTAAATCGCATTGAAACACTTCAGCGTAAAGGAGTTATTCAATAATGACAGCAGCCAACGAGTTTATTGAAGCAGATGAGGAACTAGAAGCGTCTGGCCCAAGTATCTTTGGGGTGACGCTCACTCCTCGAAATCTGGGTATTCTGATTGGAGTTCTAGGAACATTACTGGCCTTGGCTGGTCTTTTCAAGCTAGTGATGCCAACCCTCAGCAAAGGCGGAACTTTAAAGACAGAGATTGAAACAAAGCAGCAAGAAATCAAGCAACAAGATGAGCGTCTGAGTAAGGAAGCTGAAGCCAACGCTAGATTGACTCAGGCGCAGCAACGGCGAGCGGACGTGACTGATTTGTTTGCTAGCCAGCAAACCCTGGACACCTTGCTGTTTGATGTGGAAGAGCAATTGAATCGTCAGGTCAACGCTGAAATCACAACGATTGAAGAAAGAGCTCGAATTACCAAATTTGAGCCTGTTCTGGTGACTCCGCCAAGTACAGAAATTGTCAGTGATGGCTCTTTGGGGTCTGAAGTCAATGGAAAACTACGGCGGCGGCAGTACAAAGTTGAATTTGAGGGCAGCTTTCCCCAGACTCGTCAGTTCATGGTGATTCTAGAACGAATGCAACCGATGTTGGTGGTACGGAATCTCAAGACTGAGCTAACCGAGGGGACTTCTATTGTTGCAGGAGAATATAAGCAAGGGCGATTTGTAGAGTCAACTCAGCAACCTCAGCGTCGGGTGAAAACCTCTTTTGATCTAGAGGCGCTAATGCCATTGACTCAGGAGCAATTGGAGGCAGCGGTAGCTCCGGCGACCCCACCTGCTCCAGCGGCAGAAGCTCAACCCCAATAAATTGTTTTAGTTATTTGCCTTGTTCTCAAGGGTCTAGTTGGGCAATGTTAATTAAGGCGACGTGGTTTGAAACTTCGTTGACTCCCAGGTTCATATCTGGGAGTTTTTTTAGCACTAAAGCTATGGCAGCAGGGGTCAAAGAGGTGACGGAATATCTAAAAGGGAACCCTGTCTGCTGCCTAGATTGATGGATTGAATCTATAGGATAGCCGGGACGGCTATCTAAGTCAGGCAGGATGCCTAACCCACAGAAACAACTCTGCCAAAAGGCTGATAGCTGAATAGTCTCTACGTTTGTTACCATGTTATGGCGTTGTCCACTTTGACTTTACGTATTGGAACTTTAATCATGACTCTTAAACAAGTCTTAAATCAATCAGGGAAGCTTGCTAGCATCGTTGGGATCACGGTTATCAGTTCTTTGACTGTTGCTACGACTCAAGTGCAATCTAGTTCTATGCCAAATTCGGTGATGAGTTCCTCTCTAGACCAACAGGTTGCTCTAGAAATCACTCAACTTCCAACTGATTTGCTCCCAGCCGGGGCGGGTGACATTGTTGGAGTTGTCCTTGCTGATGGTCGGTTCAAAATTTTAGCGACCGCGTTGAAAGCGTCAGGGCTATTGGATACCTTGAAAAAGGATGGCCCTTTTACCCTATTTGCCCCAACCGACGAAGCATTTAATGCGCTGCCTGATGGGGCGTTGGAGAAGCTGTTGCAACCGGAAAATCAAGATCAGCTTGCCAAACTTTTGCAGTACCATGTCGTTCCGGGCAAAGTCTCCTCCGGAGATTTGGCTTCTGGAGAGGTCAAGACGGCGGCAGGAAAGCTAGCAAACGTTAATGTTGGGTCTGAGGCTGTCACTATTGGCGGCGCAAAAGTGATTGATACTGATATTGCTGCGAGCAATGGCATTATTCATGTCATTGACAAAGTCATGATTTTGCCAGAATAGACGCTGTCAAAAGCTATCAACAACTGAGTAAATCCTGAGACGAGATGTAAACAATGGGTGTTACTTATGAAACTCAACAAGCCTTTGAGAGTGTTATAGATCCGGTTTAAGTGTCAACGTAGTGCAGGCATCTTTCTGCATAGGCTAGAAGCTTGTACCCCAGATATGTTAACAATCAGTACTGATTGTTATAGTTTGAGAGTATAAGCTTGAGTGAGACAAATCTATTGATCATGAGCATCGGTTTGTGCATGATTGTCAAAAATGAAGAGAGCAACTTGCTGCAATGTTTGGAGAGTGTCAAGCCGTTGGTTGATGAAATAGTTGTTCTGGATACAGGCTCTACTGATAGAACGATACAAATTGCTCGGGAGCTTGGATCAAATGTTTATGAGTTTACTTGGTGTCATGATTTTGCCGTTGCTCGCAATGTAGCCTTGAGCTATGCCACCCAGGATTGGGTCTTAGTGCTTGATGCCGATGAACGATTGGCTCCTGAAATCATCCCAACAGTTAACCAGTTAACAGCATTAGAGAACTGCTTGGTGGTCAATCTAGTCAGACAAGAAATTGGCGCAACTCAATCTCCCTATTCTTTGGTGTCTCGCCTGTTTAGACGACATCCCAATCTGCAGTTCTCTCGGCCTTACCATGCCTTAATTGACGATAGCGTGATTCAACTTCTGGCTGAGGAACCGGGGTGGAAAGTGACCGCTCTCCCAGAGGTTGCTATTTTCCACTATGGCTATCAGACCCAGGCGATCGCCCAGCGCAACAAGTTGCAAACTGCAAAACAGGCGATGGAAGCGTATTACAGACAGTATCCCCATGATCCTTATGTGGCGAGCAAGTTGGGAGCCCTCTATGTCGAAATTGGGGAAATTGTGACTGGCATCCATCTGCTTGAACGGGGGCTCAATCAACTGACTCCCAATCCTTCTGACAAAACTAGACCTCAAGATCACAGCATTCTGTATGAACTCCACTATCATTTGGGGATTGCATACCGCAAACAGCACCAGGTAGCCCTGGCAAAAACCCATTACCAAGCCGCCACCAACCTGGACATTTTACCTCGGCTCAAACTGGGCGCTTACAACAACCTGGGGAGTTTGTACAAAGAAGCAGGGGATCTTCCAGAGGCAAAAACCCTGTATGAACAAATGCTGAGCATTGACCCCAGTTTTGCAATGGGTTACTACAATCTCGGCATGACACTACGGGCTATGGGACAATACAGTGAGGCGATCGCGGCTTATGAGACTGCCATTCAGCTTGATCCTGACTATGCGGAAGCTTACCAAAATTTAGGAGTCGTTTTGCTGCAACTGGGCCAGATCCAGGCCAGCCTAGCCCCTTTTCAAACTGCGATCGCGCTTTACAAGGTGAGGAATCCCACCGCCGCTCAGCAGCTCCATCAAGGGTTAGTGGAAATGGGACTCTTGCTCTAACTGCAAATTCAGAGTCCGAATTTAGAATTACTACCCAACCACGACTACCCGATGCCAAGGTTTGATACTAAAATGCAGCAAAGATCAAGTGTTTATATTTTCAAGCTCCAAAGGAGTCATGCAACATGACCAATGCTGAACGTCTACCTGTAGGAATTATTGGGGCTTCCGGCTACGGAGGAGTGCAACTGGTGAGATTGTTGCAGGATCATCCAGAGGTGGAAATTGTCTATTTAGGGGGCGATAGTAGTGCTGGGAAACCCTATTCGAGTTTGTATCCCCATCTAGAGCCGTTTGTTGACTTAACGATTGAACCCATCGATTTAGACCAGATTGCCCAGCGTTGTCGCGCTGTATTTCTCTCCCTGCCCAACGGTCTAGCCTGGAAGATGGTTCCTGAACTGTTGGCGCGGGGATGTAAGGTTTTAGATCTTTCGGCAGATTATCGCTTTGCTGATTTACAGGTTTATCAAAATTGGTACGGCACTGAGCGAACCGATCAGGAAACAGTCGCAACAGCCGTCTACGGCCTGCCCGAACTCTATCGCGATCGCATTGCCCAAGCTAGTTTAATTGGATGTCCGGGATGTTATGTCACGGCAAGTTTGTTAGGGCTATCTCCCTTATTGAAGCAAGGGCTAGTTGTGCCGAACAGTGCAATTATAGATGCCAAATCAGGAACCTCTGGTGGGGGTCGCCAAGGGAAGACCCATTTACTCCATGCTGAAGCAGACAGTTCTTTGTCCACCTACGGTATCGGCGGGCACCATCGACATACCCCAGAAATTGAACAAATTTGTAGCGACCTCGCAGGCCATGAAATCCGCATCCAATTTACTCCTCACTTGATTCCCATGGTTCGAGGAATTCTGGCCACCGTTTATGCCACGTTGCGAGATCCAGGGTTAGTCCGGGAAGACTTAATCACGATCTACCGGGCGTTTTACCGCAATTCTCCCTGGGTCAAAATCCTCTCTAGCGGAACCTTCCCGCAAACCAAGTGGGTTTGCGGGACTAACTGTTGTTATCTGGGAATTGAGGTAGACCAAAGAACGGGGCGGGTGATTGTCATCTCCACCATTGACAACTTAATTAAAGGTCAGTCAGGGCAAGCCGTACAATGTCTCAATTTAATGATGGGTTGGGACGAAACCTTGGGGTTACCCAAAATGAATTTTTATCCTTAGGGTTAACTAAACATAGTCTCCTTTGCCAAGGAGGACAGTAGCAACTAGAGATGCTGCAGGAGATTTCATATTTAAACCTATGTCTCAAAGGCAGATTCCAGATAATGTTGCAAGGTTAGCTGATAGCCTGCAGCTTCAACCCCTTGTCCAATCTGAACGTTCAGGGGAAAGTTGAATGGGCAATCCAGTTCAGAAGGAGACGTTCTCAGGTGACGGCATCCCACCAACGCCACATCAAAACGACAGGGAAGTTCTGCCAGCCTTGGAGATTGGCTCAGAAAAAGTTGGGCAGATTGAATTAATTTTGCCTGCTTGGCGGGTGTAATAGCTAGCATCCCATCAGCGTCCCAATTCCCCCGACTCCGAGTTTTAACCTCAACAAAAATGAGCACAGGACTTTGAGCCGAAAAAACGTCTAGCTTTTCCTCAGACGGAATTGCAATCAGATCAATTTCTCCCCAACGACAATAGTACTGATGGTGAAGAATGTGCCACCCCTGAATTTTGAGCCAATGGGCAACAAACTCCTCCCCGAGCCATCCAACCTGCTGAGACTGTGGCTTAGAGTGAAACTTCGATTTGGGTTTGGGTTGAGACTTGGATTCAGACTTAGAGGTAGACCGATCGGGGGGAGAATTCATACCATTTCAGGAACCTAGCGATTCAAGTCCGAACGGAGTTTAGACTTCATCGCTTGAATTTTAAGTTGAGCCTTTTGATTCGCTTGATCTAACTTTGTCCCCAAATCAACATACCGAGGACGCAACCCATGTAGAGCTTCGGCGTATTTGGCATTGGCTCCCAGTTTTTTGACTTCGTTACCCGCCAAATGCTCTCGATAACTATAATGAGTGGCATGTACCGAAGCATCGATATCATCAATCTGTTTTAAGATTTCGTAGCCTGCGGCGGTGGACTTAAGCTGCTGCTTTTTTTCGGTGACGACAGCTTTCAGCACTTTCATCTCCTCTCCAGTAAAGTACCGAGGATCTTCTAACACAGGAGTCGAACGCACTGAGGTAAAACGCCCTGGATTCCGAGGAGCCGGAACCTTTGGGTCAGTTGGAGCCAGAACTGCAAATTTATCAATTTGATGCCCCTCCAGATTGAAGTCTGAGTTGGCGCTTGCACTTCCCCCTAAAAAAGCTAGAATTCCCATAGGTTTTTCTCCATTCCTCAATAAAATAGCTAAATACTTGATCTAGTAATCAATATACCAACTTCCTGGAAAAATGGTTAGGCATTCCTAAAATTTGAGGCTCCTGAACGCCTCACACTCCCAAAGCTTCACTCACTTCTAGGAAATCCTATGGCTGCCACAATTGCTTTCATTGCCCATGATCGCAAAAAAGATGAAATTGTTAACCTGATTCAAAAGTATCGTGAGTTTCTCGGTCGGTATCAGTTGATTGCGACTGGAACCACGGGCCAACGGATTCAGGATGGGACAGGTTTAGTTGTCGAAAAGATGCTGTCAGGGCCCCTCGGGGGCGATGCACAAATTTCAGCCCTAGTAGCTGAAGGCAAGATTTCAGCCGTTATTTTCTTGGTTGATCCCCTCTACGCTCAGCCCCACGAACCGGATATTCAAGCATTGCAGAGAATTTGTGCCGTTCATAACGTTCCTCTGGCGATCAACCTGGCTACGGCGGAGGCTGTGATTGAAAAGTTGCGCCAAACGGCGATCGCTTACTTGATCTTCAACCCAGTAGCGGGACAGGGCAATCCGGATCAGGAGTTAGCCTTGATTGCCAGAATGTTGGAACCCAGCTTCAACTTACAAGTTCACTTGACCACCCCTGAGCTTTCGGCTGAAGCGTTGGCTCGTGATGCCGTGCAGAAGCGTCCCGATGTGGTGATTGCCTCTGGCGGGGATGGGACAATCTCTGCCGTTGCCGGAGAACTCATTGGTACAGAAATTGCTTTAGGTGTGATCCCGAGGGGCACAGCCAACGCCTTTGCCCTAGCCTTAGGGATTCCAACAACAGTCACTCCCCTGAGAAATGCCTGTCAAGTCATTCTCACGGGTCGAAAGCGAGTCATAGATGCAGCCCGGTGCAATGGCCGAGCAATGATTTTGTTAGCCGGGATTGGCTATGAAGCTGAAACCGTAGAAAAAGCCAGTCGAGAATTGAAGGATCAGTGGGGCCCCCTAGCTTACCTGATTGCCGGATGGCAACAGATGCGAGAACAAGGCCAATTTGAAACTGAAATTCAAGTCGATGACAATACCTATCAGTTCCAATCAGTCGCGATTACAGTTGCGAATGCGGCTCCAGCTACGTCAGTGTTGGCCCAAGGCAAAGGCCAGGTCATTCCTGACGATGGTTTGCTGGATGTTACGGTTGCGACGATTCCAGACACAGGACAAGCACTGCTCGGCCCCAAGCTGCGGGCTGTTGCCACCATGATTAATATGTTGGGGGCGGCTCTGATTAGGGTCGATCCAAATTTGCCCGATGTTTATCACTTTAGAACTCGACGCTTACAAGTTATCACCGATCCCCCCCAGAAAATTACACTGGATGGGGAAATTTTTGGAACAACTCCGGTTAAATTTGAGAGTATTCCTCAAGGATTAATTGTTCTAGTTCCCAATAATTAGTGAATTTTGCCCTTCAATCCCGAGGCTAACCTATGACTTCGACCGATCAAAATAATCCTAATTTTCAGACCCGGACAGATATTTTAATCGTTGATGATACCCCTGAGAACCTCAAGCTGTTGTCAGAAATCCTGACTCAACAAGGGTATAAAGTTCGGAAAGTTTTGAATGGTCAACTAGCGCTGAATGCGATTGCCATCGATCCTCCTGATCTGATTTTACTAGATATTATGATGCCGGAATTAGATGGTTATCAAGTGTGTCAAGTCCTCAAGTCTAATGAGAAAACACAAGATATTCCCATTCTATTTATTAGTGCCTTAAATGATGTATTAGATAAGGTGAAAGCGTTCACCATTGGAGGGGCAGACTACATTACAAAACCATTTCAAGTTGAAGAGGTACTGGCACGGGCGCGGCATCAGCTTGAGATTCGCGCCGCAAAACTTGAAGTTCAAACTTTAAATTTGGAACTCGAGCAACGAGTGATGCAACGAACAGCTCAGCTTCAGAGTGCTCAAGAGAAGCTGTTGCATATGGCATTTCATGATCCCCTCACCAACTTACCAAACCGCACTCTTTTACTCCAAAAAATGGAAGCTGCAATCTGTCGTCAAACAACTGAGCCTAGTTATCAGTTTGCTGTGTTGTTCTTGGATGGCGATCGCTTCAAAATTGTCAATGATTCCCTGGGGCATTTGTTCGGAGACAAACTTTTAGTGTGTGCTGCTCATCGGTTGCAATCTTGTTGTCGTCCAGAAGATACTTTGGCTCGGATTGGGGGAGATGAATTTACGTTGTTAATGACTGCCATTGACGGCGTAGACACTGCAATCCAAATGGCAGAACAAATTCGAGTAGCCTTACAAGAACCTTTTCATCTGGATGACCATGAGATTTTCATTAATTTCAGCATTGGCATTTGCCTGGGGGAGGGATATCAGCGATCGGAAGAGATTCTGAGGGATGCTGATACTGCTATGTACAAAGCCAAGGCATCGGGCACAGTGAATTATCAGGTGTTTGACCCCAAAATGCACCAGCAAGCGCTAGCCACGTTGCAGACTGAACAGGATTTGCGACGAGCCATAGACCAAGATGAATTTATGGTTCATTACCAACCGATCATTGTCCTGAAAACCGGAAAACTTGCGGGATTTGAAGCGTTGGTTCGGTGGCGGCATCCAAGCCGAGGATTGGTTTCACCGGGGCAATTTATTCCGATTGCCGAAGACACAGGGCTGATTGTTCCAATTGGGTTTTGGGTATTACGAACCGCTTGCCGCCAACTGTTGACCTGGCAAACGGAAAGTCTGCTGCCAACTGCTGTCACGATTAGCGTTAACCTGTCGGCAAAACAGCTCAATTTATCTGATTTAGTTACACAAATTGAGCAGATTTTGCATGAAACTCAACTGAATCCTCATTGTCTTAAGTTGGAAATTACTGAGAGTGCGGTGATGGAACATCCAGAACAGGTGATTCACCGTCTCAGACAACTCAGAGCCCTAAATATTCAGCTCAGTATTGATGATTTTGGGACAGGCTATTCTTCTCTAGCTTATTTGAACCGATTCCCCTTGAACATCTTAAAAATTGATCGGTCTTTTGTGACAGGATTAGCTGAAACGGTGGAACATCAAGGGATTGCTCAAGCGATTATTGCCCTTGCCCAAACCTTAGGGATGAAAACCATTGCCGAAGGAGTAGAAACCCAAGCCCAGCTAGATCATCTTCAATCCCTAGACTGTGACATGGCACAGGGTTATTTATTCTCTCGTCCTTTACCAATCGAGGGGGTAAGAGATTGGCTCAAAACCCTAAACGAGACTCATTCTTCAAACTAATATTCAAACTAGTATTCAAACTAATATTCAAACTGAGGTTTAACTGAGTGTTTAGTTGGATGTTTAGTTAAATCTTAAACCGTAGCAATTATCCTGTCTGATTAGCCCCCGCAAATGAATACAAAAATTCCTATCTCTGTTCAATTTGCATTGGATGTTGCATACCTACTTTAGGGAGAAGGTCTAATATTAAGGTAGGGAATAGACTGCAAGCCTACACGGGTAGTATACCCATTCCACGTTCACGCTTCAATCAGATTGCTAGAGCAATTTTTGCTCTCCAGGGTCACAAGGGTTGAGTCATCAGTCATCGTTTTAGGGTCACAACTTTAAGGCTACAGGTTTAAGGCTACAGGTTTGGTTGCATTGCTTCATGATTTTTTGAGAGTTGGTGTAGGGATAGTCAGATAAAGGCGTAGATTCGGTGGAGACAACCTTGTTAGGCTCCTCAATTCAACCTAGCCAACCCTTGAGTAAGATAGATTTGAGCATTACAGATTAGAGCACTTATTAAACTTCATTTGGGGAGAACAATCACTGATGCGCTCTCATTCAAGATTTCAACACGAGTTCAGGCGATCGCTCTCGATCCTATCCATCATTTTGTGTTCCACGTTCACCGCTGTACCAAATCCTGTTGCCGCTCAATCCCCAAGCCAACAGCAAGTCAAGGGTGAGATTTTTCAAATGCCTGCTGCTTTCAGTCCTCCGAAGGGGCGGGGAGCCCCTCGGCAAAGTCTAGGGGCAGGAACTCGTGGAAATTGTTTCACTTCTGACCGGAACCGGGACAACTCCCAAAAGCCTCTAACAGCTTTAGTGCCAGTTAATCCGGCTGATTCCAACAATAACTTGGGGCTAACCCTCTCAAAAAATCCAACTGTTTTAATTTATCTCCCTGAAACCCTGGCCAAAACGGCTGAGTTTTATTTAGAAGAGGAGTCTTCAAGCTCCAGAAACCCGCAGGCAAAAACAACAACCGTTTACACAGCACAAATTTCCTTACCATCCCAATCTGGCTTTATCAGTGTCGAGCTTCCTCGGCAACAGGTTACTCTAAAGACAAATACCTCTTATCGTTGGTACTTTACCCTCAATTGCAGCGAGGCAGAAGATCCAACGGGGAGTGCGGGAGCACCCTTTGTCTCTGGAGTGATTCAGCGCGTTGAACAGCCAGAATTGACCCAGCAGCTACAAACGGCAACTGCGTTACAACAGGTGTTCCTGTATGGCAAGGCAGGCATTTGGTACGACATGATTAATGCATTGGCAGCCTTGAGGCAGTCTCGTCCTAGGGATTCAAGCCTCAAAACAAAATGGGTCACTGAGCTTAGCTCCAATCTCGTCCAACTCTCAGAAATTTCTGAAGAACCCCTGATTTCATGTTGTTCGGCTCGTAATCAAGGAACAGGTCAGCGTTAGATCGGAAAGTTCAGCAGCTAGAATACAAAATAGTGAATTAACCCTGTGCCTTTCAGATCAAATTCTGAATCATCTCTAGTGCATGACTCTTGCTGAATCACCGATTCTGAATGACCCCCATGGCCATTCTTGATTTTCAATTTTTAAATGAGTTTGGATGTTTAGATCCCTTCAGAAAAGGCTTTGGCAGTGGCGTGGGCCATGGATGACAGCTCCAGTTGTGGCAAGTGTTGTCATTGGGATTCGGTTAACAGGTCTTCTTCAACTTCTGGAGTGGGCAGCTTGGGATCAGTTTCTACGTTGGCGACCTTCAGAGCCTTCTGATTCCCGGATTGTGATCGTTGAAATTGATGAGTCTGATATCAGAAAAGCCCAGCAATGGCCCATTTCTGATGGTGCTTTAGCACAGATCATTACTCATATTAAACAGCAGCAGCCTAGGGCGATTGGTCTCGATCTCTATCGCGATATTCCTGTCCCGCCCGGTCATGAACAGCTTGCTCAAGTCTTTGAGTCCACCCCCAACTTGATTGGAGTCAAGAAAGTTGTCCAAGATATCACAGGTTCCTCAATTGCTCCTCCTCCTGTCCTAAACCAACTTGGCCAAGTTGGAGCCGTGGATGCTCAAATTGACGAAGATGGCAAACTGCGCCGGGTCTTGCTCTCCCTTCAACTCGACGAAAGCGAACCTCCGATTTACACGCTATCCACTCAGTTAGCCCTGATTTATCTTGAAGCTGAGGCGGTGGATTTGGAGGTGATTGACGAAGAGACTCGTGCAGTCCGGCTAGGTCAGGCTGTTTTCAGACCCCTAGGCCCGAATGATGGTGCCTATGTGAATGTGGATGCTGGCGGCTACCAAATCCTGATGAATTTCCAGCAGAAAGATTGCCGTACCCAATTCACGATCTGCAAGATTTTTGACACGATTTCGATGACCGAAGTCTTAAATAACGATATTCCTCCTGGCTTTTTTAGCGATCGCATTGTGCTGATTGGGTCAACCGCAGCCAGTTTAAAAGACCTGTTTTTTACGCCCTACAGCAAGACTATTTTTTCAGCATCCCCAGGGGTTGAGATTCATGCAGAAACCACCAGCCAAATCATTAGCGCAGCCCTTGATGGCAGACCCTTAATTCAGGTTTGGCCTGAGCCGTTGGAGTGGGGGTGGATTGTTCTATGGTCAGGTATTGGCGCAACTCTCGGCTGGAGTTGGCGAGCCAAACGTTGGGTGATCGCTGGATTTGTACTTCTGGGAGGTGGCTTGACCCTTGCAGCTTACCTTGCTTGTCTGTGGGGATGGTGGATTCCCTTAATTCCACCCGTTCTAGCCTTGATCGGTTCCGCTGTTGTTGTGATGGGCTATGTAGCCCGAGTTGAACGGCAAGATCGGGAAACGATGATGGCCCTATTTGGTAAAAATGTCACTCCAAAAATTGCCGAAATTATTTGGAATGAGCGGGATCAACTCCTGATCCAGGGACGGATGGTGGGCAAACAGATGACGGCAACCGTTCTTTTTAGTGACCTTCAAGGATTCACTCAAATCGCCGAACGAACCGATGCGGAAACTCTAATGTCTTGGCTAAACGACTACATGGATGCCATGGCTGAGGTGATTCTGGACAATAATGGCGTGGTGGATAAGTTCATTGGCGATTCGATTATGGCCGTTTTTGGGGTTCCTATTCCGAGTATTAGTCCAGAAGAGGTCGCCCAGGAGGCGATCGCGGCGGTGGCTTGTGCCTGTGGCATGGTTGAGAAGTTAAAAGCGTTAAATCACCACTGGCAAGAACAGGGGCTCCCGACTACCGGAATGCGGATTGGCATTGCCACTGGAGATGTTGTTGCTGGGAGTTTGGGGAGTCGTCAACGGTTAAACTACACGACGATTGGCGACAGCGTTAATGTGGCCTCTCGGTTAGAAGCTTACGAAAAAAAGTTTAACGACGAGTGCTGTCGAATTCTCATTAGTGAAGTCACTTATCAGTACCTTGATGGCAAGTTCCCGACCAAGTTCGTTGGGCGTTTGCAGCTTCGAGGTCGTCAACAACCGGTGAATGTTTATCGGGTGATTTGCTAAATGGCCAACACCTCTGGTTTGGTCAATACGGTTGGCAAGTAATGCGGGCGTTTGGCTCGAATGGAATCAATCGGCAAATCCAACTCCTGCCGCAACACCTCCCGATAGAGAAACAGGAGAGCACTGAACGCCTGATTCTGAGTGGAAGCGGCTACTTCTCCTCAACTGCTAAATGAGTCAGAAAAGTCTCAATTTCAGCAGACCCCATTTCTTGAGGATGGCGGATTTGATGAAACAATATGTAGCGCCTAATCCATCCCACATAGGTTTTTTCAGTTTGATAGGAATAATGTTTGAGCCGAATCAGATCACGCACCTGATCCAACAGCTTTTTCGGGCGTTGTTCCATTTGGGGTTTATACAGAAAATTTCAAGGTAACGCTCCGAATAAATCGATGCTAGGCCGAACATTGCTGTGTTTCATCGGAGAATATACGGAAAGTTTTGGGATAATCCTCAAATTTAGGATGTATACCCAGAAAGTTTCAGTGTAGTTGCAGTATTAGGGTGGATTATATGGAAAGTTTCAGGGTAATCATCCCAAAAGCGTTGGTTATGCAGAAAATTTCAATATAGTAATAGTTATGCCGCTCCGGTTACAGGTTGGAGCGGTAGTTTGAAAGCTATCCGTTGGTATTCAAAATTACAATATCTTAAAGCAGTCGATGAGATAACACTTTTGAATCGGAAACCATGTTTCTTTAATGGTTGCAAATCCATTAGTTTACTGACCAACGTAGGATCGCACAAACCATATTTTGATCGGTGTTGGACTGGTTTGCCCACTCCTGCAACAGGCTTTCCGGGAGCGTTCTGACCATTTCCACCATGAATTCTGCCATATTACTTTCTGAAAATTGCTGAGGAGTTTTTGCGTGGAGCTCTGGAGAGCGCAGACAATCAAGAAATCCTCGAATTAATACCGGAGCGGTTCCTGCAATCTCCGTGAAAATCAATGTCTCATTCTCGGATAAAGACCTCGATCGAAACGACTCTAATTTCCCCCAACCAAGATACTCACATTGCAGTAAGTTGCCCACCATGCTCGTTGAATTCCTTAAATAGGTCAGAACTGAGACTGCAGCAATCAATGCTTACTTGCTACTCACTCCAGTGGTTGTCCGTCCACTCATCTCGCTGGAATGAATGCGGAAGATGGCAATCACCGCAGCGCGTCCCCAACTATCGACCCAGGTGCGATTAATTGCAGGCGAAAGCGTTGGATTCCGTTCTTTGATAAAGTGCATAGCTCGATCGAGGTCTGGCTGCGTAGTGATGCGCTCGACTCGACCTGTCACTACCACACTCCGCCAGTGTGCTGGGTCATGCACTTCTTCAATCTGGAGGCAAATTTCTGGATTTGCGTCCATCGCTTGCGTCTTCATGCCTTCAGTGGTGACAAGGTAAATGTCTGAGCCTTCGAGATAGTAGTGCATTGGCACAACGTAGGGATGCTCTTTGAAGATACAGCCAAGGTGCCCGTGTCCCACTTTTTTCAAAAGCTCTTGTATTTCCTTTGAACTCATTTCATCGATATCTAACATCACCGTTCTCCTTTAGGAAAAGAATTTTTGCCTTAAATCTGAACCGCGTTTCACCTGCTGAACAAAAGGTTGTAGGGTCAGCACCGAACGACTGACGCTTCTCAAAACCAAACTAGCTTTGTAGATGGAGCTAAGGAAACATCATTATGAAAAGCTACGGTTGTGTTATTATCGTACAAAAGTTTGAACAATTTTCACATGAGCCATTAGACAGAGAAGCGAACAATCTCGTGCTCATTTTTCAGCGCCCTATCACCCACTTCGATTAAATTCAACACAAAGTCCAGCGTTTACAGCATTATTGCTGTCTAATTCTGTCCGAAGTATTGTTGATGTACAGCAGATTGCGCGGCATAACAACGCAGTGGAGCGGACGTGCAGAGTCTTTGTGCTTTGTTTCGATATTGTCTGTCGCCGCTCACTTTTGCCGTTATGCCGCCTGAGCTATCGGTGATGACGCAACCGGAAACGTGTGTGTCAGTATTCAGGGCTGAGTTAAGAGACAGTCAGCTCGCCCAAGTCAAGCTAACAAATCACTGCACCCGACCTGCAATAGCAGTACTGGATTAATTCTGAAGCTGTTGGCGGCTTCCTTAGAATCTGTGGATAAGGTTACGTTTACGAGGGATTTTGGACTCAGCCGTTGAAGTTTGACTGGAAGGCAGAAATCCAGGCAAATCAGGAGCCATTAAGAGTTGGCCTGCCCAAAAAAGGTAAATCAATGATGGGTAATATACAAGACTTGAAAAATGCAATTGCAACATTTGCTCCAAAGATTCAATTTGTTACTGAGCAGGCTACTGCAAACCTCTGGCGGTTTTTGATAATTGAGTTCATGGGTATTTCTCGTTTAATTTATGTGGGGACTAAAGGAGGAAATCTTTTTACATTTCTACTATGGTTTTTAGGCGCTCTTTTATTCATTGTTTACACATTAGTAACCTTAGTCTCCGATCTTGGCCACCTAGGGTTTTGGCTTAGCCCCTTCTAGTCCGAAGCTGAGGAAGTCAATTATTTTAAAACAAGATAAAATGGGACTACTGTTCAGAAAGCAGGAATGTGGAAAATGAGTTCGGCATCTAGTGATCAATCGGAAATTATTCGGACAGAGCGTGGGATCACGATCGCAGGAACCCGCATTACGCTTTATGACGTGATGGATTACTACACGGCTGGCTATCCTGCAAAGCTCATTCGCGAAAAGCTCTGTCTCACAGATGCTCAGATCGATGCGGCTCTGTTTTACATCAAAGCTCATCAAGCTGAAGTCGAGTCTGAATATCAACAAGTTTTACAAACTGCGGAAGAGAATCGGCAATATTGGGAAGAACGCAATCGAGAACACTTTGCCCGTCTTGTTGCAACATCTCCAAAACCGAGTCAAGAGGCTATCCGTGCTAAACTTCAGGCTTGGAAAGACAGGCTTGAGTCCAAGGTATGAATTTTCTGATTGACTACAATTTGCGAGGACAGGCAGCTTTACTTTGGGGCACGATCGCGGCTGAAGGATGGCTTGAACTGATGCCGATTCGATTCGTTGGGTTTGAAGAGGTCGGCTTACTCGAAAACAGCAGCGATCTTTTAGTTTGGCAGGTAGCTCAGGGCAATCAGATGATTATCTTGACCGCAAATCGGAACATGAAGGGAGATGATTCGTTGGAGCAAGCGATTCGGGAAGACAATACGCTGACATCACTTCCCGTTGTGACGATCGGCAACAAAGAGCGGCTTGACGAGCAGAGTTATCGTGAACGATGCGCCAGTCGGTTAGTTGAGATTCTTTTTGACATTGACAATTACATGGGTGTTGGTCGGGTTTATATTCCTTAGTTCTATTTTCTCGTTGGATGCTGAGATTCGCGATCTCACTTGAGAGTCCTTCGTTGGGGTGCAAGCGGAAAGCTATCTGTAGAACGCGATGCCCAAGTAGCTATGAATCTTTGGTCGAGACGTAATTGGGAGGTGATCGGTGAGCTACAATTCTCAGTAGATTTTTCTTTTCATTGCAGGTTGGGTAGTGCGAAAACAGGAAGCCCTTACATTATTGGCGAATCATCAGAACACGCTGAAGGACTTTGGCGTAAAGTCTCTGATGCTCTTTGGTTCAGTAGCAAGGGATGAAGCGCAAACAGAGAGAGTATTTGCTGGTATTGCGTGTTTCACTCTTGTCCTAAACCTTAATGCTGGTTCTGCAAATGCTCAATAAAGCTGGAATTCTTTTTTACAGGGAGTTTTTTAAGCACTGGGGTCAGAAGCTGCACGGCAAATTCTGAGTTCAATGTTTAGTACAAGCGGTGAGGCAAGGAGATCTGAGCAGTCACAAAGATCGATCTATGGATGGGTTTTCGATCCTTATGTATCGTGCTTCTTTGATTGATTAGTCCCGCTGGCAGTAGCTTGACCACTCGAAAACTTCACTACAAAGGAGAATTTGCTTAGTAGAGGAGATTTGTGAATCCTCCAGTGCGGTCGCAAGCCAAAGAAGATCCTATGACAAAATTGTAGTGATTTGCCTAAAACCATGATTAGCAATAGTAGGAGGATAGGATGAGTGGACTAGTACTTGAGATTTCAAACAATGTTGCAGAATCCCTTCAACTTCCACCTTCTGAACGCCTCTCTCGTCTGCAACGGGAATTGGCAATTCGTTTATATCAAAAAGGCTTGCTCTCTTTTGGCAAAGCACGGGAGTTAGCACAAATGACAAAATGGGAGTTTCACTCATTACTAGGAGATGAGGCAATTGAGCGTAGTTACGACTTAGAGGAACTAGAAAATGATCTAAACACGTTGGAGCAATTAGATTGAGAGCCATCAGCAACTCGTCTGTTTTGATTGCCCTGAGCAGTATTGGGCAATTGTCTATATTGACGCGGCGATTTCCAGACGGGATTGTGATTCCACAGGCAGTCTGGTACGAAGTTGTGGAAACTGGAGCAGGGCGGGCAGGAGCGGCAGAAGTTGCAGCAGGCTTAAACGTTTGGCTGTCCATGCAAGAAGTGGAGAACAAGACTCTAATATCAGTGTTACAACAAGATCTGGATCAAGGTGAAGCAGAGGCGATCGCATTGTTGCTTGAGCAGCCTTCAGAAGCTCTGTTGCTCGATGAAAAGAAAGCGCGACAAGTTGCACGACGCATCAATTTACCGATACTTGGTACATTGGGTCTCTTAATTTGGGCGAAACGTCAAGGAGTGATTGTTAACTTGCAAGAACAGCTTGATGCTTTGCAAACTGTGGCTAAATTTCGTTTGAGTCAGCGGGTTTATGACGAAGCTCTCAGACAAGTTAGGGAATTGCAGTAGTTCCGGCGCGGTCTAACAATTCAAATGCAGCGGACATACCAAAACGCTTTCTGCTTCGTTGAGAGTCCTCTGCTGCCGCTGATTTGAGCCGTTATCTTGCCAGCGCACCACAGCTTCCCTGTGGAGTTGAACCGAAGGGCGACTGACTATGTTGAGAGAGGGTTTGCATCATCTGCGGTGGTCGTTTTGCTGAGTGAGAGAAAGTCGGCAATACTTAAACAAGGTATAAATCATTACACCCAACCTACCGCAATGTCATTGGATTAACTCCAAAGCTGTTGGCAGCGGGTGATTTCAACCGTTGCGCTCAAGACAGCAGCACATTATAGTATTGGCAAGTACTAGAAATGCAATTTATGAGTTCTACAACATCCAGTCTTAGCTCAGTGCTTCAAAGCTTGCCACCAAATGCAAGTGAAGCTATGGTCAGGAATTTTGCAACTAAACTTCTAGGATCTTTAGGATTCACGCCTGAAGAAATTGTTCCCGAGTTTAATACTGCGGCAAGAGAAATTCCTGACTTTGCTGCCAGAAAGAACTTTGAAGACGACATTTTTTTGCATACCAAAAATAATCCCTTTCTACTCCTAGAAATAAAAGGTAAAGACGTTAACTTGTCTGAAGGTAGCCCAAAGTACATCGCAACTGTTAATCAATTAAAAAGACAACTACTTGGAGACAACTGCCAATCATGCCAATGGGGAATCATCACCAACTCTTCTCGTATTCAACTATTTAGAAAACACGGCAAGACCATTTTCCCTGCCACTACTTGTAAATCTCTTACTCCAGATAATGTTGATGAGATTGTGGAAAGTATCAAGCGTAAGATTGAAAATACGAGCCGAGCTTTGACAGTAGCGATTTACAATAATAAAGGCGGAGTTGGCAAAACAACTACAACTGTCAATCTTGCCGCTATTCTGGCTTTTCTAGGTAAAAAAGTTCTGGCTTTAGATTTTGACTTTAATCAACAAGATTTAACCAACGTCCTGGGAATGAAGAGGAGTGAAGGAGAGCTTAAAAAGGCTCTGACTGATAGAAACCCTGAGTTAAAATCACTCGTTCGCCTATATAGTTTTCATATTAAAAAGACTGAAATTACCTTTGATATTATTCCTACTGATGATGAGGTGGCTGCTCTAGATGAAAAAGAACTTCGGTCGCAAATGAAGTTATACTCTCTATACGAAAAACTTGAGTTTGCAAGGCATGAATATGATTACATTTTTATAGATTCATCCCCAAATTGGCGCTTTATTAGCCAGCTTGCAGTTTATGCCGCAGATGTTGTACTTCTTCCCACAAAGCATAATAATTTATTCTCTTTAGAGAATGCTGCTACTACTATCAAACAATTTATTCCACAAATGCAAAAAGATAAAGAAGACGGAACTCCAGTGGCTTTGCCCATCTTCTTTAACGGCGAGAAAATTACCCCACCGCAGTTAGAAGCTGCTCAGAAAGCAATCAATAACCTTATTTTGAATGCGAAGAAAGAAGGCTTTAACCTGCTACCCTATTTTTACCCCAAGTACACCCCTGCAAAGAAAGACTTAGATATTCACAAACTCCTAAGTTGCGCTAGTATAGCAAGTGCAGCTTTTTCTCGCATACCTGCTGTTTATAGAGATCGTTTTGCCAATGAATACTACAAAAGCTTAGCGAAGGAGTATTTTCTACAATGAAAGATTCAAGTAGTATTGGCAGTCTGATGTACCTCTATTTAGACGAGATAGAGATAACAGATGGCACAAATGCCCCAGATTTCTTGATTAAAGCTGCGGCCAAGCAACTCCAGCAAAAGGGAGGACGAAACTGGCTGCCAGTGATTGTTAAAATCCTTGAAAAGGACAAATATCAGGTTGTGGGTAATTCATTTGGGTATGCCGTTGCCGAACAAGCTGGACTAGAAAGAGTTTGGTGTATCATTGCAGATGATACAGAAGATACCACTTCCCTTACAAAGATACTTGCAAGGGAGGAAACTCCGAAACTAAATCTTTCTACAGCTTCAAGAGAAGAAATTAATTCAGCTTTGCAGTTCTTAATTGAGCAACCCAACAGTCCTTTAAAAACCATCAAACTTGCTGTTGCTACGAGTCGGATTGATGAAGCACCTCGTCAATACTGGAAGAATTTTGAGCCGATTATAAATCTGAAATGTGGAATTACTAAAGGTAAGAAGCTAGACTCAGTTAAAGATGTATTTTACTTAACGCCCCAAGATCCTCCACCCCCCCCTGATCCCCCACCAATAGATGATCTAATAAAAATGACAGTTGCTGAGCTTAAAAGTTTGGCGAAAGAAATGGGGATCACTGGCATAAGTAAGATGAGGAAGAATGACCTTATCGAAGCCATTAAGTCAATAAGGGTATAACGAGTGACTGCACCCGACCTACCGCAATGTTATTGGATTAACTCCAAAGCTGTTGGCGGCGGGTGACTTCAACTGGCGCTTAACGCTCAAAAGTTTCCTTACAGAATGATTGACAGCAATCTTGGCATGGTTGATCGAATGCCATATCTGCCTTGAACGCTCAGTCTGAATGATTAATTCCTTAACGCCGAAGGTTTATTAGGTACAGGCGCAATCGTTAATGTTTTGTCATACGAGTTGGGGCTACAACTTGGTTTGATATGGGAAGATGAGATGCTTTCGGTCGTATTGGCAGGGAACTTGGCTCGATAGTAGCTGAGGTTAGTTATTCGGTATACCTGCGTTCATAGCCTTTGATCGTTTACCATTGACCCCGTGACCTAAGACTTGTTTTTGACTGAAAAATTGAGTTATGGAATGGCTAGAATTCTTCAAAGCAGGCTTGACTGAGCTTGTGGAGGTTGCAAAGTTTTGTTTGGAAGCAATTTCAGTTTATTGTGTGCTATTCGGCGTTGTCAAAACCATTCAGCTTGTTTTTCAGTCACTCCGTTGGCAAAATAATGATCTCTACTTTATCCAGATCCGAATTCAATTGGGACTATGGCTGTCATTAGCTCTAGAGTTCCAGCTTGGGGCAGACATCCTGGCAACTACTGTTGCACCGAGTACGGAGGCTCTAATTCAGTTAGGGGTAATTGCAGTGATTCGTACATTCCTTAACTATTTCTTAAATGAAGAATTGGAAAAGGAGTATAAGTTCAGAGACAATGCTGAGAAAGCTCGAATCGATCAATGATTGCTCTTAACGTTTTTGCCTAAAATTTCTATCTCTTATTCCTACAGTATGGAGCCAAGTTGTGATGGTACTAGATCCTGCAACTTCAAAGTCATTATTGCTAAGGTTTTTCTCTCTAAGGTATTGGCGATAACTATACTTTTCGTGAATGCCTAGACATTAATCGGAAATGAGTCTGTTAATTCAGAGCAAGTTGCCCTCTTAACCTAATCTTCCTGTCTGCTCAGAGCTACCTGGATTTGTCTGCAGACAAAAAGGCATCACGAACCTCTCTACAAATTCAATCTTTCCAGTCTAAAAGGGGGATTAGGTCTGGGAGTCGGTTACTGCTGTTCATTCTATGGTTTAAGATAGAGTGTAGGTTCTATATCAATGTCGAATATGACCCTTGACTTAACCTAGGCTATCATTGGTGTGGTTTGAATCACCCTTTAACTGTTAGTATTGGGTTTGATTTGCAAGTTTAAGCGAAAAATCGAAGCATTTGAGTGTTTTAATTCGGTAAAATCACGTTCTGAGTTTGATTTGCAGTGAGGCTTATGTCTGATTTTCCTAATCAATTTACGGTTCATTTTTGGGGCGTTCGCGGAAGCATTG
This sequence comes from Microcoleaceae cyanobacterium, assembly GCA_051652765.1. Classification (GTDB taxonomy): domain Bacteria; phylum Cyanobacteriota; class Cyanobacteriia; order Cyanobacteriales; family Microcoleaceae; genus JBHJGO01. The sequence continues at coordinate 31,287 of JBOFUV010000074.1, read as the reverse complement.
CCTGCCCAGGGGCAGAAACAGTGCGATATGGCGGCAATACGTCCTGCGTTGAGATGCGAGTTGGCTCAGAACGTTTGATTTTTGATGGAGGCACGGGCTTACGGGTTTTAGGGCAGGCGATGCTGGCTCAATTGCCTGTCAAAGCCCACCTCTTCTTCACTCATGCACACTGGGATCACATTCAAGGGTTTCCCTTCTTTGTGCCAGCGTTTGTTCCTGTCAACACCTTTAATATCTACGGAGCGATCGCCCCCAATCACTCCACTGTGCAGCAACGCCTCAATGATCAGATGTTGCATCCCAATTTCCCGGTTCCCCTGCAAACCATGAGAGCCAATTTGCAGTTCTTTGACGTAGTGATTGGAGACCCGATTGACATTACAGAAGATCTTAAAGTTGAAACTGCATTATTAAATCACCCTGGAGAGGCCATTGGCTATCGGGTAAATTGGAAAGGTTATGCCGCAGCCTACGTGACTGATACGGAGCATTTTGCCGATCGATTGGATGAGAACGTACTATTCCTAGCCCGGAATGCTGATGTCCTGATCTACGATGCTACCTATACAGACGCAGAGTACTATTCAGAAAAAACGAGTAAAGTTGGCTGGGGGCATTCAACCTGGCAAGAAGCTGTCAAAGTTGCACGGGCTGCAAAGGTTAAGCGCTTGGTTATTTTTCACCACGATCCTTTGCACAATGATGATTTTCTCGATCAAATCGGAGAACAAGTGGCCCAACAATTTCCTGATAGCTTGATGGCTCGCGAAGGACTTTCGATTCAGTTGATTTCCCCAGACACCCACTTGAGCTAATAGCCAAGCCTGAGGATTGGACTACAGACTTTATTCAACTTGAGGCAGCCTCCCGTCTTCCCCAATTTCTTTTTCCACTTTTGGGAGAGGGGAACAAAGGGGTGAGGGTTCTTAGGCAAGCTCTGGGTAAAGGGTAGCTTGAGCAAGGAACAGTGCCCTAGGCGAAGGGGTAACCCTACTTTGGCGATAAGATTGGGTATAACCAGTTGATGTCAAATTTACGTTGGATTTATGTCAAAATGTAAAGCGTGTGGATAACTTCATCTCTAGACACTGCTTTAACTCCAACCGCCCTTGCCTTAGGGAACTTTGATGGGCTTCACCGAGGCCATGGACAGGTCATTTCGCCTGTGCTGAAATATCCTGTTTCAGGAGAAGGCATCCTTGCTCACTCCTTGCAACTGGCAGGCCGTTTGGGATTTACCCCGGAGCAGTCAACTTCAGCCCTTGAAGGGGGCTTGCCTCAGAGTCCTGCTTCAACGATATTGAATCATTTCTATTCTACAGTTGTTACCTTTCACCCCCATCCTCAAGAGTTTTTTTCAGGTCAACAAAAGAAGTTACTCACCCCCTTGGACGAAAAAGTTGCCTGTTTGCAGGGCATGGGAGTAGAACAACTGGTCTTGCTCCCGTTTAATCAGGACTTGGCAGCCCTCAGCCCAGAGCAATTTGTGCAGCAGATTTTAGTAGATGCCCTTCAGGCCCAATATATCAGCGTTGGATTTGATTTTCATTTCGGCAAAGACCGAATGGGGAATCCCCAAGATTTACAGAGGATTGCCCATCAATTTGGCGTTGAAGTTAACATCATTCCCTTGTATGCTTCAGACCAAGGAGAGCGAATCAGTAGCTCGATGATCCGGCAAGCTTTAGAACAGGGAAATTTACACCGAGTCCATGAACTTTTAGGTAGACCCTATCAAATTGTGGGTCAGGTGATTCACGGGCAGCAACTGGGCAGAACCCTAGGATTTCCAACGGCAAATCTAGATATTCCCCCAGAAAAGCTTTTACCTCAGTATGGGGTGTATGCTGTTCGAGTTTCCCTGCAAGCAGAAACGTTAACGTTGACCAACCGACCAGCAGTCATGAACGTTGGTTGTCGGCCTACGATTGCCGGACAATTGCCTACGGTAGAAGTTTATCTGTTGGACTGGTCAGGGGATTTGTATGGTCACACTTTAACGGTGACCCTGGCAGAATTTTTGCGCCCTGAACGCCGCTTTGCTGGATTGGAGGAGCTGAAACTTCAGATTCAAGCCGATTGTGTCGCAGCTAGAACCGTGTTAGGTCTGGACTGAGGTCAGGTCAGGCTCGAGGACGGTGGAATACACCACTTCTCCTGCTAAATTGTGTTGGGAAACCGTCATCAACCCAGTTGAGCCGTCAATTTCAACCGTTCCAAAAAATTGCAACCCGGCGTTGGGAGGAAGATTGGAAAGTTCTACTTGAGTACTTTGAAACTGAACCTGAGGGCCAAAGGTGTTGTCCAATTTACTAGGGCCATAACTCCCTGCATGTAAGGGGCCAGAGACAAACTCCCAGAAGGGCAAGAAATCCTGGAACTGAGCCTGATTTGGATGGTAATAATGGGCAGCGGCGTAATGCACATCCGCCGTCAGCCAAACGATATTACGAATTTGGTTGCGCTTGATAAATCGCAGCAACTCTGCCATTTCGAGTTCCCGCCCCAAAGGCACACCCTCTCCATTGGCCAGATTTTCAAAGGCCGTTTCCCCATCCCGCACTATCAAACCAATCGGCATGTCAATGCCAATCACTTTCCAAGTTGTACGAGAATTCAATAAACTGTTCTTTAACCAGTTGATCTGGCGATCGCCGAGAAAGGCGGTCTCTGGACTAGGAACTGGATTGCGATTAGCGGTGTTGTCACCTCGGTAACTCCGCATATCCAGCATAAACACATCCAACATTGGGCCAAACCTAAATGAGCGATAGATTTGCTCTGGGTCATGACCATTCCAGCGCATGGGGGTGTATTCCAAAAAGGCTTGCTTCGCCCGCGCAGCCAGTAACGCAACACTTTTGACCTGATAGCGCTCATCTGTCAACAATTGCTCATTCGGATACCAGTTATTCGTCGTTTCATGATCATCCCACTGTACCAACTGCGGCACTTGGGCATTGAAGCGACGCAGATGTTCATCCAGCAAATTGTAGGTATAGTTTCCCCGAAACTCTGGCAAAGTCTCTGCAACTTTTGACTTCGCCTCTGTGACCAGATTGCGCCAAATTGTGCCATCTTTCAACTGAACTTCAGATTTTATGGGAGCATCGGCATAGATGTAATCACCGCAATGGATGAAAAAGTCAGGATTCCACTGACGGATGGTTTCATAGATTTTCATCCCACCCCAATCCGGATTAATGCCCCAACCCTGACCTGCCGTGTCTCCTGACCAAGCAAATCGAATATCCTGTCCAGATTTGGGAACAGTACGCAATGTTCCAGTCACCGGTTCACTGTAGAGCGTCAGATCTGACAAGTCCTGAAAGGTCACACGATAAAAGATTTGCTGACCCTCTGACAAATCAATGAGATTGACCCTAGCTGTAAAATCGCTGGTTTCCAGTGCCGCAGGGCCAATAACCCGCGTTGCATTGCGGAAGGATTCTTCTTGTCCATACTCAAGAATCATCCGGGCGGGGCGATCGCTGCGACTCCAAATCGTTGCTTGACCGACTCCAATATCTCCACTCGCAACCCCATAGGGAATCTTAGGACGCATCCGATCCGAGGAGACAATGCCTGGAGATTGGGCCAATCCTTGCTTTGAACCTAGGCTTGTTCCAATCATTCCTCCACTCAGAAGGGCTGAACTGATCAGGAACTTGCGGCGTTTCATCAGTTTTCTCCGTGCTTTTTAGTGAAGTCTATGGCATGATTCATTCGCAATATTCCGGGGTTTCGGTTGTCCTCGGTAAGTTCTAAACGGAGCCTCTAAACGGAGTTCCTAGACGGGGCTATCGAGCAGCCAATGCAGCACAGGAACTGACACGGCACAAAACGCCATGAACACAAACAAGCCCCCAAAAATCCCATAAAACAGTACCTGATCGCCCCACTTCTTGGCCATCTTAACGATAGTGTAGCTATATCCGTAACATAGCAGGAAAAAAATAATTGTAAATCCTGTGAAATAATAAGCCATCTTAATGATCTAGTGATAGGGATCAGCTTGAAGCCAGAATTTGAGTGCGCTTGGTCTGTATTCTAATAGATTCACTCTAATAGATTCACTTTAAGCCTGAAGGGTGATGGAGAAGCTAGAAAGCAGATCGACTTAGGGCCTATGGGTGACGACGACTTTCATACAGTATGGGCTGTGGGAATCTAGAAGCTTTTTACCACTCTCTACTTCTTCTAAAATACAGAAGCTACTAACGACTTTCGGCTGAGTTAACATCCCTGAAGGGATGAAGGACTTGAATTTCCTCGGTCAAGAATGGAAGAGGTTATTTCTGGTTTGATTGTTGCATAGATCAGTGGTGGGTTGCATTTAAGTTCAGGTTGATCTCACGCCAAACCCGCGTTGAGTTTTTACAAGAACAGTTCAGAATACAACCCAATGCGATGTGCAACTACTTTTGGCCCTCAACCCATGTTGATGGTTTATACTACAACTATTGCCCTGGAGGACACCATGACTACAACCCCAGCCTTGGACGTTCAAACAACTGAATCTGAACAGGCCAAATCCCAACAGCTTGAGCAACTTCAGCAGGCGGGGTCTGAATTCATGGACATTGCATATCCTCCTTGCAACTTAGAAAGTCAGGAGCCTCCCTTGGAAACGGAACTACATCTGCGCCAAATTATCCTGCTCATCCACATGCTGGAATACCTCTGGCAAGACCGCCAGGATTTCTATGCCTTTGGCAACCTGACCATTTACTACAGTCTGAACCAGAAGAAATCGGAGGAGTTTCGCGGGCCAGACTTTTTCGTGGTGCTGAACACAGAGCGCAAGACTCGCAAAAGTTGGACAGTCTGGGAGGAAGGGGGCAAGTATCCCAATGTGATTATCGAACTACTCTCGGACTCCACTCAGACGGTTGACCGGGGTGAGAAAAAGCAAATCTACCAAGATGTATTCCGTCTGCCAGAGTATTTTTGGTTTTCCCCAGACACATTGGAATTTCAGGGATTGGAGCTGTTGGGTGGGGAATATCAAGACATTCAACCCAACGAGAACGGATGGATGTGGAGCAAACAGTTGGAGTTGTTCCTGGGAGTGCATGAGGGGAAATTAAGATTTTTCACCCCTGAAGGAGAAATGGCTCCCACCGCTCAAGAAGCCGCCAAACTTTCTGAACAAAAAGCAAGGGCTGAAAAGCAACAACGGGCGATCGCTGAGCAAAAAGCCCAAGCAGCAGAGCAACAACTCGAAACCGCTGAACAGCAAAATGAAAGGCTAAAAGCTAAACTCCGAGAAATGGGAGTTGACCCGGACACAATTTAACTTTCCCGGTATGGACGCTAAAAATCGGGTTCAAATCGACAAGTTGCATCAAAGCTCAAAGTAAATTCAAAGTAAATTTGGTTATTGAGGAGTTCGTTAGCAATCCTGCCTTAGATATCCAAGTCCGTGATGTCCAACTTCGCAGCATTGGCTTCAATGAATTCTCGCCGGGGGGCAACGCGATCACCCATCAACATCGTGAACACCCAATCTGCCTCAGCCGCGTCTTCGATTTCGACCTGTTTTAAGGCTCTTGTTTCTGGATTCATGGTGGTTTCCCAGAGTTGTTGAGGCATCATTTCTCCCAAACCTTTGAACCGCTGGATGTTATAGTTCGCATTGTCAGGCAACGTTCTGATATGGGCTTGTAAATCTCGATCGCTGTAGAAGTAGTGAGGTTCGCTGCGACCGCGCTCAAACTTGTACAGGGGAGGGCAGGCAATGTAGATATAGCCCTGATCAACCAAGTCCCGTTGATACCGATAAAAGAAGGTCAGCAACAGCGTCCGAATATGAGCGCCATCAACGTCCGCGTCGGTCATAATAATGACTTTGTGATACCGCAGTTGGCTAGGGTCAAACTCTTCGCCCTTAATCCCCAATCCCAGGGCGGTAATTAAGGACTGCACCTCATTGTTTTTGTAAATCCTAGCATCATCGGTTTTCTCAACGTTGAGAATCTTGCCTCGGAGGGGAAGAATAGCTTGGTTGCGGCGATCGCGCCCCTGCTTTGCACTGCCTCCCGCACTATCGCCTTCTACTAGGAAAATCTCGGATTTAGCCGGATCGCGTTCACTACAATCTGCCAGCTTTCCAGGCAAAGGAGAAGATTCTAAAACTGATTTGCGTCGGACTAAATCCCTTGCTCTTCGAGCTGCTTCTGCCGCTTTGAACGCTTGAATCGCCTTCTCTAAAATAGCATCAGCAATATTGGGGTGAAAGTCTAAAAACTCAGTTAAGACTTCTCCCACCAAAGAATCAACAATGCCTCGAACTTCTGTATTCCCCAGCTTTGTCTTGGTTTGCCCTTCAAATTCAGGGTCAGGAACCTTGACAGAAATCACGGCAGTCAGACCCTCCCGCACGTTTTCTCCTGCTAAATTTGCCTCGCTTTCTTTGAGCTTGTTGCGCTTGCGGGCAAAGGTATTCATGGTGCGGGTAAGAACTGTTTTCAACCCTTCTAAATGAGTCCCACCATCAATTGTCCGAATATTATTGGCGAAGCCAAGAATATTATCGCTGTAGGCATCTACACACCACTGTAATGAAACCTCAATCTGGACATCATTGCGTTCTCCAGAGACATAAATAATGTCTTCATGGAGGGGCTGTTTTTCCCGATTCATATAGGCAACATACTCTTTGATGCCGCCTTCATAAAAATAGGTTTCAATCTTGGGTTCATCGCTGTTTAAAAGCGCTAAGCGATGGTCAGTGATGGTAATTTTGACCCCAGCATTGAGATAAGCCAACTCCCGCAAACGGTTAGCAATCGTGACATATTCAAACTCAATGCCCGTGGTAAAAATAGTCGTGTCTGGCATGAAGCAAACAGAGGTTCCAGTTCGATCCTCGGCCATCGGTTGCTCTGATAGCTCAGTCTTAGGGGCTCCCCGCTCGAAGCGTTGGGTATACTGCTTTTGATTGCGGAGAACTTTGACTTCAACCCACTCAGACAGGGCATTCACTACTGAAATTCCGACACCGTGAAGACCCCCAGAAACTTTGTAGCCGCCACCCCCGAATTTGCCCCCGGCGTGCAATACCGTGAGCACTGTTTCTAATGCCGATTTTCCAGTCTTGTGATGAATATCAACTGGAATGCCTCGACCATCATCGGTAACAGAGACTGAGCCCTCGGCGTTGAGATCAACTTCAATGTGAGTGCAGTGACCAGCAAGTGCCTCGTCAATCGAATTATCAACGACTTCATAAACTAGATGATGCAGTCCCCGTGGCCCTGTGGAGCCAATATACATTCCTGGACGCTTCCGAACTGCCTCCAACCCTTCTAAAACCTGAATCTGTTCGGCACTATAACTGCTGGTCATGCGAGTATGGCTCCGATAATGACGCTGAAGTCCTTGGGACTTTGAAATGACAAATCTTATTCAAATTCTAACACAAAAGGGTTAGAAACGACTTGAGAGGCTTCTCATTAAGAATTTAAATCTAGGGTGCACCGTTTATAAGACAATCTAGGGAGTGTGGGGATGGGTGAAAGTCGATTCCGATCAGAAATGATCGCTGCAAGGCTGGCTCTAAAGGTATCCTGAGGGTAGTGATCCAGAGATAGAGAAAGAGTGCATTGTGAAACTGTATTGTGGGATGGGGTTAGTTACAATCTGTGGCGCTACAGCAACTGGAAAATCGGGTTTGGCCATTGCCCTAGCTCAGCGATTAGAGACAGTCATCCTCAGCGCTGACTCGCGCCAAGTCTATCGAGAGTTTGACATCGGTACTGCCAAACCCACTCAGGCTGAACAGGCCCTTGTTCCTCACTATTTAATAGATCTTTGTGATCCAACCAAGGTTTTAACTCTAGCAGATTATCAAGCCCAAGCTCAAGTTTTAATTGCAGAAAAGTTGATTGATTTAACGACTCCGGTTTTACTCGTGGGTGGGACAGGGCTGTATATCAAATCAATTCTGCGGGGCATGAAAATCCCACGTGTCGCGCCTCAGCCAGAATTGCGATCGCAGTTTCAAGCCCTCGGGCAAGGTTTCTGTTATCAACTGCTGCAACAGGTTGATTCACTCGCGGCCAAAAAAATTCATCCGAACGATGAAGCTCGCACCCAAAGAGCCTTGGAAGTCTTCTATGTCTCGGGCCATCCTATTTCTGCACAACAAGGGGAGTCTCCGCCTCCCTATCCGGTGCTGCAAATTGGACTATCCATGAAGATTGACGACCTAACTCATTGTATTCAGCGCCGGACTGAAATGATGATCGAGTTGGGCTTGGTCAAAGAAGTCAAAACCCTCTGTCAGAAATACGGCCTCGACTTGCCCTTGCTGAAAACCTTAGGCTACGCTGAAATCCAACAGTATCTCGCTGGAGATCTAACGTTATCAGCCGCAATAGATTTGACCGTATTGCACACCCGCCAATTTGCCAAGCGTCAACGCACCTGGTTTCGGGCTGACCCAGACATTGAATGGTTTGATGCCAAACACCCAAACCTGTTGGAACAGGTCTGGGAGCGCATTCAAGATTTTGTCAAAGGGTCATCCTGAACCGGGATTTAGCCCAGTTCAACCGTCATCTGAATCATCGTTTCGACGGTTTCACCCGGTTGAGCCGTCAGCAGGAATTCTCCCGTATTCAAGGCATCGCGAGGAGCTGTCCAAGGCTCCAAACAGTAAAATTCTTTACCTTTGACCGTCCAAAACACCAAAGTTGAATAGTGAGTATCATAGCTCAGGGTTAACTTGAGATTGCGACTCTGATCAGTCACCGTCGCGGTTTGACCCGATAAGTTGATGAAGGCATAGTCGATTTCTTCCTGCTCGAAATCAAATGTTCCAGCAAACCCTTGAACTGTGTCATTTCCCTTTACCTTGAACTGGGTTGAAGGCAGGTCAATCTGTAGCTGGCCTTTATCTGGCGCAAAAAAGTAGGGATGAATTCCTGCTGCGAAGGGCATTGGCTCCTGAGACAGATTTGTATGGCGATACCGCAGCTCCAGGGTATTGCCCCTCAGGGTATAGATGTAGTTCAGCTCGAACTTAAACGGGTAGCTCGCCAGGGTTTCGGTGTTGCTTTTGAGGCTAACTGTGACGCTGGCTCTATCGTCCGTCGTCTGTTCTGTCACTGTCCAAGGTAGGTTTCGCGCAAAACCATGTTGCTTTAAACTATAGGATTTCCCATTTAGGGCGTAGGTGTCATCCCCCAAATTGCCACAGATTGGAAAGAGCAGGGGAATCCCGCCCCGAACCGAGAGGGCCGGATCGGTAAATCGTTCTGCATCAAGATAAAAGATCCGTTGTCCACCGACATGCCATTCTGTGACAATGCCGCCCCGTTCAGGAACGACCTGAACCTCAGAAGCGCCATCAGAGAGAATGTAAGTTTGATATTGCTGCTGTTCAACAGCGATCGCAGCCATAGGAGTTTACCAAAAACAACTGCTATTAAAGTCTCATACAATGGTCTGCAAATTCTAGAACTCCCCAAATTAGCGCAAATGCAAGCCAGACAGAGATACTAGCAGATGTCCCAGGGCAAAAATTTACTGACTCGAAATAGGGTTGTGACCTAAAAGATCTGCTAGAATTATAGACTGTGTCGAATTTAGGCAAGTTTATGCCAAAACTCAAAACTCGGAAGTCAGCCGCTCGTCGTTTTAAGGTTACAGGCAGCGGCAAGCTCGTTCGGCGAAAAGCGTTTAAGAATCATCTGTTGCAGCATAAAAGTTCTTCACGCAAGAGCCGCCTGTCCAAAATGCAGGCTGTTCACGAAACCAACGACGAAAACGTTCGGCTGATGATGCCTTACCTGTAAGGGTAGGTTGTGTGAATGGCTCATTCACAAGATTTTTTCAAGATTGATTTACAGTAGCTTATTGCACTTGCAAGGATAACTAACGATGACCAGAGTTAAGCGCGGTAATGTTGCTCGCAAACGCCGCAAAAAAATTCTTAAGCTTGCCAAAGGATTTCGGGGGGCACAGTCTAAGAAGTTCCGCACCGCTAATCAGCGGGTGATGCAGGCCCTGAAAAACTCTTATCGCGATCGCCGCAAGCGCAAGCGCGATTTCCGGGGTCTATGGATTGCTCGGATCAACGCCGCTGTTCGTCCCCATGGCATGAACTATAGCCAACTGATTGGCAATCTCAAGAGAGCCAACGTCTTAATTAACCGTAAGATGCTCTCTCAGATTGCTATTCTTGACCCAGCAGCCTTTCAAAAAGTTGTTGAAGTTGCAGCCCAAGCTCGGAAGTAGAAGGGGAGTCCTGCTTAGCTCATTGTCAGAATGAACCGTTAGCAATAACAGTGAGCGACAAACAGTGAGCAATGAGTTAAGCCCCCTTAATTATTTCCAATTTTTGATCCCCTGCTTCCTGATATTCTGCTTCTAATACAATGAATTGGGTTGAAACTGATGGAAAGCAACTTAGGAGTTGTTTACGTATTGCTGCTACTGGGTTTGCTTCTGGGAGCAGGCTTTTTTGTGGTGCGCCAAATTTTTAAGACTCGCCGGGTCGAAGGTTCCCTCTCTCAACTTGAAAGCAAGCTCAGTCGAGAGCAGGGCAATGCTCAGGAATATTATGAGCTAGGATGTATTTACAATGATAAAAATCTCTATTCCCAGGCGGTTACAACCCTACAAAAAGCGCTGAAAGTAATGGAGTCTAACGAAGCTCCTCAGAACTCTGCCATGATTTATAACGCTTTGGGGTATGCTTACTTCGGTCGTGAGCAGTATGATATTGCCATTCGACAGTACAAAGAAGCTTTAAAATCAGTCCCAGATTACGTGGTAGCCCTCAATAATTTGGGTTATGCCTACGAACGCAAGAAGCTCACCGCTCAAGCCCTGGAAGCTTACGAGCAGTCAATTCAATATGAGCCTAGTAATGCGATCGCCCAACGAAAAGCCGAATCCCTCCGCAAACGGTTGGGCATTCCTGATGCAGCCTCAACAGAATCGGAGTCATGACTAAATCCCGTGTCTTATAGCCCTTTCCTTGCGGGACTCATCCCTAGTAACCATGGTTGCTCTCTCCCCTGAACTGCAACAGAAGCTCTCCACCCCTCTGAATATCGGTCGGGTTGAAGTGCAGAGTCGAGTGCTGCAGTCTCCGCTTTCTGGGGTGACCGACCTAGTGTTTCGGCACTTGGTGCGGCGCTACGCTCCAGAGTCGATGATGTACACAGAAATGGTTCATGCCAGTCAGATTAACCAGCTTGGGGAATTGCCCCAAATCATGGAAGTCGATCCGAATGAACGTCCTATCAGTGTTCAATTGTTTGATTGTCGTCCTGATTTCTTGGCCGCAGCAGCTCAGAGGGCAGTTCAGGAAGGGGCCGATACAATCGATCTCAACATGGGCTGCCCTGTTAACAAAATTACTAAAAATGGCGGGGGTTCCTCGTTGCTCAGACAACCCCAGGTTGCCGAGCATATTGTACAGTCTGTGGTTGAGGCTGTTGATGTGCCAGTCACGGTTAAAACCCGAATTGGATGGGATGATCAAGATATCAATATTCTCAATTTTGCTCAGCGCATGGAAGCTGCGGGAGCCCAGATGATCACGATTCATGCTCGTACTCGAGCCCAGGGCTACAATGGTCGGGCGAGATGGGAATGGATCAAACAGACTAAGGACGTGCTGACAATCCCAGTGATCGCGAATGGAGATATTGACTCTGTTGAAGCGGCTGTAAAATGTTTGGCAGAAACTGGAGCCGACGGGGTGATGTGTTCCCGAGGAACCCTAGGCTATCCATTTTTAGTGGGTGAAATTGATAGTTTTTTAAAAACAGGGCAACTCAAACCAACTCCAACGGTGATTGAGCGACTGCAATGCGCTCAAGACCATCTACAAGCACTTTTTGTCTACAAGGGCAAGCGAGGTCTGTATCAATCTCGTAAACACATGACATGGTATGCTAGGGGCTTCTCTGGAGCGAATCAGCTTCGTAATCAACTGGCTCAAATTGAATCCGTTGAGGAAGGATGGGAGTTAATTGAGCGGGCGATCGCCCAGTTATCGCAATTATCCAGAGACTAGAAAACCAGCCGATAAAAGCCAGTAAAAGCCGATAAAAAGGGGATCTAGGATGCAATCGCTTAAAGGACGAGACTTGTTAAGCTTGGCGGACTTTAGTGTGGAAGAATTGCACTTTCTGCTTGATTTGGCCGTTGATTTAAAGTCTGGAAAAGTCAAACTCCAACGCAATAAAGTTTTGGGACTGATGTTTTCCAAGGCTTCAACTCGAACCCGAGTCAGTTTTACAGTGGCGATGTATCAATTGGGCGGGCAGGTGATTGATCTCAACCCCAATGTGACTCAAGTGAGTCGGGGAGAACCCCTCAGAGATACAGCCAGGGTGCTTGACCGCTATCTAGATATCATGGCCATCCGAACCTTTGAGCAAAAAGATTTGGAAACCTTTGCCAACTATGCTGAAATCCCAGTGATTAACGCCCTCACTGATCGGGAACATCCTTGCCAAGTCTTGGCAGACTTGATGACGGCGCAGGAATGTTTTGGGCAGCTTCAGGGGCTAACCCTGGCATATTTTGGTGATGGCGCAAACAACATGGCCCACTCTCTATTGCTCGGGTGTGCCATGGTGGGGATGAACATCAGAATTGCTACTCCATCTAGCTATCAACCAAACTCCGAGATCGTCGAACAGGCAAAGACGTTATCTCAGGGGAAAACGGAAGTATTGGTGACGGATAATCCCCAGGAAGCGGTTCAGAACTGTCATGTGCTCTACACGGATGTCTGGGCCAGTATGGGGCAAGAATCAGAAGCAGCCGACCGAATGCCAATGTTTCAGCCCTTTCAAGTCAATCAAGCCTTGGTGAAGCAAGGGGCTGAGAACGCCATCGTCTTACATTGTTTACCTGCCCATCGGGATGAAGAAATCACGGATGAAGTCATGGAAGGAAAACAATCTCGCATTTGGGAGCAAGCTGAAAATCGAATGCACGCGCAGAAAGCATTACTGGCAAGTCTGGTCGGAGAAGAGTAAGTGCAATCAAAAATCAAAATTCAATGCAGAAATTAAAAAGGTTTATTTTTTTAATTTGGCATAGGAATACGTGGTAAAACTGCCCTCATTCAGGTTATTCCAGGCATAAATTCGTTCCCGGAACTGCTTCCACTGTTCGTAGATGGTCTTAAAGTCAGGGTCTTTGGCCGAAAATTCATCGTAAAGGGCAAAAGAGGCTTGTTCAGCAGCGACCAGAATGTCTCCGCTGTAGGGGCGCGCCTGGGTTCCACTGGCCAAGAGGCGTTGGAGAGCTTCATTATTGCGAGAGTCATATCGAGCTAGCATAATAGTATTCGACTCATGGGCCACTGTTTTAATCACCTCTTGATAAATGGTAGGCAGCTTTTTCCATTCATTCAGGTTGATCTGCATCTCTAAGGTTGCTCCGGGCTCCCACCAGCCCGGATAGTAATAAAACTTCGCGACTTTGTTGAGTCCTAGCTTTTCGTCGTCATAGGGGCCAACCCACTCAGCGGCATCAATTGCCCCAGTTTGAAGAGCCTGAAAGATTTCTCCTCCGGGTAGTGTTTGCACGGTAACACCCAGTTTGGCCATCACCTGACCTCCCAAGCCAGGAATCCGCATTTTGAGTCCCTGGAGGTCATTCACTGTGTTCACTTCGCGCCGAAACCATCCTCCCATCTGGGTGCCTGTATTTCCAGCCGGGAATTGAATCACATTAAACTTGCTGGCGTAGATCTTTTGTAGAGCCTCTAAACCACCCCCCTCGTAAAGCCAAGCATTTTGCTGTTGGGCCGTGAACCCAAAGGGAACAGTCGTCCCAAAAGCCAAGGCAGGACTTTTCCCAATATAGTAGTAGGCGGCAGAATGACCGCATGGAACCGCTCCTTGGGAAACCACATTCAGAACTTCCAGTCCCGGAGCAATTTCCCCAGCAGCCCGAGGAACAATCTTAAACTTGCCTCCGGTGAGAGCAGCCACTCGATCTGCCATCACCTGAGCGCCTCCAAAGATGGTGTCGAGGGATGGAGGCCAACTCGTCGCCATTTGCCATTCAATATCAGGTAAGTTTGTCGGATCAGTTGGGCTACTGGTTTGATTATTCGCGGAAGTATTCTGATTAGAAGCATTTTGAGCCGCTTGACAGCCGCCGACGACAGCGACTCCGGTCGCTGCTATTGCTCCTTGGGACAATCTTTGAACAACTGATCGACGCTTCATAACCCAAATATTAATAAACTAAAATACTGACTCTGTAATAAACTTTCTCACAATATCATGACACCAGAACAATTTCGGTAGAATAGAGTATCAATTCTCGATCTTGTAAAGGTTTACAACGTTTATCCCGTTAATCTGAAGCGTATAAAATACAGCTTATAAAAAAATGCATGACTCCAGACAATTTCCTCGATTACGAAGGTTGCTAAAACTTTCTCAAGGGATTGATAACTTTACGGATCAATTGGGAGGGCTCGCGAACTGGTTGGTGCTATTAACTTTGGGAGTTGGTTTTTACAATGTTGTGGCTCGCTACATTGGGCGGTTTGTTGGAATAACATTATCTTCAAATGTTTTTATTGAACTTCAGTGGTATTTATTCTCGCTCTTTTTTCTCCTTGGATTTCCCTACATTCTGAGACATGGGGACAATGTCAGGGTTGATTTCCTGTACTCTCGTTTCAGTGAGAAGCAGCAAGCTCAGGTTGATTTTTGGGGAACTATTTTATTTCTAATTCCCTTTTGTTTATTGGGAATTTGGGTGACGTTTAATCCGGTTTTACAATCTTGGGGACGATTGTCCGATGGTACATGGGGAACTTGGGAAGTTTCGGCAGATGCGAACGGGTTACCCCGTGCTCCGATTAAAACCATGCTGCCGATTAGTTTATTTCTACTGTTAATCCAGGGGATCTCACAGGCGATTAAATACTGGGCTGTGTTGCAAAATTATCCAAATATTACGGATCAAATCCGTTTAGAAACTTCAGAACATATCAACGCTGAGTAGGGAAAAAACATGGGGTTTGAATGGTTAGCCATTTTAATGTTTGTTGGCTTTTTTTTGATCTTGATGAGTGGCTATCCTGTCGCTTTCTCCTTTGCAGGGACAGCAATTATTTTTGGATTGATCGGCTTAGGGGTTGGAGCTTTTGATCTGAACCGATTGTTGCTACTGCCGAACCTTTGGTTTGGCACGATGTCAAATTTTACACTGCTCGCCGTTCCCTATTTTGTGTTTCTGGGGGCAGTGTTAGAAAAGTCAGGACTCGCAGAGGAATTGCTAGAAACGATTGGCATTCTGCTGGGGCGGCTACGGGGGGGGGTGGCTCTAGCGGTGATTATCGTAGGAACTCTGTTGGCCGCAACGACGGGGGTAGTCGCAGCAACGGTGATTGTTATGGGAATGCTGTCTTTGCCGATGATGCTGCGCTACGGGTATGACAAACAGTTGGCGGCTGGGGTGATTGTCGCTGCTGGAACTTTGGCGCAACTGATCCCTCCCAGTTTGGTGCTGGTGATTCTCAGTGACCAAATTGGGGTTTCGGTGGGGGATTTATTTTTGGGCGCTTTAATTCCAGGGTTAATGCTGTCTGGGTCTTACATGTTGTATGTTTTGGCCCTAGCTTTTTTTGAACCTGATAAGGTTCCGGCGTTGCCTGCGGATATTGAAATTCCCAAAGGGTGGGCACTGATCAACCGAGTCGTTAAAGCCGTTTTACCGCCGCTGTTATTAATCTTTGCCGTTTTAGGAAGTATTTTCTTTGGGATAGCAACGCCAACGGAAGCTGGATCGGTGGGGGCGGTTGGAGCCTGTTTTTTGGCGGCGTTGAACCAGCGACTGACCCCCCAACTGCTGCGGGACTCAGCCCATGTTACGGCTGTGATTACGGCTCTGGTGTTGATGATTTTATTTTGCTCTTCCCTGTTTGGCTTGGTGTTTGATGCATTGGGTGGAAAAACCTTAATTACCAGTCTGCTGACGAATTTACCCGGAGGCTACGTCAGCTTTTTAATCGTTAGTAATGTCGCGATTTTTCTGCTGGGCGTTTTCTTGGAATTCATTGAGATTTGCTTTATTGCAATGCCCTTATTTGTTCCCGCCGCTCAAGCTTTAGGCATTGATATGGTTTGGTTTGGGGTGATTATGGCGATTAATCTACAAACGGCCTTTATTTCACCTCCGGTAGGATTTTCCCTGTTTTATCTCCAGAGCGTTGCCCCTAAGGAAATCAGCACACTAGATATTCATAAAAGTGCTATTCCTTTTATGGTTCTGCAGTTTATTGTGTTGATGATTGTGATTATTTTCCCCCAAACGGTGCGCTGGTTAATTGATCTGTCAGCGTCTGTTAGTGTTTCCTAATGCAACTCTATTGAGAGATAGGATTCAAAGGTTAAGGCCGTCCATCGCTCCAATCCTTGCCAAGCCCCGTAAGTTTGCTTAAGAGTTGAGAGCAGTCAGCGTGGATGTGCCAGAATCTTGAGAAAGGATTCAGATCTAGCTCGAATGAAAAAAGCACTCATTTGTGGAATTTCAGGCCAAGACGGTGCCTACTTGGCCTCTTTGCTACTGCGAAAAGGATATTTAGTCTGTGGAACCTCGCGGGATGCTCAAATGTCTTCATTCCGAAACTTATTGAGACTGGGTATCCGGGATCAAGTCAAGCTTGAATCCGTGATTTTGACGGACTTTCGCAGTGTTTTGCAGGTACTCACCAAATTCCAACCGGATGAAGTTTATAATTTAGCCGCTCAAAGTTCGGTAGGGTTATCGTTTGAGCAGCCTGTTGAGACTCTGGAAAGTATTGCAACGGGGACTCTCAACCTCTTAGAAGCGATTCGGTTTTTGGGTAAGGGAATCAAACTCTATAACGCTGGCTCCAGTGAATGTTTCGGGAACACCGGTGATCTCGCAGCGGATGAAGATACCCCGTTTCGACCCCGGAGTCCCTACGCTGTAGCAAAAGCAACTGCTTTTTGGGTGGTGGCCAACTACCGGGAAGCCTATGGGTTGTTCGCCTGTTCTGGAATTTTATTCAACCACGAATCCCCCCTCAGACCCGAGCGGTTTGTCACCCAAAAAATCGTCGGATCAGCCTGTCGGATTGCCGCTGGAAGTCAAGAAAAATTGTATTTGGGAGACATCTCTGTCAAGCGAGATTGGGGCTGGGCCCCCGAATATACCGAAGCCATGTATCTGATGTTGCAACATGAAACCCCCGATGACTATGTAATTGCTACGGGGGAAACCTATGCGCTGCAGGATTTTGTCATTGCTGCGTTTGATTGTGTTGGACTGAACTGGCAGGATCATGTCGCAACAGACCCTGAGCTGTTGCGACCCACAGATATTGCAGTCGGTCGGGCAAACCCAGCAAAAGCTAAAGAAAAACTGGGATGGAGCGCTCGTTACAAAATGCCTCAGGTGGTTCAGATGATGGTAGAAGCCCGTCAAGCGGGGAATTAATCGGATCACTATGAAACTATACGTTCAGACCTTTACCGTCAATAAACGATTTCCTCTCACCATTAGCCGAGGTACAACGGCCCAATCGACCAACCTTTGGCTGCGGATCGAACAGGATGGCCTTGAGGGATGGGGGGAAGCGTCTCCCTTTTCTGTGGAGACCCAGTCCCAAACCACAGCACAGTTGCAGATGGCGTTGCAACGCTTGGCTCCAGCCCTCGTTGAGTTGAATCCTTGGGAACGTCAAGCCGTCGAACAGGTGCTCGAAAATCTGGCAATTCCCTCTGCTGCTAAAGCTGCAATTGATATGGCATTGCATGACTGGTTGGGCAAACAGGTGGGGCTGCCCCTGTGGAAACTCTGGGGCTTGAGTCGCGATCGCATTGTGCCGTTCTCAGTCACCATTGGCATTAATACCCCAGAAGCCGCTGCTCATCGAACCCAAGATTGGCTCAACTGGATCGACGCTCAGGTTTTAAAAATCAAACTTGGAAGTCCGGCTGGCATTGCTGCTGATCAGGCGATGTTCAGGGCTGTTAAGGCGGTTGCCCCTAACAATACTACCCTCTACGTCGATGCCAATGGCGGTTGGAGCCTGGAAGATGCCTTCATGATGAGCGAATGGCTAGGGGCTGAAGGGGTGAAGTATATTGAACAGCCTCTTCCCGCAACGATGGCTCAAGATCAGTGGTTGCAGCTCTATCAGCGATCGCCCTTGCCCATCTTTGTAGACGAAAGTTGTTTTAATAGCCAACAAATTCCTTCCCTTGCCCCCTACGTCCATGGCATCAACATTAAGTTAATGAAGTCGGGCGGTCTAGGGGAAGCGTTAAGAATGATCCACACTGCCAGGGCTGTGGGATTGCAAGTCATGTTGGGCTGTTATTCAGATAGTGCCTTAGCCAACACTGCCGCCGCCCATCTGTCTCCTCTGGCAGACTACCTAGACTTGGATTCTCACCTGAATCTGGTTGATGATCCCTTCCAGGGGGCGGCAGTGCAACAGGGGCGACTCATTCCTGGGGATTTGCCAGGGTTGGGCGTTACCCGGCCCTAGGACATCCTGCGCGAATGCCCAAAAGCCCCGTCCCAAATTTTGGGGTTCAGGAGCAGTCCTGATGCGTGGCGGAGGTCGATTAATTCCCCACAGTTTTCCTGAAATGGCTCAGGATTGGTTAAATCTCAGAAATCATTGTAGGGTTTAAGAGTGTAGACCCGGCAGGAACTAGGGAATGGCGCTTGTGGATACTTTCTACTGGTTCCATCAAATTCGGCCCTCGGATCAGGAGACTGTGGGGGACGTTGCATTTTACTTGAGTTCTTTGCGGCAGAGAAATTATCCGGTGCTGGCTGGCTGTGTCTTAACGGCTAAGCTTTTTTGGGAATTTTTAGAGTCGATTCAGTTGTCAGATCCACTGTTCGTAGACTTTCCTCAATCTCTGCTGCATCTGGACATCAAGAATTTTCGTCAGTTGCAGGCAATCTCCCGTCAGATTCGGCGACAAATCCTGGCAGCGTCCCTATCTGAAAGCCTGCTCTCGACCCTTAGCACAGCATTACAGGGGCTAGAAGCAGAAGCTCTGGGCTTTGAGTTGGATCTCTCTTCTAATGGGTTACCTGCCCAGGGATGGTTTAATACTTTTTGGTGCTTGACTGAAATTAAAGCCGTTGCTTTGGCCTTGAAGCAGACTTGGGCAGAGCTCTTTCGGGCAAAAAGTTTATTTTACTGGGGATCGTATGGCTTGCAAATTCGTCAGCTTCAACCTGTCGTTGTTGTTCAACCCCTGCAAAATGCGATCGCATCGGGATCTGTCCAGGTTAACCCAAAATCTTGGACTATCCAGGCTGTTCGAGGTCTGGGGGGGATGCTTGGGCAGTCAGTAGACCAAGCATCCCAGATTCGAGTTGATCCTCAAACTCAAGGGTTCCAGACGGATCAATCTGACGGTCAAACCCTAGTGTATTGGATGCGGCAGCCAGATGAAATTCTGGGACATGAAGCACTAGCAATCTCCCAAAGGAACTTGCTGGCTAGCGGCTTGCCCACTGCTGTCCCTCCTGGCATGATTCAGGTAGACGTTGTTCAGGAGACTCAACCCGCATCTCCTGTCCTCAGGGTTGGAGAGATTGAAGCCTTGGTTCAGTTGATCCACCAGATTGCAGTGACAATTCCAGGACAGTGGACAATCAACTGGATTCTCTGTCCCATCTCAGATTCAACTTCAGATCCAACTGCTGCGACTGTGGCTCAGTTCTATTTCACGCGCCTGAACCCAGTTTTCCTTCAGCCTGAACCTTTGAGTCAACCGGACTCCTTGTCTAATCCGTCTGGCGTACCCAATGCTTGGGTGCTTCAGGGCTTGGCCGCCGCTTCCGGTCGGGCGATCGCTCCTGCCCATGTCGTTCGGGCTGAGACGGATGCGAGTCAGCCCTTTGTCTCTGGTTCTATTTTAGTGATGCCTGAGTTAACGGTGGATTGGTTGCCGCTGTTAAAATTTGCCGCTGGTTTAGTGACGGAAACGGGGGGCATGACGGGGCATGGAGCGATTTTAGCCCGTGAACTGGGAATTCCAGCGGTATTGGGGATTGCTCAAGCGACAACACGAATTGTATCCGGGAGTAAGATTCTGGTAGATGGGGAGCGGGGATACGTTCACTTGCAGCCAAGGTCTCCGGCAAAAACAAAACTTCCCTCGGTTCAGACTTCTAGTCATGGTGTTGTTGATGCTGTTGACGCTCCGGGTTCAAATCTTGAGATGCCGAGTTGGCCTGCTAAACTGCCATCAATTAACACTTGCTTGAGGGTGAATCTGAGTCAAACCCGTTCGATTCCACGACTCCAAAAGTTGCCAATTGAGGGAGTGGGATTGCTGCGATCTGAACTGTTAGCGCTAGATGTTCTCTATGGCACACCTGATTTAGAACCGGCGATCGCCCCCACGACATTAGTTCCGATGACGTGTGATTTTAGTCGATGGTTGCAGCCTAACGCACAATTGGAGTTTGTCCAGAAAATGGTTCGGAGTTTACAACAGATTGCATCACCCTTGCTGGGGAAACCTTTATTCTATAGAGCCTTGGATTTGCGGCAGTTTCATCAACAGGTTCGGCCATTTTGGGGCGAGAGTTCCCTGGAGTTTGAGGCTCTCAGCCAGAGTTCGCTGTTGACGGCCACCCCCCAACTGGTTACCTTGTTTGACCTAGAGTTAGCAGTGTTGTCTCAACTTCATCGGCTTGGCTATGTTAACACTCACCTGATCTTGCCTTTTGTCCGCTCTGTTGAAGAATTTTCAGTTTACCGTCGCCGGGTTGAACAAGCGGGCTTGCCCTCCAATCCGCAGTTCCAGTTGTGGATCATGGCAGAAGTTCCCTCTGTGCTGTTCTTGTTGCCGGATTATGTGAAGGCAGGGGTTCAGGGCATTGCTATTGGAACCAACGACCTCACTCAGTTGTTGCTTGGCGTGGATCGCAATCATCACTCCGCCCCTAGGCTTTTGAATGAAACACATCCAGCCTGCCTTCGAGCGGTACAGCAACTGGTTGAGACTGCCAGAATCCTGAACATTCCCTGCTCAATTTGTGGGGATGCGCCAGTGCTTTACCCAGAGCTGATTATCTCCCTGATTCGCTGGGGTGTGACCTCAATTTCAGTGAACCTTGATGCTGTCCACAAAACTTATCAGGCGATCGCCCAAGCCGAACATCACCTTCAGCTTGAACAGGCTCGACCTCAGCAAAACGACTAACTGAGCTACTGACTGAACTACTGATCGATTCTAGAGATGGCCTCCTCTGCTGACAAGTTGCCGTAAATTACAGACATGATCCCCGGCAGATATTTATCCATTGTTGTCACATTGGTATAGATTAGATGCTTTGTCAAAGCAGAGGTGAGGTGATCGCCCTCCACATCTAAGCTGGTTTTATAACGAATTTCACCGTCATAAAAATTCAGTTCAAAATTGCCAATAATCATGCCATAGTTGACCATCATCAAAAAGGTAGAAACAGTATGGCGCTTCTGATCCGGAACTCGGACTGGAAAAACCGAATAAACTGTAACTTGCTTTTCGGCCTCACGGGCAACGACATAACAATCAAATCGACCGTTATTTCCCTCAATTCCTAGGACTAAAACTTGTCGATGCTCAATTTCTTTATAGACCCAGCCGTCCTCGTCTAAAAATTCAACTAAGGTCTCAAACAAGGGACGGTCATCTGCGATCTCAGTTTCAGGGTTCATGTCTTGATTTTGTTGGGCTGCAACCATGGTTGATCTCCTCACTCATCAGTAATCAATAAGTTTCTTCAAGTATGCTCTCGAGCACAGATCTATTTCTCGGATTGATAGCAATCAGCAATGATTTATAAAAGTCTGTGGTGCAAACTTTTAACCTGCGCGGGCAAGAGACTCACTCCACATTCACGCTTCAAATCAGATTGCGATATTCCTTACAACTTGATATTTTCTGAAACAATAGTTTCAGAAACAATATTTTCAGGAACAAATCCATTGTAGGTTGCCTGATTCGGCTTCTGAGGACTATAAACCAAGTTTGCTACCTCGTAGTAGAAGGGAGACCATAGGCTGACCTGACTATACGTTAGGCGATTTTTTTTATCTACAGGGTGTCTGATCAGTACTTTGCGAGTCCCTGAAAAAAGGCGAGGATTATGCTCGAGGGCTTGAGTATTTGCTTCGAGATGCTGTTGAATAAACTGCCCTGAGTTCCCCTGATGAATCAAGTTAAAACAGGTTTCAATCACTTTGCCGATGGACTCCCGCTGTTGAGATTCATACTGAACCTGTGGAGTAGTATTGTTTCCTTGTCCCAACGTCAGTTGATAATGGCCTTGAGGATTCCCGTGAGGATACCAACCGAGATGAATCCAATATCCTTGGGGATTAACGACCCAAGTTGCTGCTTCAAGAGACAAGGAATGAATTAAAAGTAAGTCCTCACTGTAGGCAGGGGAATTCACAATCCAGCCGTTTTGTATGACTGGATCTTCATCCGTAAAGCCGTTGCGGATTACTGCCCAACCCCCTGGAATATTCAGTGGAAAAAGTTTTGCAGCCATGAATAAAACTCGTCAAGTTAACCTAGCTAGCACAGGTTTTTAAAGTACTATTACCCCGATTGTACAATTTCAATTGTGTCATTCCAACTGAATATGCTTTGACCTTGGGTGTCAAAGAACCTTGGTTTTTCACCTCTTCATGAATAACATGTTTTGTTAACGCTAGCAAGGAAAACAGCAATAACAAAACATCTAACCTGATTCAGGATTGAATCAGATCAGGGTCTATTGTCTAAACAGTTGGTTCTCACCTAAATCAGCCTGTGTTTCGCATTCCGGCAGCAATGCCATTGATGGTTAACAGGGCTCCCCGCAGGAGTTCACCTTTGCTGTACCGAGACTGAATCACTCCAGGAGCAGCCGATGCTCCATGTTGTCGGAGTCGCTTTAAGAGGGCTACTTGTAAGAATCCCAAGGGAATAATGGTTCCGTTTCGCAGTTGCACCGAACGTTGTAGGGGCGGATCATTGTCTAGCAAGTTTTCTTGTTCGGTGATTTGTAAGACGAGCTGACGTGTCAAATGGAATTCCTCCGCAATCTGTTCGAACAAGGCTTCAAATCGCTCTCGATTCTGAGGACTACTGAGTTCTCGCATGTAATGATAGGCAATTTGCAAGTCAACCTTTGCTAGGGTCATTTCTACCCGAGAAATTGTGGTACGGAAGAACGACCACTTGAGATAGAAATAGCGCAGCAGCTTCAAATGTTCTTGGGGTTTTTCTGTCACAAACCCCTGCAATGCAGTCCCAACCCCATACCAAGAGGGCAACAAAAACCGACTTTGTGTCCAACTAAATACCCAGGGAATCGCCCGCAATCCAGCGATGTCCTTGCGCTTGTCTCCTTTTCTGCGGGCTGGACGAGAACTAATCTGCAGTTGGCTAATTTCCTGAATGGGAGTAACTTCATGGAAAAATTCAGCTAAGTCAGGTTGGTCATAGACTAATGCTCGGTAGTGAGTCCTAGCACGTGTTGCCAACTCTTCCATAATTTCATTCCAGGGTTCAATTGCATCGAAGCCTTGATTGAGCAAACTGGCCTGAATCACCGCTGTTGTAACACTTTCTAGATTGTACAGAGCAAGTTGAGGCATGGAATACTTGGAGGCAAGCACCTCTCCCTGTTCCGTAATCTTGATTCGACCGTTAATACTTTTGCCCGGTTGCGCCAGAATCGCTTTGTAGGCTGGCCCTCCGCCCCGTCCTACAGAACCTCCCCGCCCGTGGAAAATCCGTAGGCTAACGTTATGGGCCTCGGCAACAGTTTGGAGGGATTTCTGGGCTTTGTGAATTTCCCAGTTGCTACTCAGGAAGCCAGAATCTTTGTTGCTGTCAGAATATCCCAACATGATTTCCTGGAGAGATGGATTGTGGAGTTGAGCAGTCAAGGTCTGGGCATTCTGCCCATGGTTGAGTTCTTGTTCCTGCGTCCATAACTCATAGCCCCCAGCTAGCAGGGCACGATAGAGCGGCAACTCAAACAACACCCCCATGACATCAGGTGCCCGTTTTAAGTCATTCACCGTTTCAAACAGGGGCACAACTTGCAAGTTCCCAATGCCCGTGGCCGGATCGTACAGTCCAGCTTCCTTGGCCAACAGCAACACCTCTAAAACATCACTGGCTTCATTACTCATGCTGATAACATAGGTCTGGCAAATTTCTGGGCCAAACTCCTGTTGCAGTTCCCGCATGACTCGGAACGTGCTGATAGTTTCGCAGGTTTTCTCAGAGAAGGGCAATTCTGCCGGAATCAAGGGGCGACGAGTCTGTAGCTCAGTTGCCAACCAGATTGTCCGTTCAGATTCGGTCAGCTCGTTATAGGGTTTGGGCAAAATTTGTAAATATTCTGCCACTTCAGTCAGAGCATTGGAATGAATCGAGGACTCCTGCCGCATATCCAACCGCGCCAAGCTAAACCCATAGATTTTCACCTGGCAAATTAAGTTCTCCAAGTCACGGGAACTAATGCCAGTTTCCTGCAAGTTGTGCTCGATCAGCTTTAACTCCGCTAGAAAGTCATCCCCAGAATAGTAAAGGTTGCCCACCTTGTCTTTGGTCACCAAGACTTCCCGCCCTCGGTTCGGTTCGGTGCTGTTGTAGAGCCGCCAGTTGCGATCGCGGGTATTTTCCAGGCGTTTCTGAACATAGGACAACTTCAGGCGATAGGGTTCCTGACGATAGCGAATTGCAACTTTGTCATAGACTTCAGGCAACTGTACCTGGTCTCGATCCAGAGACTCCAACAATTCCGGGAGGACATCACTCCAGTGCAGGGACAAACTCAACACTTCACTCAGCTTCTCAACGGCCTGAATGTACTTGCTCAAGACCATTTGACGTTGGTAACAGGCAGTCTGCCAAGTCACCTCGGGTGTGACTGAGGGATTGCCATCCCGATCTGCCCCAACCCAGGAACCAAACTTACAAAAGTCGTAGCTCGGCGGTTGCAGATTGGGAAAGGAATGGTTTAAAGCCTGCTTGATCTGTTGGTACAGTTGGGGGATCACATCAAACAACACTTCTTGAAAGTAGTGCAAGGTGTACTCCACTTCGTCCAACACGGAAGGCTTAAACTGATGCAGCTCATCGGTGTGCCACCAGAGCCGAATTTCTTCAGTCAATTGTTCCTTTAACTCTGTGGCCCAAGACGAAATCACAGGAGCGTCTTCAGATCCCTCTGGCAGAAGCTTGCCGTATTGTTCATCCACTTGATCCAGTTTTTGGAGAATTTTGGCAATTCGACGCTGCTTGGTTCGGATTGTGTGCCGCACAATTTCAGTCGGATGGGCGGTAAACACCAAGCGAACATCCAAGTTGTTTAGCAATCTTTGAATCACTTGAGCAGGCACGTTCAGGCGATAGAGCACCGCGAACAAATGATAAAACGTTGCCAACTCCCGCTCATCTGTAACGGCAGAAGGATTAGGCTGGGAGACAGGAGATTCTTGAGCATCAGAAAACCGTCGATTACGAGTTTCAAAGAAAGAATCTGAGTTGCTGGAATAGAGATCTACAGATTCCCCGGCTGAGCGCACAGAGGCATAAATTTTTTGCTGCTCTTGTTGGTCGTAGTGCTGTTCAACCAGGTTGATCAACTGAAAATAAAGCGCGAAGGCACGGGCTGTCCGAATCGCAGAGTTAATATCCAGTTGCTCGATTAACTCCAGTACATTGGACTCTTGAAAGTGAGAAGCTTGTCCCTCTGGGGAGGTCATGGACTGCATTTTTTGCAGCAAATCTACTAATTCCTGACCGCATTCTTGCCGCAGAACGGATTCCCACAAATCCTCAACAATTTTGAGACGATTCCGCAAAAATAATTCGGAAGTTTTTGTAGCGGCGCTTTTGGATTGATTTTGTTTAAGAGTAGCAGTATTGAATAAGGGATCTGAGGACTGAAGCAATGAACTCATAGGGCCTGTTCCTCGTTAGCAATATCTCTAGAAGCGAATTAACTTAACTCGCCATTAATCTAACCTAATTGTATGGCTTAATTCCCCAGAAAAGCCAAGCAACCTTCCTTCAGACATAAGAATCCTGAGGGAAAGTTAAGCATTTCATGACATTAGGTCTAGGCAACGACTCCAATCAACATAGACAGGAACAACAGGGGTCTCACTAGTGATTTGTCTAGACAAAACTGACCGATAAGATTGACTGATAAAACTGACCGATAAGATTCATCTACAAAGTTCATCTACAAAGTTCATCTACAGAGTTCATCAAGCAGTTTTGTAGGTTGGCTGAACCCTAGGAAACCCAACCAGCCCTTGAGAGTTTCAGCTTGAGAGTGTTGGGGCTGGCAAGCTTGACACTACCGACACAACACACCCTACGTTTGACAAACTATGAGTGACAAACTGTGACAATGCTAAATGATTTGCGAAAAGGGGGTGGAGCGTTGCCTCTTAGGAACAAGTCCCCAAACCCCTCTATGGTTTGCCCATGATTGATTTAGGATCGCTGTATCAACTATTTGATCTGTTACCTTAAACAGGTCAATCTTCCTCAAAAGTGGCCTGGGGAAAGTGCAGCAAGGGCAGGCGATCGCCCCGAAAAATTTCCTCACTACTCTGACTGATTCCAATCAACAACTCACCTAAAAGCTTGCCTCCAGTCAGGAAGCAAATCACAGGAGCTGTAGCCATGCCCAAGAGTAGATTCGACGAAATCTTACCTGAAGCAGGGTGAGAAGCTTGAGACTCGGAGAACGGATCTGGAGAAGACTGCATCTAGATTTTTTCAACTCTGTCCTAACTATGCCAAAATATAGTCGAAAAAGTAGATGGTTGGCAAAGGGCAAGTTAAGCGAAATGCTAAAAGCCGACTTTTTATACCAATTTCTCGTAATAGGTCTGCGGAGCAGGGTGAAAGCGTGTTAACACAGGACTGGTCAGTCTTAACTCAGTGGATAGAGAGCGCGATTCAGTTCGAGGGGATTCAGGTTCAGGTCAAGCTGCGGGGCTCAGATTTGCATATCATGTGCGAGGCATTTCCCTGTCCACCTGAAAAGCTCACAGTGTCCAAGTTGTCCAATACCTTGGAGCACGCCCCCTTAGAAACATTGCTCCGATCAAAAACTCAATCGATTGACAAGATTTTTCTTTCGGGTCGAGGTCAAGGAGCCAAGCGCCCTGAGTGGACAGTCAAGATGCGTTACGATGCCTCGACTGCCACATTTTCCTCGACCTCTGGATTAGGAACCGCGAGTTCGTTACTAGAACTCAGCTCCTCTAACCAACTGAACGCCATTCTCGCTCTAGACTCAGAGGAACAGGAGCAGGCAAGGATCAACGGCATTCTATCAACCGCTCAACCGACCTCTGAATCTATCATTGGCCCGGTTAATTCTATTCCAGTCATTCACGCCCCCGCTTCTGCCGTTTCCCCTAGATCTCTGCCTCTGTTGCCCTCAATCATTCAACAGAACGACTCTACAGTCCCCAAGGTTAAGACCGCTGAGAACCCAGTTGTGTCTCATTCAGTTCACGCCTCAAGCCTGATCGCCCCAACTAATCCTCTGCCTCAGGTTGCTCAGTTGCCTTCTGGTTCCCCAACTGCCGACAGTTCAATGCCTGATAGTTCAACACCTGTAGGAACTTCTCGGACTGTTCCAGGAAATCCAACCCTACCCCCTCAGACCCGATCTGCCTCTCGCTCCCCTAGTGTTCAGGACTCAAGCTCGAAAGCAACTCAGAAAGCCACTTCAGAGGCGATCGCTCAATCCCTCAGTCAAATTTTAGGCAGTTTAGGGGTAACGATTAAAGTTGGCCTACGACCCCTAAGGCAATCTCGGGATTCCTCTACCCTTGATGCTCCCTTGGTGGATATTGAAGCTCAACCTCAGAGGCTTTGGATCGTTTGTGAATCAGTCTACAGCCCAGACCCTTCTCTTTTGGCTGAACCCATTGCCGAACATTTGCGGAAACTCAAATTAGAGAGTCTGTATCAACACCCCATTCGGGATGCCCTGATTTTGCTACAAGTCCAGGGAGAGTCCAAGCCAGATTGGATGCTGCGGGTAGATTTAACCCCCCCTGACCAAATTTTGCAGGACTGGGCTCGTTGGGGAGACGAACAAGCGATCGCCCATCTGCTCAACCAACAGCTTATGGTCATGGGCGTGAGCGTGCGAGCAACCTTGAAAGAATCAACCTTGTATGTATTCTCGCAGTTCAGCCCTGCTCAGGGTAGAGCGAGGGGACAGCAGCGAAAAAAAAGAGGTCAACGGGTCAGGGGAGATGCGGTTCCTGATCAACAGCAGGTTCGAGATAAGATCGCTCCTCTGCTGGAGGCTCTTGCTCCTCAGGGAATTCATGCTGCAGCCCTCTATGGTGTTGAGGCAATCGCGGAGTACACTGATGCTCCAGGGTGGATTGAGTGGTTAAACCTGCCAGCTTCAGTGCGGTCAGATTTGCAGCCCAGTGCAGCATTTCTAGCTCAGCAAGGAAATGTAGAAGCGCTGAAGTTTATCTTGAGCCGCCTGATCAACCCAGATCTGACCACAAAATTAGCCACGGGAGGTATCCGAGTCTTGCTGCTGCAAAAGGGTAAGGTGCTCCATGTCATGACGGAGGCTCCTACCTGCCCTTCTCAATCTAAAGTTGTTCCGCGCATTGTTCAGGCAATGCATGACCAGCCGATTGGCAGTCTTGAAAAAATTCGGGTTTATGGTCGCCGCGCCGGTCAGAAATACCCTCTGTGGCGCTATGGATTTACACTCAGTTCTAGTCTGGCGATCGCATCTGGACAAGTTGAACTAACCCTACCGATCCCTGAAGTTGAGGACGGGGCACCCTCAGCGGATGAATTTATGCTCCATTCGGAAGTGCGTCCTGAGATCTTGGAGGATGAAGTCTCTTTTCAAGGTCACTCCGTAGAGCCGCTATGGCAGCGAAGCATCGAACAACTGTCCAACAGATGGCAACAGGGGTTAATTGCCTCTCGGTTGTTCATCAGTCAGGACAGGCTAGTTCCTGTTGGAACCTCAACCCCTAGCCGGTATCAGAAAACTGGGTTGGCCCTAGTCTGGGGAGCATTGGGATGTTTATTAGCTTTACAAGCAGACTTGATTTTGGGTCAACTGTTACAGCCGACCCAGTTGACTCAAATTTCTGCTGAAACCCGTCCAATAGAAGGAACAGATCCCCCAGCTACCTCTACTCCAAAGACAGAGAATGAAGTGCTTTCAAGGTTCTCACCTCTGCAAGCTGTGTTGCCCCAGTCGCAACCGTCCCCTCCTGAACGGGATGAGGTATTTCAATCGTCTGAGTTTGTTGGCATGTCAGACCCGTCTGCCTCAGTCAGTGGAGCTTTGCATCACCTTGCCTACCCTACCTTTGACAGTGAACAGCTTGACGAGCAACTCATCCGTTATCAACAATACTTGGCGACGGAGAAGCGCCCACCAGATATTTTGATTTTAGGCAGTTCTCGAGCTTTGCGAGGCATTGATCCAAGGGTGCTAGAACAGGCTCTTGCTCGTCAGGGACATCAACTTCGCGTCTTTAACTTTGGCGTGAATGGCGCAACCTTACAGGTCGTTGATTTGATTTTGAGCCGGATTCTTCCCCCAGAACAACTGCCAAAACTGGTGATTATTGCAGATGGGGTGCGAGCCTTGAATGGAGGACGGGCTGATCGCACCTATGAGACTATTGCAACCTCTGAAGGGTATCAGCGACTAGCTCAGGGACAATTCAGAATTTTGTTAGAATCTGAGCCTGAGGCGACCCAGACCCAGTCAGATCCATCTCAATCCTCTAAATCGAGTCTGGGGCAAGGCTGGCTGGATCAGAGATTGACGGAGATTTCAATGGCCTATCCCCAGCGCGATCGCCTTAAGCAAACCCTCCAAATCCTAGTCAGGCAAAAAATTTTCGTCCAAGAGCAGTCTGTTGAAGCACCTGACCAGCTAGAAGAATTGGTCAAAGTGACCCAGGAGGCTCCTAGGCTTGAACGCAATGGCTTTCTGCCACTCGAAATTCAATTTGACCCCGTAACCTACTACGAAAATCACTCTCGGGTTTCTGGTTACTATGACAGTGACTATCAATCATTTGAGTTAGACGGAATTCAAATGGATGCTCTGCGACGATTGGCCCAGTACACCCAAACCCACGATGTTGGCTTAGTATTTGTTAATATGCCCCTCACCCATGACTACTTGGATGAGGTTCGGGTTGCCTATGAGGACAAGTTCCAACAGTCCATGGAGCAACTCGCCGCCTCAACAAACTTTACCTTTGTGAACTTGGCGTTTCAGTGGATGGATGCCTATACTTACTTTTCTGACCCGAGTCACCTGAATCAGATAGGGGCTGCGGCAGTGTCTCAGCATCTTGCAGAAAATTCA
This sequence comes from Microcoleaceae cyanobacterium, assembly GCA_051652765.1. Classification (GTDB taxonomy): domain Bacteria; phylum Cyanobacteriota; class Cyanobacteriia; order Cyanobacteriales; family Microcoleaceae; genus JBHJGO01. The sequence goes on along the minus strand of JBOFUV010000074.1, from coordinate 885 downwards.
ACCATTCCCTGGCCCAAACCTTAGCTTGGCAATTTGTTTTTACCACTGCTTTTCACTCAAGGTTCCAGGAGCCAAAAAACCAAACATGCTCGAAGGCATGGTTGGTTTTTTGGCCCGACACCAACCCATGTAACCCCCATCAAGTGGGACAAACCACTCACAGTCTTAGAATAGTATTCTTAGCGGGCAGCGTTCGTTGGAAACTGGCAGACAACTAAGCCTCTGGAGAAGCTTCTGCAACTTCAGGGGGTTCAAGGTTCGAGGGAGTTTCTGAATCCTCCTCTGTGATCTCAACGGCAGGTAGTTCAACAGCTTCAATCGATCTTTCAACAACCAAGGGCTCTGTTGCCTTGGATTCAGGTTCTGAAGGAACTTCAACAAACTTGATCGGTTTGGGTGAGTCAGTTGCTTCAAGGTCTTCAGCGGATTCAGAAACCTGCAGGTTCGCGATCGCCCCTAATAACTCGCTCCCGGCAGATTTCTTGATCAGCTTGGGCCTCAAAGAGATTTCTGAAACTTCAGGCACTTCAGGTTCAGTAGGGATTTCGGTCGGTTCAGGAACCTCTGTCGTTGTCAAAGATTCTGAAACTTCAGGTGTTTTGAGTTCGGGCAGTGCTTCAATTTCAGGGAGTTCAGGTTCAGCAACTGTGGTAACTTCAGGTTCACCAATTTCAATTTCAGTAACTTCAGGTTCACTAACTGCCTCAGGAGCTTCAGGTTCACTAACTTCAGGTTCACTAACTTCAGGTTCGGCAACTGCCTCAGGAACCTTGGGTTCACTAACTTCAGGTTCAGCAACTTCTGTAACGTCCGATGTCAACTCGGCTGTAGACGTTTCGATGCCTTCAGTTTCTGTTGAAGGCACTTCCGCGTCTTCAAGTTCTG
>JBOFUV010000073.1:0-19709 GCA_051652765.1 Microcoleaceae cyanobacterium | reverse complement strand
CTTTCAATGTAACGGCGGTAGTTTTCATTAAACCGTTTGGGATCATTGACAAACAAGACAAACGTTGGCGGCTGAATGCTGACCTGAGTGCCATAGTAGATTTTGCCTTGTCGTCCTTGGCGGGTGGTTGGAGGAGAGTGCCAACTGACAGCATCTTCAATCACTTCATTCACAACTGCCGTTGTGACTCGACGTTGATGTTCGCTGGCTGCCCGATCGACCAAATCCAGGATCTTTTCAACCCGTTTTCCGGTCGTGGCGCTGACAAAAATAGTTTCGACCCAATCCATAAAGTACAGACGGGATTTTACTTCTTTTTCATAGGAGAGAATGGTGTAAGTGTCCTTCTCTACGACATCCCATTTATTCACGACTAAAACGCAGGCTTTCCCATCTTCTAGAATCCGATCGGCAAGTTTTACATCCTGATCGGTCACACTATCCAAGGCATCAATCACTAACAAAACCACATTGGCGCGGCGAATGGCTTTAAAGGCTCGATTGATCCCAAAGAATTCAGCCCCATATTCAACATTTTTTTTCCGCCGAATTCCAGCAGTGTCAATCAAACGATATTGTTTGCCTTCCCGTTCTACTAGGGTGTCAATGGCATCACGGGTTGTGCCAGAAATCGGACTAACAATGGCACGGTTTTCCCCTAAAAATGCATTCAATAAACTCGATTTGCCAACATTAGGACGGCCAACAATAGCAACACTGGTTTCTGTTTCTGTTTCCTCTAGATCCTGGGCGGGAGGTAAATACTGAATCAGCTCATCCAACAAATCTCCTGTGCCACTGCCATGAATCCCTGAAATTGGATAGGGATTACCCAAGCCCAACTCCCAGAATTCAGAGGCTTGAATCAGTCCTGTAGTGGGAGATTCACACTTGTTGACGGCGAGTATGACGGGTACCGTTGCCTGTTCTCGCAACCAACGGGCGATCGCTTCATCTCCTCCGGTCAATCCAGCTTGTCCATCTACGAGCAAAATGGCTACGGTCGCTTCGGCTAAGGCTGTAAAAACTTGCTGTCGAATCAGGGGCAAAAACTCAGTATCATCATCAAAGACTAGTCCTCCTGTATCTACGACAAGGAAGTCTCGATCCTGCCAGAACGCTTGGCGGTAAGTGCGATCGCGAGTGATTCCGGGTTCATCAAAAACAATCGCGTCTTGGCTCTCAGCCAAGCGGTTCACGATAGTGGACTTTCCCACGTTAGGACGTCCAATAATTGCAACAATCGGTAGAGACATAGCGGAGACAGCAAGGCTGCAGTTAAAGCATTAAACTTCCATTGTAGCAATTCTTAAATAGTCTGAGTTCATCCTGTTTGCAATCTCTATTTGCAATCTCTAAATGACTGATCTTGGGCTTCGACAGAATCGCAAACAGGATAACTTTACATGAACTTACATGAATTTATGTGAACTTGGGTAAGCTTGTGTAGGTTAATTCTCTTTTTTTAACTTTCCAACTATGAATCGTCGAACATTTATTGCTTTAGTTTTTACAGCTTTACTCGCTCTGATCGGATTTGTCGCTCCAGTCTGGGCTTTGGGAGGAACCTTACCTGCCATCGGGCAGCCTGCGCCTGAATTTACGCTCCCCACCAATGTTGGAGATGGGGAGATTTCTCTGACTGATTATCGAGGTCAGTGGATCGTTGTCTATTTTTATCCCAAGGATTTCACATCGGGTTGCACCCTAGAAGCTCAGCGGTTTCAGCAAGACTTGCCCCAGTATCTTGATCGCAATGCCCAAGTTTTGGGTATTAGTGCCGATGATGTGGATTCTCACACGGAATTTTGTGACTCTGAAGGATTGAAATTTCCCTTACTGGCAGATATTGATGGTCAGGTGAGTAAAGCCTATGGATCTTGGCTGAACTTTTTCTCAATGCGTCATACTTTCATTATTGACCCAGAGGGAATTTTACAAGAAAGCTTTGTCAAGGTCAGACCTGCGGTTCACAGTCAAGAAGTTCTGGCTCGATTGGATGAACTTCAAGAAACTGCCGATCCCTTGAGCAAATCTGTATGACTGTAAAGCCTGCGCGCATGTAACCTGCGCGTATGTAAATAGATGTGAAAATATGGCTGTGAAAATCATGTGAAATCTCCTGTGTTACTGGGTTTCAGATGATTTTTGGGCTACTAAATCTGATTTTGTCTGTAAAAATGGGAGAGTGTATGGCAATCCCGAATGATTTGTGAAATTTGTGAAATGGGGGTGAAGGAGTGTTGCTGCTGCTTGGGCATCTTGTCTCCCAACCTTCGCTGATTTTTTATAACTTCCTTAGGATTGTCATTTTGGAATTCTCATAACGCTCTCAAATACCGTCAATTCTGGTTAGTGACTATCATATATTCACGGTACAGATATACAGCTTGTGTTGGCACAGCCTCTTATGCTGATTTTGGCAAAATAGCTATTGTTTAGTCCGGGTTTGCGCTGATCCAGATTTTTACAGCTAACGTTTTCGCAGCTAACACTTACTCAAAGTTAATGATTACCAACTCTTCAAACTCACCCATAGAAATTGCTTCGAGCTTTCATGCCCTTGCTGATCCAATCCGGGTTCGTGTTTTAGAACTCTTGCGGCATCAGGAACTTTGTGTTTGTGAATTGTGTGAAAAGTTAGACATCAATCAGTCTAAGCTCTCGTTCCATCTCAAAACCCTTAGAGATGTCGGTCTGATTCAAGGTCGCCAAGAGAGCCGCTGGGTTTACTATCGCCTGAACCTGAGCCAGTTTGTTGCCTTAGAAGAATACCTAGCAGAATATCGTCGTTTTAGCACGCTCCTCCCGGCTCGGTCTTGTTTGGACTAACCTAGGGTATGACTTCTATTTCCCCTATTTCCTTAACAGATGACCTTGGGAGGGTTGCTTGTTGATTTGACTCAGCGTCAAGCTCTGGATTGAGGACTGCTAATTCTTAGCCTCTTGCTAATTGCGCTTATAATCTATACAGTAAGCTTTACTCAGACGACATAGTTCCTACCATTTTTTTAGAATTCGATTTTAAAATTCATTTTCTAAAATTTGGTTTACAAGATTTATCACCCATTGAGATTGCTCCAAGTCAGTTTTCTAACAGTGATGAACTAAATGGTTGAGGACTAGACTGAGCCAAGAAGGAGACTGTTTTTGACCCTTAAAGCAGCTGAGTAATTGATGATGCCTCGAATTTTGGTGATAGATGATGATCCTGCGATCGCAGAGTTAGTAGCAATCAACTTAGAGATGGCGGGCTATGAAGTCATCCAAGCTGAGGATGGCATCAAAGGACAAGCGTTGGCTTTGCAATTGTTGCCAGATCTGATCATTCTGGACTTGATGCTCCCTAAAGTTGATGGATTTACGGTCTGTCAACGGCTCCGTCGTGACGAACGCACGGCTGACATTCCCGTTCTGATGTTGACTGCGTTGGGGCAAACTCAAAATAAAGTTGAAGGGTTCAATGCGGGGGCAGACGACTACCTGACAAAGCCCTTTGAGCTTGAAGAAATGCTGGCGCGGGTACGGGCATTGCTACGGCGTACCGATCGGATTCCCCAAGCGGCAAAGCACAGCGAAATTTTGAACTATGGGGTTCTGACTCTAGTGCCTGAGCGGTTTGAGGCGATCTGGTTTGAAAAGACTGTCAAGCTCACCCATCTGGAATTTGAACTGCTTCACTGTTTGTTGCAACGTCATGGTCAAACCGTTGCTCCTAGTGAAATTCTCAAGGAAGTCTGGGGCTATGATCCGGATGATGATATAGAGACAATTCGGGTTCATATTCGCCACCTCAGAACAAAGATGGAGCCCGATCCTCGCCATCCTCGGTATATCAAAACGGTTTACGGCGCTGGGTATTGTTTAGAGCTTCCCAGTAGCGGTTCAGGGCCTGATGAACAGACTGAACCTGCTGAAACCTCAAGTGGGATCAATGCTAAGGGGAAGAAAAAAGGCTAACTAGAACAGGGGCAGATCAGTGGCAAGCGAAAGCTGCGTTCTAACTTCAACCAGGGCAGAACAAGTTAAACCCCAGTTGAGAGAGGGAATTCCAATCCAGTAAAAGAGTGAACAGCCCAAACAGAGAATCGTAACGTCCGACCTTAGAATCAAGCTTCCTAAGGTCGGACGTTACGGTTATACTCAGCCAGAACTATCACTGTAATTCTGGTTGAACGGGAGAGCTTCCTCCCAAAGTTTTGCTAAAGTTTTCCCAAAGTTTTCCCAAAAACTTTCAGAAAATTTTCAGAAAATCTTTTAAGAATTGATCATCGAGAGCGCAACAGATCCGGGGCAAAACAGGTCAGATACAGCACAACAGTGGCAAATTGTTGAAACAACACTAGCTCCACTGTCTTGAACAAAAAGTTGGCTTGAGATTCTGAGTATACCGCCATTGATCCTCCCGCGAGGAGAGCAATCAGAACCAGGAAAATTACTTTCCGATGCTTTAAATTGAGCATATTGATTCAAGAATTTAGGTAAAAGAATTTAGGTAAAAGAACTTAGGTAAAAGCTAAATATCCCAGGCAGATAATTGCTCCAAAAGGAATCAGCCAAGTTAGCAGTAGCCAGGGAGATTTTCCAAGTTTCTTAAAAATACGAATCCAAGCTCTGATCAGCCAGATAAATGCCACAATATTAATCAGTGGAATAAAAGCTAGAATAGTCCACAACACTGGCTTGGGTTCATCTCCAGCTTTGAAGTTTGCATAGGTTCCCAGGAAAGGAATCCAAGCAAACCAAGCATTTTCAACGCCACATTTTGCAAAGATTTTTTGGCAGAAGAAAGCGCTAATTAAGTAACTTAGCAACCCACTAAAAATTTGACCAGAGCTAATTTGTGGTTCATTGATTGAAACTACAACTTCAGGATCGGCCTGAGCTAGAATATTCGACACTAACGGTAAAAAGCCAATCGCGAGTTCAGAGGTAGATAACATAAGTGGTTAGAACTATTAGATTAGAACTATTAGAATTAGATAGAAAACCCAATCTGAAAATCTTCAGCTAGAAATGCACTAAATGCATAACGGCGACTCTTTCAGAATTGACCCAAGTTTAAGCTAGCTTGCCTCAAACGATCAAATGAAATCACTTTTCGTAACCTTATGATACAAATACTTGCATAAACCCTAGCTGGTTAGTGATATAATTAAGGGTTGATTGCTTCTTAGAAGAGTTGATGAAAAGTTTCTAAAAATGACCTCAGGTCAGTTGTAGCAATTTAAAACATTACCGATAGAATGGGGGGCAGAACTTCCTTTCTTTCCAATCGGTATGAACATTCGTACGGTTTCAACTCAACCTTTCTCTGACCAAAAGCCTGGTACCTCCGGGCTCCGAAAGTCTGTCCCTGTTTTCCAACAGACTCACTATCTAGAGAATTTCATTCAATCTATCTTTGAAACCCAGGCCGAATACAAGGGGAAAATCCTAGTGCTGGGAGGAGATGGTCGCTACTATAATCGTCAGGCCATTCAAACTATTTTGAAGATGGCTGCTGCCAATGATGTTGGGCAAGTGCTGGTCGGATGCGAGGGGATTCTTTCAACTCCAGCAGCGTCTTGTATCATTCGTAAATATCAAGCCTTCGGCGGCATTATTCTATCTGCCAGTCATAACCCTGGGGGGCCAAACGGTGACTTTGGGGTCAAATTTAATATTAGTAATGGTGGGCCTGCTCCAGCTTCAGTCACGGAAGCGATTTTTGACCGGAGCAAAACTATTGATAGCTACAAAATCTTAGAGGCGGCTGACATTAACTTAGAGACTCCTGGGAGTTTTAAGTTGGGAACAATGACGGTTGAAGTGATTGACTCCATCAAACCCTACTTGGAATTGATGGAATCTTTATTTGATTTTGATCAGATTCAGCAGTTGTTAACTTCTGGCAATTTCCGCCTCTGTATGGACTCGATGCACGCGGTCACTGGCCCCTATGCCCACGCCATCTTTGAGCAACGGCTGGGAGCGCCAGTAGGAACTGTAATTCACGGGAAACCTCTGGAAGATTTTGGCGGCGGTCACCCTGATCCAAACCTGGTCTATGCCCATGAACTCGTAGAAATTTTATTCGGCGATCAGGCACCAGATTTTGGAGCGGCTTCGGATGGGGACGGCGATCGCAATATGATTTTAGGTCGTCAGTTCTTTGTCACTCCCAGTGATAGTCTGGCAATTATGACGGCAAATGCCCACCTTGTTCCCGGTTATAAGGACGGTTTGGCTGGAGTTGCCCGCTCTATGCCCACGTCTCAAGCAGCAGATCGGGTGGCGAAGAAACTGGGAATTGAGTGTTATGAAACCCCAACGGGATGGAAATTCTTTGGCAACTTGCTCGATGCGGGGAAAGCAACCCTGTGTGGAGAAGAGAGTTTCGGCACAGGTTCCAATCACATCCGAGAAAAGGATGGGTTGTGGGCCGTACTGTTCTGGTTGAATATTTTGGCAGCCCGTTCGGAATCCGTGGAGCAGATTGTGACAAGCCACTGGAAGATCTATGGACGGAACTACTACTCTCGCCATGACTATGAGGAAGTGGAGAGCGATCGCGCTAACGCATTGATGGATCGGCTCCGATCTGCTTTCCCAGAGATGAAGGGCAAAAAGTTGGGGAGCTACGAAGTGGAGTATAGCGATGATTTTAGCTATACCGATCCAGTGGACAACAGTGTTGCTGATAGCCAAGGGGTTCGGATTGGCTTCACTGATGGTTCTCGAATTGTATTCCGACTCTCAGGGACAGGAACTAAGGGAGCCACCCTGCGAATTTACCTGGAAAGCTATGAATCTGACCCCACAAAACAGGGTCTAGATCCACAAGTTGCATTGGCAGATTTGATTCAAATTGCCGATGAAGTTGCCCAAATCAAAACGTCAACGGGACGAGAACAGCCAACTGTAATTACCTAGTGTAGTTACCTAGTGTAATTACCTAATTTCCAATCCTATTTTTTTGGCTAGGGTCTTCTGAAGAAAGATTTCAGGTAGGGGCAAGGTAGACTTTGCCCTTGCCTGAAGAGTGATCAATATGTAGACATGATTCAGTAGAAGATCCCTTGTAGTCCCCTTTGGTAAGGGGGAAGTGCTCGCTGGGGTTAGGTAAAGGCTTTATGTTCAAATGGATTGATTCCACCTACTGACTCAGGTCTGAATTAGTTCACCTCAGCTAGAGAAAGGATGAGTTGAAGAGTTTGAATGGGTTTTTCAAAATCAATCGATATCAATCGGTATCAATCGGTTGAGTTGGAAACTTAGAGATCAGTTTTTAACTTTTCTAAAGCATCTTGATCGTTAAGTCCATCATAAAGTTATGGACATCAGAACTGATTAATTTAAAATAAAACCCTGGAGTGATTTAGCTTTTAGGTAATCTAATAATAAATTCAGTATAGTTTCCTATTTCAGTTTCAACATTCAAGGTTCCTCCATGTTGCCCGACGATAATATCTTGAGTGATAGACAAGCCTAACCCTGTTCCTTCACCAGAAGGTTTAGTCGTAAAGAAAGGCAGTAAAATCTTTTCTCTGATATTTTCTGAAATCCCAGGGCCGTTATCCCGAATTCGGATTTCAACAGCATCTGATTGATTACGAGTCTGAATCAATAATTGGGCGATAAAGTCTTCACCAGATTGACGTTTTTGTGCTTGCTTTTGTTGAAGCGCATAACAGGCATTATCCACTAAATTAATAAATGCGCGACTTAAATCAGAAGGAATTACTTTAAAGCGTTGAATGGTTTTATCGTAATCTGTCGAAATTGAAAGTCTGAGATCATCACCTCGACCTCTGCGACTTTTGTAAGCGAGTTTTACCGCTTGATCAAGTAACGTATTGAGGTCTGTGAGTTGTGGAGAAACACTATCAGTTCGAGCTTGCATTAACATATTTTGAATTACATTCTCGGCCCGTTGTCCATTCTGTTGGATTGTGACCGAGTTTTGGCGTAGATCAGCTAGAATTTCTTTCATATAGTCTAGGGAATTAGGGTCAATATTTTTAGCTTGATTTTCTAGTTCTTCTAAAAGTTCATCACTCATTTCGATTGAACTTTCTGCATAGTTGTTGACGAAATTTAGGGGATTTCTAAGTTCATGGGCTACCCCAGCCGTTAGAGTTCCGATTGTTGCCAGCTTCTCTTGAGTAATCATTTGCTGTTGAACTGTTTTTAACTGTTGAACAACTTGCCCTAACTCTTGATTTTGCTTCTCTAGCATTTTTGTTAACCCTCTCAACTGCAAATGAACCTTGATCCGCGCTAGAACTTCCTCTTCCTCAAAGGGCTTTGTAATGTAGTCAACTGCACCTATTGATAATCCCTTTACTTTGTCAACTGCTTCTGACAAGGCTGTCATAAAAATGACTGGAACATTACTAGTTGAAGGATTTGATTTAAGTTTTCTACAGGTTTCAAATCCATTAATTCCAGGCATTAACACATCTAATAAAATGAGTTCGGGTGGATCATACTCAACCTGTTGAACAGCCATCTCACCATTGATTGCCACGGTAACTTCTATGCCAGCATTCGTTAGTGTTTTAGACAGAACTTTTAAATTGGTGGGAGTATCATCAACAATTAAAACATGTTGACCTTTCAAAACAAAAGATGACCCAATAATAGTGTTTCTTGGAGTAGTCATGGCAATTAAATGCGTAATCTAAACTTTAAGCGTAAACAAAATGAGGCGAAAGTTGCTAGGAGAATGGAAAATGCTAGACTAGAAATTCATCTTAGCGATTGAAATTTGAAACTTAAAACTTAAATTCCAAAACTTAGAATTTTCAGGTCAATGGAGGTACTCCTCTATCAGTTTCTGTAGATTATCGAGTTCAAACTCTCGAGCGAATTGGATAATCTTTTGAGCGAATGGAGCAAACTGACTGTCCAATTCTGCCAGGTTCTCAGCATGACTGATAATTAATGTAATTCTACCTTTTTTCACTAAATCATCCAGAAGTTGCAAATCTTCATAAGATGGCGGAATCAACGTCGATTCGTCAGCCGAACTTGATATTTCTTCTGAACCTGCCTCAGAATAAATCCACTCTAATTGGAGATATTGCTCTAACAATAGGAGCAACAGTTCTGTATTAATGGGTTTGGGTAAAAACTCGTTACAACCTGCAGCATAACTTTCTTGATATTCAGCTTCTGAAACAGATACAGAGGCAGCAATCACGGGAATGGACTGCAATTCTGGATGAGTTTTTACCCAGGAACTAGACGGATCTCGGAGTTGGCGAGTCATCTCCCAGCCATCCATGATCGGCATCAGAATATCAGTGATAATCAGGTCAATTTTTGTAGCCTTAGCTTGCTCTAACCCTGTTTGACCATTCTCTGCCTCTACGACCTCAAAGCCTAACGACTGGAGTAAATGTAGCAGGAACGAACGATTTTCGGATCTGTCATCAACTACTAGAATGCTGTGCCGCTCTCCGGTGTAGCCTATCCTCGTTTTGGAGTTACTGGCTAGCAGTCGTTGATCGCCAGTTAAAACCAGCAGATCCACCTCAAAGGAAAAAGTGCTGCCCTGACCAAAAGTGCTCTCAACGTCCAGTTCAGTTCCCATCAAGCCCAGAATTTTTTGAGTAATCGTCAGTCCTAACCCAGTGCCTTCAGACCGGTTTGAGAGATCGCCAACCTGTTCAAACGGCAGGAAGATTTTTTCGATTTGATCAGGTTCTAGGCCAACTCCCGTATCCTGAACGGCAAATCTGAGGCGATAGGTAGAATGCTTGATGTCTCTGGCCTGAAGCTGAACGATAAATGTCACGCTTCCCTCCCTGGTAAACTTAATTGCATTGCTCAAGAGGTTTAACAACACCTGTCGCAGGCGTTTGTCATCAGCCTGAACCCCCATCGGAAGGCTACTATCAAAATCATAGTCAAACCGAATCCGTTTCTGATCTGCTTTCACGCGACAAATGTCGGCCACACCGCGCAGAAAATCTGGGAAATGGAATTCTCGGGGGCATAACTCCAGGCATTGGGCTTCGATTTTTGATAAATCCAGAATGTCATTGATCAGGGTTAACAGGTGGGAACCGCACTGGCGAATGACATCAACCCCCATTTTGTCCTCGGATGAAAGTGGAGAATGTTGCAGAATTTGAGCGTAACCGAGAATGCCATTGAGGGGAGTTCTTAGTTCATGGCTCATGTTTGCCAGGAACTCGCTCTTGGCACGATTGGCAGTTTCAGCCTCTTCCTTAGCCACCTGGAGTTCGGCGGTTCGCTCCAGAACCCGCTGCTCCAGATCGGTGTTGGCGCGTCGCAGGTCGGCTTCAGCTTGCTTTAGATCTCGGATGTCACGGGCAATGGTGGAGAAGTATTCGACCTGATCATAGGAATTCTTGTGGGCGATGATCAACTGAGAAACAGGAATTTCAGCCCCAGAGGCATCGCTGATTGCCGTTTCCCCGATCCACAGACCTTTCTCTATGGCCGTTGGCAATCCTTGATTGATCAGGATCGCTGCAGCCCAATCCGGATGAAAATCAGATATCTGAAGGGAGGTAACGTCTGTGCTGGGATGTAAACCAGACAATAGTTTACCATGACGATTCACCCAAACAACCCGACCTGAGGGTTCAGTAATTCCCACAAAGTCCGAGGAGGCTTCAAAAATGGTAACCAGGCGATCTTGTTCCTCGGCTAACCGTTTGCGTTCAGTAATATCTTCTGCAACTCCAGCAATGCGGTAAACTTGCCCTTGCTCATTGCAGATCGGGAAGGCGCGATCGCGAACCCAACGCATATCCCCATTGGGATGTAGGAGTCGATACTCTACCTCATATCCGGGCCGAAGTCGGCGGGACAATCCTAAAATTAATTGCTCCCGATCATCGGGATGAATCGGCTCTAGCCAGCTTTGGGAATCCTGATAAAGGGACTGACAAGAACGCCGCCAAATCTTTTCATAGCCGGGGCTGACATAGAGGATTTGCCGAGTAGTGACATCTAGCATCCAGAAGATTTCGTCAATATTGCCAGCCAGTTGGCGGAACCGTTCCTCGCTTTCCCGGATGGCGTGTTCCGCTTGCTTGCGTTCCCGGAGATCAATATCAACACAGTACATTTCTAGTTCATTGTTCAAGTTCTGCAAAACGACATGGCTAGAGTAAACATTCACACTTGAGCCGTCCTTGTGCAGCAGGTTTAGTTCTCCAGGGGGAATAGCTGGCCCCCCTTGAATCCAGATGTCCACCCAGGAAATCACGGATTCTCGCAGGTCTGGAGGAATGATCAAGTCTTCCAAGGTGCGCCCCATCGCTTCTGTCGCCGTATAACCGTAGAGGCGCTCGCTGGCTTGGTTCCAGAAAATCACCCGGCGCTGCATATCATAGCCCTGAACAGCAATCATCGGCATATCTTCAAACAGCGTCCGAAACCGCTGTTCGCTCTCGCGCAGGGCTTGTTGAGCCTGTCGTTGTTGGGAAATATCACGGGTCACCGTCGCCAAGCACAGGGGTTCATCCGTCTCCTGATCTTTCAAAACAAACAGGTTGTAGTCTACGGGAATGGCCTCTCCCGTTTGAAAGTTACGGAACCGATATTCTCCTCGCCACAAACCCTCTTGCATGACAGTAGGAAGGACTGTATCCATCATATAGGGGACATCTTGGGGCAGAAAACATTCCATGATTGATGTAATCGCCCGATGATTTTGCAATCCCAGCAGCTTTAGCCCGCCTTGGTTGATATAGAGAGGTTTACCCTCTAGAGAGGCAAGACCAATAAAGTCCTGAGAATTTTGAATTAAGGCTTCCAACTTTAAAAGTTCGGCTTCTGACTGCTTGCGTTCGGTGATATCAAAGGCTGTGCCCACAAACCGATAGATTTTGCCAAAACTATCCTTCAGGGGATTAATCGTGGTAATCCACCAAGTGAGCTGATCATCAAACGTGAGGCATTCCTCATAACTCATATACAATTCCGTTTCTAGGCATTGCATTAAGCGTTGGCGTTCTGATGCTCCCTGGACTTGCCCATAGATTTCCTCTGGGGTCTTGCCTGTAATCTCCTTGCTGGTTTTGCCTGAGGCTTGTTCGGCAGTCTGATTCCAACCGATATATCTGAAGTCACCGTCATCAGTGACATCAATCACAAAAATGGGATATTCAACTCCGTCGTAAATACTGCTGAGAAACTGCTCTCGCTCTTGCAGTTGAGCTTCAGTTTGTTTGCGATCGGTAATATTTAAAGCTGTTCCAATAATCTGACAGATCCGGCCATCGGAGTCTTTCAAGGGGTTTAACGTGGTTAGTGTCCATATATTCCCGATCGGGAACGGGAATGACAGAAATTCTTCGTAGGTTAGAGGACTGCCTTGGTCAATACAGCGACGGTAATTGTCAGAGACTGCATTGCCTGCATCTACACCCATGGCCTCAATCGGTGACTTGCCCATCACATCCACAGCAGCTATGTTGCAAATTCTTTCGCTGGCAGGGTTCCAGCCTGAAATCCGAAAATCGCCATCTTCTAGAACATCAATCACAAAGATTGGATGTTCAATATTGTCAAAAATACTGCGAAGGAATTGTTCCTGATCCTGTAATTGGTTTTTGGACTGAAGTAAGTCACGGGTGCGCTCAGCCACTTGATGTTCTAGTTCTTGGTTGAGTTGTTGGAGGGCTTCCTGGGCTTGGAGTCGCTCCACTTCGGCGGATGCCCGAGCGGCAAAAATTTTCAGGATGGCTTTGGATCGTTCGGGGTTTTGGATCGGTCTATCATTCAGAATACAGACTAACCCAATAGCCTTACCTGCGGTGTTTTTCATGGCTACCCCTAGATAACTATTTGCATCCAGGCAAGCAAGACTTGAAGCGTGGGGGAATTGAGTTTGCAGGTTTTCGCAGTACAACCAGCCTTTTTTGGTCACCTCCTGGCAAGGAGTGTGTTGGGCGGGGAATCTAATGTCGGCAGAGAGTTGACGATTTACCATAACGCCGAGGGTTTGAAACTGATCCGCTTCTAGGCTAGAAATGAAGACATGGGGAACCTCCAAGGCTAGGCTGATCTGCTGTGCTAACACCGGGAAGAAGTCTGCACCTGTAACTGTAGCTGTTCCTTCCAGTAGACTTTGGAGGATTTGTTCGGATTGCTTCTGTTTGGTAATGTCAGTAACTGTGCCAATACAACTGATACGATGCCCTTGTCTGTGAGTGTTCAGTTGTTCAGCTTCGCCGTAGCCCCCTTGATCCTTGCTCCAGCGCCAAACTGGGCGGCCACGATACTCTATCGCCTCTCCCCGACTTAGAACATAGCGGAGACTACCATCAGGATGAACGACTCGATGTTCAACTTCGTAGGGCGTACCCTGGGCAATGGTTTCAGCAATGGCAGTTTCTAAGGCAGGCCAATCTTCAGGATGAACCCGCTGCCGCCATGCAGCATAACTGGGAGCCTGTTCCGCTGGATCGCAACCCAAAATCCGATACAACTCCTCTGACCAAGTCATCGTTTGACTCGCCAGATCAAATTCCCAACTGCCAACATGGGAAATTCGTTGGGCTGCTGCTAACTGAGCCTGACTCTGACGCAGGGCAAATTCGGTTTGCTGGCGCTCCTGAACTTCGGCTTGAAGTTGTTGGATGCGTTCTTCAACTCCCATAATTGATTAGGTCTAAAGGACGGACGATTCCAGGAAATTCTAAAGCTTGGGCAATGGTGTATTGATTGCAAAATTGCACCAGTTCTTGCAGGCCAGGAAACCAGCGTTTCAGGAGTTTAATAATGACGAACTGGCCAGTCCCCTGAGCAACGCCCTGATAACCCAACGTGCGAGTTCCTTTATAACCCTTCTCAGTCAATGAATAGCTTGGAACTGCAATGTGAATGCGAACCATATTCTCCCAATCTTTACCGTTCTGATTCTTATTTAGAACCCTATTTTAGAACCCTATTCTAAATGTAGTACTTTACTCAGGAAGTGAGAAGGTGGCTTCTGTATCAAACCCGGTTAACATCTCAACCGCAAAGTACCGGGTTCGTTCCTACCTGGATTTTGTAACTTAACGGACAAACTCGAGGAAAGACTGCCAGTAACTTTGAATAAAAGCAGTGCCCATGGTTTTGAATCAGTTCGATTGATAGGAACTTCATACAACTTCCATCACCGTTGAAATTTAACTTGAACGGATCTGAAAGGATTAGCTCTGATTTAGTTTTTTCATATCGAGCAAGTTTGGATAAATCGCGACGGCAACCGCTGGCAGCATCTTCCTTTGTGATGGTCGCTAAAAGATCTACTTTGCAGTTGCACCCTTGATCAAGAGTCGCGTTACGGGGCGAACTGTTGGGAGCATGAGTGCTCATGGCAATGGGGGCAAGGTTGTTTATTGAACAATTTGCAGCCTTTTGACTGAGAGGGTAATAAACGATTGTAGCTTCTTCAACATGCTAGGTGCGGTGGCGCTCATGGTCAGTTTTATAGATGCCTTCTGTTGAGAAAAAAACAACCGATTTTTTCCCAGCAGAACTGGTCAAAACCCAGACATCAGCAGTGCTAGGTGATCGCTATTGGTTCTGCCCTATTCGTTGTGTCGATGCTGCCGATGTTTTTTGAGAAAAACTTTGGTGTAACTCCAGTGATCGCAGGATTTGCGGTGGCGGCTGACGACATCATAAATCTGGTGACCCGCCCGATAGGGGGCTTTTTATCGGATTTCATCGGTTGTAAATGGACATTGACTTTGCTGCTAGAAGGATACCTTGTTCAAAATCTATGTCTTTTCAGGAGCGTCCCTATGTCGTTGACCTCAAATGATCCATTGACGGTAATGGATACCGATGAGCAAATTCAAACTCAAACTCAAACTCAAAGTGGAAGCAATCCAGTGGTGCATGACCTGACCTATGCCCAGATTGTTTTCTGGGCAGCCGTGATTGGAATTGCGGGCGGGCTGGTTGCCACCGCCTACTACTACCTGTTAGAGAACTCTATGCATCTAGTTTGGCATCAGGTGCCAGAGCTATTGCAAGCTCAATTTCCAGGTGAATTTTTAGTTAAAAACTATGTCTGGATTGCTGCCTCGATTGGCGGTTTGTTGGTGGGGCTGTCGCTTTACCTCATGGGCTTGCCCGGAGAAGTGGCCTTTGTGGTCGATCAGGTGCATGACCCCGGACGCATCGACATGAAGCAAACTCCAGCCATGATCGTAGCATCGCTGTTTTCGATTGTTGCAGGTGGTAGTGCTGGGCCAGAAGCACCCCTAGTGCAGGTAAATGGCAGTATTGGCGGATGGATTGGCACAACGATGAGTTTGTCGCTGCCTACCGTTCGTATTCTTACGTTTTGCGGCATGAGTTCGGCACTGGGAGCCTTTTTTGGGGCACCGTTAGGGGGAGCGCTGTTTGCCCTAGAAATTCCCCATCGGCGGGGCTTGGAATATTACGAAGCAATTATTCCAGCAGTGCTGTCTGCAATTATGAGCTTTACGGTGTTTCGGTTTAGCACGGGGCTGTTAATCGGTGGGATGTATCACTTTGAGTCGATTCCACCCATGACGCTGATAAATCTCCTGGAAGGAGCAATTTTAGGGGCTATAGGGGCGGCTGTAGCACTACTGTTTGTGCTGATCTTTCGCGTGGTGGGCTACCTGACTGAGCCATTGCATCACCAAACAATTTTGCTGGCGACGTTGGGCGGATTATCGATTGGACTAATTGCGTTAGTATTTCCGCAAACGTTGTTTTTTGGCGAAAAGCAAATTGACACGATTATTGAACAGGGTACAACCTACGGGATTGCTTTGTTGCTGATGATTGGATTGGCAAAAATGCTGGCGATTAGCTGTACGCTTCATTCTGGTTTTCGGGGAGGCTTCATCTTTCCGCTGTTTTACATTGGCTCAGCTATAGGATTGGCAATTTCTCTGGGCTTTCCGCAAATTCATCCAACGATCGCCATGGTGTGTTTGATGGCAGCGGTAAATGTGGCCATTACTAAAACCCCCATCAGCACTACCGTCATCCTCAGCGTGATTGCTGACACTTCAATGGTACCCGTGATTGTGATCGCGAGTTTTACCAGTTTTTTACTCACCACTCAGGTATCGCTGATCAAAACCCAGCGTTCACGTAGTGTCCCCGGAGAGGAGTCGCCCACAGTTTCTGCTGGAGAATACCAACTTGCTAAAGATCGTCCAGCAATCGATTTTGATCTAGTCAAACAGGTATAGTCACCTTTGTTGATTCAAACTGCGATGGCGACATCAGTCAGACCTGCCATCTCCCCAATCTCTAATCAAACACCATGATGGCTTACCATAATCTTGAGGAAATATTGCAAAATAATCGACTGTGGGCGGCTCAGCAGCAGCAGATTGATCCCAATTACTTCAAGACCCTATCGGCTGGACAAACACCGCCGTATCTCTACATTGGCTGTTCAGACAGCCGCCTGCCTCTGACCAGGTTTATGCAGATCGAACCGGGTGAGGTTTTTGTCCACCGTAATATTGCCAACCAAGTCTGCCTGACAGATATTAACTTTTTGTCAGTACTGGAATATGCGATCGACCATCTGAATGTTCAGCACATCATTGTTTGTGGACATTACGCTTGTGGCGGAATTCTGGCAGCCCTGGAAGGAAACACAACAGGACTGGTGGATAGCTGGGTTAACCCAATTCGAGAGCTGTACTTGCAAAAGCGAGAGGAAATTGACATCCTGCCTAGTCGTGAAGCCAAACTGAATTACTTGGCTGAGTTAAATGTTGCCGCTCAAGTCAAGAATCTCTACCAAACTTCAGTGATCCGTAGTGCTTTGCGAGAGAACCGTGCTCCCCACATTCATGGTTGGGTGCTTGAGTTGAAATCCGGTTTGATTAAAAATTTAGATATTTCAACCGAAGGGTGGCAACTCCACCCTAGTTGCCCAATGCCTCAATTGTTGATACCAAAACTTAAGTAGACATTTGTTGGGGTTCACCTGTAAAGGCAGCGGCAGGCACAGACCAGTAATTTATTCCCACGATGATCTTCTGTTCCTGGGCCACTTGATGAATCTCAGGCTGTTTGCGAATGAAGCTGGAACTACTATTGGGTGGTTATTGTACCGATTTTCGGAATAGCGACTCTTTTAGTACCTCTATTGGTCTGCCAATATCCAACGTCAAGAGCCACTAATTCAGTAACTTCTTGTGGAATTTCAAAGATAAATATCACTTTTATTGGAATACCAGGGGCAAGGTTAGATTCAAAGGTCTCGTCAGTTACCATTGCCAGAACTGCCAGATAGCTACATTTCTGGCCGTATGGGTCAGTTGGGTGTGAGATCGTTAATCATACCCACTCATGCTTTACGAGCGGCTGCATTGCCCTTGCATCACCGAGATCCGTTTGACAGAATGTTGACTGCACAGGCACACTTGGAAGACATGATGCTTGTGAGTTCTGATGCCACTTCAATAACGTACACTAATGTGTGTTGGAGGGATTCTGGGATAGCCAATTGATAACTTCCTCCGCATTTTTATCAGGTGGAAAGACTGGATAAAACACCTTCTCAATCTGCCCATTACTGATCACAAACGTCAACCGCTTAATCAACTGTATTGACTCTATCTCAAAGGTGGGCAATCGCAAGGAGTGGGCAAATTCCAGTTTTTCATCACTTAATAACTCAAACGGCAAATGTAACCTTTCAACTGCCTCACGTTGATAGTCAGTAGCTTGTGTACTCAGACCAAACACGTCCACTCTAAAAGCCTGTAGCTCTTGATAATGATCTTTGAACGCACAAGATTGTGGTGTGCAACCTCTTGCACCTGGAATTTCATTCCAACCTTGAGGAAGGTCTTGATCTGGTTGTCCCATCCGTGGGTAGCAATAAACAACCGTTCTACCAATAGAGTGAGTCAAGTCTACAATTTCCCCTGCCGTTGAGAGCAGCGGAACTGTGGGGATGTTCATTCCTAGAAGATGGTCACACGCACCATCATCAATCGGTACGGGAAGATCCTTTGGTATTGTGCTCAGGCTATCTTTTCTTGGCATAGCTTATTGACTGCTCCATAGGCTGACAGATGACTTCTCGCTACTGCCTCTACCGAGGACTTGTGGCCTAACAACCAAACTCGCCAGACGCAGACAGCACTTGAGACTTAAAGACACCAATGGCTACATAGACAGCAGGGATATTGCCAAACTCTTATTCTGGAAGGATTGAAAGAGTTTTTGTTTCTAGTAAACTTCTCTAGTAAACCTCAAAGTAATAATACTAAACAATTCGGAAAATGAATGGATAGCGATAGGGCTTATCCGAATCAGTCAAAACTGAAACGATAGCCATAATCGGGAAGACAAGACTCGCTGCCCACAGGACAATCAGCAACGGAATCCCAACTAAAAAGAAGGCCAAAAAACCAAACACCAAGCCAAGGATATAGAGACTAATATGAAAATTTAGGGACTCTTTGGCGTTGGCCTTGACAACAGAATCATCCGTTAGGAACATCACTGCAATCGGAATCCCAACAGATACCAGGGTAGCACTGAGAAAAATTGCCCCGTGACAGAGCGTAGAGAGAAGCTTTCGCTTACTGTAATCCATCGCACAGGCCCCTCTTACCGTAATAGGTTCTAGTCGTGATACATTACACACAATAGAAGTATATTACATACTTCAGAATTCGTGTTTTACTCGTTGTGGTCATTGAGAGCAAGCTAACGGAGTTGCTTCAATCCCCCCAACCTGACCTGAGAAGGTTAACTGCCAGGATCTTTGGATTGGTTAGAATTGGTGACAGATCAGTAGTCTAGGCCCTTATTTTAATGTCTGTTGACGTGAAATCAGATTTAACAAGTTCAACTACGACTCCCAACGGTGCTATCCAGACTTCGACTCAATCGGCACTCACGGTCGAAGTCATTCAGAAGCTCTTGCCCCATCGCTATCCTTTTGCTCTAGTTGATCGGATCATTGAATATGTTCCTGGCGAACGGGCCGTGGGACTCAAAAATGTCACCATTAATGAGCCTCACTTTCAAGGTCACTTTCCAGGTAGACCCCTAATGCCGGGTGTACTAATTGTAGAAGCAATGGCCCAGGTAGGTGGTGTTGTTTTGACCCAACTCCCAGAGATGGACGGCAATCTCTTTGTCTTTGCTGGCATTGACAAAGTTCGCTTTCGTCGTCCTGTGATTCCCGGAGATCAGTTAATCATGACCGTGGAACTTCTGTCCGTTAAGCGTCGTCGTTTTGGCAAAATGCACGCAAGGGCTGAAGTTGATGGCCAGCGGGTTTGCGAAGGAGAACTGATGTTTTCTCTGCTCGATGCATAACGACAAGGACACAAAACTAAAGGGTCAAGTTTAAAGAGTCAAGTTTAAAGGATTAAGTTTAATCCCTGAGGATTGACCAAAATTTAAGCAAGATTGTCCAGAACACCCTATGCTTATAATCGAAAATTCAAAACCTAAAGCATCCTGAAGCGCGTGAAGGATTTAGCATCTCGAACTGTCATGACTCCCCTAATTCATCCGACGGCTGTAATCCATCCTGGTGCTGAACTGCATCCGACTGTCCAGGTAGGAGCTTATGCGGTGATTGGGGAACATGTCAAAGTTGGGCCTGGGACAACCATTGGGGCCCATACAGTGATTGAAGGGTGGACAGAAATTGGAGCCCGAAATCAAATCTTTTCTGGAGCAATTATTGGCTCTGAACCTCAGGATTTGAAATATCAGGG
>JBOFUV010000072.1:0-24529 GCA_051652765.1 Microcoleaceae cyanobacterium | reverse complement strand
TTATCATTGATCGCAATTTTGCAACTGAAGTCAGCTACCTCCTGAACAACTTTACCCAACCCTTTCGAGATATCTTGGGGTTCTTACTCTTCTTCCGAGAGTTGTCAAATGCGGCTGACAGTCTATTTGGCCCATCAGGGAGTGGCGGAGGGAATAATAGAAATTAAAGTAGTAGAAATTAGAATAATAGAAATTAAATATATAGCGATCCCAAATCAATCATGAGAAAACCATAGAGGGGTTTGGAAGCTTCAGCTTCTTTAACTCTCAACTCTTAACTCTCAACCCTTCTCTCAAATCTTAACTCTCAACCCTTAACTCTCAACTCTCAACCCTTAACTCCTATGACTCTACCCATTGTTAAGCGTTACCTGATTGCCTTCGAACAATACAAATGGGCGGGATTTGCCTTTTTTGCGCTAGCATTAGGGGCTTCAGGAATTGCAGCGATGTTATTAGAGCCACCCCCCGCCCCTCCCTACAAGGCAACAGGGATTTTAAGCTATCAGAATCCCCCCGTGTTATTTTCCCAAACGGGGCAGAGCATCCGTGAGCGCGGCCAACAACTGACCAAGCCGATGTTGCTGCAACCGAGTGTAGTTGAACCCGTGCTCAAAGAATTTAAGATTCCGATTCAAGAGTTCAAAGACAGCTTTGAACTAACCTTGCCAGAGCCCACTGGAGAAGAAGACAAGAAAAAAGAAGAAAGCGCAGCGCCAGTTAACAATTTAATTTCCGTCAGCTACACTGACCCCAACAAGGAAAAATCCGTAGCAGTGGTCAATCGGCTGATGCAGGGCATGATTGAGCAAAGTCGCCAGATCAACACGGAGTATCTCAAGTCCATTATTGAAACAGTTCAAGCTCGCCTTGGGCCTACCGAAGCTGAACTCAGACAGGCGGAGCAAGCCTTGGAAGCCTATGATAAAAAAGAAGGGGCGACCCTACTGGCGATTGAGAGTGGCGCGTTACCAGAGGCCATTATTGTCAACCAAAAACAGCAAGAGCAGACCCGACTGCAACTGCAAACCGTTACCAGCCAACTTGCTAGCCTACAAGAGCGTTTGGGGCTAGATCCTGATCAAGCTTATGTTTCCCAATCCCTAGCGGCTGACCCGATTATTGCTCAATTGCGGGTGCAGCTATATCAAGTTGACTCTCAGTTAGAATTTCTCCGCAAGGATTACCGGGACGGGCACCCTCAAGTCGCCGCACTAATCAAGCAAAAGCAAGCGATTGAGCAACAACTTCAGGCCCGAGCCTCAGAAGTTCTGGGGGGTGGCGGAGTGGCTGCGCCCTTACAGAATGTGGATCAGATTCGGGTTGATTCTGCTCTAGATCCCGCCCGACAACAACTGGCCCAAAATTTGATGACCTTGCAAACCCAGAAAGAAACCCTAGAACAACAACTGGTGAATTTGCAAGCATCAGAAGCCAATTTGCGGAAAACCTATGCTGCCATTCCCAATAAACAATTAGAAAAAATGCGTTTGGAGCAGGAAGTTGGCTACAAAAAAGCTCTCTACGACAAGATGAGAGCCCAATTGATTGATGCTCAGGCCGCCGAGGCCGAAACTGTCAGTAGCTTGCAAGTAGCTCAACCGGCGATCGCGCCTGAGGTTGAAATTCCAGAGGCGATTAGTATGGCGTTAATTCTGGCGGGGGGCGGACTCGCCGGGGTTCTAGGGGGTGCCGCCTTAATTTTTGTACTCGGGATACTCAGTGGCAAGTTTTTCACCTGGGAAGAAATCAGAGGGGCGTTGCAAGAACGAGACGTTCCCTTGTTGGGAACTCTCCCCAATCTGCCTTTAATTGAGGAATCAGGCGCTCAACTGCCATTGTTGCTCAAGCCTAGGTCGCCTTACTTGGAATTCTACGAGAAGATTCGGGGGACTCTACAACGAGTTGGAGAGCGGCCTGTTAAGGTTATTCTGATTACCAGTTGTGGGGATACCGAGGGCAAAACATTGACAGCTTACAACCTGGCTATTACTGCTGCCCGTGCTGGTAAACGAACGCTGCTGATTGAAGCAGATTTACATTCTCCCAGTCTATGCGAATCCTTGAGATTAGTGTCCGATCCCTATAGTAGTGTAGAACCTTTGCAATATTACGGGGATTTAAATGATTGTGTGCGGTTGGTTCCAGATGTGGAAAATCTGTACATGGTTCCTAGTCCAGGGCCAATTCATCAAACTGCAGGCATCCTAGAATCGAGTGAAATGCGGCGTTTGTTAGAAGAGGTTCGCCACCGGTTTGATTTAGTCGTGTTAGATGTTCCTGCCCTCAGCAAAAATAACGATGCCTTAACGATTGAGCCCTACACAGATGGCATGGTGATTGTCACTCGACCCATTTACACCCAGACTGGATTACTAGGCGATCTGATCGATCAACTGATGGAAGTTGATGAAGAAGACAGCAACAATCAACATCGCCCTCGATTATTGGGAGCCATGATTAACGGTGCAGATATCCCAGTTGAGCTTTCAGAGCAAGACATAGAATACTTGATGTCACCGACTGATCTGGGTTTGGCTCATCCCGAATTGACCTCTGGTTCAGTGCCTCAGCTCCCTGCCCGATACAATATTTCTCCCTCACAAATCCGCAGAATCAAGAAACTCTTAGAGAGTACTAAGCTTTAAGGTTGCTGTTAGAGGCTGTTTGCAACGTGAGCGGCTGTGATTGTAAGCACTGACCGGTTCCCCTAGTTTCCTGGGTGATCTAAGCTAAATTGTTTTGCTGCCGACAACGGGACTTTTCAAAGAGACCTTTCAAAGAGACCTTGTTAAAGGAAGTTTTTAACTATCAGCTTAAGCAGAGATTGAATCTGAACAGATTACTAACTAAAACGATAATAATTATCATTATTAATCCATAAAAGAACGATAATCATTGTCAATTTAGTCCGCAAAATAAACCCAATATTTATGGTCAAAAAAACGATTTAGAAGTTAAACTACAAGTAGAAAGATGAATTAATAGGAAAAACTAACCATGTCTACTGCTACTCAACTGAAATGCGCCTGTCAGCCTTGTCTTTGTATTGTTTCTCTAGAACAAGCAATCCAGAAAGATGGTCAATATTACTGTTCTGATGCCTGTGCTAGTGGTCATGTTGATGGCTCCAAAGGCTGTGGTCACACAGGTTGCAACTGTCACGAGTAAATCGTTTTGCTGGGTTTTGTTAATTGTTTAGTCATTGTTGACTAGTTATTTGCCAATTGATTTAACCTTGAGTTTCTTTATTTTCATCTGACAAGATTTGTAGCCGAACTCGACGATTTTGTCCTTCTGAAAGTTGAACCTCTATCGTTTGACCTGCGAGCTGCTCCAAACAAGTGAGGAGCGATCGCAGGTTTGGCGTACTTGCCCCCGTATCAACGTACAACCGATCGGCCAGACTGCCGACCCGTTTCCAGGTGCTATAGAGCTTCACTATTATTTGTTCGAGCTGAGTTGCTTGTTTCACCAAGTCCGCTGCCGTGCCGAGACAACCCACTCGTAGGGCTTCCTCTAATGCCATTTCCATATCTACAGAGCCTTGGTTTAAGGCTTGGACTCTAGCCGCAGCGTCCAGATACTGAGCTAGATTTTTGGCTTCTGAGGTGAGCTGTTTGACCGTATCCACATCTGGGTTTTCAACCACTTCCCGTTGGATTTCGTAGACATGAGATTTTGGCAGTTTCTCCATTTCTCGAACTAGAGGGGCCAGATATCGAGGCGGCATTGCACCTGAGGACGCTTTTTCCCGGATTTCGTCAGGCAATAGATCGGAATTGATCGCCGTCCATTCATCAGTGAGTTGGCGAACTGCGCGGCGTGTGATTCGATCTCCTTGACAAGCAGCATCACCCACCATCTGTTGGACTTCCGGCGGCGATTTTGCGGTTTCAACAAAGGCTCGTTTACTGAAATTATTAATAGCTTCTGGATGAAGATGTCCTTCCTGCAATAAGGTATCCGCACTGTTGGCTAGCTCGATCAGGGTATAGGCTTGACTCTTGCTAATTTCCCGTTCCTTCAGCCAGTTGAGAAAGCCCATTCCTCGGCCTTCTCCCCCTTGTTTCTCCCGATCCCGCACTGCTCGTAAGATCCGGCCCCGCCAGATTTCTGTTTGCAAGTCAAAGCGATCGCATACTTTCCAGGCAACCTCTATTTTCTGTTCAAAGTCAGGATCTGAAAGTTCTGCATCTTCAGGGTCAGGCAATTCAAACTGGAGGTCATTCAACTCGGTTAACAATTCAGCTAACTCTTGGGGAGATTGGGGATTGTTAACCATTCGTGGGTGGGACTCATGCATTAAAGGATTGCCGGATCATTATGGCATATTCACGTTGCCTGTTTTTCGTTGACTCTTTTTCAAGGTATGGGATGGTTTAACCATTAAGCTTATGGTTTTGATTGCAGTCGTGGTGTTTAACGGATGCGTTTAAGCAGTTTTGAAAGAGCCTAAACCGTTCAGTCCGTACTGGATTTTTCCCTTGATACGTTCTCTCTAAAACTATAGCCGTCTTGAGCTAAAATGCCCTTTGATTGATAATTGAGCGACCCTTAAGTAAGTGTGACCTATGAACCCCCCCATGACTCCTCCAACGATAGCTCCCTACGGATCTTGGAAATCTCCAATCACGGCTGATCAGATTGTTGCCGGAACCATTGGACTGGGTAGTCTTACCTGGGATGGCCGGGACATTTACTGGCTAGAAGGCCGTCCCGCAGAACAGGGGCGCAATGTCTTGGTGCAGCTTACCCCCGAGGGTCAGCAACAGGATATTACACCGCCGGGATTCAACGTGCGATCGCGGGTGCATGAGTATGGTGGTGGGGCTTATGTTGTTCATCAAGGGATCGTCTACTTTTCTAATTTTGCTGACCAACGCCTCTATCGTCAGATTATTCAAGGAACCACAGCAGCCACTCCTGAACCCATCACACCCGCAGGAGCGTTTCGGTATGCGGATGCTGTGGTCGATCCTCAGCGGCAACGGTTGATTTGTGTACGAGAAGACCATTCTGGTCAAGGGGAGGCTGTGAATACTCTGGTTGGTATTGATCTAACCTATGGCACTTTTCAAGTGCTGGCGGCGGGTACGGATTTCTATGCGTCTCCTCAACTGAGTCCAGATGGGAGTCAACTCTGTTGGTTGAGTTGGAATCACCCTAATATGCCCTGGGATGGAACCGAACTGTTTGTCGCCGAAGTGAACCTAGACGGTTCCCTGGGTAAAACCAAAAAAGTCGCCGGAGGTTTGGTAGAGTCGATTTTCCAGCCCCAATGGTCACCGGATGGCATACTATACTTCGTCAGCGATCGCTCCAATTGGTGGAATCTCTATCGCTACGTCTTGGGCAAGACTGAACCGTTGTGCGAGATGCCTGCAGAATTCGGCGTACCCCATTGGGTGTTTGGGATGTCTACCTACGGGTTTGCCTCCAAAGATCGAATCATCTGCACCTACACTGAAGCAGGCAATTGGTATTTAGCCAGTCTGGACGTTCCTTCCACTGAGTTACAAGGCATTCCGATTCCGTATAGTTCCATCGCTTCAGTTCAGGTTTCTGGGGACTGTGTACTTTTTTTAGGCAGTTCTTTCACGGAATCTAATGCGGCGGTAAAGTTGGATCTGGCCACAGGGGATTTAGAGATCCTCAAGTGCTCGAGTACCTTGGAATTCGATCTAGGTTATCTCTCCGTTCCTCAACCCATTGAATTTCCGACTTCCGGGGGCAAAACGGCCTACGGTTTTTTCTACCCCCCGACCAATGTTGATTACCAGGCTCCAAAGGGTGAAAAGCCTCCTTTGTTGGTCAAAAGTCATGGGGGCCCCACGGCGGCTACCTCCAGTTCCCTCAACCTCAAAATTCAATACTGGACGAGTCGAGGCTTTGCGGTGCTAGATGTCAACTATGGCGGCAGCACGGGATATGGGCGAGAGTATCGTCAACGGCTGCAGGACAATTGGGGGATTGTGGATGTCGAAGACTGTGCCAATGGAGCCCAACACTTGACGGACAAGGGTTGGGTGGATGGCGATCGCCTCGCAATTTCTGGAGGCAGTGCCGGAGGCTACACAACCCTCTGTGCGCTTACCTTTAAAGATATCTTTAAAGCTGGGGCCAGTTACTACGGAGTCAGTGACTTAGCTGCCTTAGCCCAGGATACCCACAAATTCGAAGCCCGCTACCTGGATGGATTGGTTGGCCCCTATCCGAAGTGTCAGGAGATTTACAGGGCGCGATCGCCGATTTATGCAGTTGATCAACTGTCTTGCCCAGTCATTTTTTTCCAGGGATTAGAAGATCAAGTTGTGCCCCCCAATCAGACTGAAATGATGGTGGAAGCCTTGAAATCCAAAGGTTTACCCGTTAAGTACGTTGCCTTTGAGGGGGAGCAACACGGGTTCCGCAAGGCGGAGAATATTAAACGAACATTGGTGGAGGAATACCGATTTTATGGTCAGGTGTTTGGGTTTACTCCCGTGATTGATCAGTAGATTGAGGTGCTGGAGTTTGCAAGGACTCTGGCAAGGGCACTCGGGAACCAATGGGATAATTTTGCTGCTGGATCAACCGTTGTAAGTGGTTCACGCGGTTCCTGGACGTGGGATGGGTGTTGAAAAACGCCAAGTCCATTTTTTGCTCTCGACTCAGACGCTCAAAAAAATCCGTTGCCCCGGCTACATGACCATAGTTTGCATTCAGCAAGGTCAGGCCGAACTGATCTGCTTGTCGTTCCTGAGATCGGGAAAACCGGGCATTGGACAGGGCGACTGCGGTGGACTCCAAGGAACCCATGTTAGGAAATATCGTAGAGAGAACGGCTTGTAAAACTAACCCTCGCCCTAGCCCTCGTAGGTGATCGCGATGGGCAAAATGGCCGAGTTCATGGCCGAGAATCATCATTAACTCATTTTCCGACTCAACCTTCGTCAGTAAACCCTTGAAGATTAAGATGCGATCGCCTGGAATTGCGATCGCATTTACCGTTTCCTCTGGAATGTAAAAAATCTGATACTCTCGATTGTTGCCTAAGTCTATAGGTAAATGAGCTTCTAACTGGTCTAACAGTTGATTCAGAGTTGTTTGAGTGCTTGAGGGTTGAGCCAATTGTTCATAGACCGGAACGACTAAACGTCCAAGTTGCTGTTCAACTTGGGTCGGAAGTTTACTAATAAAAACATCGACCAACAGCAGGGATAGGGCAATTAATCCAATGATCAATGCCACAAAAATCCCCAGCAGAGTAATCAACTGTCGGTTACTGGGAGGAGCATTTCTTGAACTAAATTCTTCCTGAGACATGCTGCTGAGTTAATACTGATATCGAATCCGGTTGATTACTCGTATTTTACTTTTTTGAAAGCCAAGCGCTGCTCGGCTTTCAAAAAACGTTTACAGGATGCACATCAACGGAGTTGAATATTACAGCCTGTTTCGTTGAGATCCGGTACAGAATGATCCCCCTTGAAAAGGGAGACTAGAGTGGTCAAGATGCCCACTTCACGTTAACACTTCAAATCAGATTCCTAGATGTTAATCCATGAACATCAATGCTTGAGTTTCGGTGGGCAGTTCTGAGAGTTGAGCTGTTTTTAATTCAGCTAGCAGGTGTTGAATCTGTTGCTCTAGTTGGTCTAGGGAAGACTCGATTGCATCCTCGTCTGGATCGTCAACATTCCAATATTCAATTGAGTTGACCCACCCAGGATGTCGTGTAGCCATCAGAGAACGGTGAGTGGTTTCCTCAACTGCAATCACCCGATTCGCAGCTTTG
Source organism: Microcoleaceae cyanobacterium (assembly GCA_051652765.1). Lineage (GTDB taxonomy): Bacteria > Cyanobacteriota > Cyanobacteriia > Cyanobacteriales > Microcoleaceae > JBHJGO01. The sequence goes on along the minus strand of JBOFUV010000072.1, from coordinate 16,749 downwards.
AAATCAACTTCAAACACTTGTAACGGCTGTCGAATGTAATCATGGAGTGTGATTCCTCGGTTTATCAAGCCTGTAACTACTTTTGGTGCGATGACTCCAATACTATTGCTGAGGCGGTCAACAGCTAAACCGCGAGACTCTGCTCGCCAATTCAGCCCTTGCTGAATTGCCCAACCATTGAATAGATATTCAGAGAATCGGCTATGGTGGTAGTTGTCTGTGCATAGAAACAAAACTTTTTTCATAGATCCACGGTGGTTGATGAAGAGGAACAATCTAGAACTTGAGTAATACAAGTCTAGGTCAGGAAATCTGTTAAAAGCTACTGGGGGTTTGTTGAAACAGCCTATACCAACTGCTACACAAAGGTTTCAGATGAGTAAAACTCAATAAAGTATAAGATTTCCACCCAAAAACCACCCAAAATTCTTATACTTTGTCACCTCAGATATCACTCAACAACCAATCAATTTAGGGAGTATGAACCTCTTGAGTAGCTTTTACTTAGACAAGAAAGGGAGGGTCAAGCCATACAGGAGTCAGACGGAACAGGGGTTTTAGCCAACCCTGAACTCACTCTTGTTAACTGCCACGATTATTCTGAGCGTAAGAGCTAAAGTTTAAATTCAGTTTATCGGTCTTAAATCTCATATCAAATCCGTTTGAATAACCGTAGAAAAAAGGGGTGAAGGGGTCTGGCCTCCTTTGTGGCGGCTGATATTAGCGCAACGCTTCGCGATCGCCTCCACACTTCCCTGATCACCAGCAATCAGCCGGATTTGATATTACTAATTCAAAAACCGCTGCATATGTTCTCAATTTTATACAAATTTACATAACAAATTTATAAACAAATTTATATAAATTGAATATAAAACGGTTGACCATGCTCCCAGCCGAGATTGACTTACAGGTGAGCGCGATCGCTAGCAGACTGAATAGTTTTCCTGATCAAAGTTTGAAACTAGCCCTTAATTAACAGTGACCTGTGGTGAGTCTAATCGCATAAACTGATTGGGACGCATTAGGGCGAAAATCGCAGCACACCCGCCAAGGATTAGGGCGATCCCAACCCCAAGAGGGAGGGGGGTGAAGATTAGCAAAGAAGGAGTTCCGGTAACCACTAGACTAAAAATTGTCAGCCAACCCAAGCGAATCCCAATCTGTTTGTAGCCAATCTTTCTGATCAAGATTAAGGTCAGTGTTGTTAAGATACATTCACTGATAAAAGTGGCTAGAGCTGCTCCAGGAGAGCCTAAACGAGGAATCAGTAAGAAATTAATCCCAACGTTTGTCAGAGCAGCCCCTAGTAAAAGAGGCGGCAGTTTCTTCTCGTGCTCCGTTGCTTGGCAAAGATGATTGGCCAGACCTCCGATCATCTTAATACTTAAACTGGGTAAGAGGATAGACAAAGATGCCACAGACCGAGAGAATTCAGCTCCATAGAGACCCTTCACAAGAGTTTCTTGAAAAAAGCCAGCAATTAAGAGTGTTGGCATCACAACTCCTAGCAGTAAACGAGTGCCTTTGTAAATTTGCTCTGGCAACTTATTAGGGTCTTTGACATGATATTTAGAAAATCGGGTGTAAATCACATAAAAAATGACGCGGGGCAGGGCTGAAAAAATTTCGAGAATTCGGTAAGAGGCACTATAGAATCCAGTTTCTGCCTTTGAAGACAGCACCCCAAGCATGACCACATCAACTTGGTAATAAATAATCCACAAAACTCCAGCCATGGCAAAAGGATAGGATTTTTGCACAATTTCCCACAACCCTTTCCAGCTAATCTCAGACCAGAGATTCAGTCTACGATTGAGGTAATAAAATAACCCCAAGGCATTCAGTCCTCTGACTAGCATTGTCGTTGCCATAACCAGAACCAAGTTTTGGGTCTGAAATAAAACCCAACAGGAAATCACAATGGTTGTTGCCCGTTCAACGGTGACTGCCACACTCTCAGCCCTGAACCATCCCACCCCCTTGGCAACATTACGGAGGGTCATAATCATTGCTCGCCACACCTCTGCCAGCACGGCCAGGTAACAGATTAGAATACTCTCGCCTCGATAGCCGAGAACCCAAACCAGGGGTAGGAGGATCAGAAACACCCCGCAAGAACTGAGGGCTTCAACCAAGAGCGCTTTAACCGTCATGCGTTGCCCTGCTTCAGGGTGGGCGGCAACTTCACGGTTGATCAGGGGCGGTATCCCAAACTGAATAAACAGGGAAAGAATCGCAGCTAGGGCAACAGCAGCAGCAAAAACCCCGTACTGTTCCGGCCCAAGTTCACGAGCTAGAACAATAAAAAACGCCAAAGTTAGAGCTAAAGTGGCTTCTCCAACGAAGGCGTAGATATAGGAAAGATCCAAACGTGCCAGTAGTTTTTTCATAGTGAAATAGGTGGGCCTGAACTAGAAAACGAGGGATAAACGGAGCAGTTTGTTGGATTCAAACCCCTAGAAAAAGGGTTGAAACTTTTCAGATAAACTTTCAGATAAACTTTCCAACAGAATTACTGAGTCTTTATTCTCAGAGGCATCCAGAACCACTGGAAAACCAATATTCATAGATTCATCAAGGTGATCCAATTAACTAAAAGTCTCCCTAGATCTGTTGAGTTTTACTACCCTAGTAGATGAAGAATTAAACAGATCAATCTTAAGGGTATCTGGTCAACTTCAACTGTTATTTTTAGCACCCAATTCATCCAGACCCATCAGTCATTTCACTGAAGTAGGAACGTATCGAAAAATCAGAGTTCAGAGATGGTCTTGGTTCATTCTAACCTCAATTCTTTAACGATCCAACTGGAATCCTCTGGAGCATCTAGAGGAATTTGAGAACTTCACGAAATCCTGTTTTGCTGGAAGTTAGAAGAGCAAGGATGAATTTTAGCTCAGCAGCTCCAGACATAATTGGCGAAAGCGATCGCCCCGATCTTCAAAGCTATTAAATTGGTCAAAACTGGCGCAAGCTGGGGAGAGCAGTACAACACTAACCTGCAACTGCAGGGCCAACTCTTGGGCTCGGGCAACCGCACGTTCCAGGGTTTCTACAATTTCAAAGGTTGAGTAATTTACCTGTTGTAACCGTTGAGCAAAGGTCTGGGCAGCATCCCCAATTAGCAAAACCATGGCTGTTTTTTCCTGAATTTGACGAACCCACTGGGTATCATTCCCGGCTTTGGCTTCTCCTCCGGCAATCAGAATCACAGGAGCCTGAACCGCTTTCAACCCCACCTCGGCAGCATCATAGTTGGTGGCTTTGCTGTCATTGATCCAGTGAATGCCTTGCCAGGTGCAAATGGATTCAAGCCGATGGGGAACACCGGGGAAAGTCGCGATCGCCTGGGAGATTGCCGCCCGATCAATTCCCGCCAACCGAGCGGCGGCGACAGCCATCAAGAGATTTTGTTGATTGTGACTGCCGACCATGGAGAGAGTGTTGGCTTCAACAATGGCTTCGCCGTTTTGCATCACCCAACCGTTCTCCAGGTAAACCCCTAGCTCCGGAGACCCCAGCAAATTGGCTCTCCCGGTCACGCTTGTCCAGCAACCCTCGGGCCATTGCTGAACAGTGTGTTCTCGCAGGTAGGGATCATCCCCGTTGATCACTTGAAGTTCAGACTGGTTTAGGAGCTTAGCTTTGATAGCGTAGTAATTATCTAGGGTATAGTGACGGCTGAGATGATCGGGGGTAAACGTTGTCCAAACCCCAATGCGGGGGGCCAAGGTAGAAGCAGACTCAATCTGGTAGCTGCTAATTTCAGCGATCGCCCAATCCAGAGATTTAGAGGCGCTGCATTGTTCGAGGGCCAATTCACAGGCCGCATAGCCAATGTTGCCACAGGCCGGAGCGTGGAGTCCGGCAGCTTCAAATATGGCTGCAATTAAAGCAGTTGTTGTGGTTTTGCCGTTGGTTCCGGTGATCCCAACCCAGGGTACTGCGTTCAAGTTGCGCCACGCCAGTTCCATTTCCCCAATAGTTTCAATCCCTAGGGTACGGGCCTTTTGCAGCGGGGCAATGTCCCAGGGCACTCCTGGGCTGGCAACGACTAAGTCCAAAGAGGCATCGGGTTCAAAGTTCTCCCCCAAGTGAACGGTCACCCCTTCCTGAGTTAGGGATTGCTTCTGCGGTTCGAGGGTTACTGAAGTATTGCGATCGCTGACGACAACTTCCCAGCCTTGGGAGTTTAACACTCGTGCAGCAGCATTTCCAGATCGTCCTAAACCGATCACATGGGCCTTGGGCATAAAACGTTAACGGGTGATTGAGGAAAATCAACCCTGATTGTATCCTGTTGCTGAACCCTTACCGAACGATTGCTCCAAAATCCGCCAACACCCGGCCATGATTCCTCAGCAATCCCAACAGATTGAGCCGATTACGTTTGATCTCAGGGTTATTATCCATCACCAGCACACTCTCTGGCCCATCAAAAAACCGACTCACCGTGGGGGCAATTTCTACAAAACCCTCCACGAACTGGCGATAGTTGCGAGTGGACTGAGCGGTTTGAGTTTTGGGCAGGAGTTGGAGCAAGGCATCATAGAAACCCTGTTCTGAGGATTTTTCAAACAATTTAGGCTGAACCACGGCTTTCGGACTGAGTTGAGTGGTCTCCAAATCCCCCTGTTTGGCTAGCCGCGTAGAACGGTTGATGGTTTCGTAAATTTTTTCCAGGGTGCCATCTTGACGAATGAATTGTAGGAACAGGGCGCGATCGCGCACATCAAGTAAATCTTTTAATGCCCGCTCCGTATACTCGGGATCATTCTCTCCCAACACTGCATTGACCAAGTCATAATTAATCCCGTTTTCATCTTGGAGTAACGTCCGAATCCGTTGGAGGAAAAAATCATAAAGTTGAGGGATTAAATCGGGCAAGGACTGTTCATGGGATTGGATAAATTCTGTCGCCAGTTGCCCCAAAAGTTCATGCAAATTCAAGGGCAGATCTGCCATCCAAGTAATGTTTAGAACAGCATTCGCAGCTCGCCGTAAAGCAAAGGGATCGGAGGAGCCAGAGGGAATCATTCCCAACCCGAAAATACTCACCAAGGTGTCTAATCGATCTGCCAATCCCACAACTTGACCGACTAAGGTTTTGGGTAAACCATCGCTCGCATCCCTGGGTAAGTAATGTTCAAAAATTGCCGTGGCAACGGCTTCCGGTTCACCCCCCGCCCGAGCATATTTTTCTCCCATAACGCCCTGCAACTCAGGAAATTCATACACCATTTGAGTCACCAAATCCGTCTTACAGAGCAGGGCCGCCCGTTGAATTTGACTGCGTTCTGGATCGGCAATCTTTAACTGTTCTAAGATTAAGTTGGCAGCCTGACAAATGCGGTTGACCTTATCTCGAACCGTGCCCAAATTTTCTTGAAAGGTAACCGTTTCCAACTGGGGCAAGTAACGTTCTAAGGGTTGCTTCAAGTCTGAATGATAAAAAAATTGCCCATCTGCCAACCGGGCTCGAATCACCCGACCATTGCCTGCCGCAATCCCGTCTGATTTAGCGGGATCACCATTAGAAATCGTGACAAAATAGGGCTTTAAAGTTGATTTGGTATCTCGTTCTGAGATTGGAAAATAGCGTTGGTGAGTCACCATGACTGTAGTAATCACTTCGGTGGGAAGATTCAGAAAGGATTCATCAAACTTTCCCACGACTGCCGTCGGCCATTCCACCAAATTGACCACTTCATTGAGTAAATCAGCAGGAATCTCTGGGGTTCCTCCAACAGTTTTTGCAGCGGATTGAATCCCCTGCTCAATTCTTGTCCTTCGGGCCTCAGGATTAACCTCTACAAAGGCTTTTCGTAAAGCGGTCACATACTCTTGTGCAGTTGATACGGTGATCGGTTCGGGATGTAAAACGCGGTGGGCTTGAGACTGGCGATCGCTCTTAATCTGATCGGAGCCACTCACCAACGTTACGGGCAAAACTTGGTTGTCTAACAACACCACCAGCCAACGAATGGGGCGAGGAAACCGCAAATCCCCATCTCCCCAACGCATGAATCGTTTGCCTTCTAGCTGGGTAATCCACTGGGGAATCAGTTCAGTCAGCAGTTCTGAGGTGGGACGGCCTGCAATTTTCTTCAGCACAAAGACAAAGTCGCCCTTATCTGTCGGACGAACTTCTAGATCCTTCAGGTCAACGCCCTGTTTTTTGGCAAATCCCTCTACGGCTTTTGTGGGTTTGCCATCTTTGAAAGCAGTGGATGCGGGGGGGCCTTTCAGTTCCTCTTCCCGATCCGGTTGCTGCTCGGGAAGTCCCTCGATCACAACAGCCAATCGCCGAGGAGTACCGTAAACTTGGAGAGAACTGTAGGTAAGAAATTGCTCCTCCAAGGCGGCTGGGATTAGTCCTTGCAATTGCTGAATCGCGCTTTCAACAAAGGGAGCGGGAAGTTCTTCGGTACCAACTTCAAGGAGAAAACAAACCATAGAATCGTTACAGGAGTGAACAGCAAGTTACCAGATCTCAAGTTAATACCTTAGCAGCTTGCCCGGAGCTTGGGTAAGATCTGAGTCGAATTGTCGTTCAGCGGTCACCCCCAAAATTAATGTTAGTAAACCTTGAACGAATCAGAACCCGCGTCAAAGCTTCCGGCATTTTAAGCAGAATTTTGGGAAATCGAAATTGTTTTGTTGCCAACAACGAGCATTTTTAAATATCCGCTTTAAATGTCCGCTTTAAATGTCCGCTGAGACCTTATGCAAAGTTATACAAAGATTTTATGCAAAGATTTGTGTGCGAAGATTTTATTCTGCAAAGATTTCTACGCAAAGATCCTGAACCGATCAAAGCCTGACTAGTCTTGAGTGTCTGACCCTGACTTTGAGGCTGAACCTTTCAATTCATCTCGAAATCCTCTCAGTGCTTGACCCAGAGTCTTACCCAGTTCGGGGACTTTTTTGGGGCCGAAGATCAACAACGCGACGACTAGAATTATACCCGCCTCTGGCCATCCTAAACCAAACATTAGCCCTCCTCTCTAGCTCTAGCCTAGTGATATGCTTAGTTCAAGATAGGATCTAGAACTTCTTATCGTTACTATCATTACTATAGTTCAATTCCAGTTTTGACCCATCACTCGCGCACTCTTTAATGCTAAACAGCTCAATTTCATCTCTAAGAGAGCAACAACATCCCTTGATTCGTCAACTTGCTAATCGGATTGAGGCAACTTGGAGCCGTCATTTTGACTTAGAACCTTACGATTTTCCGGCGGAGTTGGGATATGTGGAGGGCCGCTTGGAGGGAGAGAAGTTAACCATTGAGAACAAGTGCTATCAAACGCCTCAATTTCGCAAGATGCACTTGGAGCTAGCCAAGGTCGGACATAGTCTGGATATTCTGCACTGTGTCATGTTTCCCCGTGCAAATTATGCCCTACCAACCTTTGGCACAGATTTAGTTGGAGGACGGGGTCAGATCAGTGCGGCGATCGCCGATCTTTCTCCGACCAATCCTGAGCGAGTTTTGCCACCGGCTTACCATGCCGAGCTAGCAAGACTGCCGATTCACAGCTTTGCACAGCCCCGAGAAATTCCAGCTTGGGGAGATATTTTCTCTGAATTTTGCTTATTCATTCGACCCACAACAGTTCAGGAAGAGACCCGGTTCTTGGACATTGTTGAATCTTACCTTCAGGTTCACTGTCACTATGCAAGCACCCAGACTCCAGTTCCTGCGGAACAGCAGCCACAACTCAGTGCGGCTCAACGCCATTATTGTATTCAACAACAGCGCAATGACAAAACCCGTCGGGTTTTGGAAAAAGCCTTCGGTTCTGAATGGGCGGATTACTACATGAATACCGTGTTGTTTGATTATGTAGATTAACGTGCAACTTAATCAAAAGTAGAGTTTCCTCTGGTTGATGAAGGTCGCATTTGACCGAATTAGGGATTAGGAGCGATCGCAAAGTGCAAGTCACAACCCGAGATTAGACGTTTCAAAGCTAGAGATAGTTAAATTCTTGGTCAAAAATGGGGCAAATGTCAATGCCAAGACCAATGAAAGTGAGACCCCTTTGCACTTGGCTTCAGAATTTATTATTGTTAAGTATTTGGTTGACCAACGGATTATATGCTTGCCGATCTTTTGAAGCTAAATATTTAGTTGTCATCACAAAGTTGATATTACCAAGAGTACGATATAGAAGTTTCTAGGCTGTTGATCGTGATTGCACGATTTTAGTTATTCCATTCACATTGAGGGCCGCGCTGACTTGAATGGAGCATTGCAAGGCCGCAAGGAGACCTAGATCAACTGGTCGTGTAACAGGGATATAACTTTGAATTTAGATAAATCTCTAAACGTTCTATGCAACTAGCTTTCTACTCGCTTCTAGCATTTGCACCGATCATCGTTGCATTTTTGCTTCTGGTCGTTGTCAATCTTTCGGCAACTCAGGCCATGTCTGCTGCCTACGGGGTGACTGTGCTGATTGCATTGCTGGTCTGGAAAATGCCCTTTGTTCATGTGGCTGCGTCTACAGTTGAGGGACTGATCGTTACCCTTGAGATTCTCTACATTGTGTTTGGTGCGATCTTGCTGCTCAATATCCTTCAAGAGTCTGGTGCGATTGGCAAGATTCGCCAGGGATTACTGAATATCTCTCAGGATCGCCGGGTTCAAGTGATTATCATTGCCTGGTTATTTGGCAGTTTTATCGAAGGGGCTTCTGGTTTCGGGACACCTGCTGTGATTTGTGTGCCGCTGCTGGTTACAATTGGATTTCCAGCGATGGCTGCTGTGATTGCGATGCTGATCATTCAATCCACGGCCTCTGCTTTTGGTGGAGTGGGGGTTCCCATTCTGATTGGTTTGGAAAGCGGTTTGGAAGATAACGCTGCGGTTGAGCAGGAACTAGCTCGCTTGGGTTTAACCCTCTCGGATTACCTGGCTGATATTGGGGCAAAGACAGGTTTAATCCAGGGCTTAATCGGGATTTTTATGCCTTTGTTGTTGATCATGACCATAACTGCTTATTTTGGTCAGCGTCGATCCTGGAAAGATGGTTTGTTGGCGGCTAAGTTTGCTCTATTTGCTGGACTTGCATTTGTCATTCCTTACACCCTTACCGCAGTCCTGATTGGCCCAGAGTTCCCAACCCTGTTGGGGGGTTTGCTGGGTCTGGCGATTGTGGTTCCTGCTGCCAAGCGCGGGTTTTTAGTCCCAAGGGAGCAATGGGACTTCCCAGATCAACGGGAGTGGCCTTCTTCTTGGGCGGGAGCAAGTACTCCCTCGGTGTCTCAGAGACCTTTTAACATGACAGCGCTGTATGCCTGGGCACCCTACGTTCTGTTAAGTGTGTTTCTGATCCTTTCCCGGCTCCGTTTCCTACCCTTTCGCGAATGGTTACAATCCGCTCGAATTGACTTTTTAAATATTTTTGGGACATCGGTTAGCATTTCAACCCAGCCGCTATTTCTGCCTGGAAGCATTTTTATTCTTGTAGTGGTCATCACCTGTCTTCTCTATCGGATGAAGTCGGGGCAGGTGAGACGGGCGATCGCCGGAGCTACGACATCAATTGTATCAACAGCGTTGGCAATCGGAGCCTCCGTGCCATTGGCAAAGATCTTTATGAACTCTGGTGTGAACGACGCAGGACTGCAAAGTATGCCCTTGACATTGGCAGATGGGGCTTCGAGTCTGGCGGGAGCAGTGTGGCCTTTCTTTGCTCCTGTCATTGGTACGATAGGCTGTTTTGTGGCCGGAAGTGCAACGGTCAGCAACATGATGTTTGGTTTATTCCAGTTTGGGGTTGCTGAACAAATTGGTGTATTGCCATCCTGGATTCTGGCATTGCAGCTTACAGGCTCTGCATACGGAAACATGATTGCAGTGTCCAATATTGTAGCGGCAGTCGCAACCGTGGGATTAGCAGGAGAAGAGGGAATTGTACTTCGCCGGTTATTACCTGTGATCGGTATTCTCCTAGTCGTTGCCGGGGTGATTGGGATGTTCGCTGTGTTTATCCTTGGCTCATAAATTCCCAATTGTCTCTTTCATGGCGCTGTAGCCATAGCAATTAGAGTCAGAATGATTCTTTGAGATTTCAATGCGCGCACTAGAGAAATTCCCTGAATGTAACCGCTACAGCTATCGACGCTGTTAAGCTCCAACCCGTAAAATTTCCAACCCGTAAAGTTTCCTATAATTTTTTTTAAAAGCCCAGCTCTGCGAGGCTTTTAAAAAAATGAACGGACGACGGACATCGGGCCTGAGATCAATAGCGGAAGATTGCAGCCAAACCCGTTTCCGTGGGCATCCGCTCAGTTGGAACGATCACTACCTCGCCGCCAGTTTTCAGCACGAGTTCAGCTAGGTCGTCAAGTTTGTCGTCAACTGTCGGATCGTCGAGGTTCTGGGTCTTGATCCCGCCGGTAACTGGATCAATTGTCCCAGGCTGAATCTGGTCGGCATCGATCAGCAACGTGCCAATACGCCCAGCGATCGCAGCCTGTGCCGCATCGGACAGATCGCCTGTGCCCTGTTGACGGCTAACCGCCATGCCAAAATCTTCACTCAGCTTTGCTAGTCGAGACAGATAGTGCGGCTCCACAATAGCCCAGGCTCGAACTTGCAGTTCATGGGTATCGAAGGCAAACGGATCGCCGACGATGCTGTCTGGGAGCAGGTATGGATTCTTGGCGATCGCCCGGAACTGGCCAATATTCTCTGGCAGAGCAGCCAGCACCACTGGGATTTCAGACAGCTTCGAGATTTCCTCGGTGATCGCCTGATCAATTGCTCGGAAGTACCCTTCGATCCCCCTGCCGCCTACAACCTCAGCGGTTGGATCTGACGGGGCGGGGGTTCGGGCAGTCCCCGAAATCGTGGGAACAGAGATGGAGCCTAGAGCATACCGATTCCCTTCAAACAGGGCCAGTTTGTCCTCAGCCACCGCTAATACGTGGAACTGATCCGCCGACTGGACATATCGCAGGAGCGGTTTGAGATGAAACGTGTCTGCCACTACAGACAACTCAGGCACTGTTCGACAAATCTTGAATAGGTCGAATCGGGCTGAAGAGGTGAGGATTGCCAGCCCATCTAGGGTATGGTTCCAGAACGTGTCGTCGTCCTGCAACTGGTGCAGTGGCTCAAGCAGAGCCTGGACATCGCCTAACGCATAAGCTTGGTTGAGCGACTCTTCAACCTGCTTTACCAGGTTCTTAAACCGGATTGGATCTTGGACGTTGTCCGGATGGCTCCGGTGGGTGGGCATGTAGAGCGAAACACAGGGAGCCTCATTGGCGTTAATGGCAGTCGCTAGATAACTGTGGCAGGGAATAGGCATCATGCCTCCTCGTGAAAGGGTATAGTTCAAATCTGTTTTTTATTTTAGTCTTAGCGGTAGGCGTTGATATGGCTGAATTGCTGATGAACACGTTAGCCATCTGCTTATTTTACATGTCCCGCCATCAAAAGCGATGGGTTCTAAGCTCGTTCAAGACAATAGTTCAGAAGTTCAGGTACTTTTTGAGATAAGGCTGCAATCCTTGCTTTCTCGTCGGTCAGTTCTCGATAGAATAGAGCTAAAAGCCCTATTCTGTCGTCGGTCATTAAACCTGTCCGGAGTATTGTCAAGATTGGAATGTTGACATGGGGAATGTGTGCAATACTAAGCTGTGATTACAAAAGCGTACTCGTCTTAAAAACACCAATCGTATTGGAGGAAATTCTTCAATGAGTAGTGCTACCGAATCTTTCAAGAATGCTCAAAATCAATTTAATGAGTCCCAGCAAAGAGCAACGCAACTCTGGGACGAGTCTCAGAAGCAGTTGATAGATTCACAAAAGAAGCTGGTTGACTCTTGGATGCAAAGCTTTTCTGATAAAGCAATTCAGATAAATCTTTCTGAAAGCTTTGAGAAAATGCTTAGTTTTCAACAAGAACTGATTAGTTCAGTCCTCGATGCTCAAAGAGTATCGGCAAATTTAGCAGTCGAAACCCAGAAGCAATTTTGGGAAAACTATTTTCAAACGACACAGAAAATGGCAGAGCAGACTAAAAGCAATTAATTAGTTAGTTTTAATTATTGGCCTTCAGCTCTTGCTCTCAGCCACTCAGCGATCACAGGGGGAAGATGTTGTTGGACTTTACTACTGACATACATGCCGACATGCCCAACTGGAAACGATTTTACTGTGTAGTCTTTTGTGCCGATGTATTGCCCTAGGGCTAAAGATGAGGCTGGGGTAACCAGGTGATCCTTTTCTGCATATACGTTTAGGGTAGGCATGGAAACTTTGTCTAGGTTGACTGAGTGATCTCCAATCCTCACTTCCCCCTTAATTAGCTTATTTTGTTGATAGAAGTCCTTGAGAAATTGGCGATAGGTTTCACCCGCTTGATCTGGACTATCGAAAATCCATTTCTCCATTCTCAGAAAGTTCATTAACTTGTCTTCGTCATCCATGATGTCTGGAAAATCCAGATATTTCTGAACGCCCAATTGCCAAGGCTTTAACATCAAAAACTCGGCATTGAGATAGTCACCGGGGATGTTGCCTAAGGCATCCACCATCAGATCAATATTGATGGCCTCTGTCCCCAAGGTGCAGCCTCCTTGCATATTCAAAAGGGCGTGGGAGAGCTGAAAATCGACCGGAGTCACCATCGTAATCAGGTTTTTCACTTTTTCGGGATAGATGGCGCTGTAGCACAGGCTAAATGTGCCCCCCTGACAAATTCCTAGCAGATTAATTTTCTCTAGACTGTGATGGTGTCGGATGAAGTCAACACAGTTATCGATGTAGCCATTGATGTAATCATCCAGGGTGAGCCAGCGATCGGCTCGGGTTGGATAGCCCCAATCAATCAAGTAAATATCCAGTCCGAGGTTGAGTAAATTGGCTACCAGTGATCGCTCGGCTTGGAGATCAACCATGAAGGGACGATTGATCAAAGCATAGACAATCAGAACTGGAATCTTTAAAGGATGGTCAACCTTGGGTTGAAAGCGATAAAGAATGACCTTATCTTCGCGATAGACTGCTACTTTGGGAGAAACACCAATTTCAATATTGTCCTCTCGCAGGTTGCTCAAATGCTCCATCCCTCTGACCATTTTTTTGGCGATCGCAGGGTGGGCTTTGACTGTATCCTGAAAGTTCTGCATGATCTGAAAGGGCAACATGATCTTTTCCTAGCTCGTCAGTTTTTTGTGGAGTCGTTTGGGCTTGGGCTTCCAATTGGGTCAGGTTCTTTTTCAGATGCTTCACCTGTTTTCGCAGTTCATAGATGCTTTGATGAACTTCGTCTATTTCGCTGCGGGTAGGTAGGTTCATACTCTTCATCCAGATTTCCGTTAGTTCCTGTTGACAGAGTTTGTAGTGGTTGATGGCGTTCAGGAACTTCCCTCTAACCTTGAGATTCTCTTCTAGACAAAACGCCTGCTCAAAGACCTTATCCACAATGCGACCCCAAAGTTGCTGAAACTGCTGCCAGTTTTTCACCGTTTCGCCGGTTTTGGCCAACGAGATTAGCTCTGGCAATAGTTCCTCAAAAGATTGGATTTGAATCTTTGCCAGCACCATCTGATAGTCCATGCTTGCTGGGTAGAGTTTTGCCCAGGCATCGGACGCTTGCATGAGTTTATGGCTCAGGTCACGGTTGGGCCCTAATAGAGGCATCTGTGCCAGATTGCCTGGAATTTTCTCAAATGCCAGGTTCCAGTAAGAGCTATTCAGCTCGATCCAGGATTTGCTGATGCGGGTTGCTGATGTTGGATTCGTCGGATCGATTGATACACCCAGGGCAGTAACCCACAGTTGATTCAGTGCCTGCATCTCTTTGAGATAGGTTTGCCACAGTGCAGTTGGCTCCAGGCAACTTTTAAGCGTTCCTGCCGAGAACTTCTGAGTGTGATCCCGCAGTTTCTGTCTGTAATAGTTGAGAGAGTTTTGCCCGTCCTCTCCAGATTCGATACCTGGCAGCATCTCCTGCCAGGTATCAAATGCAAGTTTGAGCAAATGGAACTGCAGTTGCTGATAGTCCACAACAGGTTGGGGGATAGACTCTGGTTCTGGTTTTCCCTTTGCAGGAGGATTGCCAACGGTGACCTCCATCAGATCAAACCAGTTTTTTAACATCTGAGTGCCGACCTCAGCCCAGGTTTTTGGGAATTGATCAGCGTTTCCTACCGAGAAATCTGGTTTTTCTTCCATTTGTCATTCCTATCCCGAAACTATAGCCAGTGGAAGTAATGCCTCAACAGTACACCAACTGATATGAATCTCCAACCAGAACATGTTTTGATCTCTTGCAATCAGTCAGACAGGTACAGATGTTGCTCTGAACTTCCTACATCTTTAATTTTGCTTTATCTAATAATTATCCCGTGTTTTTACCGACTTAAAACCGCTGTGCCATCTGGCCTATTGGGCCATCTCCATTCTCGTTGACGTTAGTCACTTGTTTTCTCAGGTCTTATGAATATCGTTCTAATATTTCTTCCTCACTGTATTGTTCCATACTGTTAGGGACAGCACTGTAACTTGTGAAATTTTGCTGTCAAGCGCTATACTCTCAGCACTCAAAAAAGAGTGCTAGTAATTTATTTGACTTGACCAAAATTTCTATGATTTTCTGATTTTTATGCTTTATACTGTTCGCTTGAATGCCTAAGCTGGTATTTGCATTTCTTCTAAGATATGGCTACGGCTTTGCGCCGAACTAAGTCAAGTTCTGATACGGATTTGTACTGGAAAGTTCCTCCGTTATAGTGTTGCAGCGAAACTGTGGTTTTGGCCCGAATTTACACGTACTTGAACATTGACTTTATTGAGGAATTTCCATGAGGACAAAGATTGCAATAGCCTGTCAAGGGGGAGGCAGTCACGCTGCCTTTACAGCGGGGGCACTTCAAGCCCTATTCGAAAACAACATTCAAGACAGATATGAGATTGTGAGCCTCAGCGGCACATCCGGTGGAGCACTGGGTGCAGCTTTGGTTTGGTATGCCTTGAAGAGAGGGGAAGATCCAGTTGGGCGATTAACCGCATTCTGGAAAGATAATACGGCCCAAACCTCCCAAGAGATTTTTTTTAATAGCTTTGTCATTTCAACGTTAGAGTTAACTGGTAAAGGACTTCTGCCCCAGTTTGTCGTCAGTCCGGCATCCAAAGCTCTGAAGGGTTGGATGTCTTTGGCAACCATGGGTTTACGCGATCGATTTACCAACTTTCAAGAATTGTTAGAAGCTCATATTGACTTCAAAGAGATAGCTTGCTCGGAGGTCAAGCAAGAGGCCCCGATTCTACTAATGGGTGCGGTCAATATTCTCTCTGGAAAACTGTGGATGTTCAACTCATCTCGCGAACCCATCAAAGTCGAACATATTTTGGCTTCTTGTGCGATTCCTAATATTTTTCCGGCAGTTGAAATTGGCAATGACGCTTACTGGGATGGCATATTTTCTGACAACCCCCCAATTACTGAATTGATCGATCCTGCAAATGTTGGGGCGGCCAATATTCCCCAGGAAATTTGGGTGATTAAGTTGAATCCAACCCACCGAGATTCGATCCCGGTGCAGCCAGACGATATTTTAGATCGTCGTAATGAATTGGAAGGAAATGTTTCCTTATTTCAGAGCCTCCGATCGGTGGAGCGACTCAACGACTTGCTGTTGGGAGGCGCTTATAAAGAGGAGTTTCTAGAGTCAATTGGGATTCGCGAGCCGATCAAAATCCCCAGATCTTTTGTCGATTTAGACGACAAGCCTTACTATATTCCATTCATTGAAATGTCTAGTGACGTACAAAATTCCCTCAACTATGAGAGTAAGCTTGACCGCAGCCCCAAATTCATCAATCATCTGATCGAAGACGGGAAGAAACAGGCAAAAGAATTTTTAGCAGCCAGATTGGGAAATAGCTAGTAACTTTTCCTCTATCTGAACACCCTGAACATAAATTTGATTAGAACTTTGGTTGACTGAGTTGGAATGTCCTTCAAATGCGGGACAGAGGTAAATTCCATCAAATCTATACAAGAGGAGTGAAAGTATGCAGTCAGCCTACATTGTTTCAGCAGTGCGGACTCCTTTGGGTCGCTTTGGCGGAGTGCTTGCAGAGGTTTCCCCCGTCGAATTGGGGGCAACTGTGATGCGGAGTGCATTGGAACGGGCAGGGATATCTGGAGAATTGGTGGATTTGTATGTCTTTGGCAATGTCCTCCGCGCTGGCCACGGTCAGTTATTACCGCGTCAAGCTGCGTTCAAAGCCGGTATTCCCGAGACCACAAATGGCTATGCAGTGGATATGGTATGTTCATCTGGCATGATGAGTGTGATGAATGGATCAATGGCGATCGCAGCAGGAGAAGCTGATATTGTCCTGGCAGGAGGGACAGAATCCATGTCCCAAACCGGTTTGATGCTCTCACATCGGGTCAGATGGGGGTGCAAATTACTGCTCAATGGATCTGAGCCGCTCATTGATCTCTTGGTCTCTGATGGGCTTTGCGATCCAACAACATCTGAAAAGATGGGAGATCAGGCCGAACGATTGGCAGCAGCCTATGGTGTCTCCCGCAGTGAACTGGATGAGGTCGCCCTGTATTCTCAAGAGCGGGCAACCGAGGCAACGCAGCAGGGCTGGTTGCATAAGGAAATCGTCCCGATTGAGGTCAGCGGCAAGCAAGGAGTGCATCTGATCGAAAAAGACGAGGGCATTCGTGCCGACACCACCATCGAGAAGCTGGCTAGTCT